>NZ_JBXXJK010000001.1:0-968629 GCF_057628075.1 Blastococcus sp. OS1-29
GGCGGCCATGGCGAGAGGGAAACGCCCGGTCTCATTCCGAACCCGGAAGCTAAGCCTCTCAGCGCCGATGGTACTGCCCTGGAGACGGGGTGGGAGAGTAGGACGCCGCCGGACAACCATTCCCGAAGGGGCCCCAGCCGACAGGCTGGGGCCCCTTCGTCGTCCCCGGAAACAACGGCGGACGGCGGTTTGTGCACTAACCGTCGCGGCGGTTAGTGCACAAGCCGCCGCCGCGGTCAGGGGACGACTCGGCGGATACCGCGGAATGTGGCCGCGGCGAGGACGAGGGCCAGGGCTACCGGTAAGCCGACGGCGAGCGTGGCGAGCGACTGGCCGGTCAGCCACGTCCCGATGCTGCCCCAGGCCCGCAGCCAGGTGATGAGCGAGACCAGCCCGCCCAGCGCCAGCATGGCCACGATGATGAAGCCCCACACGCCGGAGGGGCCCCAGCGCTTGGACACCACGCCGAAGCCGATACCGGCGAAGATGCAGGCCAGCATCGGGGCGCCGGACACCAGGACCTGCAACAAGACGTTGTCCGCCCGGATGGCAGGCGGCGTCCAGAAGTCCAGGCCCACACCCCATCCGCCGGTCGCCCTCTCCAGCCTGCTGAGGATCGTGAGGGCCACGCCGTATGCGAGCGCCGAGCCGACTCCGACCAGCGAGATGCTCAACCAGTAGGTACGGCGGCTCAGGCTCATCGCCATCGCGAACGGCAGCAACTGGGTGACCGCCTGGACGAACACCACGGCCACCGTGACGTAGAGCGAGGCCACCCCGCCGGTGAAGGCATCGGGTTGATCGCCGAGGCCGGCGAGCGACCAGACGCCCCAGTTGATGACGAAACTGGACGCCGCGATCGCCCACGGGATGCCGAGGATGGCGGCCGGATGGATCAGCTGCAGGCGCGCCGCAGCGAGCACGCGGTTCATCGGGGCATCTCCTCGAGGTCGTGAGCCCGGTGGTCGGACCGGGTGCGGTCGATGTGCAGGCTCATCGCCACGACGAGCTGCTGCAGGGTGGTGGGCTCGGTGTGCAGCCCGGCTTCGGCGACGCCGTCCACCGGTCCGAGCAGGCGGACGACCGCCCGGCTGTGGCCACCGAGTGTCTCGGTGTGCAACAGCTCGTGCCGGCCGGCGAAGACGGCCACGGCGTCGCGCGGCCCGGTCACCGTCAGGGCACTTCCGCGCAGCGCCTCCGCGTCGGTGTCGAGCAGCACCCGGCCCCGTTCGATGAGCAGGACGCGCTCCAGCAGGCCGGAGATCTCCTCGATCAGGTGGGTCGAGAGGACGACGGTGCGGGGGTCCTCCGCGTAGGCGGCCAGCAGCCGGTCGTAGAACAGCTGCCGCGCCACGGCGTCCAGGCCGAGATACGGCTCGTCGAAGAGGGTGACCGGTGCGCGCGACGCGAGCCCGATGACGATGCCGACCGCGGACGTCATGCCGCGCGACAGCTTCTTGATCGGACGCCCCAGCGGCAGGTCGAAGTCGCGCACCAGCGACCGTGCCAGGGCGCCGTCCCAGGCGGGGAACATGAGCGCCGCACTGTCCAGGGCGTCGCGGACCCGGAAGTGGTCGGGATAGCGCTGCCCCTCCTTGATGAAGCAGATGCGCCCCAGGACGGCATCGTTCTCGAACGGCCGGCCGCCGAACACCTCGACGCGGCCGCTGGTCGGCACCCGATGGCCCGCCAGCAGCTGCATCAGCGTGGTCTTCCCGGCGCCGTTGCGTCCGAGGAGCCCGGTGATCGCGTCCTGCTCGATGACGGTGCTCACGCGATCGAGGGCCGTGTGCTCGCGGAAGCGCATGGTGACGTCGTCCAGGGTGGCGGCGGCGGTCATCGGGGGTCCTCCCAGCGGTCGATCATGGTGGCGAGCTCCCGGGTGGAGATGCCGAGCTTGGTCGCCTCCGTCATCAGGGGGCGCAGGTACTGGTCGGCGAACTCGCTGCGCCGCCGCTTGAGCAGCTGCTCGCGAGCGCCGGTTGCCACGAACATCCCGACTCCTCGTCTCTTGTAGAGCACCCCGTCGGTGACCAGCTGGTTCAGGCCCTTCGCCGCGGTGGCGGGGTTGATGCGGTGGAAGGCGGCCAGCTCGTTCGACGACGGCGCCTGGCTCTCCTCGGCCAGGGATCCGTCGACGATCGCGTTCTCGATCTCTGCCGCCACCTGGCGGAAGATCGGTCCGGCGTCCTCGTTCATCGCCGGCTCCAGCCAGGGCGCGCATGGTCCCTGGGTTCGTTACTCATGTAATGAACCATAGAAGCGCGAGGGGTCCGGCGCAAGAGGCGCGTCGGTTGCCACCGGCGCCCCGACTGGCCTATGCATCCACCGTGGAGAACGAGGTCAGCGGCCGGCTCGTCGTCCGAGGCGGGCGTGTCGTGCTGCCGGACGGCGTCCGGCCGGCTGCGGTGCACACGGCAGGCGGCCGGATCATCGCCGTCACGGCGTACGACGACGCGCCCGCCCACGCCGTCACCCTGGCCGACGACGAGGCGCTGCTGCCCGGCCTGGTCGACAGCCATGTGCACGTCAACGAGCCCGGGCGCACCGCCTGGGAGGGCTTCGCCTCCGCGACCCGCGCCGCGATCGCCGGTGGCGTCACGACGATCGTCGACATGCCCCTGAACTCGATCCCCGCGACGACCTCCGTCGAGGCGTTGCACGTGAAACGGGACGCGGCGAAGGGCCAGGTCGCGGCCGACGTGGCCTTCTGGGGCGGCGCCGTACCCGGGAACGTCGACCAGCTGCGGCCACTCCTGGCCGCCGGCGTCGTCGGGTTCAAGTGCTTCCTGCTCGACTCCGGAGTGCCGGAGTTCCCCCCGCTGGACGACGCCGGACTGCGCGCGGCGCTCGCCGAGCTGGCCGCGGTCGAGGGGTTGCTCATCGCGCACGCCGAGGACGCCGCCGTCATCGAGGCCGCACCGGAACCCGAGGGCGCCAGCTATGCCGCCTTCCTCGCTTCACGGCCCGGTGCGGCCGAGGAGACGGCGATCGGCGGGCTGGTGGCGGCCGCCCGCGACACCGGGGCGCGCGTGCACGTCGTCCACCTCGCGGACGGCGACGCCCTGCCGCTGCTGCGGCAGGCCCGGGCGGACGGGGTGCGGATCAGCGTGGAGACCTGCCCCCACTACCTGACGTTCGCCGCCGAGGAGGTGCCCGACGGGGCGACGTCCTTCAAGTGTTGCCCGCCGATCCGCGAGCGGACCCACCGCGACGCGCTCTGGGCCGCCCTCGAAGACGGCGACATCGACCTGGTGGTCAGCGACCACTCCCCCTGCACCCCGGACCTCAAGCGGCTCGACGAGGGCGACTTCGGTGCCGCCTGGGGCGGGATCGCCTCGCTCCAGGTCGCCCTGCCGGTCGTGTGGACCGGCGCCCAGGCACGGGGAATCGGGCTCGACGCCGTCGCCGGCTGGATGGCCACGGCGCCGGCCCGGCTCGCCGGACTGTCCGGAAAGGGCGCGATCGCCGTCGGCAAGGACGCCGACCTGGTGGCCTTCGCTCCCGAGGAACGGTGGACGGTCGGCGATCTCGAGCACCGCAACCCGGTCACGCCCTACACCGGCCGGCCCCTGACGGGCGCCGTCCGCCGGACGTGGCTGCGGGGGCGGGCGGCCGCCGGGGGGGGCTGGGGGGGCGGCCGCCCGACGGGTCACCGATCGGCCGGCTGCTCGAGCGGGGCTAGGCCTCGCTGCCCTTCGTGCCGCTCTCGTCGAACTTCTTCGGGTCGGCGTCGCTGCCGCCCTCGGGGTCGGGGTTTCCGAGCGCGGTCTCCGCCGGCAGGTCTTCGACGTACTCCTTGGCGCGGGCTTCGAGGTCTGCTTTGGAGTCAGGGCGATCGGGCGTGGTCATGGCTGCTCCGGAAGAGTCGCAAGTGGGTGGGCCCCGCACGTGCCACAGTGATCCGCGCCGATCCCGACCGCAACAGGGAGTCCGATGACCGACTTCGCCCGTCTGCCCGACCTGGCGAGCCGCGCGCTGGGCGGGGCGGTGGTTGCCGCCAACGACGAGTTCTTCGCGGCCAAGGAGAACCTCGTGCTGCCCGAGCCACCCGCCGAACGGACGGCGTTCGGTCACAAGGGCAAGGAGTACGACGGGTGGGAGACCCGGCGCCGTCGCACACCCGGGCACGACTGGGCGATCGTCCGGCTCGGGGCGCCCGGCGTCGTGGCCGGGGTCGTCGTCGACACCGCGTTCTTCAGTGGCAACTACCCGTCGCGCGCCTCCGTCGACGGGGCCGCGATCGAAGGGCACTGCTCGGTCGACGAGCTGCTCCGGGCCGACTGGCAGCCGCTGCTGCCGCTGACCGACCTCGCCGGCAACAAGTCCAACTACTTCCCGGTCTACTCCGACCGCCGCATCACCCACGTGCGGCTCAACATCCATCCGGACGGCGGGGTCGCCCGGCTGCGGGTGCACGGCACGGTGCTGCCCGACCCGCGCCTGGTCGACACCGGCCCGTTCGACCTCGCCGCGCTCGAGAACGGCGGCCGGATCACGGCAGTCAGCAACGAGTTCTACGGCCGGCCCGCGCAGCTGATCGCCCGGGGGCTGGCCCGCTCGATGGGCGAGGGCTGGGAGACCGCCCGCCGTCGGGACTCGGGCAACGACTGGGTCGAGGTGGCGCTGGCGTGCGAGGGCGTCGTCACCCTCGCCGAACTGGACACCTCCTACTTCCTCGGCAACGCCCCGGGTACCGCCGCGCTGACCGGGCTCGGTTCCCACGGCGAGGTGCAGCTGCTGCCCCGCACCCGGCTGCAGCCCGACACCCGGCACCGGTTCGTCGTCGAGGGCGCGCCGGGCGTCACCCGGGTGCGACTCGATGTGTATCCGGACGGCGGCATGGCGCGGCTTCGGCTGTGGGGCCGTCCCACCCCGGCCGGACGCGCGGCACTCGGACGGCGGTGGTTCGACGCGCTGCCCGACGTCCAGGCGCTCGAGGTGCTCGGTGCCGTCGGACTGCCCCCGCAGGAGGCCGGCCGGCTGATCCGCTCGCGTCCGGTGTCCGGGGAGCTGCCCCCGGCGGTGGCGAGGCTGCTCGACGGGCCGGCCGGCTGAGCCCGCGCGGGAAACGGTGGGCGGCCACGGGTGCCGCGGCTAGGGTCGCGCACCACCGCCTCCGAGGAGCCGCCGTGCCCCGCCGCCTTCCCCTGATGGCCGCCGTCCCCGTCCTGCTCGCCGGCCTGTCGGCCTGCGGGGACACCGCCGTGCTGACCGCCGACGAGGTCGCCACCAAGGCGGAGGACGCGCTCGAGCACCAGATCGGCGTCCGGCCCTCCATCAGCTGCCCGGACGACGTCAAGGCCGAGGTCGGTGCGACGACCCGGTGCACGCTCACCGCCCCCGACGACCCGACCGAGTACGGCGTCTCGGTCAAGGTGAACGAGGTGAAGGGCACCAGCGCCACGTTCGACATCCACGTCGACGACCAGCCGTCCGGGTGAGAGGGACGGGCAGGATGCCCCCGTGGACACCCCGGAGCGCGCGGACCTGCTGATCACCGACGCCGAGCTCGTCGCGACCGTCGACGACGCCGGAACCGAGATCCCCGGCGGGTGGGTCGCGGTCACGGGCGGAGCGATCAGCGGGCTGGGCGGACCGGGTGACCCGCCGCCGGACGCCGTCCGCACGATCGACGCGCGCGGCTGCCTGGTGACGCCGGGCCTGGTCAACACCCACCACCACCTGTACCAGAACCTGACCCGGGCGTTCGCGCCGGCGCTGACCGGTGGCCTGTTCGACTGGCTCGTCACGCTCTACCCGCTCTGGTCGCGGCTGGACGAGGAGGCCGCGTACGTCTCGGCGTACGTCGGGCTGACCGAGCTGGCGCTCGGCGGCTGCACCACGTCCACCGACCACCTGTACGTGCACCCCCGCGGCGCCGGCGACCTGATCGCGGCCGAGATCGCGGCCGCCCGCGACCTGGGCATCCGGTTCTCCCCGACCCGCGGGTCGATGTCCCTGTCGGTCAAGGACGGCGGGCTGCCGCCGGACAGCGTCGTGCAGGACGACGACGAGATCCTGGCCGAGTCGCAGCGGCTGGTCGAGGCGCACCACGACCGTGACCCGCTCGCGATGACCCGGATCGCGCTCGCCCCCTGCTCGCCGTTCACCGTCTCGACGTCGCTGATGGTCCGGACGGCGGAGCTGGCCGAGCAGCTCGACGTCCGGCTGCACACCCACCTGTGCGAGACGCAGGACGAGGACGAGTTCTGCCTCGCCCGGTTCGGTCGCCGTCCGGTCGACTACCTGTCCGACGTCGGCTGGCTGAGCGACCGGGTGTGGCTGGCGCACGTGGTCTGGCCGAACCCCGAAGAGGTCACCCGGCTGGGCGCCGCGCGGGTCGGCGCGGCGCACTGCCCGTCGTCCAACATGATCCTGGGCAGCGGCCTGTCGCCGGTGGGCGAGCTGCGGGCCGCGGGCGCGCCGGTCGGCCTCGGGGTCGACGGCTCGGCGTCCGCGGACTCCGCCTCGCTCTGGCTCGAGGCCCGGACGGCGATGCTGCAGGGCAAGCTGCGCCTGGGGGCGGGGTCGATGTCGGCGCGCGATGCGCTCGAGATCGCCACCCGCGGCGGCGCGGCCTGCCTCGGGCGGTCCGGGGAGATCGGGCAGCTGTCGGTCGGGGCGTGCGGTGACCTAGTCGTCTGGGCCCTGGACGGCGCGCAGTTCGCCGGTGCGCTGTCGGACCCGGTCGAGGCGTGGCTGCGCTGCGGGCCGGTCGCGGCCCGGCACACGGTCGTCGGGGGGCGGCTCGTCGTCGAGGACGGCGTCCCGGTGCACGGCGGGCTCGAGGAGCAGCTCGCCGTGCACCGCCGCGTCTCCGAGCGCATCCAGGCGGCCGTCGGCGACGGTTAGTGCACTGACCGTCGTTCAGAGGGCGGCGGCGAGGGCCTCCAGGTCGTCGATCGTGGCGTCGAGGTGCGGGGAGACGCGCAGCACCGGGCCGGTCATCTCCCCCGGCGCCCGCTCCGGGCCGATCGCGCTGGTGACGATGCCGTGCTCGGTGAGCAGCCGGGTGCGGGCGCCGACGACGTCGACGCCGTCGGGCGGGATGAGCGTCGTGGTCGCCGTCGGCTCGTCGAACGGCTCGATGACCCGCCAGCCGTCGACGCCGTCGAGCACCTCGCGCGTCACGCGGCCGATCGCGCCCAGCCGCTCGCGCACCCGGTCGGGGATCCCGGCCAGGTGCTCGCCGACGGCGACCACCAGGCCCACGCGTCCGGCCACGTGTGCCTCCCCGGACTCGAACGCCCGCATCACCGGCACCCCCTCCGGCTCGGGCAGCACTGGGGTGAGCTGCGCGGCGAGCGCCGGGCGCACGCAGAGGACGCCGACCCCGCGCGGACCGGCCAGCCACTTGCGGGAGGTGCTGTAGACGACGTCCGCGCCGAGGTCGGTGTCGGCGTGGCCGAGCGACTGGGCCGCGTCGAGCACCAGGGGCACGCCGGCCGTGCGGCAGAGGGCGGCGACCTCGGCGGCCGGCTGGAGCAGACCGCGGTGACTCGGGATGTGGGTCAGGTGCACGAAGGACGGCGGGTCGTCGGCCAGCAGCCGCTCGACCCCGTCGAGGTCCGCCCGGCCGATGCCGTCGGCGGGCAGAGGCACCGGGCGCAGGCCGTGTGCGCGCAGTTGGGCGATGTTGGGGGCGTACTCGCCGGGCAGGCAGGCGACCCGCGACCCCGCCGGCAGCCGCCAGCCGGAGAGCAGCGCGACGAAGGCGGCCTGGGCCGACTCGACGAACGCGACGTCTGCGGCGGCCATCCCCGCCAGGCCGCCGATCACCGAGCGCCCCTGCTGGAGCAGGTCGTCGGACGCCGCCTCGGCCACGTAGCCGCCCAGCTCCGCCTCGTGCCGCGCGTGGTGCGCGGCGGCCTCGAGCGCGCGGTGGCTCTGCCGGCTGCAGGCGGCGCTGTCCAGATGCCGGCCGGCCGGGCGGGGGCGGGCCTTGCGCCAGGCGGCGCCGAGGTCCTCGTGGGGAAGCACGGCCTCACGGTAGTTGGGGGAGGATCGACCCCATGACCAGTGGCCGGGACCGGGACGCCCAGGGCCGCGCGCGCAACGCTCGACCGCGGGACGCCCTCGGCCGGCCCCTGCCCTACGGTGTCGAAGGAGAGGAGCGCGCCCCGGAGGGCGTCGTCCGCCCGCCCGACCAGGCGCTGGTCGAGGCGCAGGCCCTGCTCGACGCGGGCCGGCCCTTCCACGCGCACGAGGTGCTCGAGGATGCGTGGAAGTCCGCCCCGGAGGAGGAGCGCGAGCTGTGGCGCGGGCTCGCCCAGCTCGCCGTCGGGCTGACCCACGCGCTGCGCGGCAACCCGACCGGCGCGGCGACCCTGCTCGAGCGCGGCGCCGGCAACATCGCCGGCTACGCCGCGTCGCCGCCGCACGGGGTCGACGTCGAGGGGCTGATCCGCTGGGCCCGCTCCGGGGGCGCCGTTCCGCCGCGGCTCCGGCTCGGCATCCCTGGCCGGGGGCTCCCGGGCGGAGGAGACTCCCCGGCGTGAGGAGCTACGAGGCGGTCACCCGCATCGACGCGAGCCCCACGGACGTCTGGGCCCTGCTGACCGACGTCCGCGGCTGGCGGGACTGGGACTCCGGGGTCGACCGCGTGGAGGGCCGGGTCGCGCTCGGGGAGACGCTGACCATCGTCGCGACGATGATCCGCAGCAAGCCGTTCCAGGTCACCGTCACCGAGATCCGCCCGGAGGAGGCGATGCGCTGGCGGGCGGGGCTGCCGTTCGGGACGGCCACCATCGAGCGCACCTACGCCCTCGACGCGCAGGAGGACGGCGGCACGGTGCTCTCCGTCCGCGAGGACCACACCGGCCCGCTCGCCGTCCTGCTCGACCGCCGGACGCCGGACCTCAACCCGTCCTTCCGCCAGTTCTGCGCGGGCCTCAAGGCGCAGGCTGAGGGGAAGATCTCCCGTCCCGCGGGCTGAGCCGGGCGGTTCGCGGTGAGACGATGGCTGCTGTCATGAGCCACGACATCGCGCCCTCCGCCCTGCCCACCGCCGCCAGCACCCCCCGCGGCCCGGTCACCTCGGCCTCCTACTCGATCACCGTCCGGCTGACCGCCGACGGCGACCCGGCCAGCATCGGCCGCATCGCCACCGCCGTGGGGTCCGCCGGTGGCGCGGTCACCGCCATCGACGTAGTAGACAGCCGCTCGGACGGGCTCACCGTCGACGTCACCTGTTCCGCCGCCGACGCCGCCCACTCCGAGGAGATGGTCGAGGCGCTGCGCAACGTGCCCGGTGTCAAGGTCCGCAAGGTCAGCGACCGCACCTTCCTGCTGCACCTCGGCGGGAAGATCGAGGTCAACTCCCGGGTGCCGTTGAAGACCCGCGACGACCTGTCGATGGCCTACACGCCCGGTGTGGCGCGGGTCTGCCTGGCGCTGGCCGATCACCCGGAGGACGTCCGCCGCCTGACGATCAAGGGCAACACCGTCGCCGTCGTCACCGACGGGTCCGCCGTCCTCGGGCTGGGCAACATCGGGCCCGGCGCGGCGATGCCGGTGATGGAGGGCAAGGCGGCGCTGTTCAAGCGGTTCGGCGACATCGACGCGTGGCCGATCTGCCTGGACACCCAGGACGTCGACGAGATCGTGCGCACCGTGGAGCTGATCGCCCCCGGATTCGGCGGCATCAACCTCGAGGACATCGCCGCGCCGCGGTGCTTCGAGATCGAGGCCCGGCTGCGCGAGAAGCTCGACATCCCGGTGTTCCACGACGACCAGCACGGGACGGCGATCGTCGCGCTCGCGGCGCTGAAGAACGCCCTGCGCGTCGTGGACAAGCGCCTCGACGAGGTGAAGATCGTCGTCGCCGGCGGCGGTGCCGCCGGCTCGGCGATCGTGCACCTGCTGCTGGAGGCCGGCGCCGGCCAGGTGCGCGTGTGGGACCGCGAGGGCATCCTCGCCCCGGATGACGCCCGGCTGAACCCGGCGAAGAAGGACCTCGCGCAGCAGACCAACCCGGAGTGCGAGCACGGCGAGCTGCCCGACGCCCTGGCCGGCGCGGACGTCTTCATCGGGGTCAGCGCCGGCAACGTGCTCGCCGTCGAGGACCTCGCCCGCATGGCGCCGAAGGCGATCGTGTTCCCGATGGCCAACCCGACGCCGGAGGTCGACCCGGTGCGCGCCCGTGAGTACGCCACGATCGTCGCGTCCGGCCGGTCGGACCTGCCGAACCAGATCAACAACGTGCTCGCGTTCCCCGGGGTGTTCCGCGGACTGCTGGACGCCCGGGCCACCGAGATCAGCGACGGGATGCTGCTCGCCGCGGCCGACGCCCTGGCCGCCGTGGTCCGGGACGACCAGCTCAACGCGAACTACATCATCCCGAGCGTCTTCGACCCCGAGGTGACGGCCGCGGTGGCCCACGCCGTCGCCGAGCAGGCCCGGCAGGAGCCCGGCGCCACCGTTCACCTCCGCGCCGAGGACGACGCCACCTCCGCATGAGCGGCGGTTAGTGCACTAACCGCCGGATCGGGGGACGGCGGTCGGTGCCGGAACCGGGGATGATCGGCCCGTGCCCGAATTGCCCGAGGTGGAGGCGCTGGCCGCGTTCCTCCGCGAGAACGCCGTCGGCCATGTCCTCGCGCGCGCCGACCTGGCGTCGGTGCAGGCCATCAAGACCTTCGACCCGCCGCTGTCGGCGCTCGGCGGCCTGGAGATCACGGGCGCGGGCCGGCATGGCAAGTTCCTCGACCTCGACGTCTCGGGGCTGCACCTGATCGTCCACCTCGCGCGCGCGGGCTGGCTGCACTGGCGCACCGGGCTGCTGACGGCCCCGCCGAAGCCGGGCAAGGGCCCGCTGGCGCTGCGCGTGCACCTGGACGACGGCAACGGCTTCGACCTCACCGAGCAGGGCACGCGCAAGGGGCTGGCGGTGTACGTCGTCCGCTCGCCGTCCGAGGTCCCGGGCATCGCCCGCCTCGGCCCGGACGCCCTGGCCGTCGACCGCGAGCAGTTCGCCGCGCTGATGGCGAGCCGCAGCGGCCAGCTGAAGGGCGCCCTCACCGACCAGACGCTGCTCGCCGGCATCGGCAACGCCTACTCCGACGAGATCCTGCACGCCGCGAAGATCTCGCCGTTCAAGATGGCGAACAAGCTCGACGACGACGAACTGGTCCGTCTCTTCGACGCCGTGCAGGGCACGCTGCGCGACGCGCTCGCCCGCCAGCAGGGCCAGAAGGCGGCGACGATGAAGGGCGAGAAGCGGTCCGGGCTGATGGTGCACGCCCGCACGGGCCTGCCGTGCCCGGTCTGCGGCGACACCGTGCGCGAGGTGAGTTTCGCCGACACGTCGCTGCAGTACTGCCCGACGTGCCAGACCGGCGGCAAGCCCCTGGCCGACCGGCGGATGTCGAAGCTCCTGCGGTGAACCGGCTGGTCACGTTCGACCTGTTCAGCGCGCTGATCGACTCGCGCACGGGCGCCTCGCGCGTCCTCGGCGAGATTGCGGCGGCGCGGGGCTGGCACATCGACGGCGAGCGGCTCTACGAGGAGTGGGACCGCCGCAACAAGGCCTCGCAGCGCGACGAACCGCGGTGGATCCCGTTCGCCGAGCACTGCACGCGCGCGCTGGCCGCGACCTACGAGGATCTCGGGGTGGCCGGGAACCCGGAGGCGGACGCCGCCACTCTGCTGGGGTCGGTCGGCGACTGGCCGCTGTGGCCGGACGTGGCGGCGGGTCTGCCGTCCCTGGCGGAGCGGTACCGGATCGGCGTCCTGTCCAACGTCGACGACGACGTCTTCGCCCGCACCCGGGTCGCCGGGCTCGTGGCGGATGACGACGTCCTCACCTCCGAAAGGCTGCGGGCCTACAAGCCGCACCCGGACATCTACCGGCGGGCCCGGGGGCGGGCCGGCGGCGGGCTGCTGCACGTGGCGACGTCGGCGCGCGACGTCCGTGGTGCGATCGAGGCGGGCATCGACGTGGTGCGCCTGCGCCGGCCCGGCCACCGGTTGGACCCGAGCGGCCCGGCGCCGGCGCGCGAGGCGGCGGACCTGGGCGAGCTGGGTCAGCTCTTGCCGTAACCCCGGATCAGCCGCCCGGTGGAGAAGTCCTGGTCGCGGGTGTCGGCCAGCCAGTGGTGCCGCCGCGGCCGGTGGATCCAGCGAGAGGTCTTCGGGGTGCGGCTCGGCTCGGCGGTCATGGCGTCCTCCCTGGAGGAACTCGGTCGGCGGCGTCGGTGCCGCTGCACCCATGGTCGTCCGGGATGCGCCTCCGCACGAGTGGCAGGGATGACAGCGATGGCGTCATTCCTGCCATCGCGGTCAGTCCGGGAGCAGCGCGAGCAGGCGGGAGAGCGTGCGGGCCAGGACGGCGCTGCCGAGGCCGGCATCGCCGTGCGCTTCGGGTCCGGCCGAGCCGACCGCCGTCCACCAGTCCTCGGTCGGGGGCGGGTCGAGCAGGTCGATCCGCTGGCCGGGCATCGGGACGACGATCTGCGCGCCCACGCGGTCGGCGGCCGCCACCACCCGCTGCGCGGGCTCGGCCCAGCGGTGGAACGCGAGGTTGAACGTGGCCCAGTGGATGGGCAGGAAGACCTGGCCGCCGAGGTCGCCGTGCGCGCGCATGGCCTCCTCGGGGTCCATGTGGATCGCGTGCCACGCGTCGTTGTAGGCGCCGACCGGCAACAGGGTGAGGTCGAAGGGGCCCAGCCGCGCACCGATCTCGGCGAAGGCCGGCGTGTACCCGGTGTCGCCGCCGAAGAAGACCCGGTGCCGAGGGCCGGCGATCGACCACGAGGCCCACAGCGTCGTGTCGCGGTAGAAGTACCGCCCCGAGAAGTGCCGCGCCTCGGTGCAGGTCAGCGTCAGCTCGCCGACGGTCGTGGTGCCGTCCCAGTCGAGCTCCACGATGCGCTCGTCCGGCACGCCCCACTTGCGCAGGTGCGCACCGATCCCCAGCGGGACGACGAACGGCGCGGACTGGGTGGCCAGCAGCGCGCGGACGGTCGGCAGGTCGAGGTGGTCGTAGTGGTCGTGCGAGATGAGGACGGCGTCGACCTGCGGCAGTTGCCCCAGCGGGATCGGCGGTTCGTGCAGGCGGGTGGGGCCGAAGACCGGGGACGGTGACACCCGGAAGCCCCAGACCGGGTCGACCAGCACGCGGTGCCCGTCGACCTCCAGGAGGGCGCTGGCGTGGCCGAACCAGGTGACGGCGAGGTCGGCGGCGTCGGCCGGGAGCTCGGCGGACGCGAGCGGGATCGGGCCGCCGGGCAGACCGACGTGCCGCTCCTCGTGCCACTGCCGCAGCAGGCCGTCCCGGGTGTTCGCCGGGGGCAGCGCGGGGGTCTCCAGGGTGTTGTGGAACTTGCCCTCGGACCAGTGCGGTGAGCCGGCGACCAGGGGGCGGAGCCGGTGGCGGTGCGCACCGAGCGCGGTCGGCAGGCCCCAGGCGGCGCGGGTGACCCAGCCGACGGGGAAGGCGAGCGCTGCGGCGGTCAGCGCGGTGCTGCGGAGAGCGGAGCGGGACACGCGCCCAGTGTCCCAGCCGGAGCTGGACAACCGCTGCGCCCTGGGCGAGGGTCACACCCCCAGGGGGAGAGTGCGGGGAGGCGACATCGGGGGGCACGGGTGGCAGCACCGGGCCCTCGCGTCCATCGAGTGGCCAGCCCAGCGACTGCCCGTGAGTGGGAAGCTGGAGCCATGACCGAGTCCCGACAGGTACCGCCCGACGAGGAGGGCGGTGACCCCGCGTGCTGGATCCGGCGGGTCTGCCCGGCGTGCGGGCGGCTGGCCGACGAGGACCCGCCGACCCGCTGCCCGGCCTGCGGCGCCGAACTGCCCGACGACTGAGGGACGCCGGTGATCATGGCCGGCGGCCGTCGATAGGGTCGGCGGGGTGACCGCCCGCATCGTCCTGTTCGGCGCGACCGGCTACACCGGCGCGCGCACCGCCGAGGCGCTCGTCGCCCGGGGCGCCCGCCCCGTGCTCGCCGGCCGCGACCCCGCACGCCTCGAGCGCCTGGCCGCCCGCCTGGGTGGCGTCGAGACGGTGCGCGCCGACGTGACCGATCCCCGCTCCGTGCGCGGTCTGCTCGGGCACGGCGACGTGCTGGTCACGACCGTCGGACCCTTCCTGCAGCTCGGCCAGGCCGCGGTCGACGCCGCCGTCGCCGAGGGCGCCATCTACCTCGACTCGACCGGTGAGCCGCCGTTCGTCCGGCGGCTGTTCGAGCGGGACGCCGTCCGCGCGGCCGCCACCGGCGCGGCCCTCGTGCCGGCGTTCGGGCTGGACTACGTGCCGGGCAACCTCGCCGCGGCACTCGCGCTCGCCGAGGCCGGGAAGCTCGCCCACCGCCTCGACGTCGGCTATGCCATGGACGGCGCCTCCGGGCAGGCATTCTCCCGCGGCACGCTCGTCTCGCTGATGGGCGTCCTCTTCGAGCCGGGGTTCGCCTTCACCGGCGGCCGTCTGGGAACCGAGACGGCCGGACGGCGCATGTGGCGGTTCGAGGCCAACGGCCGACCTCGCCGCGGCCTGTCCGTCGGCGGCTCGGAGCACCTCACGATGCCCGGCCTGGCGCCGACGCTCCGGGAGGTCGGCGTCCACCTCGACTGGTTCGGGCCGCTCACCCCGTGGGCGCACCGCCTGGCCCCGCTGTCCGGGCTGACCGGCCGGCTGCCCGGCGCGGAGCGCGCCGCGCGGCGGCTGGCCGGCTTCATCGGCGGCCGGGTCGGCGAGGCGCCGTCGCAGGCCACCCTCGACCGGGCGCGGACCTACACCGTGGCCGAGGTGCGCAGCGGGTCCGGCGAGCTGGTCAGCCGGGTGGAGCTCAGCGGCCCGGAGGCCTACGGGTTCACCGCGCAGATGCTCGCCTGGGGCGCGACGACGGCGGCCGACACCGGGGTGCGCGGCACCGGCACGCTGGGCCCCGTGCAGGCGTTCGGACTCGACGAGCTCACCGCCGGCGCGGCCGAGGCCGGCCTCGGCCGCTCGTGACCGTCGTCTGCGTCGACATCGGCTCCACGTACACGAAGGCCGCCTCCGTCGACCTCGCCACCGGCGCGCTGATCGCCACCGCGCAGGCGCCGACCACCCCGGACGTCGTGGACGGCGTGCTGAGCGCCACGGCGGGCTTCGACGGCGAGATCGTGGCGTGCTCCTCCGCCGGCGGGGGACTGCGGCTGGCCGTCGTCGGCTACGAGGAACTGATCAGCGCCGAGGCGGGCCACCGCGCGGCGCTGTCCGCCGGCGCCCGGGTCGTGCACGTCGCCGCCGGACGGCTGGACGACGCCGCGCTCGCCACCCTGCGGGCCGTCGCCCCGGACGTGGTCCTGCTGGTCGGCGGCACGGACGGCGGCGAGGCCTCCGTGCTGCGGCACAACGCGGCCGCCCTGGCCCAGGCGGGCCGGCCGGTGCCGGTCGTGCTGGCCGGCAACTCCGCCGTCCGCGACGAGGTGGCCGGCGTCCTGAGGGACGGCGGGCTGCCGGTGCGCGAGGCCGCCAACGTGCTCCCCGACATCGGGTTGCTCGCCCCGGAGTCGGCCCGGACGGCGATCCGCGAGGTGTTCCTCGAGCACGTGATCGGCGGCGAGCGGCTGTCGTCGGATCCGCGGCTGAAGCAGTGGGTGCGGGCGGTGACGCCGGACGCCGTCCTGGAGGGGGTCTCGGTGCTGGCCGGCCTGCGCGCCGCGGCGGACGTGCCGGGCGTCGTCGTCCTCGACGTCGGCGGCGCCACGACCGACGTCTACTGCGTGCCAGATCCGGATGCCGAGCAGGCGACGCTGGGCCGGGAGGCCGTGGGCGTGCCCGCGCGGCGGCGGACGGTGGAGGGCGACCTCGGTGTGTCCAAGAGCGTCGACGACCTGCGGGCGGCCGCCGCGGCCGAGGGGCTCGCGGTGGGGGACGATCCGCTGTCGCTCGGCGAGGCGGCGGCGACCGTCGCGCTGCGGCGGCACCTGCGGGCGGAGGCCGCCTACGGCCCGGGGGGCGCGGGGGCCCGCGGAGTCGGCCTCGTCGTCCTCTCCGGGGGCGTGTTCCGCCACGCCGACCCCGCCGCGACCGACGGCGTGGTCGCCCGCCTGGCGGCCGACCGCGGCGGGGCGGGGAGCGTGCTGACCGGAACTCCGGTCGTCGTCGACCGGCGGTACGTGCTGGCCGCGGCCGGGCTGCTGGGCACCGAGCACCCGCAGGCCGCGGCCGGGCTGCTCACGGAGCTGGCCGGCTGAACGTCGCGGCCCACGGCTCCGACGCGGCCAGCGCGAACCCGGCGACGCCGTCCGCGGCCATGTCGACCGCCGCGTAGCCACCGCGCCCGGCGCCGACGCAGGCCACGACGGTGGCCAGCCCCGCGCGGCGCTGGAAGAACGACTGCCGCACCCGCCAGCCGACGACGGCCCGACGCTGCAGGATCGCGTGCTCGCGCGAGAACCAGCCACTGCGGACGCTGAACGAGCGCGGGCCCGCCGCGTGACCGAGCGAGGAGTACCGGCCCAGCCCGACCGGGACGCCGGCGACGACCAGCACGAGCCCGACGACGAGCAGCCACCAGGCGCCGGCGACAACCGTCGCGACCAGGCCGATGGCGGTGACCAGCAGTCCGGGGAGGACCGCGCGCACCACCCGCCGGCGGCGGGCGGCGGAGGGGTGGGCGACCAGGGGGCCGGGCTCCTCGACGATCCGGTGCGCCAGCAGCCACGCCGCGGAGCGCGGGCCGAGCGGCAGCAGCTGGCCGCGGCGGGCGGCGTCCCCCAGCCCGGTGACCAGGGCGTTCACCCGGGCCGCCCCGACCAGCCGCATGCCGGCGCCCTCGACGATCGTGGCGCCGCGGATCCGGTCGATCTCCAGCTCCGTGTGCCGGCGGGTGATCAGCCCGCGCACCGCGACGAGCGACCCGCCGCGGCGCACCAGGCGGAAGCCCCAGTTGACGACGGCCGCGCCCACGACGGACCCGACCACCAGGAGCAGCAGCGCGCCGACCGCCGTCAGCGCGATCGCCCGCATGGTCACCCGAGCCGCGTCGTCCAGGTGCGGCCGCAGGTCGTCGGGCAGTTCCTGGGCCAGGCGGAAGAGCGCGCCGAGCGCGGCCAGCGGGAGGGCGAGGTAGCTGCCCACCAGCGGTGCGTAGAGCAGCCACCGGTTGTCGAAGCGGCCGAACTCCTCCTCGGGGGGAGCGTCCGGCGCCACCACGGGCGCCTGGCGGTGGGTGAGGACGGCGGTGCGCAGCCGGTCGCCCTCGGCGCGGGAGACACCGTCGACGACCAGCTCCTCGTCCTTGTCCGTCGCCCCGGCCGCGGCGTCGATGCGCACCCGCACCAGCCCGAACACGCGGTGCAGCGGCGGCGTCTCCACCTCCACGCCACGGATCCGGTCGTTGGGCACGGTGCGGACCGAGCGCGACAGCAGCCCCTTCGTGACGATCACCGAGCCCGGGCCGTCGGCGTAGGTGAACCTCCACCACGTCAGGGCCGCGGTGCCCAGCGACAGCAGGGTCACGGCGACGACCAGCGCGACGACCGTCGTCCGCCCGCCGTTCAGGCCGGTCGCCGCGACGACCGGGATGACGGCCGGGACGAAGTTCCGCGCCTGCCGGAAGGTGACCGTGTGGACGGCCACGATCAACGGCGAGGTGTGCCGAGCACCGGTCATGTGGCGATGTCGCGGACCTGCTCGGCGCGGTGGGCCAGGTCGTCGGCGACCCGCTGGGCGACGTCGGCCTCCAGGTGCCAGACGCGGACGGTGCCCTGCGACGAGGCGGTCAGCACCGCGACGGTGGACAGCCCGAACAGCTGCTGGACGACGCCGCGGGTGACGTCGACGGTCTGGATGCGGGAGATCGGCACCAGCGTCCAGGTGCGGGTGAGCCAGCCGGTGAGCGTGTAGACCGCGTCGGGGGTGACCTCCCAGCGGTGCACGCGGAAGCGGAACCACGGCCGGACGCCGATGGTCGCCACGGCCCACACCACCGCGGCGACCGGCACCAGCCACCGCAGCAGCGGGAGCGGTCCACCGGCGTCGTCCGGCACGAAGACGGCGAACAGGGCCGCCGCGATGCCGATGCCGAGCGACGAGAGGACGCCCTCGGTCACCCAGAGGCCGATCGCGGACCGCGACAGCGACCAGGCCGGTTCGCGGACGGGGGTCGGGTAGGCGGACATCGGCTCCATCCTGGCAGTGCGACGATGGAGGACGTGATGCCGCAGCAGGTTCCCACCGTTCCCGCGTCCGAGCTCCCGGAGGACGCCGTCGTCCTCGACGTCCGTGAGGACGACGAATGGGCGCACGGCCACATCGACGGCGCGACCCACATCCCGATGGGCGACGTGCCGGCCCGGCTCGGCGACCTCCCCGAGGGCGACCCGGTCTACGTCACGTGCCGCGGCGGCGGCCGTTCGGCGCGGGTGACCGCCTGGCTCAACCAGAACGGCTACGACGCGGTGAACGTCGGCGGCGGGATGGGTGAGTGGGAGGCCGCCGGCCGGCCCATGGTGAGCGAGACCGGCGAGCCCCCCTTCGTCCGCTGAGGGACTGCCGCGCCAGCGGGCGGGTGCGCGGCGTGCCAGGCCGCGCGGTCCGGCGCCGCCGCGTCCCCGAGGTGTGACGCATCGCACGCGACAGACCGGCGAGCTGAACGGCCGCTGGCAAGACGCTGGGAGCTGCCCGACAGCGCCGCTACCTTCGCGGGGTCGCGGGAGAACACGTCTCGGCGAGCGCGCCACCGCTGCGAGCGGCAGATCTGCTCGGTGACCCCTTCTCACCGGATGACCGCGATGTCACGCCGGTGGTCGCCCACGCGCGTGGGCGCCGGGGGAAAGGGACGCAGATGCTCACTTCCGACCGCCTTCTCCGTCGCCGCGACAGGACGGCGACCGCTCTGCTCGCGGCGGGGGGATTGCTCGCGGGATCGGCCGTCATCGGTCTCCTGCCGACGATCGCAGGAGCCTCCAGTCACCGGGAGGCGCCCCTCATCGCCGCCGACCCCGCGGTCGACAACACCGACGTCTACGCGTTCTCCAGCCCGGAGAACAGCGACGACGTGGTGCTCGTCGCCAACTGGATCCCGTTCGAGGAACCCAACGGCGGGCCGAACTTCTACCCGTGGGCCGACGACGCCGAATACCTGATCAACATCGACAACAACGGCGACGCCCTGGCCGACATCATCTACCGGTGGCGGTTCACCACCGACGACCAGCGCGACTCGGAGACCTTCCTGTACAACACCGGACCGGTCGACTCGCTCACCGACCCGGATCTGAAGTTCCACCAGTCATTCACCCTGGACGTCAGCACCGACGGAGGCGCCAGCTATGGCGACCCGATCGCGACCGGTCCTGTCGTGCCGTCGTACACCGGTCAGGCGAGCATGGGCAGCGCCCAGGACTACGTCGACAACCTGCGCACCCCGGCGATCACCGACACCGTCGGTGGGGGCAGGACTCTGGCCACCCAGGCCGACGACTCCTTCTTCCTGGACCTGCGGGTCTTCGACCTGCTCTACGGCGGGAACCTCTCCGAGACCGGACACGACACCCTGGCCGGCTACAACGTCAACAGCATCGTGCTCGAGGTGCCCAAGGCCGAGGTGGCCGTCGGCCACGACCCGGCGGCGAACCCCGTGATCGGCGTCTGGAGCACGACGACGCGGCCCACGCTCCGCAACGCCGACGGCTCCTCCGCGGACTCCGGGTTCACGCAGGTCTCGCGACTCGGTCAGCCCCTGATCAACGAGGTCGTCGTCCCGACGGGGCTCAAGGACGCATTCAACGCGATCAGCCCCGACCAGGACGCCACTGCCGCAGGTGGCGCCGTGGTCGACAGGGTCCTCGACCCCGAGGTGGCGCGCCTGCTCAACAGCATCTACGGCATCCCGGTGCCCGCCCCGCCGCGGTACGACATCTTCGAGGTGTTCCTCACCGGCATCGTCTCCAATGCGAAGGTCGACGTGGACGGGGACCCGGCGACGGACAACCCGATCAACGTCGACCTGAACTCCCAGGCGCTGAATGCCGGTGCCGCGACGTTCCAGCCGTCGGAGATGCTGCGGCTCAACATGTCCCTCACCGGTCCGACCGGCCTGGACATGCAGCCGTTGCACAAGGCCAGCCGGCTCGGCGTCATCGGCGGAGACATCCAGGGCTTCCCGAACGGTCGCCGGCTGGGTGACGACGTCGTCGACATCGAACTGCTCGCCCTGGCCGGCGCCTACGACGCCAACAACCTCGGGACGGCGGCGCCGTTGGCGAACGGCGACGGCGTGGCGAGGAACGACCACGAGTTCAGCGACGAGTTCCCCTACCTGGCCGGTCCGAACACCAAGGCCGTGAACCAGGGTGGCGGGAGTGACGATGCCGCCGAGCACGGTGCCGCGATCGTCCCGGGCGGTTCGGGCAGTTCCGGTGGCGTGCCGGGGGCTCTCGTCCCGGCCCTCACCGGGGGAGCTGCACTCCTGCTCCTCGCGGCCGGCGCCGCCTCACTGGTCAGGTCGCGGTCGGGAACGCGTCGCGTGAACGCCGCTCCGGAGACATGACGGCGCGGGGTGCGGCGGCGTGCCGCCGCACCCCGGTAGTGGTGGCAGGAGAAGGAGGGCGCGTGGGCCAGACGCCCCCGGCGGATCTCTCCGCCGGACGACCGGCGGCGCGGGGTGGCGTTCGGCGCCGGACCGCGGTCTCCTCTCTGGCGGTCGGAGTTCTCCTGCTCGCCGCCTCCGCCGCCGGCTTCTACACGGTGGGATTCGACCGGCGCGCCGTCAGCGCGCAGGAGGACGTCGCCCACGCCAAGGTCGCGCCGCTCGACCAGGCGATCCGCACGGCGCAGGAGCGGCTGAAGCAGGTGCCGGGTGACTACGCGATCTGGGCGCAGCTCGGGTCCGCCTATGTCGAACAGGCACGCGTCACCGCGGACCCGAGCTACTACCAGAAGGCCGACGGGGCGCTGCAGCAGTCGCTGACCCTGCACCCGGACGGCAACGACGCGGCGCTGGCCGGGCAGGGCGCGCTGGCCAACGCCCGGCACGACTTCGCCGGAGGAGCCGACGCCGCCACCCGGTCGCTGGCCGTGAACCCGTACAGCGCAACGGCGTGGGGCGTGCTCACCGATGCCCGGACGCAACTCGGCGACTACGCCGGGGCGACCGAGGCGTTGCACCGGATGCTCGAGCTGAAGCCGGGCATCGCGTCCTTCACGCGCGCCTCCTACGACGCCGAACTGCACGGGGACGTCGCGACCGCCCGTTCCGCTCTCCTGCAGGCGCTGGCCCTCGCCGACGGAGCCGAGGCCTACTGCCGCACCTACCTCGGCGCGCTCGCGTTCTCCGTCGGCGACCTGGACGAGGCCGAAGCGCAGTACGCCGCCGGCCTGAAGAGCGCGCCCGACGATCCGACACTGGGGCTCGGCCAGGCGCGGGTCCTCGCCGCGCGGGGGGACGTCGACGCGGCGGTCGAGCGCTACCAGGCCGTCGTCGACGCGCGGCCACTCGTCGAGAACTTCGTGGAGTACGGGGAGTACCTGGAGTCGCTCGGCCGGGCGGCCGCCGCCGAACGGCAGTACGCGCTCGTGCAGACGGTGCGGCAGCTCTTCGTCGCCAACGGCGTGAACGATGACCTGTCGACCGCCCTGTTCGCGGCCGACCACGCCGACCCGGCGACCGCCGTGGCTGCCGCCCAGGCGGAGTTCGGGCGGCGACAGAACGTCGACGCGCAGGACGCCCTGGCCTGGGCGCTGCACAGCGCCGGCCGGGATGCGGAGGCGCTCCCCCTGGCCCGGCAGGCGACGTCGCTCGGTGGCCGCAACGCGTTGTTCCTCTACCACCGCGGCGCCATCGAGGCCGCGCTGGGGATGACGGAGCAGGCCCGGCAGACGTTGACCGACGCGCTGGACACCAACCCCTGGTTCTCGCCCCTCCTCGCACCCCGCGCCTCCGCGCTGCTCACCTCCCTCGGCGGCCCGCCGTGAACGGCCGGCGAGTGGCCACCGCCGCCCTCGGTGCGGCGGCGCTCTGGGCGGGCGCGCCCGGCACGGCGCAGGCCCACCCTCTCGGCAACTTCACGATCAACCACTATGACCACGTCCAGTTGCTGCCCGATCGCGTCGAGGTGACGTCGGTCCTCGACCGGGCCGAGATCCCCACCGCGCAACGGCTGCAGTCGGTCGCCCTCGACGGGTCCCCGACGGCTGACCAGCTCGCAGCAGCAGCCGCGAAGGATTGCGCGGACGTGGCCGCCGCGGTCCGGGTCACCGTCGACGGCCGGGCGCTGACGTGGACCGTGCAGGACACCGCGATGGAGACGGTGCCGGGCGCGGGCGGTCTGCCGACGCTCCGGCTGACGTGCCGGCTCGAGGCCGCCGCCCGTCTCGACGCGCCGGCGCAGGTCACGGCCAGCGACTCGCTGCTCGCCGACCGGGTCGGCTGGCGGGAGATGACGGCGGACGGCGACGGCGTCCGGCTGGTCGGCTCACCGGTGCCGACTGCGAGCGTGTCGGACGAACTCCGCCGATACCCGGTGGACCTCCTGGCCTCCCCCGTCGACGTCCGGTCCTTCACTGTGGCGACCGAGCCCGGCCCCAACATCGAATCCGGGGCGTCGGTCAGGCCCGGCTCGGGCGACCCGTTCACCACTGTCGTCGCCGGACTGGACCGACGGCTGGCCGATGTGATCGGAGATCGGGAACTGACGCCGCTGGTGGGCGCGTTCGCCGTACTGCTCGCGGTTCTGCTCGGCTGTGGACACGCCTTGCTCCCCGGGCACGGGAAGACCGTGATGGCGGCCTACCTCGCCGCTCGTCGCGGTCGGCGGAGGGACGCGGTCGTCGTCGGCGTGACGGTGACGGCCACCCACACGCTGGGTGTCCTGCTGCTCGGGCTGGCCCTCTCGCTGTCGAGCACGCTCGCGGGGGACCAGGTGCTCCGGTGGTCGGGGGTCGTCAGCGGGCTCCTCGTCGCGGGCATCGGCGCCTTCATGGTGCGCGCCGCGCTCTCCGCAACTCGGACGACCGGAAGGCCGGCCCCCGGACTGCCCCAGCCCGTGTTGACTGGAGCCGGCGTGGCCGTCGGCGGGGGCGACGCCGTGCACGCTGCGTCGGGTGTCCCTCACGAGCACATGCACCATGACCACGACCGCCACGTGCATTCGCCCGACCACACCCATGACCGCTGGTCGGGGGTCGGCCGCAGCCATGGTCCCGGTGCCGGCCGGGGCGGACTGATCGGCATGGGCGTGGCGGGCGGCCTCGTGCCGAGCCCGTCGGCACTGATCGTGCTGCTCGCGTCGGTCGGGCTGGGGCGCACGGCCTACGGGGTCGGCCTGGTCTTCGCCTACGGGTTGGGCATGGCGGCAACCCTCACCGCTGCGGGATTCCTGCTGGTCAGGCTTCAGGGTCGGCTGGAACGTCGGGCGTCGGGCAGGCGCGGTCGCCCCTGGCTCGCCCGCCTCGTGGACTGCGCCCCCGTGCTGACGGCGACCCTCGTGCTGCTCGTCGGCGTGGCGCTCGTCGTCCGAGGCCTCGTCCTGACCGCGTGACCGCGACCCGGCGCAGGTGCGAAACCTCGATGTCGGTTGTCAGCTCGGGAGCTCGTACTCGGCGAACTTCGAGCGCAGGTCCTTCTTCGAGAACTTGCCGACGCTCGTCTTGGGCACCTCGTCGATGAACTCGACGGCGTCGGGCAGCCACCACTTGGCGACCAGCGGCTTGAGGTGGTCGAGGATCTCCTGCTCGGTCGCGCTCTCGCCCTCCTTGAGGACGACGCAGGCCAGCGGGCGCTCGTCCCACTTCGGGTGCGGGATGCCGACGACCGCGGCCTCCTTCACCTTCGGGTGGCTCATGATCGCGTTCTCCAGGTCGACCGAGCTGATCCACTCGCCGCCGGACTTGATCAGGTCCTTGGTGCGGTCGGCGATCCGGATGGAGCCGAACTCGTCCATCGCCGCGACGTCGCCGGTCTTCATCCAGCCGTCCTCGGTCGTGAGCTGCACGCCCGCGTCGGGGTTGTAGTAGTCCTGCGCGCACCACGGGCCGCGCACCTGGAGCTCACCGGTGGCCGTGTCGTCCCACGGCTGCGGCTCGAGGGTGTCGGCGTCGACGATGCGGGCCTCGACGCCGAGGAACGGCAGACCGGCGCGGGCCCGCTGGGTGGCCTTCGTCTCGTCGTCGGCGTCCTGGTAGCGCTTGGGCAGGACGCCGGACGACGCGACCGGGTGGGTCTCGGTCATGCCCCAGGCCTGCAGGATCGGCAGCCCCACCTGTTCGCGGTAGGCCTCCGACAGTGCCTTGGGGACGGCCGAGCCGCCGCAGCCGATGTCGCGCAGCTTGTGCTCCCGTCCCTTGAGGTGGGGCAGCACGGCCTGCCAGATGGTCGGGACGCCGGCGGTGAACGTGACGCCCTCGTCCACGATGATGTCGGCCAGCGACTTCCCGTCCATCATCGAGCCGGGCATGACCAGCGAGGCGCCCGCCGCCGGGGCGGCCTGCGCGATGCCCCAGGCGTTGGCGTGGAACATCGGGACCACCGGCATCGCGACGTCCTGGATGCCCAGCCCGAACGCGTTCGGCGCCATCACGCCCATCGTGTGCAGGAACGTCGAGCGGTGCGAGTAGACGACGCCCTTCGGGTTGCCGGTGGTGCCGCTCGTGTAGCACATCGAGGCGGCGGAGTACTCGTCGCTGACGTGGAAGTCCTGCGGCTCCGCGGCGGCCAGCAGGGCCTCGTAGTCGGCCACCCGCGGGTCGTCGGGGATCTCGTTGTCGCCACCGTCGTCCATGACCACCACGTGCTTGACGGTCTTCATCGTGTCGATCAGCGGCCACAGCAGGGGCAGGACCGTCCGGTCGACGAAGATGACCTCGTCCTCGGCGTGGTTGGCGATGTAGGTCAGCTGCTCGGGGAACAGCCGGATGTTCAGCGTGTGCAGCACCCGCCCGGTCGACGGCGCCGCGAAGTACAGCTCCAGGTGGCGGGCGGTGTTCCACGCGAACGTGCCGACCCGGCCGTCGCCGCTGATGCCCAGGGTGTCGAGGACGCCGGCCAGCTTCCGGGTCCGCACCGCCCACTCGGCATAGGTCATCCGGGTGGGGCCGGTCGGGGTGTTGGTGACGATCGTGCCGTCGCCGTAGTGCTGCTCGACGTGCCGGAAGATCGCATCGACGGTGAGGGGGTAGTCCTGCATCAGCCCGCGCATGACCGGAGTTTGCCAGTGACCGGGCTCACCTTCCACAGCTGCCTGGTCACGCTCAGCTGAAGGCGGCGACCGCGCCCTGGATCAGCACCGGGAAGATCTGCGAGGCCGGAACCGCCGCCCGGTCCTTCACGTTCACGACCAGCGTCCAGACGCCGCCGGGCAGTCGGGTGTCCGGCAGCGCGAGCGTGTACTCGGTGGAGGCGCCGGCGTAGCACCGCACCATGACGGCGTCGTGTGCCGCCTCCGGCACCTCCCGCCACGGACACGGACCGGCCGTGGTCGCCGACTTCCCGGCAAGTCCCGACGGGGTCGTCCCGTCGGCGACGAATCCCACGCTGATCACGTAGTCGTAGTCCGGGGAGTCGTAGACCAGGGGCACCGGAGCCCAGGTGCAGCCGTACGGGCCGCCCGGCAGCGTGCCGCTCCAGTAGCTCACCTTCGTGCCGAGGACCCGCCCGAGACGGTCGGACAGCCGCGGGCAGGTGGACATCTCCTCTTCCGTGCTCGTGCCCGGGAACGGCTTGCCCTCGGGCAGCCACTGGTCCCAGCTCGCCGGTGACGTGAGTCCGAGCGGGGCCGACACCGTGGCGGCGATCGCGTCGAGGTCGGTTCGCGCGGCCGGGTCGGCGCCCAGCGTCGGCGTCGTCGGGGGTGCCGGCTGCTTCAGGCCGATCGCGGACGGCGTCGAGGACGCTGCTGCCGACGACATGGACGCCGCGGTGGGAGCCGGGGCGGCCGAGCGGTCCGGGGCATCCGTTCCGGTGGTGAGCGCGAGCGTGGCGGCGATCGCGACCGCCAGCGCCGCGGCGCCCATCCCGAGGCCGAGGCCGAGCCGCCGCCGTCGTCCGTCGAGGGGCTCGTCGAGCCGTCCGTCGTCCTCGTGGCTCATGCCGCCTCCGCCCAGCCGATCGTCGGCCGAGTCCTCGGCAGACGGAGACGGATTGTTGACCGCCCGGTCCCGTAACGGTCAGCCCAGTTCCTCGGCGAGCGCCACGATGATCCCGGCGGGGCCGCGCACGTAGCAGAGCCGGTAGACGTCCTGGTAGTTCTCGACCTGCCCGATGAGCTCCCCTCCGTGGGCGCGGAGGTCGGTGAGGGTGGCGTCGACGTCGTCGACCGCGAACATCACGCTCCGCAGGCCCAGCGTGTTGCCGAGCGCGTTCCGTGGCTCCGGCTCGACCACTGCCGGGGAGTGGAACCGGGTCAGTTCGAGGCGGCCGTGACCGTCGGGCGTCCGCATCATCGCGATGTCGATCCGCACGCCGTCCAGGGCGTTGACCCGGTCGACCCACGCCCCCTCGACCGGCGCCTCGCCCTCCAGCTCCATGCCCAGGGCGACGAAGAACTCCTTGGCCGCGTCGAGGTCGTCGACCACGACACTCACGTGGTCCATGCGCCTGATCGTCACGGGCTCCTCCTTCGTTCGCGGGCCTGTCGCGGCCACTCCTGCCGTGGAGCGGAGCCAGGACGACATTCTCGACATCGCCGGGATGCGGCGGCGAGGGTCAGCCGTTCGTCTGGAGTTCGGTGCCGACGGCGGCGCCGATCCGGTCGTCCCGCTCGCTCATGCACGCCTCTTCCCGGCCCGCCGTGTCCGAGTCCTCGGCAGCGCGCAGCGGCTTGCTGACCAGGTGGTCCAGTAACCCTCAGCGCAGGACGACGGGCAGTTCGGCGAGGCCCCGGATCACGAACTCCGGACGACGCCGCGGCTCCCCGCCGAGCTCGACCGACGCCGTCCGCTCGAGCAGGGCGCTGAACGACGCCTGCAGTTCCACCCGGGCCAGGGGCGCCCCGATGCAGAAGTGGATGCCCGCACCGAAGGTGATGTGCGGGTTGTCGCTGCGGCCGACGTCGAGGGTGTCGGCGTCGGCGAAGACCGCCGGGTCGCGGTTGGCCGACCCGAGCAGCGCGGCGATCTTCTGCCCACGGGGCACCGTGACGCCGCCGATCTCCACGTCCTCGGTCGCGGTGCGCTCGAACAGCTGGAGGGGCGAGTCGAAGCGCATGAGCTCCTCGATCGCCGTCGGCAGCAGGGACGGGTCGTCGCGCAGCCGTTGCAGCTGGTCCGGGTTCCGGAGCAGGGCCAGCAGACCGTTGCCGCTGACGTTCACCGTCGCCTCGTGGCCGGCGTTGAGCAGCAGGACGCAGGTCGTGACAAGCTCGTCCTCGGTGAGCTTGTCGCCGTCGGCGTCACGCACGCCGACCAGGTGGCTGAGCAGGTCGTCGCCCGGGTGCTGGCGGCGCTCGACGGCCAGCTCGCGCAGGTAGGCGACGAACTCCTCGGCAGCGCGCTCGGCAGCGGATTCGACGTCCGTCGTCCGCCCGTACTCGTACATCTTCACGATCGCGTTGGACCACGGCCGGAGCAGCGGCCGGTCGGCCTCGGGCACCCCGAGCAGTTCGGCGATGACGGCGACCGGCAGCTGATCGGCCATCCCCTGGAGGAAGTCGACCGGCTGGCTGCCGCCGGAGCGCTCCACCAGCCCGTCGACCAGCGTGGTCGCCAGCTCCTGCACCCACGGGCGCAGCCGCTCCACGTGACCGCGGGCGAAGGCGGCGCTGATCAGCCGGCGCAGCCGGGTGTGGTCCGGCGGCTCCATCTCCAGGATCGCGTTGCGGTGGATCAGGTTGAAGCTCTCGAACCGCTCGGCCGGCTCCTTGTCCCGCCAGATCCGGCCGAGCCGGCGGTCGCGGAGGACGGCGTTGGCCTCGGCGTGGGTGAACGCGAGCCACAGCCCCAGGCCCTCGTGCCACTGCACCGGCGCCTGCGCACGGGCCCGCGAGAACGACGGGTACGGGTCGGCTACGACGGCGGGGTCGGCGAGGTCCAGCGGGGTCACCGGAGCAGCCTAGGGGCGGTCCCGGATGCGGCTGCCGCCGAGTGCGACGTAGTGGTGGCCATCCGAAGCTGATGGCCCCCACTTCGTCGCACTCGACAGTTCGCGGGAGCATCCGGGCCGGCCTGATCGCCGTCCGTAGGCTCAGGGCATGGCCTCCCGCAAGCGCTCCTCTGCCCCCGCCGCCGCACCCGAGGGCATCAACCCGAAGGCGCCGTGCCCCTGCGGCTCGGGGCGCCGGTACAAGCACTGCCACGGCTCGGGCTACGCGCCGCCGGTCGCCCGGCCCTTCGAGGGCCTGCCGGGCGAGACCGACTGGGTCGCCATGCGCGAGCTCGTGCCCGCGGCCACGGCCACGCTGCGGACGACGGACGGCCGCGACGTCACCCTCGCCAGCGTGCTGCCCGGCGGCACCCCCGCACTGGTCCGCGCCAACGGCGAGATCGTGCTCGGCGTGCAGATGCAGACCTCGTCGGACGACGTCAGCCGCGACATCGGGACGGCGCTGGCGGCAGCCCTCGAGTCACCGGCGGGCACGCCCGTCGACCCGGGCCCGATCGGCGCCGCAGGCTCGGCGGGGCCGCGGCTGCAGGACCTGCTCGACCTCAGCGCGCCGTTCGAGGTCGTCGTCCACGACGACTTCGGCTTCTGGCTGGAGGGCACCGACCCGGGTGCGGCCGCGCTCGCGGGGCTCGAGCACGCGAACGAGGCGATCCTCCCCACGGTGCGGTTGGAGGGTCTCGAGGCCGCCTACTGGGTGCGGCCGGGCAACGAGCGCGCCCACCTGCGCTGGGTGCGGCCGGAGCCCGAGGAGAAGCTGCTCGACGCGCTGGCCCGCCTCTCGGCGTCCGAGCAGATCCTCCTCGGCGAGGGCACCCGGTACGCCGGCGCCTTCCGGGCCCTCGGCCTCGTCGTCCCGGTGTGGGACCTGCCGGCCGACACCCCGGCGGAGGACTGGATCGAGCCCGCCCGCTCCTTCCAGGACCGACTGGCGCAGGCACTCACCGTGACCGACCCGCTGACCTCCGACGAGCGGCGAGCCCGTGCCGGGCTGCTGTCCCGGCAGATCACCCTGCGCTGACCAGCCCGCGCGCTCGCGCGGATGTCGCCGCGGTTACGCGATCGTGACAACGAGCGGGCGACCAGGGGTTGACGGCGACGGTTGTTAACGCTCACATTGACTCCGCTCGCAGTTGCGCGAGCCTGCGCCGGGTCGACCGGGTCGAGTGGCGGCAGACATCTCGAAGAGGAGATCAACGTGAGCAGGAAGCTCGGCTTGACCGCCGCGAGCGCCGTTCTGGCGCTGTCGCTGGCGGCCTGTGGCGGCGGCGGCGCCGGAGGCAACTCGTCGTCCGGCGCATCGGAGGCGAAGCCCAGTGACACGACGATCGGCGTATCCATGCCGACCAAGGAGTCCGAGCGCTGGATCGCTGACGGCAACAACGTCAAGAAGCAGCTCGAGGACAAGGGCTACAAGGTCGACCTCCAGTACGCGAACAACGACATCCCGACCCAGCAGCAGCAGCTGGACCAGATGATCACCAAGGGCGACAAGCTCCTGGTCATCGCCGCCATCGACGGCACCGCGCTCTCCAGCCAGCTCCAGTCCGCAGCCGACGCGGGCACCAAGGTCATCTCCTACGACCGGCTGATCCGCGACTCGAAGAACGTCGACTTCTACGTCAGCTTCGACAACTACAAGGTCGGCGTCGCGCAGGCGACGGCCTTGCTCGCCGGCCTCGGCGTCACCGACAAGGACGGCAAGGCGACCGGCACCAAGGGCCCGTTCAACATCGAGGTCTTCGCCGGCTCGCTCGACGACAACAACGCCCACTTCTTCTTCAACGGGGCCATGGACACCCTGAAGAAGTACATCGACGACGGCACGCTGGTCGTCAAGTCGGGCCAGACCAAGATCGAGCAGGTCGCCATCCTGCGCTGGGACCAGGAGACGGCCCAGAAGCGCATGGAGGACCTGCTGACCTCCACCTACAACGGTGGTGACAAGGTCCAGGGCGTCCTGTCGCCCTACGACGGTCTCTCGCGCGGCATCATCACGGCCCTGCAGAACGCCGGCTACGGCCCGACCACCACGTCGCAGCCGACCCCGATGCCGATCGTGACCGGCCAGGACGCCGAGATCGCCTCGGTGAAGTTCATCGCCGACGGTGTCCAGAGCTCCACGATCTTCAAGGACACCCGTCTGCTGGCCGAGCAGGCCGTCAAGGCGTCGGTCGCGTTCCTCAAGGGCGACACCCCGAAGGCGAACGACACCAAGACCTACGACAACGGTCAGAAGGTCGTCCCCTCGTACCTGCTGCCCGTCGTGACGGTCTACAAGGACAACATCCAGAAGGAGCTCGTCGACTCCGGGTACTACACCGCCGACGAGGTCGCCAAGGGCCAGGCCAGCTGACCCTCGCTCGACCCGGCCGGGCCCGGTGGCGACGAACGTCGCCGGGCCCGGCCGCACCACCCGCCTCCGACCTGACCGAACGGTCGTCGAGGCCGCACACTCTCAGCACCCATCGCGGCATCAGCGAGCAGACGAGGACGACGTAGTCCATGGCCGAGAACCTCCTGGAGATGCGCTCCATCACCAAGACCTTCCCCGGCGTGAAGGCGCTGGCGGATGTGTCCCTCGCCGTCCGCCGCGGCGAGATCCACGCGATCTGCGGGGAGAACGGGGCGGGCAAGTCGACGCTGATGAAGGTGCTCTCCGGCGTCTATCCCACCGGTAGCTACGACGGCGAGATCGTGTTCGACGGCCGGCCGGTCCAGTTCTCCGGCATCCGCGACAGCGAGCACGTCGGCATCGTGATCATCCACCAGGAACTCGCGCTCGTGCCGTATCTCTCCATCGCCGAGAACCTGTTCCTGGGCAACGAGCGCCGCGGCCGCAGCAGGCTCATCGACTGGAACAAGGCCAACGCCGACGCGGCCAAGCTGCTCGCCGACGTGGGTCTCGACGAGAACCCCGTGACGCCGGTGGGTCAGCTCGGCGTCGGCAAGCAGCAGCTGGTCGAGATCGCCAAGGCGCTGTCCAAGGACGTCAAGCTGCTCATCCTGGACGAGCCGACGGCTGCGCTGAACGACAACGACTCCGCACACCTGCTCAACCTGCTGCGCCAGCTCAGGGACCGCGGGATCACCTCGATCATGATCTCGCACAAGCTCAACGAGATCACCGCGATCTCCGACAGCGTGACCGTCATCCGCGACGGCCGGACGGTCGAGACGCTCAGCCTGCACGCCGGCGAGGTGACGCAGGAGCGGATCATCCGCGGGATGGTCGGCCGCGACCTCGAGAGCTTCTACCCTCCCCGGGAGTCCCACCCCGGTGCGGAGGTCCTCCGGGTGGAGGACTGGACCGTGTGGCACCCCACCCAGGACCGCAAGGTGGTCGACGGCGCGAGCTTCAACGTCCGCGCCGGCGAGGTGGTCGGCATCGCCGGCCTGATGGGCGCCGGGCGCACCGAGCTGGCGATGAGCATCTTCGGCCGCTCGTACGGCCGGAACATCACCGGCCGGATCTTCGTGCACGGCAACGAGGTCAAGGCCCGCAGCGTCGCCGAGGCCATCGACCGGGGCATCGCCTACGCCACGGAGGACCGCAAGAAGTACGGCCTCAACCTCATCGAGGACATCCGGCGCAACATCTCCTCCGCCGCGCTGGGCAAGCTCTCCCGCAGCGGCTTCGTCAACGGCAACGAGGAGATCAAGGTCGCCGAGGACAGTCGCAGGAGCATGAACATCAAGGCGCCGAGCGTCATGTCCGTCGTCGGGAAGCTGTCGGGGGGCAACCAGCAGAAGGTCGTCCTGTCGAAGTGGCTTTTCACCGACCCGGACGTGCTCATCCTCGACGAGCCGACCCGGGGGATCGACGTCGGAGCGAAGTACGAGATCTACACGATCGTGAACCGCCTGGTGGCTGCGGGGAAGGCCGTCGTCATCATCTCGTCGGAGCTGCCCGAGCTGCTGGGCACCTGCGACCGCATCTACACGCTGTCCGCGGGTCGGATCACCGGTGAGCTGCCGGTCGAGAAGGCCACCCAGGAGAACCTGATGGCGCTCATGACCAAGGAGAAGGAGCTGGCCGCATGACCACCGCGCCCCCGAAGCTGGACCAGGGTCCGCCGGCCGACGAGGCCGCGACGACCGTCGCTCTCCACACCGGGACGAGCGACCTGCGGTCCTTGGTGAGCCGCAACCTGCGGCAGAGCGGCATCTACGTCGCGTTCGTCGTGATCGTCGCGCTCGTCGCGATCCTCACCGACGGGCTCTCGCTGAACCCGACGAACGTCACCAACATCGTCTTGCAGTACTCCTACATCCTGATCCTCGCGATCGGCATGGTCATCGTGATCATCGCCGGGCACATCGACCTGTCGGTCGGCTCGGTGGTCGCGCTGACCGGCGCCGTCTCCGCGACCCTGGTGATCAAGAACGGCGCGCCGTGGTGGGCCGGCATCCTCGCGGCGCTCGCCGTGGGCCTGCTGATCGGCGCCTGGCAGGGCTTCTGGGTGGCCTACGTCGGCATTCCGGCGTTCATCGTCACGCTCGCCGGCATGCTGCTGTTCCGCGGGCTCGCGCAGGAGGTGCTGCACAGCGTCTCGCTGTCGCCGTTCCCGCCCCAGTACGGCAAGGTCGCGACCGGCTTCCTCAACGGCCTCATCGGCGGGAACGGCTACGACGCGTTCACGCTGCTGATCTTCGCCCTCGCGGTCGCCGGGTACGCGGTCAGCCAGTACCGCACGCGCGTCGCCCGGGTCCGCTACCAGCAGCCGGTCGAGTCCTTCCCGCTGTTCGTCCTGCGGGTCGTCGTCGTCGCCGCCGTCGTCATGTGGTTCGCCTGGCAGCTGGCGCACGCCCGCGGCCTGCCCATCGTCCTGATCATCCTGGCCGTGCTGATCCTGGCCTACGGGGTCCTCACCAAGCGGACCGTGTTCGGTCGCCAGGTCTACGCGATCGGCGGCAACCTGGCCGCGGCGACGCTGTCCGGCGTCAAGGTGCGGGCCGTCAACTTCTGGATCTTCGTCAACATGGGCTTCCTGGCCGCGGTCGCGGGGGTCATCTTCTCGTCGCGCTCCAACGGAGCCCAGCCCGGCGCCGGCAACATGTTCGAGCTCGACGCCATCGCGGCCTGCTTCATCGGGGGCGCGGCCGTCACCGGTGGCGTCGGCACGGTCGTCGGTGCGGTGGTCGGTGGTCTGCTGGTCGCGGTGATGAGCAACGGCATGCAGCTCCTGGGCGTCGACCAGTCCATCCAGTCGGTGGTCAAGGGCCTCGTCCTGCTGCTGGCCGTCGCCTTCGACGTCTACAACAAGCGCCGCGCCGGCGCGTCCCGCTGACGCTGCGGCCGGCCCGCGCCATGGAACCGGAGGCGGCGCCACGACCACTGGTCATGGCCGACGTCGCGGCGCGGGCGGGGGTCTCCCACCAGACGGTGTCCCGGGTGATCAACGGGCATCCGAGCGTGGCGCCGCGGACGCGGGCGCGGGTGCAGCAGGTGATCGCCGATCTCGGCTACCGGCCGAACCTGGCGGCCCGGGCGCTCGTCACCGGGTCGACCCGCACGATCGGCCTGGTGACGGTCAAGATCAACCAGTACGGGCCCGCGCAGACGATGATCGGGCTCGAGCAGGCCGCCCGCGCGGCCGGCTACTCGGTGAGCGTCTCGATCCTGGACGACGCCACCGCCGACGCGATGCGGGAGGCCGTGGACCGGTTCGTCGCCCAGTCGGTCGACGCGATCGTCGCGCTGGCCACCTACGACGATGCCGCCGAGGCCATGCACTCCATCGACCCGCCGGTGCCGCTGGTCGCGGTGCAGGTGGGCGGGGCCGAGGACCACCCGGCCGTCGGCGTGGACCAGGAGAGCGGCGCCCGGCTGGCCACCCGCCACCTGCTCGATCTCGGCCACCGCACGGTGCACCACGTCGCCGGACCGGCCGACTCGCAGGAGGCTCGCGGCCGCATGGAGGGCTGGCGGTCGGAGCTGGTGGCCGCCGGTGCGCCGGTTCCGGAGATCGTGCGCGGGGACTGGACGCCGTCGTCCGGGCATGCCGCCGGCCGCACCCTGGCCGGACGCATCCGGGCGGGGGAGGACATCACCGCGGTGTTCCTCGCCAACGACCAGATGGCGCTGGGACTGCTGGCTGCCCTGCACGAGGAAGGGCTCGAGATCCCCGACGACCTCAGCGTCGTGGGGTTCGACGACCTCCCGGAGGCGCCCTACTTCACGCCGCCGCTGACCACGATCCGCCAGGACTTCGCCGAGCTGGGCCGTCGGGGCGTCCAGTTGGTGCTGGCCCGCCTGGCGGGGGAGTCGCCGCACGCCGACCCGGTGCCGGCGCCGCTGGTGGTGCGAGCGAGCACGGGCCCCGCCCGGCCGGTGCGGAACTGAGCCTTGACCCGGCCGATGTTAACGCTAACATCGGCGAGAAACCGAGGGTCGTGACAGAGCCGTCACCCCCGCCTGGACGAGGAGGATCCATGTCGGAGACCACCCTGGGCGAGGCGATCGCGGGTGGTCGCACGGCGCTGGGGATCGAACTCGGGTCGACCAGGATCAAGGCGGTGCTGATCGGTCCGGACTCCGCGCCACTGGCCGTCGGCACCTCCGACTGGGAGAACCAGTTCGTGGACCGCGTCTGGACCTACTCGCTGGAGGCCGTCTGGGCCGGGGTGCAGCAGGCCTACGCAGCCCTGGCCGACGACGTGCGGCGGCAGCACGGGGTCGAGCTGGACTCGATCGGCGCCCTCGGCGTCTCGGCGATGATGCACGGCTACCTGCCCTTCGACGCGGACGGCGAACTGCTCACGCCTTTCCGCACCTGGCGCAACACGCACACCGGGCGGGCCACCGAGCGGCTCAGCGCGGAGTTCGGGGTCAACATCCCGCACCGGTGGAGCGTCGCGCACCTCTACCAGGCGATCCTCGACGGCGAGGACCATGTCGGGCGGATCGACTTCCTCACCACGCTGGCCGGCTACGTGCACTGGCGGCTCACCGGCGAGAAGGTGCTGGGCATCGGCGACGCCAGCGGCATGTTCCCGATCGACTGCTCGACCGTCGACAGGGCCACCCGCGGCTACGACACCGCGATGCTGGCCCGGTTCGACCAGTTGGCGGCCGAGGCGGGAGTCGACCTGGCCCTCGCCGACCTGCTGCCCGCCATCGCGCTCGCCGGCCGTCGGGCCGGAACGCTAACCGCCGCGGGTGCCGCGCTGCTCGACCCGACCGGGCGGCTGCGGCCCGGCGCCCCGCTCTGCCCCCCGGAGGGCGACGCCGGCACGGGGATGGTCGCGACCAACTCGGTCGCGCCGCGCACCGGCAACGTCTCGGCCGGCACCTCGATCTTCGCGATGGTCGTGCTCGAGCAGGAGCTCGCCGGCGCGCACCGCGAACTGGACCTGGTCACGACGCCGGCCGGCGACCCGGTCGCCATGGTGCACTGCAACAACGGCGCCAGTGAGCTGGACGCCTGGGCCGCGATGTTCGCCGAGTTCGCCCGTGCGCTGGGCGTCGACGTCGAACCCTCGAAGGTCTTCGAGACGCTGTTCACCGCCGCGCTGGGCGGCGCGAGCGACGGTGGGGGCCTGCTCGCCTACAACTACCTCTCCGGCGAGCCGATCACCGGCCTCGAGGAGGGCCGCCCGCTCTTCGTGCGGTCCCCGGACAGCCGGCTGAGCTTGAGCACCTTCATGCGGACGCAGCTGTTCGCCTCCCTGGCCACCCTGCGGATCGGTACGGACGTGCTGCAGAAGGCCGAGGGCGTGCGGCTGGACCGGATGTTCGCCCACGGCGGCATGTTCAAGACCGCGGGCGTGGCCCAGCGCTTCCTGGCCGCCGCGATCGACACCCCGGTCTCGGTCGGCGAGGTCGCGGCGGAGGGGGGCGCCTGGGGCATCGCCGTCCTGGCCGCCTTCGCCGTCGACGGCTCGGGCCGCAGCCTGGCGGACTACCTGGACACCGCCGTCTTCCGTGCCACCGAGCTGGAGACCGTGGAGCCCGACCCGGACGACGTCGCCGGCTTCGACGCCTTCATGCAGCGGTACGTCGCCGGGCTCGCCGTCGAGCGGGCCGCGGCCGAGCACGTGAGCCCCGTCCAGCGAGGAGAGAGCGCATGACCGCCACCCTGACCGAGCGGGGCACGCACCGGGCGCAGCGCGAGCACGTCGCCGCTCTGCACGGCGAGCTCACCCGCTACCGGCTGGTCACCTGGACCGCCGGCAACGTGTCGGAGCGGGTGCCCGGCGAGGATCTGTTCGTCATCAAGGGCAGCGGCGTTTCCTACGACGAGCTGACCTGGGAGGGCATCACCGTCTGCACGCTCGACGGGACGGTCGTCGACGGGGTGAAGGCGCCGTCGTCGGACACCGCCGCGCACGCCTACGTCTACCGGAACCTGCCCGAGGTCAACGGCCAGGTGCACACGCACAGCCCCTACGCCGCGGCCTGGGCCGCGCGCGCGGAGGAGATCCCGTGCGTGCTGACGGCGATGGCCGACGAGTTCGGGGGTCCGATCCCGGTGGGGCCGTTCGCGCTGATCGGCGACGACTCGATCGGGCAGGGCATCGTCGCGACGTTGTCCGGTCACCGGTCTCCCGCCGTCCTCATGCAGAACCACGGCGTGTTCACGATCGGCCCGTCCGCGACGGCCGCCGTCAAGGCGGCCGTCATGACCGAGGACGTCGCCCGCACCGTGCACCTGTCGCGGCAGCTCGGGGAGCCCGTCCCCATCGCGCAGGCGGACATCGACTCGCTGTACGCGCGCTACCAGAACGTCTACGGCCAGAGATGAGTGAGGACACTTCCGTGACAGAGCCCTTCGCCGGATCCGAGGTCTGGTTCCTGACCGGCAGTCAGAACCTGTACGGCGAGGAGACCCTCCAGCAGGTCGCGTCGCAGTCGCAGCGGGTCGCCGCCGCCCTGGACGACGCCGGCGAGGTGCCGGTGCGCGTGGTCTGGAAGCCGGTGCTCAAGGACGCCGCCGCGATCCGCCGGGCGATGGGCGAGGCGAACGAGGACGCCGCCTGCATCGGCGTCATCACCTGGATGCACACCTTCTCGCCGGCGAAGATGTGGATCGCCGGCCTCGACGCGCTGCGCAAGCCGCTGCTGCACCTGCACACCCAGGCCGACGCCGACCTGCCCTGGTCCACGATCGACATGGACTTCATGAACCTCAACCAGGCCGCCCACGGCGACCGGGAGTACGGGTTCCTGCTCACCCGCCTGCGGGTGCCCCGGACGACGGTCTCCGGCCACGTGTCCAACCCCGCGGTGCGCGCCCGCGTCGGGTCCTGGGCCCGCGCGGCGGCCGGCGCCGCGGCCGCGCGCGGTCTGAAGCTCGCCCGGTTCGGCGACAACATGCGGAATGTCGCGGTGACCGAGGGCGACAAGGTCGAGGCCGAGATCCGCTTCGGGATGTCGGTGAACACGTGGGGGGTCAACGACCTGGTCGCCGTGGTGGACGCCGTCGAGGACAAGGCCCTCGACGCGCTGGTCGCGGAGTACGCCGACCTCTACGAGATGTCCGCCGACGTCCTGCCCGGCGGCGCCGAGCACGACGCGGTGCGGTACCAGGCGCGGATCGAGATCGCGCTGCGATCCTTCCTCGTCGACGGCGGCTTCGGCGCGTTCACCACGAACTTCGAGGACCTCGGCGGGCTGCGCCAGCTCCCCGGCCTCGCCGTCCAGCGGCTCATGGCCGACGGCTACGGGTTCGGCGGCGAGGGCGACTGGAAGACCTCCGCCCTGCTGCGCGTGCTCAAGGTCGCCGGCGCCGGACTGCCCGGCGGCACCTCGTTCATGGAGGACTACACCTACGACCTGGTGCCCGGGGACGAGCGGATCCTCGGCGCCCACATGCTCGAGGTGTGTCCCACGATCTCGGGCGAGCAGCCCTCGCTCGAGGTGCACCCGCTGGGCATCGGCGGCCGCGAGGACCCGGCCCGGCTGGTGTTCACCGCGGCCCCGGCGCCCGGCGTCGTCATCGGCTGGTCCGACCTCGGCGACCGCTTCCGCTGGGTCGCCAACGAGATCGACGTCGTCGAGCCCTCCGAGGCGCTGCCCAACCTGCCCGTGGCCCGTGCGGTCTGGCAGCCGCGGCCCGACTTCGCGACGGCGACCGAGGGCTGGCTCACCGCCGGCGGTCCGCACCACACGGTGCTCACCACCCAGCTCGGCGCCGACGAGCTCACCGACCTGGCCGAGGTGTTCTCGACCGAGCTGGTGCTGATCGACGCCGACACCACGCGGCGGTCGCTGGCGAAGGAGCTGCGCTGGAGCGCCGCTTACCACCGCCTGGCCCAGCGCCTCTAGGCCCCGTTCAGGGTTCCCGCCCTGAGCTTGCGAAGGGTGGGGGGAACGGGGTCCTTCCTCAGGCGCGGCGGCGGCCCAGGATCAGCAGGCCGGCGCCGAGCACCAGCAGGGTCCAGGTCACCTTCAGCTGCGGTGCGATGTCCGTGCCGGTGTATGCCAGCCGCCCGGTGGGCTGCTGCACGGCGGCCACGGGCTGGGCGTCGACCTCGCAGCCGATGCCGTCGTGGTCGCTGTCCAGCTCGGGCCGGTAGCCCGGGTCGGTGGAGTGGACCGGCGCCTTGCCCTGGGCCCGGGCGTCGTCGCAGTTCGCGTAGTAGGGCGCTTGTGGTTGCTGCGCCGCCGGCTGGGTCGGTGGCAGGTAGGTGCCCTTGCCCGGAGTCGTCGGGACCGGCTTCGCCGGGCATTCGTCGATCCCGATGGTCGTGAGTCCGTCGAAGAGCGGTTGCAGACCGGCCCTGGCCTGGGCGGGGAGCTGGGACGTGTCCATGCAGGGGATCTGGGAGCAGTTGCCGACGCCGAGCAGCTTCGCGAAGTCGTCGCAGTTCGTCGGCGGCTGCGGGCAGCCCTGCAGGTGGAACAGCTCGGCGAGGGCTGCGCAGCTCGGGGGACCGGCCGGGCAGGTGATGTGGAGCAGGTCGGCGAGGTCCTGGCAGGTGAGGCTGCTCGGGCATCCGCCGGTCTGGCCGAGCAGTTGCGCGAGGCCGTCACAGGTCAGGGGCACGGTGGGCGGATTCTCCCCCGCGCAGACCGGGGCCTGGGGGAACGTGGTGCAGAGGTCGGGCGGATCCGTGACCGCGTCGAGCCCGACGACGGGCCCCGCGGGGGCGGGGAGCTGGACGGAGGGGATGACCAGGCCGCCGGTGTCGCCCCCCGGCTGGTCCTGCTGACCCGTCGTCCCAGCGGGGTTCTCCTGCCCGGCCGCCGTCCCGCTGTCCGGCTGGGTGCACGCGGCCGGCAGGGGGTCCGTCGTGCAGTCCGGAGTGCCCCAGGCGATCCCGGGGAGGAAGAACAACGCGGCGAGTACCGCGAGCAGGGTCAGCGGCACCCGCAGAAGCTTGGACATGGATCCCCCGTTGCTCACAGCCGTCGTCCGATCGGCGTGTGAGCTGTACCATAAGTCACAGGAAACAGGGGAACCGGTCCGTCACGGAACCGCGTGCCGCGACAGACGGTAGGGACTGTCTGTACCGAAAGTTCCCAGGTCAGGGGAGGGGGTCGCGGGCGATCGGGCAGGACATGCACCGCGGGCCGCCGCGCCCGCTGCCCAGCTCCGACCCGGCGATGCGGATGACCTCGATGCCGGCGGCCTCGAGCGCCTCGTTGGTGACGGTGTTCCGCTCGTAGGCCACCGCCAGCCGCGGCGCCAGGGCGAGGGTGTTGTTGCCGTCGTCCCACTGCTCGCGTTCGGCCGTCACCGGGTCCAGCCCGGTGTCGATGACGCGCAGCCGGTCGATGCCCATGGCGGCGGCCGCCGCGACGACGAACGGCTGCGGTCCCGTGACACTGAGCTCGACGGGGTCGTCGTCGTCCTCCACCCCCTGCGGCGAGGTCACCGTCCAGGCCGTCAGCGAGTCGGCGACGGCCGGGTACATGACCATCGCGTCGACGTCGACCATGGTCGCGATCGTGTCCAGGTGCATGGTCGCCCGCTGCTGCGCGATGGGGACGACGAGCACCGTGTGGGCCAGCTCGCGGGCGAACACCCGCCGGGCCAGCCGCTCCGCGCCGCCGGGCGTCGTCCGTTCGCCGACCCCGACCGCCACCACCCCTTCGGCGAGCAGCAGGACGTCGCCGCCCTCGAGGTGCTCCAGCCGCGAGCTGTAGAGCTGCTCGACGCCGGCGAACCGCGGGTGGTGGGTGTAGACGGCGGCGGTGATCGTGCTCTCGCGGTGCCGGGCGGGCATCGCGAGCGAGGTCACGGCGACCTCGTCGCCGACCCAGACGGAGGAGTCGCGCGTGAACAGCAGGTTGGGCAGCGGCGGGACGACGAAGTCGCCGCGCCGCATCACCTCGTAGGCCAGGCCCTTGCCGCCCCGCAGCTCGTCGTGGGCGAGGCCGGCGATGAGCGTGGCGGCGAGGTCCTCGGGCGAGAGCCACGCGAGGTGCGACGTCGCCGCCCGTTGCAGGCTGGCGCCCAGGCGCGGGTCGTCGACCGCCGCGCCGATCAGCTCCGCGCGCGCGGACGGGAAGGAGAGGATCTCGGTGAGCAGCCGGTCGACGTAGAGCACCTCGACGTCGCGGGCGGCCAGCGCCTCGGCGAACGCGTCGTGCTCCTCCTGTGCCCGCGCCACCCAGGGGACGCCGTCGAAGAGCAACTGGTCGTTGTTGCGCGGCGTCAGGCGGCGCAGTTCGGGTCCGGGGCGATGCAGCAGGACCGTGCGCAGGCGGCCGACCTCGCTGGTGGCGCCCATGATCGGGGCGTCGGACTCGGACGGGATCATGCCCAGAGGCTGGCACAGTCGGTGCCGGCGGTGGCTGTCAGGTGGTCCCGGCCGTGCCGATGTCTGCCCGGCCGCGCCGCTAGGGTGCCGACGGCGGCGCGCGACGAGGCGGGCCGACGTCGCGGAGGTGTGCTCGTGGACCTGTTCGACCTCTCCGGCAAGGTGGCCGTGGTCACCGGTGGCACCCGCGGCATCGGGCTCATGGTGGCCCGCGGCCTGCTGCAGGCCGGCGTCCGCGTCTACGTCAGCTCGCGCAAGCCCGAGGCGGGCGTGGCGGCCGTCGCCGAGCTGTCGACCTTCGGCAAGGTCGTCTCCATCCCCGCCGACCTCTCCACCGAGGCCGAGTGCGTCCGGCTGGCCGCCGAGGTCGGTGCGCGCGAGGACGCGCTGCACATCCTGGTCAACAACGCCGGCGCCACCTGGGGCGAGCCGCTGGAGACCTTCCCCGAGTCCGCCTGGGACAAGGTGCTCGACCTCAACCTCAAGTCGCCGTTCTTCCTGACCCGGGCGTTCCTGCCGCTGCTGGAGGAGGCCGGTACCCACGACGACCCCGCGCGGGTCATCAACATCGGCAGCATCGACGGGCTGCACGTGCCGCCGATGAACACCTACTCGTACTCGTCGAGCAAGGCGGGGCTGCACCACCTGACGCGCGTGCTGGCCCGCGAGCTCGGCCCGCGGCACGTCACCGTGAACGCGGTGGCCCCCGGCCCGTTCGAGTCGAAGATGATGGCCGCCACCCTCGACGCGTTCGGCAAGGAGATCGCCGCGCGCTCGCCGCTGGGCCGGATCGGGCGCCCCGACGACATGGCCGGCGTCGCCGTCTTCCTGTCCAGCCGGGCCGGCTCCTACGTGACCGGGTCGGTCATCGCCGTGGACGGCGGTATCGCGACCACGCGGTAGCCCGCCCTCACGACCTGTCCGCCGGCCTCACGTTGTAGCGCGGGGTCGGCGGACATCCGGCGAGGTCGGCGGGCCGCGCCGCGCGCAAACGGGTGCCGCTCGGTCGGCCGAGCTGTCAGAGTCCGGCGTCGTCCGCCGGTCCTGACGCAGCTGTGTATCCGCGACGGGGCGCAGGCGACTCCTCAGCCTGACCGACCCACTCCGCGGCAGCGTTGCCGCGGCCGCTCAGAGGACCGTGCATGAGTCTCGCCGACGACGCCGACTTCAGCTCCATCGCCCTGGAGGACGACGTCCTCGACTCCCTGGCCCCCGGCTTCCCGGCGGCCGACGTCGACGACCTGCGCAGCCGCGTCCGCGGTCCGGTGTTCGCCGCCGGGGACGACGGGCTCGCCGCCGAGGTGGCCGCGTGGAACCTCGCGGTGCAGCACACCCCGGCGGTCGCGGTCGGCGCCACCTGCGCGGCCGACGTCGTGGCGGCCGTGTCCTGGGCGGTCGCCCACGACCTGCGGGTCGCCGTCCAGTCGACCGGCCACGGTCCGGTCCGCAACGCGTGCGGCTCGCTGATGGTCACCACCCGGCGGATGCAGGGCGTGCACATCGACCCCGAGCGCCGGGTCGCGCGGGTGCAGGCGGGCGTGCGGTGGGCCGCGGTGATGGCGGCCGCCGCCGAGCACGGGCTGGCGGGGCTCTGTGGGTCGTCGTCCGACGTCGGTGTCGTCGGCTACACCCTCGGCGGTGGCATGGGCCCCCTCGGCCGGCTGCACGGCTTCGCCGCCGACCACGTGACCGCCGTCGAGCTCGTCACCGCCGACGGCCGCCTGCGCCGGGTGACCGCGGACGAGGAGCCCGAGCTGTTCTGGGCCGTGCGCGGGGGCAAGGGCAACTTCGGCATCGTGACGGCGGTCGAGTTCGAGCTGGTGCCGGTGCCCTCGCTGTTCGGCGGTGGCATCTTCTTCTCCGGGGACGACGCCGCGACCCTCCTGCACCGGTTCCGCGAGTGGGCGCCGACGCTGCCGGAGGAGGTCGGCACCTCGATCGCGATCATGCGCCTGCCCGACCTCGAGGAACTGCCGCCGCCGCTGCGTGGGCAGACCGCCGTCCACCTGCGGTTCGCCTACGCCGGAACCGACCACGCGCTCGCCGAGCGGCTGCTGTCGCCGATGGAGGTCGCCGGCACGATCCTGCTCGGCTACGTCGGCCCGATGCGCACCGACGAGATGGACGCGATCCACATGGATCCGAAGGACCCGTTGCCCGGCTGGGAGAAGGGCATCGTGCTGCGCGAGCTGACCGCCGGGGCCGTCGACGCGCTGCTGGCCACGGCCGGGCCGCAGGTCCACATCCCGCTGATCATGGCCGAGCTCCGCCTGATGGGCGGTGCCCTCGGCCGCCCGGCCGCAGTGCCGGACGCGGTTCCCGGGCGCAGCGGGGCGTTCTCGCTGTTCGTCCTCGGGCCCGCGGTGCCCGAGCTGGCCCAGGTGGTGCCGGCCGTGGGTCGGGGCGTGCTCCAGGCGATGGCGCCCTGGCGGGCCGAGGAGTCGATGATCAACTTCCTGGGCGACGTCAGCGGTCCCGGGGAGGTGCTGGCGGCCTATCCGGAGGAGTACCGCGAACGGCTGGTGGCGGTGAAGCGCGCCGTCGACCCCACCGGCGTCTTCACCTTCGGCCACGCCATCTGAGGGGCTCCCTGTTGATCAGGGAACCTGATCATTTGGGGTCCTCCCTCACGGTCGACGGTGGGGGAGGACCCAGAACGATCAGGTCACCTGATCAACATGGCGGTTATTCGGGGAGCAGGACGCCGGGGTTGCAGATGCCCTGGGGGTCCAGCCGCTCCTTCACCGCGCGCAGCACCTCGACGCCCAGCGGACCGACCTCGCGCTCCATCCACGGGCGGTGGTCGGCGCCGACGGCGTGGTGGTGGGTGAGCGTGCCCCCGGCGGCCAGCAGCGCGTCGGTCGCCGCCCGCTTGGCGGTCAGCCACTGCTGGATCGGCAGGTCGTCGTCGCGGTCGGCCAGCACGGTGACGTACAGCGAGGCGCCGGTCGCGTAGCCGTGTGAGACGTGGCTCATGATCAGCGGCCGCCGTCCGTCCCGGGTCAGCGACTCCCGCAGCGCCCGGCGGACGGCGTCGTAGACCGTGGGCAGCGTCGACCAGGTGGCTGCGGTCTCCAGCGTCTCGACGAGCAGGCCGGCGTTCATCAGCTTGTCGCGCAGGTAGGGGCCGGAGAACCGGTGGCTCTTCCACGACTCGCCGACCCGGCGTCCCAGCCGGATGGCGCCGCCGTCGCGCAGCACCGAGGCGGCGGCCTTCGTGCGGGCGCGCACGAGCGTCGGCAGGCCCTCCCAGCCGAGCACGAGCAGGCACGCGTCGCCGTGCCCGCGGGTCTTCAGGCTGCCGCGCAGGGCCTTGGCGCCGGTTCCGGAGGCCATGAGCAGGTTGGCGCGCGTCTCGTCGGTGTCGGACAGCCGCACGATGTCGGGCAGCAACTCGTGCCGGGCCAGTTGCTGCAACGCGGCCAGACCGGCCGCCCACGAGCGGAACGACCAGCCCTCGTAGGAGCAGCTCGCCGGCTTGGGACGTACCCGCAGGGTCAGCTCGGTGATGACGCCGAGGGTGCCCTCCGAGCCGAGCGCGACGCCCAGCAGGTCGGGGCCGGCTGCGGTGGCCGGCGGATGGCCCACCTCCAGGACGCCGGACGGCGTCGCGAGGGTCAGCCCGGTCACCAGCTCGTCGAACCGGCCGACGCCGGTGGAGTTCTGCCCGGCCGAGCGGGTCGCGGCGTAGCCGCCGAGGGTGGCGAACTCCCAGCTCTGCGGCAGGTGCCCGAAGGTGAGCCCCTCGCGGGCCAGCTCCTCCTCCAGTGCCGGGCCGCGCATGCCGGGGCCGACGGTCACCAGGGACGACGGCAGGTCGAGCGAGTGCACCGAGGCCATCCGGCCCAGGTCGACCGCCACCGACGGCCGGTCGTCCGGGTCCACGCCGGCCAGCCCACCGACGACGCTGGTCCCGCCGCCGAACGGGATGACGACGACGCCGAGTTCGCCGCAGGCGGCCAGCAGCGCGGCGGTCTCCTCGGTCGTGCCCGGCAGGACCACGGCGTCGGGGGCGTCGGACGCATCACCCTCCCGCCGGCGCAGCAGGTCCAGGTAGCTCTTGCCGCCGGCCCGGCGCAGCCGCGACTCCCGGTCGGTGCGCACGTTGTCCTCGCCGAGCAGCTCCACGAGCCGGGCGCGGGCCTCCTCGGGCAACCGGGACGGGGCGACCGCGATGTCCGCGACCGCGACCGGCGGCGTCGGCCGCGGGGTCCAGCCCAGTTCCTTGGAGAGGTACCGGCGGGCGACCTTGGGCAGCGTGCTGCTGAGGTCCCCGTCCTGCTCGGGAGGGGTGCCGGGGCCGGCGGGGCCCCAGCCCTGGATCGTGAGTTCCGGCTGGTCGGGCACGGCTACAGTCTGCCGGTGCTCCCTGGGACTCTCTCCCCCGGACGGCGTGCCGACGACCTCGCGTCCCTCGCCGGGGCGGAGGTGGACGTGGTCGTGGTGGGCGGCGGCGTGACCGGTGCGGGTGTCGCGCTGGACGCCGCCAGCCGCGGTCTGTCGGTGGTGCTGCTCGAGCGCACCGATCTGGCGGCGGGCACGAGTCGCTGGTCGTCGAAGCTGGTGCACGGCGGGCTGCGCTACCTGGCGCACGGGGAGATCGGGCTGGCCCGGGAGAGCGCCCGCGAGCGCGCCGTCCTCATGGGGACGACGGCGCCGCACCTGGTGCGGAGGCTGCCGTTCCTCGTGCCGGACGAGGCCGGCCGGGACGTGACGGCGCTGGCCGCGGCGGGCGGGCGGCTCGGTGACGCCGTCCGGCTGTCGGTGCCCGGCGGCCGCGGATCGCTGCCGTCGACCCACCGCGTGACCGCCGACGACGTCGCGCGCCTGACGCCGGGGGTCCGGGGCGGCCGCGGCGGCGTCGTCTTCTGGGACGGGCAACTGGTGGACGACGCCCGGCTGGTCGTGGCGATCGCCCGCACCGCGGCGTCGTACGGGGCGCGGATCCTCACCGGCGCCGCGGTGACCGCCGTCGACGGGCGCGACGTGCACGCCGTCGTCGACGGTGCCGAGGCGGTGAGCCTGCGGGCGCGCGTCGTGGTCAACGCCGCCGGGGTCTGGGCGCAGCGGCTGGCGCCGGGCATCCGGCTGCAGCCGTCGCGGGGCTCGCACCTCGTCGTCCGCGGTGACCGGCTCGGGTCGCCGTCTGCCGCCCTGACCGTGCCCCTGCCCGGCTCGCGGTCGCGGTACGTGTTCGCGCTGCCGCAGGCCGACGGGCTGGTGTATCTCGGGCTGACCGACGAGCCGGTCGACGGGCCGGTGCCCGATGCCGATCCGGTGCCGAGCGACGGCGAGGTGCAGCAGCTGCTCGACACGGTGAACCAGGTGCTGGCTCATCCGCTGACCAGGGCCGATCTGGTCGGCGCCTATGCCGGGCTGCGGCCGCTGGTGCTGCCCGCGTCGGCGGGGGGCGGGCCCGGGGGAGCGACCGCGGACCTCTCGCGCAGGCACCTGCTCCACTGGGACGGACCGGTCCTGTCCGTGGTCGGCGGCAAGCTGACGACGTACCGCGCGATGGCGGAGGAGACGGTGGACGCGGTGGTGGGGCGCCTGGGCCGGGGCGCGCGGCGGTCGCTGACCGGCCGGCTGCCGCTGGTCGGGGCGGCGCCTCGGACGGCGCTGGCGCGGATCGGCGCGGCGTCGCGGCTGGTGGCCCGCTACGGAACCGAGGCGACGGTGGTGGAGGCGCTGGGGTCCGCCGCGGTGGTCGCCGGGCGGCTCGAGACGGAGGGGGAGCTGCGGTTCGCCGTCCGCCACGAGGGCGCGCGCACCGTCGCCGACCTGCTCGACCGGCGCACCAGGATCGGCCTGGTGCCGGCCGATCGCGAGCGCGCCATCGGGACGGCCGAGCGGGTACTGGCCGAGGAGCTCTAGACCGGGAACTCGGGATTGCCCGGGTTCAGGTGGAGCGCCGCGGGGTCGAGTCCCGCGCCGGTGACCGCGTCCAGCACCGCCACCCGCCGGGTGGCCGCCCCGGCGCCGTGACCGGCCGCGACCAGCCCGGTGGCGATCAGCCGGGACCGGTGCCGGCCGAACGACGCGCCCGGGCCGGGGTGGTCGGCCAGTCCGACGCCGGGGCCGATCTGCCGGGTGAACGCCGGCGCCGACGGCGCGAGCGCGAACGGGGCCCGCTCGCCGAGGCGCAGTGCGACCCGTGCGACGACCGGCACGTCGTCCCGGTGGACGGTGACGACGGCGGCGTCGGCCCGGAGGCACGCGTCCCCGTCGCCGGCGAGCTCCGCGCGGAACGCGAGACCGTAGCCGTCCAGGGTGGTGACGATGCGGGCGAAGACGTCGGGCGCCGTGCCCGGCTGGAGGTGCAGGAAGCAGGAGGCGGCCTGCCCGGTGACGGCGCCGCCGGCGGTGACCACGAACGAGGGGACGCCGTCGGTCGTCCGGTAGCTGAACCGCCAGGCGTCGCGCCGGAAGAGGTAGGGCTGCAGGGTGTCGGCCAGGCGGTGGCAGAAGTCACGTCCGCGCCGTCCCTGCCGGGGACTTTCGGTACCGAAAGTCCCCTCGGTTCGGCGGAAGTAGCGGGCGTGGATGGCCTCGGTGAGCGCGCTGGTGACCAGCCGGTCGTGGCAGGCGGTGATCGGGACCAGCTCGCCGGCGAGCCGGATGCCGTCGCCGAGGTCGGTCTCCTCGGCGATACGGCCCAGGACGTCGAGCGACGGCACCCGCGACATGGGTCCATGAGGGGCGGGGAACGCGAGCGCGGCGGACATGCCCGGATCGGCACCACGATCGGGATACCGAGGGATGCCCGTCCCTGGAAGTTGCCCGTGAATCTCGGCGGGCGGGCAGTGGAGCGCGCGCCAGGGGGTACTTCCGGGCGGTGAAGAGCAGGGAACTCAGGGCGTGTGGCCGACACGGTCATGTCACCTACCGGCCCACCGAGACGGAGCTGGCGTCGCGGCTGTGGGCGCGGACCGCGTTGGGCGAGGCGTGGCGGTGCCTGCGCTGCGGTGACTGGGTTCTCGGCCCTCCGCACGGCTCCGGTCCCGCCGAACAGGCGCCGGTGCCTCCCCGCGGCAAGGCGCTGCGGCAGCTGACGATCCTCCGGGTGCTCGCGGTCGAGCGGGTGATCCGCGCCCTGATCCTGATCGCCGCCGGCTACGGGGTGTACCGCTTCGAGAGCGCGCAGACGGCTCTGCGGGGGTCGTTCGGTCGGCTCCTGCCCTCGCTGCGTCCCCTCGCCGACCAGTTGGGCGTCGACCTCGACCACTCGTCGATCGTGTCGGCGGCCACGACAGCGCTGCACGCCCGTTCGGCCACGCTGAACCTCGTCGTCATCGGGCTCGTGGTCTACGGCCTGCTGGAGCTCGTCGAGGGCGTCGGCCTGTGGCTGGCCAAGCGGTGGGGCGAGTACCTGACGGTCGTCGCCACTGCGGCGTTCCTGCCGTACGAGGTGTCCGAGCTGCTCACGTCGGTGACGGTGACCAAGGTCGGCGCGTTCGTGATCAACGTGGTGGCCGTCGTATACCTGCTGCTGGCCAAGCGGTTGTTCGGGCTGCGCGGCGGGCGGAAGGCCTACGAGGCGGAGCTGCGCGGCGAGAGCCTGCTCGAGATCGAGGCGGCCGCTCAGGAGCGCAGTCTCGGCGGCCATGATTCGGGCCGTAGCGAGGGGATGTCCGACACGCGCTCCGGGGCGGCGGAGCTCCCTGCCCGCTGATCTCAGGATGTGAGAAGTGAATACCACGGTCTGAGACCATCGGGCACACTTCCCGCGTGGACACCTACACCCACGGGCACGCCGAGCCCGTCCTGCAGTCGCATCGCTGGCGCACGGCCGAGAACTCCGCCGGCTACCTGCTGCCGTCGCTGCGGCCCGGTCTGGATCTGCTGGACGTCGGCTGCGGCCCGGGCACGATCACGGTCGACCTCGCCGCGCTCGTCGCGCCCGGCCGGGTCGTCGGGCTCGACCTCTCCGCCGATCCGCTGGCGGAGGCCCGGGCGGCCGCGGGCGCAGCGGGCGTCGACGTCTCGTTCCAGGTCGGGGACGTCTACGCGCTCGAGGCCGACGACGACACCTTCGACGTCGTGCACGCCCACCAGGTCCTGCAGCACCTGACCGACCCGGTCGCGGCGCTGCGGGAGATGGCCCGGGTGTGCCGCCCGGGCGGGGTGATCGCCGTCCGCGACGTCGACTACGGCGCCTTCGTGACGTTCCCCGCCGACCCCGGCCTCGATCGGTGGCTCGAGGTCTACTACGCCGTCGCCCGCCGCAACGAGGCCGAGCCGGACGCCGGACGGCGGTTGCTGTCGTGGGCGCACGCGGCCGGGCTGCGCGACGTCACCGCGACGACGTCGTCCTGGTGCTACTCCTCACCGGCCGAGCGGGAGTGGTGGGGCACCTCGTGGGCCGGCCGGGCGACCGCGTCGTCCTTCGCCGAGCAGGCGGTCACCTACGGGGTGGGGACGCGCGCCGAGCTGGAGGAGATCGCGGCCGCCTGGCTCCGGTGGCGGGACTCGGACGACGGCTGGCTCGGCATGCTGCACGGCGAACTGCTCATCCGCGTCCCGTGACGACGGTTTGTGCACTAACCGCCGCGACGGTTGGTGCACAAACCGCCGGAACGGCTCAGCCCTGGCGGGCGGCGTTGGACTGGACGGCGGTGCTCACGTACTGCGCCAGCCCGGGCGCGATCTCCTCGTAGTGCGCGGTGAACCGCTCGTCCTCGACGTACATCCGGCCGAGGCCGGCGTGCATCTCGGGGGAGCAGTCGTAGTAGTTGCGGGTGATCGACTGCCGGTGCTCCTCGGCGAGGTCCATCGCGGGCTCGGCGTCGGCTGGGACGCCGTCCCGCATCGCCGCGGCGAAGCGGGCCTCCAGATCGGCGCCCTCGGCCTTGATGCGCACCCAGTCGTCCTTCGAGTAGGCGGCGGTCTTCCGCTTCGACTGCTTGTAGGCGTCGGTCTCGCCCCAGCGCTGCTCCACCTCGGCGTCGTACTGCGCCGGGTCGTTCTCGCCGAACACCTCGAACCGCTCCTCGGGGGTCAGGGAGATCCCCATGGCTCGTGCCTCCATCTCCTTCTCGACGGCCTCGACCATGGCCGACGTCCGCTCCAGCCGGTCCCGCAGCAGCCGGTGCTGGCGGCGCAGGTGCGCCTCGGGGTCGGCGGACGGGTCGTCGAGCAGCGTCGCGACCTCTTCCAGGGGGAACCCGAGCTCGCGGTAGAGCAGTACCCGGTGCAGCCGGTCCAGATCGGCCGGCGCGTACTGCCGGTAGCCGGCCGTCGTCCGTCCGGACGGCGACAGCAGCCCGATCCGGTCGTAGTGGTGCAACGTGCGCACCGTGACGCCGGCCAGCGCCGCGACCTCTCCCACGTTCATCGGGTCCTCCCTCCTGTGACGAGGACGAGAGTGCAGCCTGACGCAACGTCAGGGTCAAGCGGCGATTCTCGGCAAGAATCAGCGCATGCGTCATCCGATCGTCGCGGCAGGCCTGGGGCTCGCACTGCTCGGCGGCTGCAGCACGCCCGCGACGCCCGACGCGGACGCGCCCACGGCCCCGAGCACGTCGTCGCAGCCCGTGTCCCCGGACGTCATGACGCTCACGTGTGCGGGGGCCATCGACGGCGGCCCTCCGCCGTCGGGCTACGAGACGGTGCTCGACGTCGTCGCGCTGCCCACCGGCGAGGTCCTGGGCGCCTACGACAGCGGCGACCCGACCACGCCGGCCCTGTTCGCGAAGACCGGCCTGCTCGTGCGCGCCGGCACGTCGTTCGAGCTCGATGCCGCGGCGCAGCCGGACAACCGCGTCGCGATCGGCTGGACCAACGCGTCGTTCCAGCCCAGCCCGCGGTTCATCGTCCCGGGGTGTCCGGACACCTACGGCACCGGCTGGCTGGCCTATCCCGGCGGTTACTGGGCCGACCGGCCGCTGTGCCTGCCGGTCACGGTGCGCGCGGCCGGTCGCGAGCAGCAGGTGCGCATCGGGGTGGGCACGACGTGCCGCTGAGTCAGGCGGCGAGCAGCCGGATGGTCTCGACCGCCGCGATGACTGCGAACACCGAGAACAGGATCGCCGCCACCAGGCGGATCAGCGGGATCGGCAGCTTGTCGGCGGCCTTCTTGCCGAGGAACACGGCGAGCGCGGAGACGACGAGCAGCGCGGCCCACGATCCGACGAAGACCGAGACGGGGGCGTCGTAGCGGGCGGCGAGGCCGGCGGTCGCCAGCTGGGACAGGTCCCCCCACTCGGCGGCGAACAGCACGCCGAACGAGATCGACGCCGTCTTCAGGAACGACGGGTGCGGAGGTGCCTCGGCGATGTCCTCGTCCTCCTCGGCGCCGCTGCGGACGCTGCGCCACAGGATGATCGCTCCGACCAGGAAGAGCACGGCCACGATCGCGCTGACGACGGCGTCCGGGAGCAGGGTGAGCAGGCTGCCCGCGGTGACCGCGATCAGCGACTGGACGGCGAACGCCAGCCCGACACCGGTGAACACCGGCAGCGGCCTGAAGCGGGTGGCCAGCACGAGGGTGGCGAACAGCGTCTTGTCCGGCAGCTCCACGGGGAGCACCAGGATGAACGCGGCCGCGATGACCGACAGCGACACGGATCCCCCTCGATGACGGCGCCCGACCGTCGGCCCGCAGAAAAGGTACGCGCAGCCTCGTGTACTTTCTGGGGCAGCGAAGGGGAGTAGCCCCCAATGTCGCGGTCGACATACTGACGAACTCCGGTTTCCGGACGACGTCCGGCCGCGCGGCCTCGTCCGTCGAGGCGGGCGAGACCTTCGACCAGGCAATCAGTTGCCGGGTCGAGGTCTCGCGCCTTGGTCCGGCCGGACCAGAGAGGCCCATCCTTCGTGGACGCCGTCCTGTACAGCACGCTGCTCTCCTTCGGCGTCATCTTCGTCGCCGAGCTGGGTGACAAGTCCCAGCTCATGGCGCTGACCTTCGCCACCCGCTACCGGGTGTGGCCGGTCCTGCTCGGCATCACCGTCGCCACCGCCGTCGTCCACCTCGTGTCCGTCGGGATCGGCTTCGGCCTCGGTGCGGCCCTGCCGACGGGCTGGATCAACCTCGTCGCGGCGCTGGCGTTCATCGCGTTCGGGTTCTGGACGCTGCGCGGCGACACCCTCACCGACGAGGAGCGGGAGAAGGCCAACCGGGCGGTCAAGAACGTCGTCATCGCCGTCGGCACGGCGTTCTTCCTGGCGGAGCTGGGCGACAAGACCATGCTCGCCACGATCACGCTGGCCACCGACCACGGTTGGTTCGGTACCTGGATCGGCTCGACGTTGGGCATGGTGGCGGCCGATGCGCTCGCCATCGTCGTCGGCCGGGCCCTGGGCAAGCGGCTGCCCGAGAAGGTCATCGCCTACGGCGCCGCGGCGCTGTTCTTCCTGTTCGGCATCTGGCTGGCGGTCGAGGCCGTCGCGCAGCTGACGTAAAGCCGGTGCGCTCGCGGCATGGCGGGGCTACCGTCCCCGCCATGCCGTTCCGTTGACGCCCGTCCCCGAACGCACTCCCGCCCGCCGCCCGGCCGCTCGCCCGTCTGGCGGTGGGCTGGGCCGCGCTGTCGGAGCTGGTGCCGTACTACCCGCTCTACGCGCTGCTCTTCCTCGACACCGGACTGTCCGAGGCGCAGATCTCGCTGCTGTTCGCGCTCTGGTCGATCACCGCGTTCCTCGCCGAGGTGCCGACCGGCGCGCTGGCCGACCGCTGGTCCCGGCGCGGATCGCTCGTCCTCGCCGGGGCGCTGCAGGCCACGGCGTTCGCCATCTGGACGGTGGCGCCGACGTTCCCCACCTTCGCGGCGGGGTTCGTCGTGTGGGGTGTCGGCGGGGCGCTGATGTCGGGCACCTCGGAGGCGCTGGTCTACGACGGGCTGGCTGCTGTGGGAGCCGACGGCGCCTACGTCCGCGTGCACGGCTGGATGACCTCCGCCGAGCTCCTGGTGCAGGTGCCGACCGCGTTGCTGGCCAGCGGGCTGTTCGCCGTGGGCGGCTATCCGCTGGTCGGCTGGGTCAGCGTCGGCATCTGCGCAGGCGCCGGCCTGCTGGCACTCCGGTTCCCGGAGGCGCCACGGGTGGCCGACGACGACGGCGGCACCCTGAGGTCCGGGGTGACCGTCGCCCTGCGTCGTCCGGGCGTCCTGCTCGTCGTCGTCGCGGTAGCGCTGGTCGGCGGCCTGGACGCCGTCGAGGAGTACTTCCCGCTCCTGGCCGCCGACCGGGGTGTGGCCGTGACCGCCGTGCCGGTGGCGATCCTGGGGATCTCGCTCGCCGGCGCGGTCGGTGCCGCACTCGGGGGTCGCGCCGGTCGGCTGCCCGACCGCGCGCTTCCCGCTCTGCTCCTGCTGGCGGGCGCGCTGCTGGCCGGGGCGGCGTTCCTCCCGGCCGTCGCGTCCCTGGCCGCGGTGGCGGTGTTCTACGCGATCTACCTGGCGGTGCTCGTGGTGGCCGAGGCCCGGCTGCAGGACCGCATCACCGGCCCCTACCGCGCGACGCTCACCTCGGTGGCCGGGGTGGGGGTGGAGCTGGCGGCGCTGCTGGTGTTCGCGGCGTGGGCGGTCGGCGGTGCGATCGGTGTCGCCGTCCTCGTCGTCGCCGTCGTCCCGGTCGTCGCCGTGGGTCTGCGGTCCTACGCGACCACGGGGTAGGCGGCCGCGGCAGCGGCGGTCGCCGCCCGCAGGACCTCCTTCTCCGGCAGCCCCAGCTTCCGGGCCAGCGCGGCGACGTCCTCGTACTCGACGCTCACGTTGACCACCTGGCCGCCGTCCGTCGCGACCTTGACGCCGACCTGCGCGCCGAGCACGTCGACGGTCGCCTGGGTCCGGTCGAGCGCGACCTTGCCGACGGGCACGACGCGCATCCCGATGGACGACGTCGCCGCGAACACCGCCGCCTGCACGGCCGGCACCGCCTCGGGCCGGCAGAGGGCCGACAGCGTGTGCGCCGGACGCCCCTTCTTCATCAGGATCGGCGTCAGCCACGCGTCCGAGGCCCCCGCCGCGAACAGCGTGTCCAGCACGCCCGGCCACAGCCGCGGGTCGAGGTCGTCCACGTTGGTCTCCAGGACGACGGCGCCCCCGGGCGCCGGCTCCGCGGACGATCCCAGCACGAGCCGGACGACGTTCGGCAGCTCGACCGGGTCGCGCCCGCCCGCCCCCGTGCCGACGCGCTCCACCTGCATCGACGGCAGCGTCGTCCACTCGGACACGAGATGGGCGACCAGGGCCGCCCCGGTCGGCGTGCACATCTCCGCGGGCACCGGGCCGGCGACCACCGGGATGCCGCGCAGCAGTTCCAGGACGGCGGGTCCCGGCACCGGCACGACCCCGTGGGCACCGCGGGCCGAGCCGCTGCCGAGCGCCACCGGCGACGCGGTCAGCCGGGTCAGCCCGAGGTGCTCGAAGCCGGCGAGGACGCCCACGACGTCGGCCAGCGCGTCCAGGGCGCCGACCTCGTGGAAGTGCACCTGGTCGGGGGAGACGCGGTGCACCCGCCCCTCCGCCACCGCCAGCCGCTCGAACACCGCCAGCGCGCCGTCCCGCACCCCCGCGTCCAGCGCGGCCTCCGCCAGGATCGCGCGGACGTCGGGCCAGGTGCGGTGGTGCGGCGACTCCGGCGCGTGCACGTGCATCCGGGTGGCGCCCAGGCCGTGCCGGGTGACCGGCTCGGTCTCCAGCCGGATCTCCTCCACCGGCAGGGCGCCGACGGCCTGCGCGAGGACCTCCAGGGGCACCCCGGCGTCGACGAGCGCGCCGAGCAGCATGTCGCCCGAGGCGCCCGCGCTCAGGTCCAGCCAGCCGAGGGTCACGGAGTGATCATCACAGGCGCCGTCACGCGGGTCAGTGCTGTGCACTCCTGCGGGCGACGCGTGCCGCGAACACGCCCGCCGAGTAGCCGTTGTCGATGTTGCTGACGACGACGCCCGGCGCGGCCGAGTTGAGCATCGTCATGAGCGCCCCGAGCCCGCCGAACGCGCTGGGCTGGCCGGTCGAGGTGGGCACCGCGACCACCGGGACGTCGGTCATCGCGCCGATCATCGTGGCCAGCGAGGCGTCCAGGCCGGCAACGACCACCAGGCAGTCGACGTCACCGAGCAGCGTGCCGTCGGCGAGCAGGGTGCGGATCCGGCTGCCGCCGAGGTCATCGAGGCGCACGACCTCGGTGCCGGTCACCCGGGCGACGAACGCGGCCTCCGCCGCCACCGGGGTGTCGCCACCGCCGGCGCTCAGCACGCGGACCCGGCCCACCGGCTCGGGGATCGGTCCGACGGCGGCGGCCATGGCGGCGGCGTCCATGGTCGTGTACGCGTCGTGCTCACTGGCCAGCGCGACCAGGGTGTCGGCCGGGGCGCGCAGGACCAGCGCCGGCCGGTCCGGGTGCTCGCGGCGCGCCTCGCGCACGAGCGCCAGGATCTGCTCGGTCGTGCGGCCGGTGCCCCAGATGACGTCCGGCTCGACGGCGCCGGCCGCGGGAACGGGGCCGGCCGCGGGAACCGGGGTGGGCACGGGGCCCAGCAGCGGCTCGTCGGTGCTGCCGGTACCGAGGGGAGGGTCGACCAGAAGCGGAGCGAAACCACCGGTGCCGGTGCCGTCGTCCAGCGGGGAAGGCTGCACGTCCGCGACAGTAGCTTCCGGTGCGGCCTCCTCCGGGGAGGACTCGACGGTCGGCGGCGGCCCGAACAGCGCGTCCAGCGGGCTGCCGCCGGGCGCCCGGGTCTGGGTCACGCCCGAGAGGCGGACCACCCGGTCGCGGCCGCTGCGCTTGGCGTCGTAGAGCACGCCGTCGGCAGCGGCGAACAGGGTGCGCCGGTCGTCGCCGCGGGCCGCCGAGGCGATGCCCACGCTGATCGTCACCGGGAAGTCCAGGCCCAGGTCGGACCAGTCGTGCTTGGCGACCGAGCGGCGGATGCGCTCCAGCGCCCGCTCCCCCTGCTCGGCGGTGGTCTCGGGCAGCAGGATGACGAACTCGTCGCCGGCCCAGCGGCACACCTCGTCGTCGCCACGGACGCCGGCCACCAGCAGCTCGCCGACCGTCCGCAGGACGACGTCCCCGCCCGGGTGCCCGATCGCGTCGTTGATCGACTTGAACCGGTCGATGTCGACGACCGCCAGCGCGGGCGCGACGCCGGCCGCCAGCAGCCCGTCGAGCCGCGCCTCGGCGTACCGGCGGTTGGGCAGGTGGGTGAGCGGGTCCTCGTAGGCCTGGCGGCGCAGCTGGCCGGCCGCACGCTCGGTCTCCAGCAGGCTCTTGCGCCGGCCGAAGAGCTCGACCCAGCGGGTGCGCCGCTCGTCGACGCGGTCGAGCTCGTCGGAGAGGTAGGCCTGCAGGTAGGGCAGCGCGCTGCCGGCGTCGTCCAGCTCGGCGTGCAGGGTGCACAGCTCGCGCAGTGCGGCCCGGCGCAGGCGGGGCAGGCCGTGCTCGGTGGCGAGGGTGAGCGCGGCGACGAGGTGCTCGTCCGCGGCCGCCCCATCGCCCTGCCGGCGCAGCGCCCGGCCGAGGGCCAGCCGCGCCGAGGCCAGCTGGGCGCGGTCGGCGCTGGCCGACGTGATGCGGACGGCGGCCCGCAGCGGCCCGATCGCCGCGCCGTGCTCGCCCAGCCCGACCAGCGCCCACCCGTGCACGATCTGGGCGGGCACGACGCCGGGGGACTCCGGCGGCAGCAGGGCGAGCGCCTCCTCGGCGAACTGCCGGGCCTCGGCGAAGTAGGGCGCGGCGGACTCGGGGACGCCGTCGTCGAGCAGCCCCTCGCCCAGCTCCGCGCAGAGCTCCCCCAGGCAGGTGGCGGTGGAGGCGACCAGGACGTCGGGGTCGCCGTCGTCCGGCCCCAGCGAGCCAGGGTCGGCGGCGGCCGCCGCCGCGGACTCGTGGGCCCGGCGCTGGTAGTCCAGCGCCAGCGGCATCAGCTCGAGGTCGGCGAGGACGCCGGCCAGGGTGCCGAGCGTGTCGATCAGCAGCGCGCTCGGCGCCAGCAGCGGGTCGAGCAGGCTCGCGGCCTCGACCGCCTCGTCCATGGCGGCGTCGACCCGGCGGGAGAGCAGCTCGATGCGGGCGTGGCGGGCGAGGCCGGCGGCACGCTGGAGATCGTCGTCCGCGGCGTCGAAGGCGGCCTTGGCCGAGCGCACGAGGGCGATGGCCAGGGCCGCGCGGGTGGCCGACTCCTCCGGCCCGGCGCCGTCGATCAGCTTCTCCACGCCCTCGTGCAGGTCGAGCGCGGGCTGCGCCGAGGCGTCGGCGGTCATCGGCTCGCCGACGAGGGTGAACCCGGCGACCCGCAGCCGCCGCACGAGCAGCTCCGCGCGGAGCGTGTCGGCCCAGGCCTTGCCGAGGGATCCGGGGGCGCTCTCGTCCGCGCCGGCGGCCGGATCGGCGGCGACGTAGGGGGAGGGGTCCCGCTCGACGCCGGCGAGCAGTTCCTCGGCGTCGTCGAGCTGCCAGTTCGCCAGGGCCGCGGTCACCCGTTGGTGCAGGGCTCCGGGTGGCACGAGCGCACTGTGCACGTCGTCCCCGGTGCTGTCGAGCATCTGTTCGGGAACGCGCCGTCCCCTGTCCCACGCGTCCCACGCGTCCGGCGAGGTCACGTGTCGTTCCCGGTTTCGTCACCCTCGGGTTCCGCGGCAGGGCCGGCCTCCGGCGCGCGCAGCCGGTTGCGGCCCCCACGCTTCGCGGAGAACAGGTGCAGGTCGGCGGTGTCGAACAGCGCCCGCCAGCCGACCGGTCCGTCGTCCCCGGCCGGCGCGGTCGCGAGGCCGATGCTGACCGTCACCGGACCCCGGACCGGCAGATCGGACCAGTCGGCCGAGGCGACCGCGGACCGCAGGCGCTCCATCACGACGACGGCCTGGGCCTGCGTCGCCGTCGGCAGGACGACGAGGAACTCGTCGCCGGCCCAGCGGTAGACCTCGTCGCCGGTGCGGCTGTGCTCGCGCAGCAGGTCGGCCACCCGGCGCAGGACGGCGTCGCCGTCGCTGTGCGAGGCCCCGTCGTTGACCTCCTTGAACCGGTCGACGTCGACGACGGCGAGCGACAGCGGCTCGGCCCCCAGCCGGGTGGCGCCCAGCCGGCGCTCGGCGCTGCGCCGGTTGCCCAGCCCGGTGAGCGGGTCCTCCAGCGCGTGCCGCCGCAGCAGCGCCGCCTGACGCTGGGCCTCGCGCAGCCGGCTGCGGCGGACGAACATCTCCGCCCACATCTCCCGGCTGCGGGCGTGCGCGCGGCCGGTGTCGGACCGGTAGGCCTCCAGCCAGTGCAGCGCCTCGGCCGGGCGGCCCAGGTCGGCGCACTGCTGCCCGAGCTCCAGCAGGCACTGCCGGTAGCGGCGGCGGTCGCCCGCGGCGGCGAAGGCCCCGGCGGCGTCGACGAGCAGCTCGATGGCCTCCTCGCCGGCCGGGCCGTCGCCGTCCCGCTCGGCCAGGCGGGCGAGCAGCCGGCCGAGCGCCAGTCCGGTGTAGCCGCGCAGCCAGAGGCTGCCCTCGGCCTCGACGTGCCGGCGCACGCGGCGCAGCGGGCCGAGGGCGCTGTCGAGCTCGTCGGCGCAGGTCAGCGCCCACGCCTGGACGACGTCGAGCAGGTACGCCTCGTCGGCCTCGGGCTCCCACTCGATCTCCCGGGCGGCCGTCGCACCGGCGATCGCCTCGACGGCCAGCTCGCGCGAGCGGTCGAGCTCGCCGCGGCGGCGCAGCGTCTGCGCCAGTTCGGTGTGCTGCTGGGCCGACAGCAGCCGCATGCGCCACCGGTCGGCGGGCTCCCGGAGCGCGGCGGCGACGTGCTGCCCGCGCATCGCCGACGCGACCGCCGGCTCCTCGAGGTCGAGGCCCGAGAGGGCCAGCGACAGCCAGCGGTGGGCCTGCAGGAGGGCGCGGGAGGGCTCCGCGGCGGCCACGCCCTCCGTCAGCAGGCTGGCGTCGACCGCCAGCAGCATCGCGGCGTCGAAGTGGTCGGCCAGCACCTCGCCGTGGGCGAGGAACGCCATCAGCAGCGCGGTGTCGGCCGACGGCGCGCACTTGTCCACGGCCTCCCGGGCGCCGGCGACGTCTGCGGCCGCGCCCTCCGGGTCGTTCTCGATCAGCGACCGGCGGGCGGACAGCGCGTGCCGCCAGGCGATCCACTCCGGCTCGGTGCTCGCGGCCAGGGCGTCGTCGGCGTCGGCCAGCAGGGCGAGGAAGGCGGTCGCGTCCTCGCGGGCGGTGGCGGTGAGCAGCTCCCACAGGGCGGCGGTGAGGTCGGCGGGAGCAGTGCGTGCCGGCTGGCGGGTCACGCATCCCCTCCACTCACGCGTCGACCGGCCCTCGCGGGCCGGACCTGCCGGTGACGAGGCAGCTCCCCCCGGGTGAGGCACCTGCACCTACCCGCCCGCACTACCCTCGTCGGATGCCCGGGATGCCACCCAGAACGTCTCCGACGCGGTTCGCCTATCTCGGGCCCGAGGGTACCTTCGCCGAAGCGGCGCTCATCAGCGCACTTGCCTCCTCGGAGGGAGCCCGGTACCCCCAGCCGAGTGTCCCCGCGGCCCTGGCCGCCGTTCGATCGGGTGAGGCCGACGCGGCGCTGGTGCCGTTGGAGAATTCCGTCGAGGGTTCGGTGCCGGCCACGATGGACGGGCTGGCGGACGGCGACCCGCTCGTGATCACCCGCGAGGTGTTCCTCGACGTCCAGTTCGTGCTGGCCGTCCGGCCGGGCACGTCGCTCGCCGACGTCCGCTCGGTGGCCAGCCACCCGCACGCCCTGGCGCAGACGACCGGCCGGCTCACCGAGCTGCTCCCCGCGCTCACCCCGCTCCCGGTCAGCTCCACCGCGGGGGCGGCGGAGGCGGTGGCGGCCGGGACGTACGACGCCGCGGTGTGCGCGCCGATCGCCGCGTCGAACTACGGGCTGACCTCGCTGGTGTTGGACCTCGCCGACCGGCCGGGCGCCGTCACCCGGTTCGTGCTGGTCGCTCCCCCGGGGGAGCTCACCGAGCCCACCGGAAACGACAAGACCTCGCTGGTGGCCGTGGTCGGCGACCGCACCGGCGCGTTGCTGGAGCTGCTCAGCGAGTTCGCCGTCCGTGGCATCTCGCTGACCCGTATCGAGTCGCGGCCCACTCGCGAGCGGCTCGGGGTCTACTCGTTCTCCCTGGACTGCGAGGGCCACATCGCCGACGCGCGGGTGGGCGAGGCGCTGGCCGCGCTGCACCGGGTGTGCGACGACGTCCGCTTCCTCGGCTCCTACCCGCGCGGCGACGGCCGCGGCAACAAGCCGGTGCTGCCGGTGGCCGACGACGCCGCGTTCGCCGACGCCGCGGCGTGGCTGGAGCGCATCCGCGCGGGCTCGCGGTGATCCTTGTGCGCTCAGCGGGGTGATGCGGCCCTATCACCCCGCTGAGCGCACAACGACGGGTCGGTCAGACCGCTCGGGTTCCGGTGCCCGGCGGGACAGCCTGCTCGGCCACCAGACCTTGTCGCCGAGCAGCGCGACCGCGGCCGGCACCAGCAGCGAGCGGACGACGAACGTGTCCAGCAGCACCCCGAACCCGACCAGGAACGCCAACTCGGACAGCAGCACCAGTGGCAGCACGGCCAGCGCGCCGAACGTCGCCGCCAGCACGAGGCCGGCGCTGGTGATGACCCCGCCGGTCACCGACAGGGCGCGCAGGACGCCGTCCTTCGCGCCGTGCTCCGCGGACTCCTCGCGGGCCCGGGTCATCAGGAAGATGTTGTAGTCGATCCCGAGCGCGACGAGGAACACGAACCCGACCAGCAGGATGCCGGGATCGCTGCCGGGGAACGCGAACACGTTCTCGAACAGCAGCGCCGCGACGCCCACCGTGGCGCCGACGCTCAGCACGACGGTCGCGACCAGCAGCAGCGGCGCCACGATCGAGCGCAGCAGCAGGGCCAGCACGACCGTGATGACCAGCAGGACGCTGGGGACGATCACCCGCAGGTCGCGGGCGCCCGTCTCGCGGGTGTCGAGGTCGCTGGCCGTCGTCCCGCCGACCAGGGCCTTCGGGTCGGCCTCGCGGACCGCCGTCCGCAGGTCCTTCACGGTGTCCAGCGCCCGGTCGGAGTCCGGGGCCGCGGCCAGGGTGGCGTCGAGGCGCACCAGCCCGTCGACGACGACGGGGTCGCCCGGCTGCCCCGGGCGCTCGCTCCCCGGGAACGGGGCCACGGAGGCGACGCCGTCCACCCCGCCGGCCGCGTCCGCGACGGCCCGCCAGTCGCTCTCCGGCGTGATGATGACGGCCGGGCTGGCGCCGCCGGCGTCGAAGTGCCGCTCGAGCGCCTGCTGGCCGGTCGCCGACTCGGTGCCGCCGCGCACGGCCTGGCTCAGCGGGATGCCGTCCGCGGAGAAGCTCGGGGCGAAGGCGGCGGCCACGAACAGGCCGACCAGGGTCCAGACCAGCACCCGGCCCGGACGCCGTCCGACGACCTGCGCGACGCGCTCCCATCCGCGGCCGTGCCGGTGCTCGCTGCCGTACTGCGGCCGGAACGGCCAGAACGCCGCGCGGCCCAGGAGCACGAGCACGGCGGGGAGGAACGTGAGCGCCGCGACGACGGCGAGCGCGACGCTGACCGCCGAGATCGGGCCGAGCCCGCGGTTGGAGCCCAGGTCGGAGAACAGCAGGCAGAGGACGCCGAGGATCACCGTGGCGCCGCTGGCGACGATCGGGGCCCACGACTGGCGCAGCGCGATCCGCATGGCGGTGTACTTGGACTCCTCCTCGCGCAGCTCCTCGCGGTAGCGGGCGACCAGCAGCAGGCCGTAGTCGGTGGCCGCGCCGACGACGAGGATCGAGGAGATGCCCTGGCTCTGGCCGTTGACCGCGATCCAGCCGGCCTTCGCCAGCAGGTACGCGACGGCCATGGAGGCGGTGAGCGCGAGCCCCGCCGTCCCGATGACCAGGAACGGCAGGATCGGGCTGCGGTAGACGACGAGCAGGATCAGCAGGACGACGCCGAACGCGGCCAGCAGCAGCACGCCGTCGATGCCGGAGAACCCGTCGGCGAAGTCGCTGAACGAGGCGCCGGGGCCGGTGACGTACTCCGTCGTCCCCTCGAGGCCGTCGATGCCGCGCAGCTCGGCGATGACGTCGGGCAGCCGGTCGGTCACGTCGGGGCTGAACGGGAGGATCGCCTGCACGGCCCTGCCGTCCTCCGACGGGATCGGCGGGGAGGCGTCCCCGACCAGCGCGTCCCCGGCGATCCTCGTGGCCTGGTCCAGCCGGTCGCCGATCTGGCCCAGCTGCTGCGGACCGAGCTTCGCGTCGCCCTCCCACAGCAGGATCACCGGCAGGGCGCGGCTGGTCTGGAAGCCGCGCTGCAGCTCGGTCACCTGCGTGGATTCGGCACTGTCGGGCAGGAACGCGGCCGAGTCGTTCTCCTGCACCGAGCTCAGCCCGCCGCCCAGCGACCCGAGGGGGCCGGCGAGCCCGAACCACAGGAGGGCGATGATCGCGGGCAGCAACCAGCGGGGACCGGACGACAGGCGAGGCATGATTTCCCTTGATGGTCGATTATCTCGATCGTCGAGAGAATACCGGGCGGAACGGGCGGAGGCGACATGGACGAGCAGCGGCGTGAGCTCGCCCTGCTCCTGCGCCGGCTGACGGTCGAGTTGGACGCGGTGGGGCAGCGGTTCGCCGACCTGCACGCGCTGAACCGCACCGACGTCCGGGCGCTGGTCGCGATCATGGACGCCGCCCGGCGCGGCGAGTCGCTCACCGCGGGCGGCCTGGGCGACGCCGTCGACCTGCGCTCGGCCTCCATCACCGCGCTGGTCGACCGGCTCGAGCGGGTCGGGCACGTGCGGCGGGTGCGCGATCCCGAGGACCGCCGCCGGGTGGCCCTGCAGATGTCCGACTCCGCCATGGCGGCCGGGGCCGAGTTCTTCGGCGGGCTGCAGCGGGACCTGACCGCCGCGATGGCGGACTACTCCGACGAGGAGCTCGCCGTCGTCCGCCGGTTCCTGGAGGAGATGACGCAGGTCATCGAGCGCCACGCCCGGCCGCAGACCTCCGACGGTTAGTGCACGAACCGTCGGGTGCGGATCACAGGTAGAGGCCGGTCGATTCCTCGATGCGCTCGGCCGCGACGGCGTGCACGTCGCGCTCGCGCAGGATGATCAGGTCCTCGCCGTGCACCTCCACCTCGTGCTGATCCTCGGGGGAGAACAGCACCTGGTCGCCGACCTTGATCTGCCGGCAGTTGGGGCCGACGCCGCGCGCCTCGCCCCAGACCAGCCGCTTGGCCACCTGTGCCGTGGCGGGGATGAGGATGCCGCCGCTGGAGCGCCGGTCGCCGTCCTCCTTGCGCAACGCGACCAGCAGCCGGTCGTGCAGCATCTTGATCGGGAGTCCGCTCTTCCCCGCAGCGGAGGCGATGTTCTCGGGCACGTTGATCAACGCTACCCGTGGCCTTTCTGCACGGTCCCGCCCCGAGCCGGCCGGGGATGGGGGAGGAGGGACCTCCATCAGCCCCCGGCCACAGGGGGCGGCCCGAGGATCTCCACGCCGTGCAGCGGCGCCGCGTGGACCAGTGCTGCCGGGTCCACCGGTCCGGGATCGGGCAGCCGCCGGGCGCCGGCCGGGCTGCCGACGGCCGCGGCGAACTTCTCGAAGCCGCTGGGCGTGGTGATCTGGAGGGTCCGGAGCGGCACGTCGGGACCGACGAGGAACGTGTGCGCCAGCCCGGCGGGAAGCAGCACGAAATCGCCGGGACCGGCCGCCAGCTCGTCGCCGTCGCAGAGGAACGTCGCGCGCCCGTCGAGGATCAGGAACATCTCGTCCTCGACCGTGTGCCGGTGCAGCGGCGGTGCAAAGCCGGGCGGGTTGAGGAACTCCACGACCGTGGCCCGTCCCCCGGTGTCGGCACCGGTCGCCTTGACGGTGACCAGGTTGCCGAGGAACCAGACCGCCTCCCCCTCGTCGGCTCGCAGGAGGCGTGGCCGCGGCGTCGTGGGATCGGGCATGGGCGCACCCTTCGGCACGCAACCGCGCTGGTCAACAGCCGTTTCCGTACCGAATGGCCCGGCTCAGCCCCAGCCGAGCTCGTGGAGGCGCTCCTCCTCGATGCCGAAGTGGTGCGCGATCTCGTGGACGACGGTGATCGTCACCTCGTCGACCACGTCCTCCTCGGTGTCGCAGACGTCGCAGATCGCCTCGCGGTAGATCATGATCCGGTCGGGCAGCTCGCCGCCGTACTGCCAGCCGCGCTCGGTCAGGGCGAACCCCTCGTAGAGCCCCAGCAGCTCGGGTTCGTCGGGATTGCGGTCCTCCACGAGGACGACGACGTTGTCCAGCAGCGCCATCAGCTCGGCCGGCACCTCGTCGAGGGCGTCGGCGACCAGCTCCTCGAACTGCTGCGGCGGGAGAGGCTTCACCAGCTGGTCGGCAGCGGGCGGCCCTCCTCGTAGCCGGCCGCGCTCTGCACCCCCAGCAGCGCGCGCTCGTGCAGCTCCTCGACGGTGCGGGCGCCTGCGTAGGTGCAGGAGGAGCGGACGCCGGCGACGATCTGGTCGATGAGGTCCTCGACGCCGGACCGGACCGGGTCCAGGTACATGCGGGACGACGAGATGCCCTCCTCGAACAGCCCCGCCCGTGCCCGCTCGAAGCCCGACTGAGTGGCCGTCCGCGCCTTGACCGCCCGCGCCGAGGCCATGCCGAACGACTCCTTGTAGAGCCGGCCGCCGTCGTCGTGCATGTCGCCGGCGCTCTCGTACGTGCCGGCGAACCAGGAGCCGACCATCACGTTGGCGGCACCCGCGGCCAGGGCGAGCGCGACGTCGCGGGGGTGCCGCACACCGCCGTCCGCCCAGACCTGCTTGCCCAGCTCGCGGGCCGCCGCGGCGCAGTCCTCGACCGCGGAGAACTGCGGCCGCCCGACGCCGGTCATCATCCGGGTGGTGCACATGGCGCCCGGGCCGACGCCGACCTTGACGACGTCCGCACCCGCCTCGATCAGGTCCCGGGTGCCCTCGGCCGTGACCACGTTGCCCGCGACGACCGGCACCGAGCCGGCCACCGAGCGCACCGCCCGCAGCGCCTCGATCGCCTTCTCCTGGTGGCCGTGGGCGGTGTCCACCACGAGGACGTCGACGCCGGCCGCCAGCAAGGCGCTCGCCTTGCCCGCCACGTCGCCGTTGATGCCGACCGCGGCGGAGGTGAGCAGGTCGCCGTCGGCGTTGACGGCGGGGGTGTACAGCGCCGACCGCAGCGCGCCCTTGCGGGTGATCACGCCGACGAGCCGGTCGCCCTCGACCACCGGGGCCGCCGACACCCGGGCGTCGGCCAGGACGTCGAAGATCTTCGGCAGATCCGTGCCGGCCGGGATGGTCAGCGGGTCGGCCGCCATGACCTGCGAGAGCTGGGTGAAGCGGTCGACGCCCTGGCACATGCCGTCGGTGACGATGCCGGTCGGCACGCCGTCCTCGACCACCACGACGATCCCGTGCGCGCGTTTGGTCAGCAGCGCCAACGCCTCGCCGACCGTGGACGTCGGCGACAGGGTGATCGGGGTGTCGTAGACCGGGTGCCGGGCCTTGACCCAGGACAGCACCTCGCTGACGACGTCGACCGGGATGTCCTGCGGGATGACGGCGAGCCCGCCGCGGCGGGCCACCGTCTCGGCCATGCGACGTCCGGAGATCGCGGTCATGTTGGCCACGACGACCGGGATCGTCGTCCCCACCCGGTCCGGGGTCGTCAGGTCCACCTCCAGACGCGATCCCACGTCCGAGCGGTTGGGCACCATGAAGACGTCGGCGTAGGTCAGGTCGTGCTCAGGACGGCGGTCGCCGAGAAAGCGCATGCCCCCAGTGTCCCAGTTCAGAACGGCACGGCGTGTCCCAGCAACCCCGTTCCCGTCTGCCGGCCGGACAGGATGCGGGCGAACTGGACCGGGTCGAGGGTGAGTTCCTCGCCGCCGACCCCGCGCGACCACGTGCCGCCGGCCGGGCCGGTCAGGGTCAGGCGGTACGGCTGCCCGTGCAGGCGGGCCCATTCGTCCACCAGGTCGGCGACGATCCGGCCGTCGTGGTCGGCCGTGAGCTGCAGCGGCCGGCCGGTCGCGCGGGCGATGTCGATCCGGTGCATCCAGGCGTCGCGGGTGTAGATGCGGTCGGTCAGGTAGCCGAGGGCCTGCGTCCCCAGAGGCGGCCCGAACGGCATCCGGACGGCGCGCAGGGCCGCGGGCAGTCGCCGCCGCGCACGGACACCGCGGACACCGGCGTCGGCCAGGTCGCGGCGCAGCCGTTCGGGGGTGTGGTCCTGGCGCTCGGCGACCTGCACGTCGTTCATCCCGTCGACGAGCGGGCGGCCGCGGCGCAGCCGCTGGGCCCGGAGCGACTGGCGGGTCAGCTCACGCATCCGGGCGGTCGCCTCGGCCGCCCCGACGAGGTGGGCGACCATCTGGCGGACGTCCCATGCGGCGCAGTCCGTGGGCCGGCGCCAGTCCTCGGCGTCGAGTCCGGCGAGCAGCACGCCGAGCCGCCGGTACTCCTCCTCGGCCGCGCTCATCCAATCGAGGTGCCGCATGACCTGCCCCGTCGCCGCCGGGATCGTCGCGCTCATCGAAGTGCCAGTCCGTGGGCCTGCGCCAGCCGGGGGATCGAGTCGGGGTCGATGTCCAGCGCGAACCGCCGGGCCACCTCGAGGAGCCGCGTCAGGTCCGGCGGTCCCGCCACGTCGAGCACCTCCCGCAGTGCGGTGAAGTAGTCCTCGAAGCCGCCGGGGGTGATGACCTCGAGCAGCCGCGCGGAGTCGTCGCCGTCGTTCCAGAACGCGTGCGGCACGCCCCGGGGCTTCAGGACCAGGTCGCCCGGCTCGGCGACGGACGTCGAGTCGCCGATCTCCACGCCGACCCGGCCGGAGAGGACGAAGGACCACTCGTCCTCGTGCGCATGGGTGTGCACGGGGCTGCCCAGGGCTCGGGGAGCGAGGTCGTGGACGACGAACGCCGGCCCGCCACCCGTGTCGTGGCGCCCGGCCAGGAGCAGGGCGCCGAGCGGTCCCTCCAGCAGCGGGACGGCGTCACCGGCACGGATCACTCCGGTCCGGGCCGCCGTCGGGAGAGCTGTCATCGTCGCCTCCGGTTTCCTCGGTTCCTAACGTCGTTAGGAGAATGGTCCGGGCCACGAACGGCTGTCAAGAGGTCTGCCTAACGTTGTTAGGATGATGCCGTGACGGAGACGACCGAGCGCCCGACCAGCCGATCCGACCGGCACCTGGCAGCCCGTCGGGACATCGTCCGGGCCTCCTGGGCGCTCGCGCGCGAGCGCGGTCTGGCCGGGTGGGCGCTGCGGGACGTCGCCGGCGCCGTCGGCATGCGCGCGCCGTCCCTGTACGTCTACTTCGACAGCAAGCACGCGCTCTACGACGCGATGTTCGCGGAGGGCAATGCGGAGCTGCTCCGCCGGGTTCAGGCCGCCGTCACCGACGTCGAGACCCGCGAGCTCGGGGCCCGCGAGATCCTGCGCACCGGCGCCCGGCTGTTCTTCGACTTCTGCGTCGAGGACCCCGCCCGCTACGAGCTGCTCTTCCTGCGCACGATCCCCGGCTTCGTGCCCTCGGAGGCCTCGTACGCGCTGGCCCGCTCGACGCTGGACCAGCTGGCGGCGGTCCTGACGGCGGCCGGTGCCGGTGCGCCGGAGCAGGTCGACCTCTGGACGGCGCTGATCAGCGGGCTGGTCGCGCAGCAGGTCAGCAACGATCCCCAGGGCGACCGCTGGAGCAGGCTGGTCGACCCCGCCATCGACATGTTCGTCGCCGCGCAGCTGCCGCCGTCCCCGCAGGACGGGCACGGCTGAGACCGCCACCTACGATCGGGGGGTGATCGACCTCCGGCTCGTGCGTGAGAACCCCGACCTCGTCCGCGCCAGTCAGCGCGCCCGGGGTGCCGACGAGTCGCTGGTCGACGCACTGCTCGCCGCCGACGCCGCCCGCCGCGAGGCCGTCGGCCGCGCCGACAACCTGCGTGCCGAGCAGAAGGCCGCCTCCCAGGCGGTCAAGACGGCGAGCAAGGAGGAACGCCCCGTCGTCCTCGAGCGGGCCAAGGCCCTCGCCGCCGAGGTCAAGGAGACCGAGGAGGACGAGCGGACCGCCGACGCCGCGCTGCGCGAGGCGCACCTGAAGATCCCCAACGTCGTCGCCGACGAGGTCCCGCCCGGCGGTGAGGACGACGCGGTGACGATGCGCACCGTCGGCGAGGTGCCCGCCTACGACTTCCCGGTGCGCGACCACATCGAGATCGGCGAGGCGCTCGGCGCGATCGACATGGAGCGCGGCGCGAAGGTCTCCGGTGCCCGCTTCTACTTCCTCACCGGCCCCGGTGCCCTGCTCGAGTTCGCCCTCGCGCAGCTGGCCATCAGCCGGGCCGTCACCGCGGGGTTCACCCCGGTGATCGCGCCCGCGCTGGTCAAGCCCGAGGCGATGGAGGGCACCGGCTTCCTCGGCGAGCACGACGAGGAGGTCTACCGGGTCGAGCGCGACGACCTGTACCTCGTCGGCACGTCGGAGGTCGCGCTGGCCGGCATGCACGCCAAGGAGGTGCTCGACCTCCCGGACGGCCCGCGCCGCTACGCCGGCTGGTCGTCGTGCTTCCGCCGCGAGGCCGGCTCCTACGGCAAGGACACCCGCGGCATCATCCGCGTGCACTGGTTCGACAAGGTCGAGATGTTCAGCTTCTGCCGTCCCGAGGAGGCCGCGGCCGAGCACCTGCGACTGCTGCAGTGGGAGGAGGAGTTCCTCCAGGCGCTCGAGCTGCCCTACCGCGTCGTCGACATCGCCGCCGGCGACCTCGGCACCAGCGCGGCCCGCAAGTACGACATCGAGGCCTGGTTCCCCACGCAGGGCACCTACCGCGAGCTGACGTCGACGTCGGACTGCACCACCTTCCAGGCCCGGCGGCTGAACATCCGCTACCGGGACGACGACGGCAAGCCGCAGACCGCCGCCACCCTCAACGGCACCCTGTGCGCGATCGCCCGCACCATCGCGTGCCTGCTCGAGGTGCACCAGCGCGCCGACGGCTCCGTCCACGTGCCGAAGGCCCTGCGTCCGTGGCTGGGTGGCGTCGAGGAGCTGACCCCCGGCATGAGCCTGGCGGCGGCGGTGCCCCCCGCATGACGCCGCAACGCCCGAAGGCGCTCAAGGCCTACGGCGTGCTGCACGGTGCCGACTCGGTGGTCGAGCTCAGGAACCTCGGGCCGTGGCGGCCGAAGCTCGTGGCCACCGACCTCGACGGCACCCTGCTGGACTCCCAGGGCGAGGTCTCGCCGCGCACGCGGGCGTCGCTGGAGGCCTGCTGGGACGCCGGCATCCCGGTCGTCGGCGTCACCGGCCGAGGTCCCCGGCTGCTCGACAGCGTGCGGGTCGCGCTCGACGGCCGCGGCATCGCCGTCCTCGCGCAGGGCGGTTTCGTCGTGGACCTCGAACGCGACGAGGTGCTGCGCACCGTCGGCCTGCCCCGCGAGCAGGCCGCCGCGGTCATCGCGCGCATCGAGGACGTCGCCGGCGACCTGGTCGTCGCGGTCGAGGACGCCGCGGAGCAGGCCGAGGCCAGCGGAGGGACCCCGGGTCCGCTGCGCGTGCAGCACGGCTTCAACTGGCCCTACCCCGAACCCGCGCACCTGCTGCCGCGGCACGAGGTGCTGCCGCCGGGGCCGGTGCTGAAGGTCTTCCTCCGGTCGTCGTCCCTCGGTCAGGACGAGCTTCTCGCCCGTGCCCAGAGCGTCGTGGACCCGGTCGACGCCGAGGTCACGCACGCCGGACTGGGGTTCATCGAGGTGCTGCCGCCAGGCATCACCAAGGCCACCGGCCTGGCGATCGCGCTCGAGCGCTACGGCGTCGGGTTCGACGACGTGCTCGTCTTCGGCGACATGCCCAACGACCTGCCGATGATCGCCGCCGTGGCCCGCGCCGGTGGGCGCGCGGTCGCCGTCGCCAACGCGCACCCCGCCGTGCGGGCGGCGACGCAGGACCTCACCAGCGGTCATGACGCGGACGGCGTCGCCCGCTACCTCGAGGCGGTGCTCCGCGATGTCTGACTGGCGCCCGCGGCTGATCGCCAGCGACATGGACGGCACGCTGCTGCGCTGGGACGACACGGTCAGCGAGGCGACCGTGGCCGAGCTGGAGCGCTGGCGGGCCGACGGCGTCCCGATCGTGCTGGCCACCGGCCGGCCGCCGCGCTGGATGCACCGGATCCGCGAGGTCCTCCGGCACGGGACGGCGGTCTGCTGCAACGGCGCCGTGCTGCTGGACCTGGAGTCCTTTCAGGTGATCGACGAGGTGGCGCTGCACCCCGAACTCCTCGAGTCGATCAGCAGCGAGCTGCGCCGCCGGCAGCCCGGCACCTGGTTCGCCGTCGAGTACGGGTTCGAGTTCCGGCACGAGCCGATCTACAAGCCGCGCTGGGACGTGGACGCTCCCGGGGTCGCCGAGGCCAGCCTCGCGGAGATGGTCGCGACACCGGTGGCCAAGCTCCTGGCCCGCCACGAGGAGCTGGGCCCGGACGACTTCGTCGCCCTGGTGGAGGACGTGATCGGCGGCCGCGCGACCGTCACCCACTCCTCCGGCGATGCCCTCGCCGAGATCTCCGCGCTCGGCGTGACCAAGGCCTCCGGCCTGGCCCGGGTGGCCGAGCAGCACGGCGTCGGGCCCGAGGACGTCGTCGTCTTCGGGGACATGCCCAACGACATCGCCGCGTTCGAATGGGTCCGGGCGGCGGGCGGCCGGGCGGTCGCCATGGCCCATGCTCACCCCGACCTGATGGCCGTCGCCACCGACGTCACCGGCACCAACGACGAGGACGGCGTCGCGGAGTTCCTCGCCTCGCTATGAGTTCCGCCGTCCGGCACGGGTCGGGTCGATTGCGGCCGACGACTGCCGATGGTCTGGGTAGCCGGCCGAACGTGTCGAACCCTCGAGGAGCGCAGGTAGATGGATCAGATCCAGGCGTACGACGACCCCGTGACCGAGACGGCCGCCGATGCGCAGCGGGCGGGTCGGGGTCGCATTTGGGGCCTCCGGTCGCGGGTTCTGGGCGCCATCCTGGTCGTCGCCCTGACGACTCTTGCCGTCGGCGGGTTCGGCATCCAGCGGATGTCGGTGCTCAGCGACCAGGCCACCCAGGTCTACGCCCGGGGGACCGTCCCGCTGGAGAGCATGCAGCGGCTCCAGTCGACCTGGTGGGAGCTGTCGGCGCACACCGCGCGGGGGAACATCGTCACGCTGCCGCCGGCGACCATCGCCGCGGAGCAGAAGCTGACCGGGACGACGATGGAGGCCTTCGCCCAGCGCACCGAGGCCGCGGCCGAGCTGCCGCTGTCCCGCGACGCGCGGAAGGCGTTCGACAGCTTCGCCACGGCGAAGGACAGCTACCTGAAGTCGCTCGCCGAGCTGCAGGCCGCGGGTCTGCACGCAAGTCCTGCGGTGATGGGCCCGATCATCGCGAACCTGAACGCCCAGGAAGCCATCATCACGACGTCGCTCGAGCAGGCCACGGCCGCGGCGTCGCTCACGGCGCAGCAGACCGCGACCGACGCAGCGGACGCCTACGCCACGGGCCGCGCGCTGACCCTGGTCATGATCGCCGTCGGGCTCGCGATCTCCGTCGTCCTGGCGCTGCTCGTGGCCGGTGGGATCACCCGGCCGGTGCGACGCATCCGCGAGGTCCTCGCCCAGGTCGCCGACGGTGACCTCACCGTCCGGGCGGGACGCACCGGGGGTGCCGAGCTGGGCGAGATGGCCGCGTCGCTGGACCACACGCTGGACGCGATCGGCGGAGTGCTCACGCTGGTCAGCGACTCGTCGGCCCGCCTCGCGACGGCATCCCAGCAGCTCGACGGTGCCGCCGAAGGCATGCGGGCGAACGCCGAGATCGCGGCCGGGCAGGCCGACGAGGTGGTCGCTTCGGCCAGTTCGGTGGCAGCCAGCGTGGACACGGTCGCCACCGGCTCCTCGCAGATGGAGTCGGCGATCCGCGAGATCGCGCACAACGCCACCGAGGCGGCGCGCGTGGCCGGTCAGGCGGTCGCCGTCGCCGAGAACACCACCCGGACGGTCGGCAAGCTGGGCGACTCCTCCGAGGAGATCGCCACCGTCATCAAGCTGATCAACGGCATCGCCGAGCAGACGAACCTGCTGGCGCTGAACGCCACGATCGAGGCCGCACGGGCCGGGGAGGCCGGGAAGGGCTTCGCGGTCGTGGCCAGCGAGGTCAAGGAGCTGGCGCAGGAGACGGCCCGGGCGACCGAGGACATCTCCCAGCGAGTCCAGGCCATCCAGGCCGACACCGCCGGCGCCGTGGAGGCGATCAGCCGGATCAGCACGGTCATCGGCGAGATCAACGACTTCCAGGCGACCATCGCCACGGCGGTCGAGGAGCAGACGGCGACCACCAACGAGATGAACCGCAACGTCGCCGAGGCGGCCAACGGCACGCAGGGGATCGCCGCGGCCATCTCGGGACTTGCCGCCGGCACGCAGGAGACCAATCAGCGGGTCGCCGACGCCCAGCGGGCGGCCGGGGAGCTGGCCCGGATGAGCGGCGAGCTCCAGGACGCGGTCGGCAGGTTCCGGGTGTAGCTCGAGGTGGACCCGGTGTGGGGCCCGGAGGGTCCCCGCCGGGGACACGGGGACACGCTCAGCTCATCCGGGGGACGGCTCCTGGCCGCGGTGTCGTCCGGAGGACGACGATGTCACAGGTACTGGCCGCCGCCGGGGCGCTCGGGCTGTGCCACCGGCTGGCCCCCGGGCAGGGCCCGGCGGCGCACGTCCTCGAGCTGGGCGCGCGCGGCCATCTGCTGGGCGAACAGCGCGGTCTGGATGCCGTGGAAGACCCCCTCGAGCCAGCCCACGAGCTGGGCCTGCACGATGCGCAGCTCGGCGTCCGACGGCGTCTCGCCCTCGGCGAACGGCAGCGTGATCCGCTCCAGCTCCTCGCGCAGCTCGGGGGAGAGGCCCTCCTCGAGCTCGCGGATCGACGCCGCGTGGATGTCGCGCAGCCGGTTGCGGCTGGCGTCGTCCAGCGGTGCCGCGCGCACCTCCTCAAGCAACTGCTTGATCATCGTGCCGATCCGCATCACCTTCGCCGGCTGCTCGACCATGTCGCCGATCGACGGCGGCTGCTCGCCGTCCTCACCCTGTGGCAGGGCCAGGGCGCCGACCGGCTGACCGTCGGGGCCGACCACGACGACCTGCTGGGGGCGCTCGCTGGCGGGTCCGGGTGCACTCATGCCCACCATCCTGCCCCGAGGCTCCGACACACCGCCGGGCCCCCGGCTGAACCGATCGGCCGGGCGGTACGTGCTGGAGGTGTCGGTCGAGCGCAGGACCCGAGGAGGCGCAGGATGAGCACGACGTCGATCCGCAGGGCCGCGGTGGCCCTGGCACTGCTGGCACTGGCCGGATGCGGTTCCTCCACGTACGGCGGTGGTTCGGCGACCGCCACCGGCTCGTCGTCCGCGGCCTCGTCCGCCGCGTCGTCGAAGGCCGAGCTCACGACGGCGAAGACCAGCCTCGGCACGGTCGTCGTCGACGCCCAGGGGCGCACCGTCTACGTGTTCGACAAGGACACCGCCGGCTCGGGCGCCAGCGCCTGCAGCGGCGACTGCCTGGCCAAGTGGCCGCCGGTGCAGGCGGCCTCGGGCACGCCCACGGTGTCCGGCGTGACCGGGCAACTGGGCACGATCACCCGCGACGACGGCACGAAGCAGGTCACCCTCGCGGGGATGCCCCTGTACTTGTTCGCCGGCGACTCGCACGCTGGTGACGTGACGGGACAGGGTGTCGGCGGCGTGTGGTGGGCGGTGTCGCCGGCCGGCGCGAAGATCACCGGCTCCGCGGCCGCACCGTCGTCCGCGGCGCCGCCGATGACCGGGTACTGATGCCGATGTGGGCCCGGGGAGCCGCCGCGCGCGAGGAGAGCCTCCGTGCGCTGTACGACGGGCACGCGCCGGTGCTGCTCGCCTACGCGCTGCGGCTCACCGACGGCGACCGGGCCCGCGCCGAGGACATCGTGCAGGAGACGCTGCTGCGGGCCTGGCGGAATCTCGACCGGCTGGACGAGGACGCCGGACCGGTGCGGCCGTGGCTGTTCACGGTGGCGCAGCGGCTGGCGATCGACGCCCACCGCGCGCGCCGGGCGCGGCCGACGGAGGTGGGGGACGCGGCGCTGGCCTCGATGCCCGCACTGGACCAGGTCGATGGGACGCTGGACCGGATCATCATCGCCGACGCTCTGAACGCGCTGACCCCGGAGCACCGGGCGGTCATCGTGGAGACCTACTACCGCGGCCGCTCGGTGGCCGAGGCGGCGTCGGTCCTGGGTATCCCCGCCGGGACGGTGAAGTCCCGCTGCTACTACGGACTCAGGGCCCTCAAGCTGGCCCTCGCGGAACGAGGAGTGACGACGTGACCTGCCCGGATGTCGCGACCGACCTGGGCGCCTACGTGCTCGGCGCGCTCGAGCCGGGCGAGGCGCGGCGGGTCGAGGAGCATGTGGCGCGCTGCCCGGCGTGCGCCGCGGAGCTGGCCGAGTTCGCGGCGCTGCCCGGCCTGCTCCAGCGCGTCGACCCGGCGGACCTCAGCCCCGTCGCGGTCACGCCGTCGCCGGAGCTGTTCGCCCGCATGTCCGCGGCCGCGGCGCCGCCCTCGCGCTTTCGGGTCCGGGCGGTCGCGCTGGCGGCCGCCGCCCTCCTGGCGGTGCTCGGCATCGGCGTCACGGTCTGGGCCACCGGCTCCCCCGACCAGACGGTCACGGCGACGGCCGGGGCGGTCCGGGCGACGATCACCGTGACCGAGGTGGACCGGGGCAGCGCGCTGGACGTCACGGTGGCCGGGATGCACCCGAACGAGACCTGCTCCATGGTTGCCGTCGGCCGCGACGGCGCCCGGCACCCGGCCGGCACGTGGCCGGCCTCGCCGGCCGGCGACGGCACCTGGCGGGGATGGGCGGACGTCGACAGGGACCAACTGGCCGCGGTCGTGCTCGTGGGCGACGGCGGCCGGGAGCTCGTCCGGGCGGTCTTCTAGTCCTCCGGCAGCAGCAGGACCTTGCCGATGTGCTCGCTGGCCTCGATCAGCCGGTGCGCCTCGGCGGCCCGGGACATCGGCAGCCGCCGGTCGACGATCGGGCGGATCACGCCGCGTTCGACGTCCGGCCAGACGTCGTGCAGCACCGCCGCGACGATCTCGGCCTTGCCCCCGTGCCCGGTGGCCGGCCGTCCCCGCAGGGTGGCCGCGTGCACCGACGCCCGCTTGGCCATGAGCTTCGCGAGGTCGAGCTCGGCCTTGGTGCCGCCCTGCATGCCGATCGTGACCAGCCGGCCGCCGACGGCGAGGGCATCGAGGTTGCGGGCCAGGTACTTGGCGCCCATGTTGTCGAGGATGACGTCGACGCCCGCGCCGTCGGTCTCCTCCTTCACCCGCTCGACGAAGTCCTCGTCGCGGTAGTTGATCCCGACCTCGGCGCCCAGTTCGCGGCAGACGTCGAGCTTGGCGGCCGTGCCGGCCGTGGTGAACACGCGCGCGCCGGCGCGGGCCGCGAGCTGGATCGCCATCGTGCCGATGCCGCTGGACCCGCCGTGCACCAGGAAGCAGTCGCCGCGCCGCAGCCCGGCCAGCATGAACACGTTCGCCCAGACGGTGCAGGCGACCTCGGGCAGCGCCGCGGCGGTGGCCAGCTCCACGCCCGCGGGCCGGGGCAGCAGCTGCCCCACCGGGACGGCGACCCGCTCGGCGTACCCGCCGCCGGAGAGCAACGCGCACACCTCGTCGCCGACCGACCAGCCGGTCACGCCCTCGCCGACCTCGCTGATGACCCCGCTGCACTCCAGGCCGAGGATCTCGCTGGCGCCCTTCGGCGGTGGGTAGAAACCCTGCCGCTGCATGATGTCGGCGCGGTTCACCGCGGTGGCGGCGACGTCGACGATCACCTCACCCGGCCCGCACACCGGATCGGGCACCTCACCCCAGCCGAGGACCTCGGGACCGCCGGGTCCGGACACCGTCACCGCGTGCATGGGTGGGACCCTACGACCGGGTCTTGAGGTCCTTGCGCAGGATCTTCCCCGCCGCCGACTTGGGCACCGCGTCGATGAACTCGACGAACCGGATCTTCTTGTGCGGCGCCACCTTGGCGGCCATGAAGTCCATGACCGACTCCTCGGACAGCTCCGACCCCGGCGCCCGGACGACGAACGCCTTCGGCAGCTCCTCGCCGGTCTCCTTCTCGGGCACCCCGATGACCGCTGCGTCGACGATCTCCGGGTGGTTGAGCAGCACGGCCTCGAGCTCGGCGGGGGCGACCTGGTAGCCCTTGTACTTGATCAGCTCCTTGACCCGGTCGACGACGGTGTAGCAGCCGTTCTCGTCGACGACGGCCACGTCGCCGGTGTGCAGCCAGCCCTCGCCGTCGACGGTGGAGGCCGTCGCGTCGGCGTTGTTCAGGTAGCCCTTCATGACCTGCGGCCCGCGGATCCACAGCTCGCCGGGCTGACCGGGGGCGGCGTCCTCACCGGTGCCCGGGTCGACCAGGCGGCACTCGGTGTTGGGGATCGCGTAGCCCACCGAGCCCTTCGGCACGCCGCCGGCGACGCCGGGCGGCTCCAGGCCGGGGTCGGGGGTGGTGTGCGAGACGGGCGAGAGCTCGGTCATCCCGTACCCCTGCGCCACGGTGACGCCGGTGTCGGCGCCCTTGCGGAGCCGCTGCTCGACCGCGAGCGCCAGCGACTCGTCCAGGGGCGCGGCGCCGGAGAGGATCGACACCAGCGAGGAGAGGTCGTAGTTGTCGACGACGGGGTGCTTGGCCAGCGCGACCAGGATCGGCGGGGCGACGAACGCCCGGGTGATCTTGTGATCCTGGATGGTGCGGAGGAAGTCCTCCAGGTCGAACCGGGGGAGCGTGACGACGGTGCCGCCCCACTGCAGGCCCTGGTTCATCAGCACGGTCAGCCCGTAGATGTGGAAGAACGGCAGGACGGCGATGATCCGCTCGCCCTCCTGCAGGTCGATCAGCGGGCGCGTCTGGCTCACGTTGGCCACCAGGTTGCGGTGGGTCAGCATGACGCCCTTGGGCAGCCCCGTCGTCCCGCTGGAGTAGGGGAGCGTGACCAGGTCGTTCGCCGGGTCGAAGTCGACCTGCGCGGTCGGCGCGTCGCTGCCCAGCAGGTCGAGCAGGTTGGTGTGCCCCTCGGCGCCGTCGAGGACGACGATCTCGTCGACCGGCGTCTTCTCGGTCGCCTCCTTGGCGCGGTCCAGGAACAGGCCGATCGTGATCAGGATCTTGGCGCCGGAGTCCTTCAGCTGGAAGGCGATCTCGTCGGCGGTGTAGAGGGAGTTGATCGGGCTCATCACGCAGCCCGCCGCGGCGATGCCGTGGAAGACCACCGGGTACCAGGGCGTGTTGGGGCAGAGGACGGCGACGACGTCGCCCTTGCGCAGGCCCTTCGCGTGCAGCGCGGCGGCGACCCGGTCGACGTAGCCGGCGAGCTGGCCGTGGGTGATCACGTCACCCTTGAGGCCGTCGACCAGGGCGGGCGCGTCCGGGATCTTCTTGCCGGCGGCCAGGACGAACTCGGGCACCGACAGGTTCGGGATCTCGACGTCGGGATACGGACTGCTCAGGGCCACGGGCGCGTTCCTCCTCGAAGCTGATGTGGCGCCAGTCTCACATCCGGCGCGGTCCGGGCGGTACCGGGGGTTACCAGCGGGTCACTTGGGCCACAGCACGGACTGCGTGCAGCGGAACAGCGCGATGGTCTTCCCCGTCTCGTGATTGGTGACGACGGCGTCCCAGACCTGGGTGGTGCGACCGGCGTGCACGTTGGTGGCGACGGCGTCGATCCGGCCCTCGCGCGCCGTGCTGAGGTGGTTGCTCTTCAGCTCGAGCGTGGTGAAGCCGGTCGATCCCTCGGGCAGCAGCGCGCGGGTGGGCAGCCCGCAGCTGGTGTCGGCGAGCCCCACCACGGTCGCCGCGTGCAGGTAGCCGTTGGGGGCCAGCAGCTCGGGGCGGATGTCGAGGTGCGACGTCAGGCGGCCGGGCTCGTGGGTGTCGATCACGATGCCGAGCAGGCCCGGCAGCGTCCCGGGCAGCATCGCGTTGAGCTGGTCGGCGGTGAGGAAACCGGTGGCGGCCATGGGCAGGAACCTAGACGTTCGCGCCGGCCGCCCTCGCGTCCGGACCGTGCGCGAGGGTCAGCCGCGCGGTGCGGTCTCCCAGAGGCCGACGACGTTGCCCTCGGTGTCCTTCACGTAGGCGGTGAACCCCATGTCGCCGACCGGCTGCTTGGGGACGACGGTGCTGCCCCCGAGCCGCTGCACCGTCGCGAGGGCCTCGTCGATGCTTGGCACGTCCATGACGACGACCGGGCCCGACGAGGCGCTCTCCTCCCGCGCGAGCATCCCGCCGTTGATGAACCCGGCCTCGCTCGGGCCGGTGTCGCTGCTCGGCCCGGAGACGACCAGCGTGTAGTCCATGCCGGGCATCTCCTGGAGCTGCCAGTCGAAGGCTTCCTGGTAGAAGCGACGGGCGCGGTCACCGTCGTCGTAGGGGATCTCGAAGTGCACGACCTTGCCGCTCATCCGGCGCCTCCTCGCTGGGCTGACGCCGGGCAGGCTAGGACCGCGGACGCTCGGCGGACAGGGTCTTCGCCCTGCGGGACTTCTGTACAGAAAGTCCCTCTCAGGCGAGGCCGCGGACGGTGCGCACCGGCGGACGGTCGCCGCGGATCGACGCGACCGTGTCCAGCGTCTGCCGGGTCGGGGCGACGTCGTGCGCGCGGAAGACGCGGGCACCGAGCCAGGCGCTGACCGCGGTCGCGGCGAGGGTGCCGGTGAGCCGCTCCTCCAGTGGGACGTCGAGGGTCTCGCCGACGAAGTCCTTGTTCGACAGCGCCATCAGGACCGGCCACCCCGTCGCGACCAACTCGCCCAGCCGGCGGGTGGCCTCCAGGGAGTGCCGGGTGTTCTTGCCGAAGTCGTGACCGGGGTCGACCAGCACGCGGTCGCGCTGCACGCCGGCCGCGACGGCGGCCTCGGCGAGCGCCGTCGTCCGCTCGATGATGTCGGCGACCACGTCGTCGTAGGTGACCCGGTGCGGCCGGGTGCGCGGCGGCAGCCCGCCGGCGTGCGTGCAGACGATCCCGGCGCCCGCCTCCGCGGCCACCGCGGCCAGATCGGGGTCGACTCCGCCCCAGGCGTCGTTGACGACGTCCGCGCCGGCGGCCAGCGCCTCCCGCGCCACCGACGCCCGCCAGGTGTCGATCGAGAGGGGCAGCGCCGGGTGGGCGGCGCGGATGGCCGCGACCAGGTCGACGGTGCGGCGGATCTCCTCGGCGGCGTCGACCTCGTCGCCGGGCGCGGCCTTGACCCCGCCGATGTCCACCATGTCGGCACCCTCGGCGACCACCCGGTCGACGCGTGCGACCGCGGCGTCCATGGCGTAGGTGGCCCCGCGGTCGTAGAACGAGTCGGGTGTCCGGTTCACGATCGCCATCAGCACGAACGCGCCGTCTGGCACGTCGAGTGCACCGATCCGGAGCAACCCGTTCCTCCCTCGCCGATCCCGCCGTGGTGGAGTCAGCCAACCAGATCGAGCGGGAGGGGACTTCGATGGCGCAGACCACGGTGGACGGTGTCGAGGGCGTGCTGGGCCTCGTCGGGCAGCACCTGGGCCACAGCGACTGGGTGACGATCACCCAGGAGCAGGTGAACCGGTTCGCCGACGCGACCGGCGACCACCAGTGGATCCACGTGGATCCCGAGCGGGCGGCGAAGGAGAGCCCGTTCGGCGGCCCGATCGCGCACGGCTACCTGACGCTGTCGCTGCTGCCCATGCTCGTGCCGCAGATCGTGGAGATCACCGGCTTCCGGATGGGCGTCAACTACGGCACCGACAAGGTGCGCTTCCCCTCGCCGGTGCCGGTCGGCAGCCGCGTGCGCGCCGGCGCGACGCTGGACAGCGCCGAGCCGATCGAGGGCGGCATCGCGATGGCCGTGACCGTCACCGTCGAGGTCGAGGGCGGCAGCAAGCCCGCGATGGTCGCGACCAGCCTCTCCCGCCGCTACCTCTAAGGCCCCGCTGCAGGGACCCGCGCCGAGCGTGCGAGGCGTGGGGGGCAGCGGGGTCCTCTTTCAGTCCACGAGGGCCTGGTTGACCAGGGCGCGCAGGTAGTTGCGGATCGGCAGCGTGCTCGAGGGCAGCAGCTGCGTGTAGAAGGTGACGGTCAGGTCCTCGACGGGGTCGACGTAGAAGGCCGTGGAGGCCGCCCCGCCCCAGCTGTAGTCGCCGAGGCTGGCGACGACGCCGTAGCGCGCCGGGTCGATCACCATCGAGAACCCGAGCCCGAAGCCCACCCCGCGCAGCGGCGTCTCGGCGAACAGCGGCCGGCCGAATGTCTCGAGGTCCTGGTTGCCGGGCAGGTGGTTCTTCACCATGTGCGCGATCGTCCGGGGCCCGAGCAGGCGGCCGCCGTCGTAGGAGCCGCCGCGGCGCAGCAGTTCGACGAAGCGCAGGTAGTCACCCGCCGTCGACACCAGGCCTCCGCCGCCGGACAGGAACGCCGGCTTGGAGTGCGCCGCGGCGTCGAACGCCTCGCTGAACATCATCCCGGACGACGGCCCGCCGGGCTGCCCCGGCGTGGCCAGGTACAGCCGGGCCAGCGAGTCGACGTCGTCCTCCGGGCGGAGCCCGAACGAGGTGTCCCGCATGCCGAGCGGCGCGAAGATCCGCCGCTCGAAGAACTCGTCCAGCGGCCGGCCGGAGATCACCTCGACGAGCCGGCCCAGGACGTCGGTGGAGACGCCGTAGTTCCAGCTGCTGCCCGGCTGGAAGACCAGCGGGGTCGACGCCCACTGCTGGCAGACCGCCGCGGAGTCCGCGCCGGGCGGCGTGCCCCATTCGTGGCCCATCGCCCGGTACGCCGCGTCGACCGGGTGGGCGTGGTGGAAGCCGTACGTGAGCCCGGACATGTGGGTCAGCAGGTGCCACACCCGGATCGGCTCGATCTGCGGCTGGGTGACCGGCTTCATCGCCGAGCCGGCCACGTAGACGGGGGTGTCGGCGAACTCGGGCAGCCACTTCGAGATCGGGTCGTTCAGCTCGAACGCGCCCTCCTCGTACAGCATCATCGCCGCGACCGAGGTGACCGGCTTGGTCATCGAGTAGATCCGCCAGCGGGTGTCGTCCTCGACCGGCAGGCCGTCCTCGACGTTGCGCAGGCCGCTCTTGCCGACGTGCACGAGCTTCCCGTGACGGGCGACGGTGACCAGGAAGCCCGGCAGCTGCCCGGAATCCACCCACTGGGCCAGCCGCCGGTCCAGCCGCTCGAGGCGGGCGGCGTCGACGCCGACCTCGGCCGGGTCCGTGCTGATCGTCAGGTTGCTGGTCACGTGCGCCCTCCCGTAACGCCGTCCGCCGCCGGACGGCCCCTGACCCGCATCCTGACCCACGGCACTGTGGGCCGGACCACACGGGGTCTGGCAGCCGCCCGACGGCGGAGGAGTCGGCTCCCTTGCAGGGGCCCGCCGCGAGCTAGCGAGCGGTGGGGGGCAAGGGGGTCCTTACTCAGACCGGAACGGAGCTCGCGGCCTTCTTCAGGTTCGAGCCGGCCGTGACCTTGACGGTGTTGGCGGCGGGGATGTCGATCGACTCACCGGTCTGCGGGTTGCGGCCGGTGCGCGCGGAGCGCTGCGTGCGCTCGACGGTCAGGAGGCCGGAGACGGCGACCTTCTCGCCGCGGGTGATCGCCTCGACGAGCTCCTCCTGGAGACCGGCGATGACCGAGTCGACGGTCGAGGCCGGGACGTCGGCGCGCTTGGCGATGGCGGAGACCAGTTCGGCCTTGTTCATGAGGTTCCTCTCGTGTGTGTGCGGTGGCAGGTGCCAGGGCTCGGCACGCAGCCGGCTCCATCCCTCGGTGGGGACCGCGCCGTCCGCATGCGGGCGGCGCTCGACCCGGCCGTTTTCGAAGCCGGACCTCGGGCACCGTGCCATGTCCGCCCAGGATCTGGCCAGCGGGGGGTCCTTTCGGCCCCTGCAGACGACCCGTGCACCCCACCCGCCACAACAGAAGGACCCTCCTGCCCCCCATCGCTCGCCAGCTCGCGACGGGCCCCTGCAGGAGGGCCGGGTTAGCGTGGAGGCCATGCCCCGGCTGCCCGGAACGAATTTCGACGTCAGCGCGCTGTGCCTGGGCGGCAACGTCTTCGGCTGGACGGCGGACGCGGCGACGTCCTTCGCGATGCTCGACCGGTACGTCGACGCGACGCCGAGCACCGAACGGCCGTTCGTCGACACCGCCGAGAACTACACCAAGGGCGAGTCCGAGCGGATACTCGGCGACTGGATGGCCGCGCGCGGCAACCGGGACGGCATCGTCGTCGCCACCAAGGCGTCACGCACCGGCAAGGAGCACCCGCTGGCGGCCGGCGAGATCCACGCCGCGGCCGAGCGGTCGCTGCGCAACCTGCAGACCGACCGGATCGACCTCTACTACGCGCACTACGACGACGAGACGACTCCCCTGGAGGAAACCCTCACCGCGTTCGACGAGCTCGTGCAGGCCGGGAAGGTGCGGTACGTGGCGGCGTCGAACTACTCGGCGCAGCGGCTGACCGAGGCGCTGGAGACCTCCGGCCGGCTGGGTGTGGCGCGCTATGCGGCACTGCAGACGCACTACAACTTGATGGAGCGCGATGCCTTCGAGCCCGAGCTCCAGCCGCTCGCACAGGAGCAGCAGCTCGGTGTCCTGCCGTACTACAGCCTGGCGAAGGGATTCCTGACCGGGAAATACCGGCCGGGAACGCAGATCGACTCGCCGCGGGCGGAGGGCGCGTCGGTCTACGTGGGGGAGCGGGGTGACCGCGTGCTCACCGTGCTTGCCGACGTCGCCCGGGCGCACGACGTGCCGATGCCGGCGGTGGCGCTGCGCTGGCTGGCCGAGCAGCCGACCGTGGTCGCGCCGATCGCGAGCGCGCGGAACCTGGACCAGCTGGCCGACCTGCTCCCGATGCAGGACCTGGTGCTCGCCGACGACGAACTCCAGGCCCTGACCGAGGCGTCGAGCAGCAGTTAGTGCACTAACCGTCGCGTCGGTTAGTGCACTAACTGCCGGATGTCAGACGGAGACGATGCGGTCGCGGACCGCCTGCACCAGTTCCGGGGTGATGTCGGTGACGCCGTGGTCGGCGGCCGCGTGGCCGGCGACCTGGGCGAAGATCCCGTCCTCGTCGGCGGCCGAGAAGCGCGCGCCGCAGCCGGGGATCACGTCTCCGCAGGCGAAGGTCTTCATGGGGGTCTCCTAGGGGTCGGTGGGGCGACCGGTCGCGGGGGCGCGCCGGGGTCTGGGGGTCAGCGGGCCTTCGGCGCGGCGGACGCGAGGTCCTCGACGCGCAGCAGACCGACGACGTCGCCGTGGGCGTCGGTGCACAGCACCGGGTCGAAGCGGACGGCGGGGACGCGGGTGAGCGCCCGCTGCAACGCCTCGGTGATGCCGGTCGTCGGATGCACCCGCAGCGACACCGGCGCGGTGTACGCCTCACCGGTGCGTGCGTCGTGCAGGAGCAGGCCGGTCGGCTCCCCCTGGCTGCCGAGCAGGACGACCGGCGGGACGGCGGGCATGTCCTCGTCCGGCGACTGCTGGCGCACCGGGCGCACCAGACCGGCGACGCTGTCGGTGATCCGGGCGCGCGCGACGTGGGTGCGCACCATCTCGGTGGCCTCGGGGGACAGCGCGGCGAAGCCGGGAGTGGGGCGGCCCAGCAGCCAGCCCTGCGCCAGCGGGACGCCGAGCTGGGCGAACGCGGCGAGCTCGGCGGGGGTCTCGATGCCCTCGGCGAGCAGCCAGGCGTCGATCCGGCCGGCGAACTCACCGAGCATCTCGGCCAGGGCCACCCGCACCGGATCGGTGTCGGCGTCGCTGACCAGAGCGCGGTCGAGCTTCACCACCTGGGGGCGCAGGGCCGCGAGCTGCTGCAGGCCGGAGTAGCCGCTGCCCGCGTCGTCGAGGGCGATGAGCGCTCCGCGCATGCGCAGCTCGTCGCACTGGCGGCGCAGCGCGGCGAGATCGGGCACGGGTGTGTGCTCGGTCAGCTCGACCACGACCCGGCGGAGGTCGTCCCGGGTGGCGAGGGCGGTCTGGACGGGTGTGGAGCCGAGGATGTGCGGGCTGACGTTGACCGTCAGGAAGGTGTCCGGCGGCAGGGCGGGGACGGCGGCCAGCGCCTTGTGGATCGCCAGCGCCTCGAGTTCCGCGGCGATCCCCGCCTCGGCCGCGGCGGCGAACCAGACATCGGGGCCGGCCGAGCCCGGGAACCGGGCCAGCGCCTCGTAGCCGGCCACGGTGGCCGCGGCCAGGTCGACGATCGGCTGGAAGACGAGAGTCAGGTCGTCGGGGTCGGCCAGCAGGGGACGGCAGTCGGGCAGCCGCCCCGTTCGCGTGCCGAGCATGGGGGAACCATCGGTCCCCGCCGCGCGGTGCTTGATCCGTGGTCGGCCCGCTCACCCCACAGGGGGAGAGAGCATGATCGGTTTCCGGGCGCTGCTCCGGCGTCCTGCGCTGGGCGTGCCAGCATGGGGCCCGACATGCGCCCGCCGGGCGCTCGCGACGGGCACGGAGGGGGGTCCGGCATGGCGTTACCCGACGACCCCGACGCGACCGAGACCGACCCGCTGCAGGACCAGCACCGCATCGCCGCCGCCCGCCGCCTCTTCGTCGAGGTCGGCGGTCCGGCTGCCTACGACCGCCTCTCCGCCCTGGCCGCCCGCCTGCTCGGGGTCGGCCACGCGAAGGTCACCCTGTTCACCGACCAGGACACCGTCGTCGGAGGGTTCGGTCTGCCGCCGGGCGTCGTCGGCGGGCCGGCGCTCCTGACCGGTGCGCTCTCGGCCATCACCGTGCGCCAGCGGAAGTCGCTGCCGATCGCCGATGCCGCCCTCGACGAGCGGGTGGCGAACCTGCCGGCGGTCACGTCAGGGCAGGTCCGGGCCTACTGCGGTGCCCCGCTGATCGCCGACTCCGGACACGTCGTCGGCGTCCTGACGGCCTACGACCCCGCGCCTCGCGACTGGTCACCGGACGAGGTCAAGCTGCTCGAGCAGCTCGCCGCCTCGGTGGTCGCCGAGCTGGAGCTCGCGGCGGCCCGGACCGCGGTGGGCACGTCGCTGGCCCGGCTGGACGTCGCCATGGAGGCCGCCTCGATCGGCATCTGGGAGGTCGACCTCCTCCGCGGGGTCATCGACTGGGACCAGCGGTGTGCGGCGATCTTCGGCCTCGAGGGTGCGCGGACCATCCCGATGGACCGGCTGTTCGCCGAGCACGTGCACCCCGACGACCAGGAGTCCGCCCAGGAGGCGATGCAGGCCGCGATCGACGCCCGGGCCCAGTACACCGTCGAGCTGCGCACGCTGCACGCCCGCAGCGGCGAGTGGCGCTGGACGGTGTCGCGTGGCCGGGTCCTGGTCAACGCCGACGACGAGCCGGTGCGCATCCTGGGCACCGTCCTCGACGTCACCGACGCCCGCCGCGAGGCCGAGGCCCGGCTGAACGCCTTCCACCGCGCGACGGCGCTCGCCGAGGTCGCCGCGGAGCTCAGCAACGCGGCCCGGCTGGAGGACCTGCCGGAGATCGTGCAGCGCGGGGCCCAGGTGCTCGGCGCGCAGAGCAGCGCCCTGGCCATCTTCGACTCCGCCGGCGGTCCGCTGCGGCTGCACATGACCAACCGGCTCGAGGACGAGATCCAGGTGCACGTCGACTACACCGTCGCCGGCGTCGAGATCGAGCTGGACGACACCCAGCCCACGCAGTACGCCGCGATGCACGGCCGACGGGTCCTGCTGGCCGACCGTCAGGAGGCGCTTGCGCGGTTCCCGGCGGTGCGGGAAGGCCTGGACGTGCTGGGCATCGGCGCGCTCGCCGCCCTGCCGTTGCGGGTGGAGGGGCAGGTGCTCGGGGCGTTCGTGCCGCTCTGGTCCACCGAGCACCCGTTCCCCGCCGACGACGTCGAGGTGCTGGAGGCGCTCGCCGCCCAGATCGCGCTGAGCGTCTCCCGGTTGCAGGCCGACCGGGCGCGGGCGAGCGCGGTCACGGCGATGACCGAGGCGAACCAGCGGCTGCAGCTGCTCGCGGAGGCCGGCCGGATCCTCTCCGGCACGCTCGACATCGACCAGCAGGTGGAGGAGCTCGCCGAGCTGGTGGTGCCGGATCTGGGCGACTGGTGCTGGCTCGTGGTCACCGACGAGCAGGGCCGGCTGCACGAGATGGCCAGCGCGCACCGCAACCCGGCCCGCAAGGCGGAGGTGGCGGCGTACGTGCGCGCCATGGTCAGCGTCATGACCGACGAGGCCGGGGCGCGCCAGGTCACCCGTACCGGGCGGCCGATCGTCGTGGACAGGATCGAGTGGGACGAGGTCGAGAGGGCGCTGCCCGACCTCGCGGCCCGCGAGGCGCTGGCCCGCCTGGGCGCGGGGTCCGCGGTCGTCGTCCCGCTCGTCGCCCGTGGCCAGACCCTGGGCGCCCTGGGCCTGTTCAACCGCGAGGAGCGCGGCGCGCTCAGCGCCGCCCAGGTCGACACCGCGATCGAGATCGGGCTGCGGGCGGGCCTGGCGCTGCACCACGCACGGCTGTTCAGCCAGCAGCGGGATCTCGCCGAGACGCTGCAGCGCAGCATGCTCACCGATCCGCCGGAGCCGGACCACTCGCACATCGTCGTCCGCTACCGGCCCGCTGCGGCGGGGGCCGAGATCGGCGGCGACTGGTACGACGCGTTCCTCCAGCCGGACGGCGCCACGGTGATCGCGATCGGCGACGTCGTCGGCCACGACACCCGTGCCGCCGCGGCGATGGGCCAGGTGCGCGGCCTGCTGCGCGGCATCGGATTCTCCAGCGGAGGATCCCCCGCCGAGGTGCTGACCGAGCTCGACCGGGCAATCGAGGGCCTGGCCCTGGACACGATGGCCACCGCGCTCGTCGCCCGGCTGGAGCAGGACACCGACGACCTGCACGGCGGCCGGGTCCGGCTGCGCTGGTCCAGTGCCGGTCATCCCCCCGCCGCCGTGCTGAGCCCCGACGGCACCGCCCGGCTGCTCGACGACGAGGCGCCCGAGCTGCTGCTCGGGGTCGACCCCGCGAGCGTCCGGAGCGAACACGTGACCGTCCTCGAGGCCGGGTCGACCGTGCTGCTCTACACCGACGGACTCGTCGAGCGCCGCGACCGCGACCTCGACGCCGGGGCCAAGGAGCTGTGCGCGGTGCTCCAGGGCTGCGCCGACCTCCCGCTGGACCGGCTGTGCGACGAGGTGCTCGAGCGGCTGTTCCTGCCCGACGCCCAGGACGACGTCGCCATGCTCGCGCTGCGGCTGCACCCCCAGGACGAGCCGCGCCCCGCGGAGGCGGGCCCGCAGCGCGTGCCGCCGAACATCGAGCCCGCGCCCGACGTGCTGCCCGAGGCCGGCAGCCGGGCCTGACCTCAGGGCCGGTCGCGGTCCCGGCGCCGGCCGAGCCGGTTGCGGGCGTGCAGCGGCAGGTCGACCGCCACCGGGGCCTCCCAACCGCGCCACACCGACAGCAGCCGCAGTCCGGTGACCAGCACGATGACGACGGCCGCGACCGGCAGCGGGGCGAGGCCGAGCGGCCCGGCCAGCACGGTGAGGACGGCGGCCCCGATGAGCGCGGCGACGGCGTTGTACGGGCCCGGCTGCACGATGTCGGCGCGCTGGGCCAGCAGCACGTCGCGGATGACGGCCCCCCCGACCGCCGTGAGCGTGCCGATGAAGACCACCGAGGCGCTGGGCAGGCCGGCGAGCTGGGCCTTCTGCGCCCCGATCACCGTGAACAGGCCCAGCGTGGCGGCGTCCAGGACGACCAGCAGCCCGGTCAGCCGGGACAGCCAGCCGGAGAAGAAGAAGGTGACCGTGGCGGTGATCGCGACGGCCGGCAGGTAGGCCCGGTTGGTCAGTGCGACCGGTGGCCCGTCGGCCAGCAGGACGTCGCGGATCAAGCCGCCGCCGAGCCCACCGCTGACCGCCAGCAGCAGGACGCCGGAGACGGCGAACCCCTCCCGTGCGGCGAGGAGACCACCGGTGAGTGCGCCGACGACGATGGCCGCGAGGTCGATCGCGGCCGGCACCCGCAGCGCCTCCACGACGGCGAGGATCTCCACGGGCGGTCATTCTCCGGCCTGGTGCCGGGCCGGACCGACCTGCCCCGCGGACAGTTGAGCTCTGCTGACACGGGCGGAGCAGAGCTCAACTGCCCGGGACACTTACTGGGCGGGCGCCACCTCGAGGTCGGTGGCGCTGTCCGTGGACGCCTGCCGGCCCTCGGCCTCGGTGCGCACCTCGGCGTCGCGGGCGGCCATGGCCTCCTGGCGGTCGGCCTCCTCCTCGAGGATCTGCGCCTTCTTCCACGCCGCGGGGATCGCGAACGCGTCGACGAGGGTGGTCATGTGCGGCCGCAGCTCCTTGTGCAGCTGGTTCACCGTCGACGTGAGCAGCTTGGCGCGGGCCGGGGTGAGCTGGCCGTGCTCGAGGAACCAGGCCTTGTCCGCCTCGATCGCCGAGAGTGCGTAGAGGTCGCACAGCTTGTCCAGCAGCGCCTTGGCGTCGGTGTCCGGCGTCCGGTCGACGCCGGCGACGAAGGCCTCCAGGACGACGCGCTCGATGTGCGTCTGCGCTGTCTTGAGGACGTGGTCCTGCACGTCGTTGAACATGTCGAACGGCGCCATGCCCTCGGTGGTCGAGTTCTTGCGCAGCCGCCGGATCGCGCCCTCGAGCGAGTGCTTCTCGCGGAACTCGAACATCTTCAGCTGCCAGCCGCGGTCGAGCATCGGCACCTCGTCGTCCCGCCCGGGGACCGAGTCGATGAGCCGGGCGATGAGCGCGCGGGCCGCCGTCCGCTCCAGGACGGTCTCCCGGACCATGTCGGCGATGAAGCCGACCTTCCCCCAGCCCTCCAGCGAGCCGAACGCGTCGCGGTAGCCGGTCAGCAGGCCCTTGGCGACCAGCTGGAGCAGGACGGTGTTGTCGCCCTCGAACGTGGTGAAGACGTCGGTGTCGGCCTTGAGGTGCGGCAGCCGGTTCTCCTGCAGATAACCCGCACCACCGCACGCCTCGCGGCACATCTGGATCGTCCTGGTCGCGTGCCAGGTCTGCGCCACCTTGAGCCCCGCGGCGCGGGACTCCAGCTCGCGCTGCGCCTCCTCGTCGAGGTCCTCGGCGCTCTGGACGTCGTGCATGGTCTCCACCAGCTCGCTCTGCGCGAAGTGCAGCGCGTAGGTGGTGGCCAGCGCGGGCAGCAGCTTGCGCTGGTGCACCAGGTAGTCGTTGATGACGATCTCGCGGTCCTCGCCGGGTGCGGCGAACTGGCGGCGCACGTTGCCGTAGCGGACGGCGATGTCGAGGGCCAGCTTGGTGGCCGACGACGCGGAGCCGCCGACGCTGACGCGGCCGCGCACCAGCGTGCCGAGCATGGTGAAGAACCGTCGGGTCTCGTTCTCGATGCTCGACGTGTACGTGCCGTCGGCGGCGACCTGGCCGTAACGGTTGAGCAGCATGTCACGCGGGACCGTCACGTGATCGAACGTCAGCCGCCCGTTGTCCACGCCGTTGAGGCCGGCCTTGGCGCCGTCGTCCTCGATCGTGACGCCGGGGCAGGGCGTGCCGTCCGCGTTGCGGATCGGCACCAGCCAGGCGTGCACGCCGTGGTTCTTGCCCTGCGTGATCAGCTGCGCGAAGACGACCGCCATGCGGCCGTCCTTGGCGGCGTTGCCGATGTAGTCCTTGCGGGCGGCCTGGTGCGGCGTGTGCAGGTCGAAGGTCTCGGTGTCGGGGTCGTAGGTGCACGTCGTCCGCAGCTGCTGGACGTCGGACCCGTGCCCGGTCTCGGTCATCGCGAAGGAGCCCGGCAGGTCGAAGCTCATGACGTCGCGCAGGTACCGGTCGTGCTGCTCCCTGGTGCCGAGCAGCTGCAGTGCGCCGCCGAACAGGCCCCACTGGACGCCGGCCTTGACCATGAGCGACAGGTCGCCGAACGCGAGCATCTCGATCGAGGTGACCGAGCCGCCGGAGTCGTCCTCGCCGCCGTACTCCTTGGGGAACCCGAAGCCCACCCGGCCGGAGTCGGCGAGCTTCTTCGCCGCGCGAGTGACCCGCTCGCGCGCCTCGGTGACGTTCTCGCCGTAGGTCGGCAGGAAGTCCGGGTCGTCGAGGTTCTCGCGGGCGTCCTTGCGCACGTGGGCCCATCGCCCGTCCAGGACCTCCTGGATCGCCGTGGGGTCGACGGTGGTCGGCACTGTGCTGGTCACTTTCCCTCCATGCGGATCGGGGCTTCGGGGGTCACGACGCCGGACAGGCCGGCCCAGGCGAGATCGGTCAGGTGAGCTGCGAGTTCCGTGCGGAGCATGGGGCGATCGGCCCGAAGCCACCAGTCGGCGGCGGCTCGGACAAGGCCGACGACGCCGTGGCCCCAGGGCGCCGCGGCGGCCGGATCGTGCCCGGCCTGCTGCAGCGCCACCGAGATCGCGGCCGCCGCCTGCTGCGCCACGAGGTCGGAGAGGTTGTCGATCGGGTCGGTCGTCGGCCGGTCGAGCGTCTGCTGGTGGACGACGAACCGGTAGAGCTGCGGATCGGTCTCGATGAACGCGAGGTAGGTGTCGATCGCCGCGGCCACCATCGTGCGCGGATGGCTGCTGCCGCCCTCGATCGCGGTGCGCAGCTTGGGCAGCAGCTGCGAGGCGACCCGGTTGCAGACCGCGACGTACAGCTCCGACCGGTCGGCGAAGTGCCGGTAGACGACGGTCTTGCTGGTGCCGGCCTCGGCCGCGATCTCCTCCATGCCGACACCGGCGCCGTGCCGTCCGACGGCCGCCAGGGTCGCCTCGACGAGTTGTTCCCGGCGCAGGCGCCGGTGTTCGTCCCATCTCGAGTCGCGGCGATCACGTGCATCAGCGATCTTGTCCTGCGACGGAGGTCTCACCACCTCGGCTTTCATGTGACGGACAGTACCGCGTACTCTCAGTACCGGCCAACTCGGCCGCTCCACCGACCCCGGAGGTTCCGATGGCAGCCCCGACCCGCAAGGCCGCGATCGTCGGCGGGAACCGGATCCCGTTCGCCCGCTCCAACTCCGCGTACGCGCAGGCGTCGAACCAGGACATGCTCACCGCGACGCTGGACGGGCTGGTCGCCCGCTTCGGCCTGCAGGGCAAGCAGCTGGGCGAGGTCGTCGCCGGCGCCGTCCTCAAGCACTCCCGCGACTTCAACCTCACCCGCGAGAGCGTCCTGGGCTCGAAGCTGTCGGCGACGACGCCGGCCTACGACGTGCAGCAGGCGTGCGGCACCGGCCTCGAGGCCGCGATCCTGGTCGCGAACAAGATCGCGCTGGGGCAGATCGAGTCCGGCATCGCCGGTGGCGTCGACACCACGTCCGACGCCCCGCTCGCCGTGGGTGACGACCTGCGCCGCGTGCTGATCAGCCTGAACAACGCCAAGACCCTGCAGGACCGGCTCAAGGCGCTCGCGCGGATCCGTCCCGGCCAGCTCGTGCCGGAGATCCCGCGCAACGCCGAGCCGCGCACCGGCCTGGCGATGGGTGACCACGCCGCGATCACCGCGAAGGAGTGGGAGATCGGCCGCGAGGAGCAGGACGAGCTCGCCGTCCGCTCGCACCACAACATGGCCGCCGCCTACGACCGTGGGTTCTTCGACGACCTGGTGACGCCGTACCTGGGTCTCAGCCGCGACAACAACCTGCGGCCGGATTCGAGCGTCGAGAAGCTGGCCACGCTCAAGCCGGTGTTCGGCAAGGGCGAGGGCGCGACGATGACGGCAGCGAACTCGACCCCGCTGACCGACGGCGCCTCCGCCGTCCTGCTGGCGTCCGACGAGTGGGCCGCCGACCAGGGCCTGCCAGTGCTGGCCCACCTGATCGATGCCCAGACCGCCGCCGTCGACTACGTGCACGGTGGCGAGGGCCTGCTGATGGCGCCGGTCTACGCGATGCCGGTGATGCTCGCCCGCAACGGTCTGAGCCTGCAGGACTTCGACTTCTACGAGATCCACGAGGCATTCGCCTCCACGGTGCTCTCGACGCTGAAGGCGTGGGAGGACCCGGCGTTCTGCAAGGGCAAGCTCGGCCTGGACGCCCCGCTGGGCTCGATCGACCGGTCGAAGCTGAACGTCAACGGTTCGTCCCTGGCGGCGGGGCACCCGTTCGCCGCGACCGGTGGGCGGATCGTCGCCCAGCTGGCCAAGCAGATGCACGAGGCGGGCCCCGGCAAGCGCGGCCTGATCTCGATCTGCGCAGCCGGCGGCCAGGGCGTCGTCGCCATCCTCGAGTCCTGACCCCTCCCGACGGTTTGTGCACTAACCGTCGGAATTTCGGAAGGAAGAACTCCCCAGTGACCGACTGGTACCGCAACTTCGCCAACTCCGGCGTCGGCACGACCATCACCAAGCAGCTCGGCCTGCCGCGGCCCGCCGTCCTCCGGCGGTACGAGCCGGGGCAGCCGCTGCTGCCCGGCCCGGCGGTCATCGGCTCGGCGGGGGAGGGCCGGCTGCGCGACGCGCTGACCTCGCTGCTGCGCGCCGAGGGCGTGCACGTGCAGTCGCCGGTCACCGCCGACGGGGCCACGGACGGCGAGAAGCCCGCCGCGGTGATCCTCGACGCGACGGGCCTGCGGACGCCGGCCGACCTGGCGAGCGCGCACGACTTCCTGTCCCCGGCGATCAAGCGGCTGCGGGCCACCGGGCGGGTGCTGATCCTGGCCGACCCGCCGTCGGAGGCCGATTCGCCGGCCCAGGCGGCCGCACGCCAGGCGCTGGACGGACTGGTCCGCTCCATCGGCAAGGAGCTGCTGAACGGCTCGACGGCGAACCTGCTGTACGTGCCCGAGGGTGCCGAGGGCTCGATCGCGTCCCCGGTGACGTTCTTCCTGTCCGGCCGGTCGGCCTACGTCGACGGCCAGGCGGTGACGCTCTCGGCGTCGGACCTCCCGGCCGACGAGGACGCCGCGAAGCCGTTGGCCGGCAAGGTTGCCGTGGTCACGGGGGCCGCGCGGGGCATCGGTGCGGCGATCGCCGAGGTCATGGCCCGGGACGGCGCCCACGTGGTCGCCGTCGACATCCCGGCCGCCGGTGACTCGCTGGCCGGCGTCGCCAACGAGGTCGGCGGGACGGCGCTCCAGCTCGACATCACCGCCGACGACGCCCCGCAGCGGCTCGTCGAGCACCTGAAGGAGCGCCATGGCGGCGTCGACATCGTCGTCCACAACGCCGGCATCACCCGCGACAAGCTGCTGGTGAACATGGACCCGGCCCGCTGGAACTCGGTCATGGCCGTGAACCTGCAGGCGCAGCTGGACATCACCCAGGCCCTGCTCGACGCCGACGGCGTGCTGAAGCCGGACGCGCGCGTCGTCTGCGTCTCCTCGCAGTCGGGCATCGCGGGCAACCGCGGCCAGACGAACTACGCCGCGTCGAAGGCGGGCGTCATCGGCATGGTGCGGGCGTGGGCGCCGCAGTTCGCCGAGCGCAAGGCGACCATCAACGCCGTCGCGCCGGGCTTCATCGTCACCGAGATGACGGCGAAGATGCCGCTCGTCACCCGGGAGGTCGGGTCGCGGCTGAACTCGCTGCAGCAGGGCGGCCTGCCGGTGGACGTGGCCGAGACCATCGCCTGGCTGTCGCAGCCGGGCAGCGGCGGGGTCAACGGCCAGACCGTGCGGGTGTGCGGTCAGTCGCTGCTGGGGGCGTGATGACCACGACCGTCCTCGACAGCGCCCCGAACCTCGGCAAGCTGTATGCGCTGGCCGCCGTCACCGCGTTCGGTCGCGGCGGCGGCCTGCCGGACGACCACCTCGCGCGCAACGGGGTCACCGTCGACCCGGCGCACCTGGCCGAGTACGCCCGGGTCTGCCGGCTTCCGCTGAACGACGTCCTTCCGGCGACGTACCCGCACATGCTCACGTTCCCGCTGCAGATGCAGCTGATGACCGACCGGTCGTTCCCGCTGGCGCTGCCGGGGCTCGTGCACGTGCGCAACCGGATCGAGGTGCTGCGCGCCATCGGCGCTGCTGAGCCGCTGGATCTGGAGGTCTGGGCGGACAACTACGCCCGGCACCGCAGTGGCGCCGCGGTCGACCTCCGCGCGACCGTGACGGCCGGTGGGGAGGAGGTCTGGCGGTCGACGTCGACGTACCTGTCCCGCGGGGCGAAGGCCCCCGACGGTGCTCCGGAGGCCGAGATCGAGGTGCCCGTCAGCGATCTCGAGCGGGTGTCGGCCACGTGGCGCATCCCGGACGACGCCGGCCGCCGCTACGCGAAGGTCTCCGGCGACGTGAACCCGATCCACCTGTCGGGGCTGACCGCGAAGGCGTTCGGATTCAAGCGGGCGATCGCGCACGGCATGTGGGTGAAGGCCCGCGTGCTCGGAGCGCTCTCCGGCCGGCTGCCCGACGAGCTGAGCCTGGACGTCAGCTTCCGCAAGCCGCTGTTCCTCCCCAGCACGGTCACCCTGTCGACCGCGCAGGCCGGCGGCGGGTGGGACTTCGCCGTCCGTAGTGCCACGAGCGGGACCGAGCACGTCGTGGGGACGATCCGCCCCCTCTGATCGGGGGGCGGGGCGCTTTCCCACAAGCGGGCCGCCCGGTTTCGTCGGATCTCCACTGGATCGGGCGCGCGCCTGACCAGCGATTTCCCCAGTTCATAACGATCGGGTCACGCGGAGCACCAAGATTCCTGTGAGGCGTGGCGACACCGGGCGGTCCCGTTCCGGCGTGGTCTTGTGCCCCGTCCGGAATCCCGGGCGACGCCCCGGCGCATCCGGGACGATCAAGGGAGTCGACGTGCGTCTCACGTCTCCGTCCCGACGCGTGTTCGGCTTCCTCGCCGCGGGCACGATCGGACTGTCCACCGCACTTCTCGGCGTCACCGGGGTGGCGCACGCCGACCCGGCCGAGCCGGCCGCCGCTGCCGACGGCGGGGTCCTCGCCGTCAACGCCGCACCCAACGCGCCCACGATCGTGGACGTCCAGGGCGACGACGCGACGCTCTACGTCTGGTTCGACCAGAACGACCCGGCCGACACCGACCCGATCGACTGGGCCGACGACTGGGAGTACAACCTCGACGGCGGCAGCTGGCTCCCCGCCACGGTCGACGAGTCCAGTGGGTACGGCAGCTTCGAGATCGCGAGCGGTCTCACCAACGGCACGACGTACGCCGTCCGCGTGCGCGGGGTCAGTGGCACCTCCGGCCCCGGCGCCCCGTCCGACCCGATGAGCGGCACGCCCTACAAGCCGATCGGGGCACCTGGGGCACCGACCGTCGTCGTCGGCCCGTCGTCGCTGAAGATCACCTGGACCGGATCCGCGGCGGGCACCTACCCGATCGCCAGTTACGAGGTGCAGGCCGACATTCCCGCAGCCCCGGGCGCCCAGAGCTGGAGCCCGACGACCATCTGCAAGACGGGCCCGGCGGCGACCTCCTGCACCGCGCCCATCCAGGCCGGGCGGCCCTACACGATCGACGTGTATGCAGTCGACTCCAAGGGAAACGACGGCGAGGCGGCGACGGTCAAGAGCGACGTCGTCCCGAACCCGTCGGTCCCGGCCACGGTCCCGACCAAGAACGGTGACCTCACCCTGCCCGCCGGCGCCAAGAGCACCGTCGCCCCCGGCAAGACCATCACCGTGAGCGGCAGCGGCTACGCCCCGAACACCACGATCACGCTGGCCATCTACTCCACGCCGCAGGTGCTGACCACCACCGTCACCGACGCGTCGGGCAACTTCACCGCGACCGTCACCGTGCCCGCGGGCCTCGCGGCCGGCAACCACACGCTGGTCGCCTCCGGCGTCGACAGCTCCGGGAACGTCCGCTACGTCAACCTGGCCGTGACGGTCAGCAGCTCCGGCAAGGCGCAGCTGGCCTACACCGGGGCCGACGTCGCACTCCCGTCGATCGTCGGGCTGGTCGGGGTGTCACTCGGCGCCGGCCTGATCATCGTCCGGCGTCGGGCGGCCCGTTCCGCCGCCTGATCCCACCGCTCCACCCGGAACCCGAGTTCCGCCCGAGACGGGCGGGGCTCGGGTTCCGGCATTTCCGGGAGCCACGACCGACGAGCGCCTTCGCCTGCCCGGATGTGCCCGGACGCCGACCTACGATCGACCGCAGGACCACCAGCCGGAACCGCCGGCGCATTCCGCCGACCTCCGGGAGTTCCGTGGCGCACGCACGTCCGGGCCGCACGCGCGTCCCCCGGTGGGCCTCCGTCGCCGGGGTGGCCGGCGAGCTGCTGCTCACCGCCGGGCTCGTCGTCCTGCTGTTCGTCGTCTACGAGCTGTTCGTCACCGACCTGCTCAACGAGGGCAAGCAGAGTGACCTGAGCCAGTCGCTGCACGCGCAGTGGGAGCGCACGCCCGCCACGCCGGCGACGCCGCGCGCCGATCTGACCGGCGGCAACGCGTTCGCCGTCCTGTACATCCCGCGGCTGGGCCGCGACTACCAGCGGGTCGTGCTCGAGGGCACGGCCGAGAAGGAGCTCAGTCAGGGCCCCGGGCACTACGAGGGGACGGCGCTGCCCGGCCAGCCGGGCAACATGGGCGTGGCCGGCCACCGCGTCGGCAAGGGGTCGCCCTTCCTGGACCTCGACCGGCTGCGCCCCGGCGATGCGATCGTGGTCGAGACGGTGGACAGCTGGTTCGTGTACCGCGTGCTCGGCAACATCGTCACCGGCGACCTGAACGCCGACCCCTCGGGCATCCCCGGGCAGGAGATCGTCGCGCCGGACGACGTCGAGGTGTTGTCGCCGACCCCGGGCGGCCGGGAGGACGCGGCCCCCACCGGCTCGTACCTGACGCTGACGACCTGCCATCCGAAGTACTCCGCTCGCAAGCGACTGGTGATCCACGCGGCGCTCGACGGTGGCGCCATCGCCAAGGCCACCACGCCCGCCGGGCCACCGGCGCTGAACGAGGGGACCTGATGTACGGCTGGATCTGGCGGCACCTGCCCGGGAACACGGCGAGCCGGACCGCGATCGCGGTGGTGCTCGTCCTGGCGATCTGCGCGCTGCTGCTGTTCGTCGTCTTCCCGTGGGTCGAGCCGCAGCTGCCGTTCGCCGACGTGACCGTCGACCAGTAGGGCTCTGACACCTGCGCCCACCCGTCGGGGAGGCGCGGCCACCAGGCCGACGGCTAGTACGCCGAGCAGCAGGACGACGCCGGGGAAGCGGGCGGTTTGCCGGGACCCTTGACGTGGTACTGCTGAATCGCGACGATGAGTACATGCACAACTGTATGCAAATGATTCGCCGATGAGAGTCCTGGGATTGGGGTGGCTCGGCTCCAGCAGTCCCCGCTTGGACGCGATGACCCACCTCTTGGCCGACCAGTTGGGCTTGCCGCTCGAGCGGGAGCAGGCTGGGGCACGGGTGTTCCGGTTCCCGGACGGCAGCGCGTTCGAGATCTTCAAGCCGTCCGACAGCGAGCACGACTTCTTCGAGCACCCGGTCGCCGGGATCGTCGTCGACGACGTCCGGGAGGTCCGGACACATCTCGAGGCCGGCGGCATCGAGTTCGTCGGGGAGGTCCACGACGGCGTGGCCGACTCGTGGGCCACCGCGTGGTCGCACTTCCGGGCGCCGGACGGTTACCTCTATGTGCTGGTCAGTAGGCCGGAGCTCGAGCCTGTCGCGCATCCCGCACCCTTCGACGAGTTGCGCATCTGTCTGAAAGTGTCCGATCTCGACTCGGCCGTCCGCCTGTACCGGGACGGGCTGGGGATGCGGGTCGTCGACGAGTGGACCCATCCGGGCGGCCAGCGCGGCATCCTCTTCGGGGCCGTCTTCGCTGCGGTGGAACTGTTCGACCAGGCCCAGTGGGAACTGGTCGACGAGTCGGAGACCGGCGCCACGCTCGGCCGGGACCACGGCCTGCGGGTCGAGGTCTCGGACGTAGCCCGCCTCCGGGGCCTGTCCGAACGGCTGGAGGCGGCCGGGGCAGAGGTCGTCGGCGAGATCACCGCCACGCCCTGGGAACAGACGTGCCTGCGCATGGCCGACGCCGACGGCGAGCAGCTCACGCTCTTCGTGCTGCCGGAGGAGGAGAAGCGGGTGCGTGCCGAAACGCGTTCCCGACTGAGGGCCTGACGGTCCCGCCTGCCCGACCGAGCGTCCCTCCCGGATCCGGATCCCCCCGGAGCCAGGAGGGTCTCAGGCCTGCGCCCGAGTGGGATGAAACGTGCACAAGTGGCGCCCCACTTGTCGGACGGAGGGCGTTGACACCGATGGTCCGGATGGTGTTAGTTCCCACACACAAATTTGCATCCACTTGTGTGTGCAAACACTCTCGAACCAGGAGCAGGCATGGCCATCGCCCCCGATCTCTCGGCTCCACCGCTGGTCACCCGTACCACCGACGATCCAGACGTCGTCGCCAAGCAACTGGCTGACGACTACAGCACCCACGTCGTTCCGCTCACGGCGCGCGTGGGCCGCTGGCAGCTGAACATGTCTTTCTGGTCGCTGCTCAGTGCCATGGTCTGGCTGTTCTACGGTGCGCTGGCCTCGACCCTGTACGGCACTCGCGACGCGTTGATCGCCATCGGCATCTCCGTCGTCAGCTACTCGCTGATGAACGGGCTGTACAGCCGCTGGGCCGCGACCAGCGGGCTCAACAGCACCCTGCTGTCGCGCCGGATGTTCGGCGTGGTCGGGGCGTCGCTGACCGCACTGCTGATCGCCGCGAACACCACGTACTACGCGGTCTTCGAGAGCAGCACCCTGGCTGTGGCGTTCAAGCACTACACGCCGAGCTGGGACATCCGGCTCTGGTACGGGATCATCGCGCTGGTCATGCTGCCCCTGATGCTCGGCAGTGTGCAGACGTGGATGGCCAAGCTGAACGGCGTCCTCCTGCCGTTCTACACGGTGGGCATCGTCGCCGCGGTCATCGCGGCCGCCATCCAGTTCCCCAGCGCCGACTGGCTCGGCTTCGAAGGTGTCGTGCCGCCGGAGGCGCGCGCCATCCCCGGCTGGCTGCTCGGTGCCGTGCTCTACATGGGCATCTGGCTCACGATGCCGACGACGGTCGACTTCGCCCGCTTCGCGAAGGTGGAGGACGCCGGCTTCCACAAGAACGTCACCTTCGGCTGGGTGTTCTACACGTGGCTGTTCGCCCTCAACGGCCTCGCCGGCATCTTCCTGGTGCAGTCCGTGCTCCCCGACAACCCGACCGCCGAGACCGGTGTGGTCCAGGCGATCATCGGCGTGCTCGGGGTCGGCGGCCTGCTCGTCATCGTGATCTCGCAGGCGCGCATCAACACCCTGAACTACTACCAGTCCTCGTCCAACTTCGAGCGACTGCTCGGCTTCCTGTTCGGGGTCAAGGTCCGACGGCAGGTGCTCGTGGTCGCCACGACGCTCGTTGTCTTCCTGCTGATGCTCACGGACGTGTTCAGCTACCTCCAGCAGGCACTCATCTGGCAGGGCGTGTTCTTCGTCGGCTGGGTCGGGATCACCCTCACCCACTACGCGCTCGTCCCCGCCGACCGTCGCCCCGGTCCGGAGTTCCGGGCCCAGCGGCTCCCGGCCGTGACCGGAGGCCTGGTCATCTGGCTGGTGTCGTCGGCCGTCGGCATCTTCCTCGCCGAGTCCTCGTCGGTCGCGCCGGTGTGGAACCAGACCGCGCCGCTGTCGGCCCTCGTCATCAGTGTCGTGCTCTATGCCGCGCTGGTGACGCTGCGGCCCTCGCCCGTCCGCGGCGGCCCTGATCCGCGCAGCGAGGTCGAGGACCCGCAGCGGACCTGGATCGAGTGTCACGTCTGCCACGACTCGTACGTGGCCGTGGAGATGGACCGGGATCCGACGGCCGGTCACGCCCCCGTCTGCAATGCCGACGCCACCGCGCGCCGGACCAAGCACGCCCGCTGACGCCCCGTCCTGCCGGCGGCGCCGTTGCGCCGCCGGCAGGACCAAATATCTCGGTCCCACCACTTGTCCTCCGCCCGGGTGTGGGTCAGACTATTTACATACAAATTTGCATGCAGAAGGGATGTCCCGATGACTGCGTCCGCCTCAGCGCTGGCCACCGTGCCGCTGTCGATCGCCAGCCCGGAGCACGTCGAGGCCACGGACTTCCTCACCCTGGAGGCCGAACTGCTCGACGACCTCCGCGAGCGCGAGTGGCTCGAGACCATGGTGAGCCGGGACATCGTCTACCAGCTGCCGCTCCGCGAGACCGTGGAGCGGGCCCGGGGCCGGGGCTTCGTGCCGGGCACCTACCACCTCAACGAGAACTACGGCTCGCTGAGCAGCAAGGTCGCCCGCAACGAGACGAAGTACGCGTGGGCCGAGGACCCGCCCTCGCGAGTCCGGCACTTCATCACCAACGTGCGGGTGCGCCACCACGCCGACGGCGACAAGCTCGCCGTCCGCAGCAATCTGCTGATCTACCGCACCCGCCAGGACCACACCGTGCCCCAGATCCTCTCCGGTGAGCGGCACGACGTCCTCCGTCGCGAGGCCGAGGGCCTGCGGCTGCTCGAGCGGGTCGTCTACCTCGACCTGACGGTCATCGGCACGCACAACCTGTCCATCTTCTTCTGACCTCGTCCCGACCGGCGCCACCCCAGGAGACACCATGACCGAGATCGTCGACCGCCCGGCCACGCCGGCGGAGAACGGCCTGCACCCCCAGGTCGGCCACCTGCTCGACCAGCTGGACCAGGGACTGCCCCAAGGTCAGGTCCCGGTGGGGCTCTTCGGGAACCCGCACGTGTACCAGGAGGAACTGCGCAAGGTCTTCGGGCGCTGCTGGGTGTTCATGGCCCACGAGTCCGAGGTCGAGGCCAACGGCGACTACGTCGTCCGCAAGATCGGCGAGGACAACTTCATCGTCTCCCGGGATGAGAAGGGCGAACTGCACGTCCTGTTCGACGCCTGCCGGCACCGTGGCGTGCAGGTCTGCCGCGCGGACTCGGGGAACACGTCCCACTTCCGGTGCCCCTACCACGGCTGGACCTACTCGACCGACGGCTCCCTGGTCGGTGCGCCGCTTTGGCGCAACGCGTTCGGCGGCATGGACAAGGGCAAGAACGGGCTGGTCCCCGCGGCGCAGGTGTCGAGCTACCTGGGACTGGTCTTCGCCACGCTGGACCCGACCGCACCGCCGCTGGAGGAATACCTGGGCGGCATGTCCTGGTACCTGGACCTGCTCTTCGGCCTGGACGCCGAGGGCCTCGAGGTGCTCGGCGCTCCCCAGCGGTTCGTCGTCGACGCGAACTGGAAGTCCGGCGCGGACAACTTCTCCGGTGACGACTACCACCTCGGCACGCTGCACCGGTCGGTCTGGGAGATCGGTGCCTTCCCGGTGCCGTTCCGCGAGAACATGATGGGCTACCACATCCAGGCCGCCCCCGGTCACTCGCTGTCCTTCTCGATGGCACCCGACGAGGACGAGCCCGGACCCAAGTTCTTCGGCTTCCCCGACGACCTGGCGGAGAACTTCGACACCAGCCGGATCAGCCAGCACCAACTCGACATCGCCCGCCGGTCCAGGGTGTTCGTGGGCAACGTCTTCCCGAACTTCTCCATCCTCGCCCTGCCCATGACCGAGGACGGCGGCGCCCACCCGCCGACCGGGATCATCACGATCCGCACCTGGCAGCCGAAGGGCCCCGGGCAGATCGAGATCTGGAACTGGTTCCTCGGCTACAAGCGCATGACGCCCGAGCAGAAGGACCGGGCCTACCGCGCCGGCCTGGGCACGTTCTCCGTCGGCGGCGCCTTCGAGATGGACGACACCGAGCCGTGGATCACCGTCGGCCGGACCGGCCGATCGGTCGCCGCGGAGGTCCTGGACTTCCAGCTCAACTACGAGATGGGCATGCCCGGCATCGGCATCTCTACCCGGGTGACCGACTGGCCCGGCCCCGGTGTCGCGTACTGGACCCGCTACGAGGAGGGCGTCCAGCGCAACCTCTACCGCTACTACTCGGCCGTCATGCGGGCCGAACGAGGCGAGTGGCCGCAGACCTCCGTCGAGTGAACCGGCACCAGCCGCACCGCAGCCACCGATCAGCGCAGGGGAGGGACGCATGAGCACCACGGACTGGACCGCAGGGGTCCTGGACCGCTACCGGTCCGGCGGCCTGGCCGGCCGCCTGGACCCCGGAGCGGCGCCCGTGGTGGTCGTCGTGGACCTGCAGAGGGGCTTCACCGATCCCGCCTGCGGGCCCGGCTTCGATCTCGACGACGTCGTCGCCGCGACGCGGCGGCTGGTCGACGCGGCACGGGCCGCCCGCGTGCCCGTGGTCTTCACCACGATCGCCTTCCCGGCCGGCGCCGATACGACCTGGCTGCGCAAGATGCCGGTCCTCGCCGAGCTCGTCGAGGGCAGCGACCGCCAGCCGATCGAACCGCGGCTGGCCCCGCGGGCGGGAGAGACCGTCCTGGTCAAGCAGAACGCGTCCGCCTTCGCCGGCACCGGCCTCCGGGCCGAGCTGGCCCGGCTCGGCGCGGACAGCCTGATCGTCTGCGGCGCGACCACGTCGGGGTGCGTGCGGGCCACGGTCGTGGACGCGTGCGCTGCCGATCTGCCGACTTTCGTGGTGCGCGACTGCGTCGGCGACCGCGAGCGCGGCCCCCACGACGCCGCGCTCCTCGACGTGGACGCCAAGTACGCCGACGTCGTGGGGCTGGACGAGGCACTGGCGCTGATCGCCGCCGTGCCCACCCCCGCCGAGGGGGCGGTCCGGTGAGCGCGCCGACCGTGAGCGCGGGCCTCTACCGCGCGCCGGCGCTGATCGCCCCCGCCCGCCCGGTGCCCGGGAGCCCCGCGCGCTTGGTGCTCCCCGACGTCGAGTCGCCGGACTGGGGGCTGGACGACGAGCGTGCCCTCGGGTTCTTCGCCGATCTTCCGGTCGAGGGCATCGTCGGAGAGCTGGCCGCGGCGGGGTTGCGCGGCCGCGGCGGCGCCGGCTTCCCCACGCACGTCAAGTGGCGCACCGTCGCCGACGCCCCCGGGCCGAAGGTCGTCGTCGCCAATGGGCACGAGGGGGAGCCGGCCTCGGCCAAGGACCGTTGGTTGCTGACCCGGCGGCCGCACCTCGTCCTTGATGGGCTCCTCTTGGCCGCCCGCGTCGTCGGAGCGGATCGCGCTGTTGTGTACGTCTCCTCCGCGGACGCTGCGTCGGCCGCCGAACGCGCGATCGCCGACGTGGTCGCGGCGGGGCTGGTGCCCGCGGGGATCGAGGTCGAGGTCTTCCGGACGTCGGGCGGCTACGTGGCCGGCGAGGAGAGCGCCGTGTGCCGCGCCATCAACGGCGGGCCCCCACTGCCGCTGGCCAAGCCGCCGCGCGTCTTCGAGAGCGGGGTCGACGGCCGGCCCACGCTGGTCAACAACGTCGAGACGCTGGCGCACGCCGCGTGGATCGTGCGCTCGGGCGCGGCCGCGTTCCGCGCCGCGGGTACCGCCGACTCCACCGGGACCGCGCTCTTCACGCTCACCGGCGCGCACGCGGACGGCGCCGTCGTCGAGGCACCGCTGGGCACCACGGTCGGGGCGCTGTTCGCCGCGGCCGGGGCACCGCTCCAGAAGCCGACCGGTCTGCTCATGGGCGGGTGGTTCGGGGGCGTCCTGCGCGGTGACCTGGCCGGCCTGCCCTGCTCCCACGCCGCGGTGTCCGCGCTCGGCAGCGGCCTCGGCTGCGCCGCGATCACCGTTCTCGGGCCGGCCGACGACGTCGTCGCCGTCGCTGCGGAGCTCGCGGGCTGGTACGCCGGTGAATCCGCCCGCCAGTGCGGTGTCTGCCGCAACGGGACGAAGTCCATCGCGACCACGCTCGCCGCGGTCCGCGACGGCGATCCCGACCCGGACCACCGGGAGAAGCTCGCCCGCTGGGGGACGACGCTGCCCGGCCGCGGCGCCTGCGCGTTCCTCGACGGCGCAGCCACCCTCGCCCGCACCGTCACCGCCGACCTGATTGCCGCACCGCACCAGCACGGAACGGAGAACCAGTCATGAGGGTCACCCTCGACGCAACCAAGTGCGAGGCCTACGGGGCCTGCGCCGAACACTGCCCGAGCGTCTTCGAGCTCGATGAGTGGGGCTACGCCTCGGTCATCGGAGACGGCTCGGTACCCGAGGGGGAGGAGCAGAACGCCCGGGCCGCGGTCCACGCCTGCCCCGAGAACGCGATCTCCCTCCTCGACCCGGCCTGAGCGCACGAGACACGGAAGGACGCGCACGTGGACCTGGAACTCATCGGCGGGACGGCCCTGGTCACCGCCGCTTCGCGCGGGATCGGCCGCGCGGTCAGCGAGCGGCTGGCCGAGGAGGGGATGACGGTCGTCTCCGGCGCCCGGTCGGCCGCCCGGGAGACCGAGAAGCTCGGCGCGGGGCGCATCGTGCCCGTGCACAGCGACCTGGCCGACGCGGAGCAGACCGGTTCGCTGGTCGACGCGGTCGTCGCCGACCACGGGCGGCTCGACGTGCTGGTGCTCAACACCCCGGGGCCGCGCATCGTGCCCGCGCTGGACACCACCTGGGCCGACTGGCAGGCCGCACACGATCTGCTGCTCCGACCCGTCGTCCAGCTCGCGATCGCCGGCGGTCGGCAGATGCGCGAGCAGGGCAGCGGCACGATCGTCCTGCTCAGCTCGACCTGGGTGCGCCAGCCGGCGCCCGGTGGCGTCCTGTCGGCCTCCTACCGCTCGGCGGCCGCGGCCTTCGTGAAGACCCTCGCCGGGGAGCTCGCGCCGCACGGCGTCCGCGTCGTGCACGTGATGCCGGGGGCAACCGGCACCGACCGGATGCAGGCCATCGTCGCGTCGAAGGCCGAGAAGAACGGCACCACCGAGGACGACGAGATCGCCGCGGTGGTGAAGGACATCCCGCTCGGCCGCTGGGCGCAGGCCCACGAGATCGCCGACGTCGTCGCGTTCGCCGCGTCCCCGAGGGCCGGCTTCATGACCGGTTCGTCCCTCGTCGTCGACGGCGGCGCGGTCCGCGCCACCTACTGACCACCCCGATAGCAGCAGGAGAGGACATCCCATGCCCAGGACACTGACCGAGAACTTCGTGGAGCAGTTCCGGCTCTGCAAGGTGCAGCCGAGCGAGACCGTCGGCATCATCGCCGAGCTGGGCCAGAAGGAGGAGTACGTCGCAGCAGCGGTCGCGGCGGCCCGCCAGCTGGGGGCCAGCGCGCTGGTCCTGCACGCCTCCAGCCTCTCCAACCCGATGCTGCCGCCCTATGCCCCCGACGGGCGCGAGGTGCCGGCGTTGCTGGCCGCCGCCGGGGAGTGCGACTTCGTCGTCGACGTGACCGTCGGCGGGCTGATCCACTCCGACGTGCGCACCCGGATCACCGGCAACGGCAAGCGGATGCTCTTCGTGGCCGAGCCCAACGACGTCCTCGAGCGGCTCATGGGCGGACCGGAGCTCCGCTCCGTCGTCGAGGCCGGCGGCCGCAAGCTCAAGGCCGGCAGCACGCTGCACGTCACCAGCGACGCCGGCACCGACCTCACGGCCGACGTCTCCGGCGAGGACCTGCCCATCACGCACCAGTGGGGGTACGTGGACGAGCCCGGCCGGTGGGACCACTGGCCGAGCGGCTTCGTCGCGTGCTTCCCCCGGGACCGCAGCGCCGAGGGCCAGATCGTCCTGCAGCCCGGTGACGCGCTCATCCCCTGGCAGCGCTACGTCCGCGAGACCGTGACCGTCGAGGTGAGCAAGGGCTTCATCACGGGTGTCACCGGCGACGGCGCCGACGCCCACCTGCTGCGCGACTACTTCGACAGCTGGGAGGACCCGGAGGTCTGGGCGCTCTCCCACATGGGTTGGGGCCTGCTGCCGCGCGCCCGCTGGTCGGCCTTCGACGTCTACGACCCGCGCAGCCTCTACGGCCAGGAGTTGCGCTCCACCGCGGGCAACTTCATGTGGTCGACCGGATCCAACCGGTTCGCCGACCGGGAGACCCCGGCGCACCTCGACGTACCGATGCGCAACTGCACGGTCGAGATCGACGGCCAGGCCGTGGTGCGCGACGGCAAGCTGGTGGAGGGCTGACATGGACCGGGCGACCCTCGAGAACGCGATCCTGAGCCTGGCCAGGGACCCCGAGCTGCTCGAGCGCGTGCGCAACGACCCCGACGAGGCGGCCGCTGCGCTGGGCCTGGACGCGTCGTGGGCGCGGTCGATCCTCGACGCCGACCGGGACCGGCTGCGCTCGGCGGGCGTGAACGACGGCATCACCATCCTGGTCAGCCGCTGGTTCAAGGACGACCTGGGCGACTCGGCCAGCCGCGGCGCCTTCGTCGTCGACGACTCCGCGCCGCTGCCCCCGGCCGACGTCCCGGACGGGCTGGTCTTCGCCGGCGGCTGTTCGCACGTCCCCGACCTGCTAGCCCGTCCGGAGATCGACCCCGCGGAGAACGTGGACCGTCTGCTGGCCGGGTACCGCCGGCTGGCGGCCGACCTGGCGGCGGCGGAGCCGGACGTCGTCCTCGTGACGGCGGACTGCCACTTCCAGAGTTTCGCGACGCAGCACTTCGTGATCGGCACCAGCTCCGTGCACCGCGGGTCCATGGAGTTCTTCCAGCGTCCCGACCTGGACCTGCAGCTGACCGGGCACCCCGGGCTGGCCGCAGCCATGGCCGACGCCGTCCGTGCGGCCGGCCAGGAAGTCGAGCTGGCCGACCGGGTGGACCTGGACCACGGGCTGATCGTGCCGCTGCGGCTGCTGCTGCCGCGGCCGGACCTCCCGGTCATCCCGATCATCACCCAGCCGGCCCGCAGCTTCTCGCCCTACGGGGCGCGGGTGTTCGGGCAGGCGCTCCGGACGGCGATCAGCGATTCGGGGCTGCGCGTGGCGATGCTCGCCACCGGCGGGCTGTCGCACTGGCTGGACCCGGGCAAGTTCGGCGGTGTCGACGTCGAGTTCGACACCTACCTGCTGCAGATGCTGCAGGCCGGACGCGGCCTCGACGTGTCCGCCCTGGAGCCTTACCCGCTCCTCGACCACGGCCAGTACGAGTTCCTCAACTGGCTGATCATGCTGGGCATCGCCGGGCCCTCGGTGCACGGCGAGGTCTACGCGTACGAGCCGATGCAGGCATCGGGCGGCGGCTGGACGGTCGTGCACATGGACCTCGAAGCAGCGCGCAGCAGCCGGGCCGACCGGGCCCGCGACGCCGTTCCGGTCGGGGGCTGACCGTGGGCGGGACGGCCGACTCGCTGCGCGTCGGGGTGACGCAGTGGCACGCCACCACGGATGTGGCGGCCAATCTCGAGGTCGCCCTCGACCTCGTGCGGCGCGCCGCGGACGACGGGGCACAGGTGGTCGTCCTGCCCGAGAACGGGCTGATGCTCGGCACGAATGCTCAGATGCGGGCGAAGCTGCTGGCCCAGGACGGGCCGGAGGTCGCCGCACTGGCCGCCGAAGCCGTCGAGCACGGGGTGACCGTGGTCCTCGGCGGCATGAAGAACGCCACCGCGGACGGGGTGTTCAACTCTGCCGTCGTGATCGGGCCGGACGGCGCGATGGCCGGGCGGTACGACAAGATCCACCTGTTCGACGCGCGCGTCGGCGGCCGGTCGTTCGAGGCGAGCAGCGTGGAGCAGGCGGGCAGCCGGCCGGTGCTGCTCGACGTCGACGGCGCACTGGTGGGCCTGACGATCTGCTACGACGTGCGGTTCCCGGAGCTGTACCGGGCGCTGGCCCTGGCGGGCGCCGAGGTGCTGCTCGTGCCGGCCGCGTTCACCTATCCGACCGGCCGGGCGCACTGGCACACCCTGCTGCGTGCCCGGGCGATCGAGAACGGCTGCTTCGTGGTGGCTCCCGCGACGGTCCGCTCACCGGACGGCCCGGGGCACGACCCGTTCGAGACCTACGGGCACGCCCTGGTGGTCTCCCCGTGGGGCGAGGTGCTGCTCGACCTGGAGGAGCGAACCCCGGCCTTCGGCGTGGTCGACCTCGACCTGACCGGCGTCCGGAAGACTCGGGCGGCCATGCCGGTGCTGGCCGGTACCAAGCCCCGTGCCTACGGCACGACCCCGAGCACGATCGCCGTCCCGATCCTGGAGGAGCAACGATGAACCACGACGGTCAGCAGCCCGGGACCGAGCCGCGCGACCGGGCCTCCGACCAGCGCCCGGACGACCTGGCCGAGGGGATCGTCGAGGCGGGGGAGTGGTTCGGCATCGGCAACGAGTTCACCGGCGTGCAGATCCGCAAGGTGCGCACGCGGAACGGCGAGCGGCTGGAACTGCACGTGCCGACGCGGCACTACCGCATCCTGCTCGACGCCATGCAGCTGGAGATCATCGCGGCCCAGGACTCGGCGGCCTTCACCACGCTGTTCCAGCGCCAGCTGGGCTCCGACGAGGACGGCGGTCTGTCGTGACGGGAGCCAAGCGGCCGGGCACGGCGGTCGACGACATCGTCGCCGCCCTGCGTGAGCGCATCATCTCCGGGGAGCTGCCCCCGGGCCTGCGCCTGTCCCAGCAGCAGCTCGCCGAGGACATGCAGATCTCCCGCACTCCGCTGCGGGAGGCCCTGCAGCGGCTGGCGACCGAAGGCCTGGTGGTCAGCCAGGTCAACCGGGGGATGGTGGTCGCGCCGGCGCCGCTCAGCGATGTCGAGGGCTCCTACGCTCTGCGCCTGCTCGTCGAGCCGGCGATCGTGTCCGCCGTCGTCGGTACGGTCACCGAGGACGACATCGAGGCGATGGCACGCGCGCTCGCCGCGATGGAGCGCCCGGGGGTGTCCACCCGTGACTTCCAGCTGGCCCACCTGGAGTACCACCAGGTGCTGCTGAGCCGGTATCCGAAGCCGGCGGCGGACCTCATCCAGCACCTGCACACCCGGATCCACCGGCATCAGCGGCTCTACTTCTCCCGCCCCCCGGCGGTCGCGGACTTCACCTGGCTGGACCGGATCTTCCTGGACGCCGTGCGCGAGCGGAACGGCGAGCTGGCCCGACACCTGCTGGAGTTCCACCTGCTCGACGCCGCGATCGGGCTGGTCGCCGAGGTCGAGCCGGACCACCGGTTCGACTCGCTGCTCGTGACCCTCGCCGGCATGGGCGTCGAGGTCAGTGGGCTGGACGCCGAGAACCTGCGCCGACCGGCCACCTTTGGATGGCGCCGGGAGACCCCGCCGGGACTTCCGGAGCTCAAGACGTCGAACCTCGAGTACTCGCCGGACTGACCGGCTCAGCACGCCCCGGTTCCCACAGCACTGCCCAGCGCCCCCGTCGGGGCGCCCCCAGCCGTACCCACGAACACGCGAGGACCGACCGGTCCCCGGAACGGAGCAGCATGACCAGCCGTCGCGTCGGCCTGATCGTCCCCAGCTCGAACACCACGATGGAGACCGAGATCCCCGCGATCCTGCGGGCTCGTGGTGAGCTGCGCCCGGACGAGGAGTTCACCTTCCACTCCTCCCGGATGCGCATGAAGCACGTGACTCCCGCGGAGCTGACCGCGATGGACGCCGACTCGCTCCGCTGCGCGGCCGAGCTCGCCGACGCGCGGGTCGACGTCATGGCCTACGCCTGCCTGGTCGCGATCATGGCGCAGGGGCTGGGCTATCACCGTGAGTCCCAGGAGAAGCTCGCCGCCCGGGCCGAGGCCGAGAGCGGCGAGTCGGTGCCGGTCGTCTCCTCCGCCGGTGCGCTGGTCGAAGGGCTGCGTCACCTGGGCGCGAAGAAGGTGGCGGTCATCGCTCCCTACATGAAGCCCCTGACGGCGACGGTGTGCGGCTACATCGAGCACGAGGGCGTGGAGGTCGTCGACTCGATCAGTCTCGAGGTGCCCGACAACCTCGCCGTCGGCCGGCTCGACCCCGCGCAGTTGGTGGACCTGGCGCAGCGGCTGGACACGTCCGGCGCCGACGCTCTGGTGCTCAGTGCCTGCGTCCAGATGCCCTCGCTGGCCGTGCTGGACGCAGTCCAGCAGAAGTCCGACATCCCGGTCGTCTCCGCTGCCGCGGCGACGGTCTGGCGGATCCTGACCGACCTCGGCCTGGACCCGGTCGCCCCCCGCGCCGGTGCCCTGCTGGCCGACCGCTGACCCGACATCGAGGAGAACTGACATGGGCGCTCTCGACGACAAGGTCGTCGTCTTCACCGGAGCAGGGGCAGGCATCGGCGCGGCCGTGGTCCGCCGGTACGTCGCGGAGGGGGCGCGCATCGTCGCCGTCGACGTATCGCCGGGCGTGAAGGAACTGGCTGGTGAGCTCGGAGACGCGGTGGTCCCGCTCGTCAGCGACGTCCGTTCGTGGGAGGGGAACGTCGCGGCGGCGACCGCCGCGGTCGACCGGTGGGGCCGGATCGACGTGTTCGTCGGAAACGCGGGCATCACCGACGGCGCCACCCCGCTGGAGCAGATCCCCGGCGAGCAGTTGACCGCGGCCTTCGGCGAGCTGATGGGGGTCAACGTGCTGGCGCCCATGCTCGGCGTGCGGGCCTGCCTGGAGCAGCTCATCGCCACGCGCGGCGCGGTCATCCTCACCGGCTCGTTCGCCAGCACCAACGCCGCCGGCGGCGGGGCCCTCTACACGGCCTCGAAGCACGCGGTGCACGGGCTGATCCGGCAGCTGGCCTACGAACTGGCGCCCGACGTGCGGGTCAACGGCGTCGCCCCCGGGGTGGCGCCGACCCGGCTGCGCGGCACCGCGGCCCTGGGGCAGGAGGCGAGCGACTCGGTGCTCGACGGCACGGAGCGGGCCCTGCCCCTGCAGGCGGTGTCGCCGGTCGAGGCGTACAACGGCGCGTTCACCCTCCTGGCCTCGGCCGACGCGGCGGCGATGACCGGGACCCTCGTCACGGTGGACAGCGGGCTGTCGATCCGCGGCATCGCGCGGCCCGGCGGCCGGGTCTGACATGGCGTCACAGGAGGGCCGGACGGCGGTGGTCACCGGAGCCCGTCGGGGCATCGGCGCGGCCATTGCCGAGGCGCTGCTCGAGACCGGGGCCCGGGTGCTCGTCTGCGGCCGCGAGCCCGGCTCGGTCGAAGCGGCCGTCGCGGGTTTCCGGGCGCGCGGGTTCTCCCGTGCGGAGGGGTTCGCCGGCGACCTCGATGCCGAGGAGGGGCGCGCCGCGCTGATGGAGGCGGCCGGCCAGGTCGACGTCCTGGTCAACAACGCCGGCGGCTTCCTGCGGGCCACGACCACCGTCGACTCCACCGAGGCGGAGTGGGAGGAGCAGCTGCGGGCCAACCTCACGCTTCCGTTCCTGCTCTGCCGCGCGGTGCTGCCCGGCATGGTGAACCGCGGTTGGGGCCGCATCGTCAACATCGGGTCAGTGACCGCGGCGGCGTCCCAGCTGGGCAACGCCATCGGGTACGTCGCGGCCAAGTCGGGCCTGGTCGGGTTCACGCGGCAGCTGGCAGCGGAGGTGGCGGGCACGGGTGTGACGGCGAACGTCGTCAACCCCGGCACGGTCGCCACCGAGCACCTCGCCGAGTACTTCGACGCGTCCCAGGTTGCCGAGAGCGACCTGGCCGAGCGCATCCCGGTGGGCCGGCTGGGGCGCCCCCGGGAGATCGGCGCGCTCATCCCCTACATCACGTCCGACGACGCCGGGTTCCTGACCGGTGCCGTGATCGACATCAACGGAGGAGCGGTCACCGCATGACCGCCGTCATCGCGAGCGGAGAGGAGTGCGCCGTGGGTGCACTGGATGGGAAGGTCGCTCTCGTCACCGGGGGCGCAGCCGGGATCGGCCGCGCCGTCGTCGAGGCCTACGTCGAGGCCGGTGCGCGGGTGGGCGTGCTCGACCGCGACGAACAGCGGCTCACCGAGCTCACCAAGGAGCTCGGGCCCGACGTGGTCGGCACGGTGGGCTCGGTCGAATTCCTCGCCGACAACCAGCGGGCGGTCGCCGATGTGCTCGCCGCCTTCGGACAGCTCGACGTGTTCGTGGGCAACGCCGGGGTCGGCGCGGGCAATCTCAGCCTGGCGCAGGTGCCACTGGACAAGCTCGAGGTCGCCATCGACGAGATCTACGACATCAACGTCAAGGGGTACCTCCTGGGTGCGCGGGCCGCGCTCGCCCCGCTGCTGCGCTCGCCGGAGCCCGCCGTGATCTTCAGCTGCTCCCTCGCCGGCTACCGGGCAGTCGACGACGGCGTCCTCTACGTCTCCACGAAGCACGCCAACGTCGGCATCGTCCGCCAGCTCGCGTGGGAGTTCGCCCCTCGGATCCGGGTCAACGGTGTGGCGATCGGCGTGGCCCGCACCCGCATGGAAGGGCTGCGCTCGCTGGACCAGGACCCGATCGACGCCGTGCTCCCGGGCGCCGAGGACGTCATCCCGCTGGGCGCCATCCCGGAGCCGCACGACCACGCGGGCGCCTTCGTGTACCTGGCGTCGTCCGCTTCCGGTCTCACCACCGGTGAGTGTCTCTGGACCGACAGCGGCTTCGGTGTCCGCGGCATCGGCAGCCCCGCCGGCGGCCGGTCGCTCGACCCCGCGGACATCGAGGCGGCCGATCGGGCCGTTCAGGCGTCGTTCGCGTGACCGTCGCCAACCCTGCCGGAGGTCTCTCCATGGCACTCGACAGCGCCGGTCGAACCGGCACCGCGTTCCCGGGGCTGCTCCGTCCGGGCACCATCTCCGGCCTGCGGCTGCGCAACAGGGTGGTCAAGTCGCCCAACACCACGGCGACGTGCAACCCCGACGGGACGGTCACCCAGCGGACCGTCAACCACTACCGCCGGCTCGGCGAGGGCGGCGTCGGACTCGTGCTGGTCGAGTACACCTACGTCGACGACGACGCCAGCAAGTCGATCCACGGCCAGACCGGGATCAGCCGCCAGGACCACGTCGCGGGCATGGGCTGGCTGGTCGACGAGGTGCACTCGACCGGGGCGGCCATCGGGCTCCAGCTGGTGCACTCCGGGCGGCAGCGGTTCCTCGGCACCGCCCCGATGAAGTCGGCGTCGACCTCCTCGTGGGACGTGGCGGAGATGGCTTTCGGGGTCGTGCCGACGCCGATGAGCGTCGAGGAGATCCAGGGGGTCGTCCGCAGCTTCGGCGAGGCTGCAGCCCGGGCCCACGCGGCGCGCTTCGACCTCGTGGAGGTGCACGCCGGCCACGGCTACATGATCACCAACTTCCTCTCCCCGCACACCAACGACCGCACCGACGAGTACGGCGGGTCCTTCGACAACCGCGCGCGCATCCTGCTGGAGATCGTCGACAGCATCCGGGCACACGTCCCGTCGTCCTTCCCGCTGAGCGTCCGGTTGTCGGTCACCGACTACGAGCCCGACGGCATCCGGATCGAGGAGACCGTCGAACTGTGCCGGTTGCTCGAGCAGCACGGCGTCGACGTGATCCACGCCTCCGGAGGCCACCACGCCCTCCAGGAGTGGGAGGCCAGCTCGTGGTTCATGCCTCGACAACTGCACCGCTGGGGCTGGGAGAAGATCAAGCCGGCGGTCTCGATCCCGGTGATGGCGTCCGGCTCGTTGGTCTCACCCGAGGTCGCCGACGAGATCCTGACGTCCGGGAGCGCCGACTTCGTCTCGCTCGGCCGCGCGATGCTGGCCGATCCGGACTGGACGATCAAGGCGCAGACCGGCCGCGCGCTGGAAATCGTGCCCTGCATCCGGTGCAACGACGGCTGCCTGGAACGGGGCCTGGACCAGAAGCGCAGCGTCGGCTGCACCGTCAATCCGGAGGTAGCCGAGGAGGGGCGGTTCCCGCTCGGCGCGGCGACCACGACCAAGCGAGTCGCCGTGGCCGGGGGAGGTCCGGCGGGCCTGCGGATCGCTGCGGCCCTGCATGACCGCGGTCATTCGGTGGTGCTCTTCGAGCCGGCCGAGCTCGGCGGTGCCCTCCTCCACGCGCGCGGCTTCACGGTCAAGCAGGACCTCGCCGGACTCGTCGAGCACCTGGTGCACGAGGTCACCCGGCGCGGCATCGAGGTGAGGCCGGTCGCAGCGACCGCCGCGAGCCTCGCGGGCTTCGAGCAGGTCGTGGTCGCCACCGGCGCTCCGCAACGCTCCTTCGACGGTCCCATCCACGCGACCGAGCGCCTGCTGACGCCGGCGGACCTCGGACCGCGTCGCGACCAGATCCGAGGCCGCGTGGCCGTCGTCGGCGGCGGCTTCCAGGGCGCCGATGCCGCTCTGCGGCTGTGCGAGCTGCCGGATGTCTCGGTGATCCTCTTCGACCGGGGCGAGGAGTTGCTGCGCGGTCCCGAGGTCAAGTACGACGCGATGGTCATGCCCAAACGGCTCGCCGAGAGGGACGTCGAGATCCGGCTCGGCACCGAGGTGGTCGCCGTCGAGGCCAAGGGCGTGCGCATCCGAGGCATTGATGACGCCGTCGGCAGCGACGTGCTCGTCGAGGCCGACTGGGTGGTCCTGGCGCTCGGCCGGGAGCCTTCGCCGTCCGCACTTGCAGGGGAGTTGTCCGACGCCGGCGTGCCGGTCGTGACGATCGGCTCCGCCGAGACACCGGGGCGGGTCTACGACGCCCTCCACTCCGCGTACTTCACCGCTCGGCACATCTGATCCGGGGGACGGGAAAAGGTGATGATCAGCATGGCCGCCGCCGAGCTCACCGGTGTTCGCAGCGTGGTCGCGGCCGGACTTCCCCCGGGCCTCCTAGGGCGCACCCGCGCGGTGGCGACGGACGCCGTCATGATCGACGGGTCGGTCCACGACTCCGTGACCGAACTGCGGAACGCCGTCGCCAGCGGCGTTCTTCCCACGGCGCCGGATGTGCTGGTCATCGGATACGCGCCGAGTCAGGCCTGGTCGGTGAGGGTCCTGCTGAGCCTCGTCCTGGCGCTCCCGGGCGGCCAGGGCACCCGCGTCCTGCTCGTGACCGAGGGGCCGCGGTCCGTCCTGCCGGTCTGGCTCACGGATGAGTCGCGCCTCGATGTCGTCGCGCCTTCCGATGTCGAAGCACGGTTGCGCGCACTCCTGGGCGAGGTGCCCTGAACGTCCGACCGATCCCGTCGACCGGCAGCAGTTCCGCCGGTTCCAACCTGCCAGAGGAGCCCGATGAAACCACCGTCCTTCACCTATGAGGATCCGCGCACCGTCGATGCCGCGCTCGCGCTGCTCGCAGAGCACCAGGACGACGCCACCCTGCTGGCCGGGGGGCAGAGCCTGCTGCCGCTGCTGAACATGCGGCTGGCCCGGCCCGAGGTCGTCGTCGATCTCAACCGGGTCGCCGGCCTGGACGGGATCACCGTCACTGCCGACCAGGTCACGCTGGGTGCGACCGTCCGCGTGGCCACCCTGGAAACCGAGCCGCAGATCGCTGCTGCGCTGCCGGTGCTCGCCGAGGCCGCGAGCCTGGTTGCCCATCCGCAGATCCGCGTCCGGACGACGGTCGGCGGCAGCCTCTGCCACGCTGACCCGGCCGCCGAGCTGCCGACCGTGGCCGTCGCTGTAGGCGCCCGCATCGACTTGCGCTCGGCGACCGGCTCGCGGACGGTCGAGGCCGAGGACTTCTTCGAGTCGGTATTCCTGACCGCGAAGCGGCCCGACGAACTGCTCGAGGCGGTGCACTTCCCGCGCCGATCCGAGATGACCTTCGTCTACAACGAGATCTCCCGCCGGCACGGGGACTTCCCGTTCGTCGGGCTGTGCCTGGGCGTGGCCCGGGAGGGCGGCGTCGTCATCGCCGCCCGTGCCGCAGCCGCCGGCGTGAGTGACCGCCCGGTCCGGCTGGCAGCCCTGGAGGACGCCCTCGTCGGCCGCTCGCTGGCCGAGGTCGCCCAGAACGCTGCCGCGACCGCCGCAGGCGCAGTCGATCCGCCGTCGGACGTCCATGGTTCGGCATCGTTCAGGCGGGGCTTGCTCCGCACCCTGGTACGGCGCGCCTGCGCCCGACTCGAGGAGGAGGCCCGATGACCGGGTCGGACCGCTCCGTCACCGTGACGGTCAACGGCGACGTCCGCACCGCCGAGGTGCCGGTACGCACGCTGCTCAGTGATTTCCTGCGCCATCAGCTCCGCCTCACCGGCACCCATGTCGGCTGCGAGCAGGGCGTGTGCGGGGCCTGCACCGTGCTGGTCGACGGGCAGGCGGTCCGCTCCTGCCTGATGCTAGCCGTCCAGGTCGACGGCTGCGCCGTCGAGACCGTCGAGTCGGTCGCGGTGGACGACGAGCTGTCCACCTTCCAGGCGGCGATGAAGGAGCACCACGGGCTGCAGTGCGGGTTCTGCACGCCCGGCATCGTCATGAGCATGGCCGGCGCGGAGCGCGCCGGCGACAGCGTCGAGCGAGCGGAAGAGGTCGTGCTCGGCGGTCACGTCTGCCGTTGCACCGGCTACCAGGGCATCCGCGCCGCCGTCCGGGCGGCCTGGCAGGAGGAGTCAGCATGAGCGCGCAGAACGATCCGCAGGCGGCGTCCGGACTGATCGGTGCCGCCGTACCCCGGGTCCAGGACGACCGGATGCTGCGCGGCGACGGCTGGTATGTCGACGACCTCGACGACGCGGGCACGTTGCATGCCGCGCTGGTGCGCAGCCCTGTGGCGCACGGCCGGGTCACCGGCTACGACGCCTCATCGGCCCTCGCCGTCCAGGGTGTGAGCCTGGTGCTCGGCCCGAAGGAGCTGGCGGAGATGCTGGCTCCGCTCCCGCATCCGTGGCTCATCCCCGGGCAACAGCTCACCGAGGTGACGTTGGTCGACACGACCATCCGGTACGTCGGGCAGCCCCTGGCCGTCGTGGTGGCGGAGTCCCGGGCGGTGGCGGAGGACGCCGCCGAGCTGGTGGAGCTCGACATCGACGAGTTCGACGCGGTCCCTTCGCTCGCGGACGCCCGCCGGGACGGCGCGCCGCTGCTCTATCCCGAGTTCGGCAGCAATCAGGTAGGCAGCATCCACTTCGGCGACCCCGCGCCGGAGCTCGAGGAGGCGATCGCCGGGGCGGCGCTGGTGGTGGATCGGGAGTTCACCGTTCCCCGCGTGGCCCACAACCCGATCGAGCCGCGGGGGATCGTGGCCGAGTACCTCCGGGCGACCGGCCGGCTGGAGGTCGTGAGCAGCACGCAGGTACCCCACCTGGTCCGCCAGGAGCTCGGCCGGACGCTGGGCATGCGGGTCGACCACATCCGTGTCGTAGCACCCGACGTGGGCGGCGCCTTCGGGCAGAAGACGTCGCTGTTCCCGGACGAGGCGATGGTCTGCGCGGCCGCCAGGACCCTGGGCCGACGGGTCAAGTGGACTGAGGACCGCGCGGAAAGTCTCACGGTGGCCTATCAAGGGCGCGGACAGACGACCCGTGGCCGGCTCGCGCTGGCCGAGGACGGCACGTTCCTCGCGCTGCACGTCGACCTCCACGGCGACATCGGGGCGTTCCCCAGCACCGGGACCGGCGGGGCCGGCCCGTTCATGGTGTCGGGGCTGATGGTCGAGGGCCCGTACCGGTTCGGTCGCGCCGGCAGCACCGTGACGGCGTGGTACACCAACGCCACGCCCACCGGCGCCTTCCGCGGCTACGGGATGCAGGAGGCCACCTTCGTCCGGGAGAGGCTGGTCGACGAGGCAGCGCGGCTGCTGGACGTCGATGCGGTCGAGTTGCGGCGCCGCAACATGCTCACGTCGGGGGAGCTGCCCTACGTCACCCGGCTGCAGATGCCCTACGACAACGGCGACTACCCGCGCGCGTTGGAGCGGGCCGCTGCCCTGGGCGCGGAGCGGGTCAGGCCGTCGGGCGACCGCGTGCGCCGCGGGGTCGGGTTGGCGTCCATGACGGAGATCACCGGCTTCGCCCCGACGGCACTGATGGAGATGTTCGGCATCCACTGGACGACGTGGGACTCCGCGCGCATCCGGGTCAACGAGGACGGCACGGTCACGGTGCACTCCGGCGTGACGTCGATCGGGCAGGGCATCGAGACCTCGCTCGCCCAGATTGCCGCCCAGTGTCTGGGGGTGCCCATGGAGTGGGTCACCGTCCAGCTCGGGGACACCGCCACCGCCATGTACAACAACTTCGCGTCCCAGGCCAGCCGGGCGCTGGCCCTCGCCGGCTCGGCTCTGTACCAGGCGGCATCGCGCCTGCGTGAGCGGATGGACGCGCTGGCGGCCACCTTCCTCCAGGTCGACCCGGCTCAGTTGCGGCTCGACGGCGACACCTACGTCGGCCCGGGCGGTGAGCGTGCCACCTGGCAGGAGATCGCCCACCGGGGATGGATGGGCTGGGGCCGCCGGCCCGACGATCCCATCGCGCTCGAGGAGAACGTCGAGTACGACCCGCCGAGCATCACCTACGGCTATGCCACCCACGGCGCCCAGGTGGCGGTCGACCTCGACACCGGGCGGGTGACGGTCGAGGACTACTGGTTGGTCCACGACGCCGGCCGCGTCGTCAACCCCCTGATCGTCAGCGGGCAGATGACCGGAGGCGTCGCGATGGGCATCGGAGCCACGCTGCTCGAGGAGGTGGCCTACTCCGAGACCGGGCAGCCGGTCACCACGACCTACCTCGACTATCTGCTGCCGGTGTCCGAGGACGTCCCCGACATCGTCCAGGAGCACTTCGAGACGCCCAGCCCGATCACCCCGGGCGGTTTCAAGGGCGCCGGTGAGAGCGGTCTGATCCCGCCGCCGGCGGCGATCGTCAACGCGATCGCCCGCGCCGTCCCGGAGATCGCCGACCGGCTGGTGACCCTCCCGGTGTCCCCCTCGCGGTTGTGGGACCTCCTCGAGGACGCCGGACTGACCCGATGACCACCGATTGCCGACCCGAGGGCCTGCTGTGCAACTGACCAATTCCTTCAGCGTCCCGGCCCCGCTCGAGGTGTCCTGGGGCCTGCTCAACGACGTGGAACGGATCGCCCCGTGCCTGCCGGGTGCGACTCTGGACTCCATCGAGGGCGACACCTTCACCGGCCGGGTGAAGGTCAAGCTGGGTGCCATCCAGCTGACCTACCGCGGGACCGGCCGGTTCCTCGAGCGCGACGGGAGCGGGTATCGGCTGGTCATGGAGGCCTCCGGCAGGGAGGCGCGGGGTGGCGGGTCTGCCTCGGCGACGGTCACCGCCAGTCTGTCCGGTGACGCGGAGAGCACGACCGTGACCGTGGTGACGGACCTGGACGTGACCGGCAAACCCGCGCAGTTCGGACGGGGCATCATGCAGGACGTCGGCGGCCGCATCCTGGGTCAGTTCGCCGACCGGCTTGCGGCGGAGATCCAGCCGGCTGCCGAGGCTCCGGTCGACCGACCGGGGGAGGCGGTCGCGGAGACGAAGCCGGTGCACCGGGACGCCGACGCGATCGATCTGCTCGCCGTCGCCGGTGTTCCTCGCTCTGCGCTCGCGCTGGCCGGGGTGACGGTCGTGTTCCTGGGACTGCTCGCCGTCCTCGGGCGTCGCCGCCGCTGATCAGGACATCGGCGCCGGGGCGTCCGCGCTGACGCGGGGACGCCCCGGCGCCAGCGTGGCCTAACCATCGGCGGCGCGGCCGAGCCGCCCTCTGGGGGTGACCGATGCCCGGCGTTCCTGCAGCGATACTCCGTGGAGCGAACCTGCGCTGCGCTCGTCGGCCAGGAACCTGCCTTGCTTGCGGGGTCGGCGCGACAGTCCGTTCGATGACCCGATCACCCGTCCGTAGCATGACCGGCTGCGGAAGCGTTCGGTGCGGATCCTCGCATCGACGTGACCCAGGAGGGCTCGCCTAGTGGCCGATGGCGGCGGTCTTGAAAACCGCTATGGGGTAACACCCATCGTGGGTTCGAATCCCACGCCCTCCGCTCGTGACCTGCGGTTTCGTGGTCCAGTCCGGAAGTGTCGCGTCAGGAAATGAACCGGTGGGTCGCCACCTGCGGGGCGCCGTCAGCTTTCTGTCGCTGTCCCGGGCGAGCAACCTCGTGCTCCAGCAGGACGCCGATAAGGCCGGTGCTCGCGAGTTGTTGACCCGCGGACTGTCCCTCGAGGGGCGCCCGGAGTGAGCGCGCAGGGTGGCGGCCCAGGGGATACCCGGTGAGCGCCGGAGCAATGTGCGCTGAGGGCTACTTTTCCGTGCCAGAAGTACCCCTCAGCGCACATTGCTTCCGTTCGCAGACCCGGTGGACCCCGGTCGACCTCCCGTGGCAGGAGGCGCTGGCCTTCGGGGCGCTCGACGAGCTGATCATCGACCTCGCCGACGTCGGCCTCAGCCAGCTCGAGGTCGCGGAGTCACCGCACGCGACCCGCATCCGGCACCGGTTCCGGTCCAGCACGCCGTCCGACACGCCGCGCCGGACCCTGCCACCGGGATGACCAGGGGGTCGGTCACCGTGTTTGCGCAGGTGAACACGCCGCATGTCGACAAGGCGGTGCACCGTGAGCGAGGTCACCGACCGGTGTGGAGGGTCGCCGCAACGATCCGGTGACGGGCCGGTCCGGGCCGTGTCCGGACGTGTCGCCCGCGCCGATCGCCGCCGTAGGTTCTGCCTTGTCCGCGACACGTCCACGTCGCGGCCAGGGGAAGCCGAAGGAGTCCACGCGTGACCATGGGCGCGACGATGGGATGGCCGGCGGTCGCCGTGCTCGGCTTCGTCATGCTGATCGGCGTCGTGGTCGTCCTCGGCATCAGCTCGACCGCGCGGTACGAGTTCGAGCACAACGGCGCCCGCGAACGGCAGCGCTCGGCCGCGCAGGGCCAGCGCTCCCACCCGGCCGGCAGTCGGCAGGTGCGCCGGTCGGTGCGCGCCGCCCACGGGCGCGGCCGGTCGGTCGACGTCGCCGTCCGCACCGCGCCGCCGACGGTCACCGGAACGCCCGCCTGGTGGCTGCTCGACCACACCGAGCGAGTCGTGGCCGGCCCCTTCCACGACCAGCTCGACGCCGACTGGGCGGCGCTGTCCACCGGGCTCGAGGCGGTGTCGGTCCACGGGGCACGGCGTGCGGACGGCGGTGTCGCGCGGCGCCCCTCCCCGGAGCAGCGGGCGTGGCTCGCCGAGCTCGGCGACCAGCTCGACCGGCTGCCGCACGAGTGGGACGAGCTGCTGTCGGACGAGGACCCGCTGACCACGCTCGTCGTCGAGGTGACCGCCGCCCTGGTCGAGGCGGGACTGCCGCTGCACGACGCGCCGTCCGCGAACCCGGCCGGAGGTGTGGTCCTGATGCCGGAGCTGGCGTCCGGCGGAGTGGTGGTGAGCTGGCGGGCCCACGACCGGATGAGCCTGCACCAGTCGCGCGGGGCGGCGGCCCACGCGACTGTGCAGCAGTCGATGAGCGCCGTCATCGGCGACGTCCTCTGGAACCTGGGCTTCGTCGTCGAACCGTTCGGGGAGTCGGGCAGCTCGCTCGTGACCGCCCTTCGTTGAGGCCGACTCAGTTTCGTCCGCCCAGGCACGGGCACCCCGATCGCAGACATCCGTTCGCGATCGGAGAAACCCTGATGAAGGCAGTGACCTGGCACGGGCAGCGCGACGTACGCGTCGAGGACGTGCCCGACCCGTTCGTGCAGGAGCCCACCGACGCGGTCATCCGGGTGACGACGACGAACATCTGCGGCTCGGACCTGCATCTGTACGAGCCGCTCTCGCCGTTCATGGGCGTCGGCGACATCCTCGGCCACGAGAACATGGGCCAGGTGGTGGAGGTCGGGTCCGAGGTGACAGAGCTGAAGGTGGGCGACCGCGTCGCCATCCCCTTCCAGATCTCCTGCGGGCACTGCTGGATGTGCGACCAGCAGCTCTACACCCAGTGCGAGACGACCCAGGTGCGCGAGCAGGGCACCGGCGCGGCGCTGTTCGGCTTCTCCAAGCTCTACGGCGAGGTGCCCGGCGGTCAGGCCGAGTACCTGCGGGTGCCGCAGGCGCAGTTCACCCACATCAAGTTGCCCGAGGGGCCGGCCGACGACCGGTTCGCCTACCTGTCGGACATCCTGCCGACGGCGTGGCAGGGCGTGGAGTACGCGAACGTGCCGGACGGGGGGACGCTCGTCGTCCTCGGACTGGGGCCGGTCGGCGACTTCGCCTGCCGGATCGCCCAGCACAAGGGCTACCGGGTGATCGGCGTGGACCTCGTGCCCGAGCGGCTGGAGCGGGTGCGTGCCCGGGGCATCGAGGTGGTCGACCTGAACGAGCACGAGAGCGACCTGGGCGACGCGATCCGCGACATGACCGGGGGCCGGGGACCGGACTCGGTGCTCGACGCCGTCGGCATGGAGGCGCACGGCTCACCGGCCACCACGTTCATCCAGAAGGTCGCCGGGCTGCTGCCCAAGGCGCTCTCCGCCCCGATCATGGAGACCGCGGGCGTCGACCGGCTCAACGCCCTGTACTCCGCGATCGACATCGTGCGACGCGGCGGCACGATCTCGCTGTCGGGCGTCTACGGCGGTGCGGCCGACCCGATCCCGATGCTCACCCTGTTCGACAAGCAGATCCAGCTGCACATGGGGCAGTGCAACGTGAAGCGCTGGATCCCCGACATCATGCCGCTGCTCACCGACGGCGACCCCCTGGGCTGCGACGACTTCGCCACGCACCGGGTGCCGCTGGCCGATGCGCCGGAGATGTACCGCAAGTTCCAGGAGAAGGCCGACGGCGTGGTGAAGGTGCAGCTCAAGCCGGAGCTCTGAGGGCACCGGCGCCCTGACCGGCTCGGCATCGCGGCGGTGCTGACGGGCTGCTCGAGAGCGGGATCGTCGAGGAGATTGACCGCCTCCTCACAGCCGACGGCAGGGGGACACACAGCGACCGGGAAGGAACGTTCAGCAGCCGCCACGGCACACGCTCACCAAGGGTCAGGACGCACCGGCGCGTCGATCGAGCTCCTCAGGGGCGGTTGACGCCCGCTGCTGTTCCGTTTCAGGGTGCGATCCGCGTGTTGACACAGTTCCGGTCGCCAGTCCGGCCGGATCCGATCACCGGACGTGCTGGGGGATCTGTGCTGCTGGCCGGCAGTTCGACGAGGTCGCGGAGTGGTCCCGCGGTGCTCGCAGCGAACCGCCTCGGCGCCTCGCACCCCTGGCTGCGGCTCCTCCTGCTCGTTCTCTTCTTCCTGCTCGGCGGGCTCGTGCTGCTCGCACTGACGACGACGCCGGCACGCGCCGACGTGCCGGCCTCCCTACGGGGGCCAGGGTCGCCACCCCGGTCGGCCGCCACGGCACCGGTCGCCACAGCGCGCGGCACCCGCTCGGCTCCCGGCTGGTCGTCCGCGCCGGGCGCCCCGGGGACGGCGACCCCCCTGGTGGTGCCGGCTCCTGTCGGCCCGGCGGCCGCGGCTGCCGTCCCCGAGGCTCCGAGCGGGCCGTCGGGCACGCCGCCCCCGGTGGCGTCCGCGGGCCAGGGCGGTGGAACGCCGGCCACCGCGACGGGCGCCGACCCTGCCGCCACGCAGGAGCCGGCACCGGTTCCGGCCGGCGCGCCCGTGCCCCCCTCCGTGCCGCCGCCGGGAGACCACGCCCGAACGGAGACCTCCCCGGCCCCACCACCACCCGACTCGGGCCGGCCTGATCCGGCACCGGCATCGGATGACCCATCCGGTGCCGGCACGACGTCGAGCGCGGCCACGACGTCGAGCGCGGCAACGGCCGACCCGGCAACGGCCGACCCGGCAACGGCCGACCCTTCAACGGCCGACCCGGCCACGACCCCCGGCACCCCCGCGTCGACCGGGGACACCGACTCGACCGCCACCCCGGCGACCGTCGCCGGCTCCGGCGCGCCGGTCTGGTCCGGTGCACTCCCCCAGGGAGGAACCGGCGTCGGCAGATCACAGTCCGCCGACGGGGGCCGTGGGGGGATCGGAACCGCCGGCCGGCACGTCCTTCGGTGGCGCCCCGCAACCGCGCGCGGCGCGACGTCGGCGTCCGGCGGGAACGCGACGGACCGTGCTACGGCTGCGTCCGCGGCGCCGGTCCTGACCGCCCCCGTCCAGCATCCGCCGACTGCCCCGGCGCCCCGGCCCGGAGGCTGCGCCTCGACCGTCGCGGCCGGAGGCAGCGCACGGGGCAGCGGTGGGAACGCCGGTCACCGCTTGCCCCTCGCCGTCCAGGCCCTGCCCGTCGACCCGAGCGCTCCGACGTCCGGCGCCTCGGCCAGGAACGCGCCAGGCGGCAACCGCACCGAGGCATTCCTGGGGCTGGGCTCGCGGCCGGACTGACTCAGGCGTCGTCCACGAAGCCGGACCTCACGCTCACCACGTCCGCTGCCCGGCGCAGCCGAACCGCAGAGGCGGTTCCCTGCGCTCTCCCGGTCCCGCGTGGTTTCCCACGTCCTCAAGGAAAGCCTCATGAACCAAGCACGGCTCACCCTCGCGACCCTCCCGTCCCCCACCTCCCCACCCCGCGGCCCGCTCCTCCCGCCCGCCGAGGCCCTGTCCTCCCGGGCGTTCCCTGCCGGATCCACCAGACCTGGCCGGCGACCCGCCGCCGACCTCGAGGTGGCCATACCGGCGTACAACGAGGCAGAGCGGCTGCCGCGGACCCTCCAGCGGACCATCGAGTTCCTCTCGGAGCAGCCGTGGTCGTCCCGCGTCGTCGTCGTCGACAACGGCAGTTGTGACGAGACGCCGGAGGTCACGCGGGCCATCGCCCGCACCGCCGATCCCCGGGTGCCCGTCGATCTCGTCGGCTGCTGCCGGCCCGGCAAGGGGGCGGCCGTCCGCCGGGCCCTGCTGAGCAGCGGATCGCGGTTCGTCGGCTTCTTCGACGCCGACCTCGCCACGCCGGTCGAGACGCTCGCCGTCGTGATGAACCATCTCCAGAGCGGTGCCGCGGCGGTCATCGGGTCGCGGCACACGACGGGTTCGGTCCTGGTGGCGGCGCAGCCGGCACGCCGTCGGCTCGGCGGCGCCCTCTTCCGGCTGGCCGCCCGCGGCGTGGTGAAGGGTGTCCGGGACACCCAGTGCGGGTTCAAGTTCTTCGAGCGCTCCGCCGTCACCCAGGCCCTCGTGGCCTGCCGCACCAGCGGCTTCGCCTTCGACGTGGAGCTCCTCCACCAGGTGCAGCGCAACGGCGAGCGGATAGTCGAGGTCCCCGTCGCCTGGAGCCATGCGGGCGCGTCGTCCTTTCGCATCTGGCAGGACGGGGTCGCCAGCTTCGGCGCCGTCCTGCAGATCCAGCGCTCACCACTGCTGGGGTCGTGATGAGCACCGTCGAGGAACTCCGGGGTGCCGGCGTCCTGGTGCTCAACTGGCGGGACGTCGGACACCCGCTGGCCGGCGGCGCCGAGCAGTACATGCACGAGATCGCCACCCGCTGGGTGGCGGCCGGCGCCCACGTCACCTGGCTCACCGCGCGGGGCGCCGGGCAGGCGGCCCGGGACCGGATCGACGGCATCCACGTCTTGCGCGCGGGCGGCGAGCTGTCGGTGTACGCCCGGACGGCCGCCCGGTTGCTGCGGGTCCGCGGACACTTCGACGCGGTGGTGGACTGTCAGAACGGCGTGCCGTTCTTTGCACCGCTGTTCGTGGACCGCCGGACCCCGGTGGTCCAGGTGATCCACCACGTCCACCAGGCACAGTTCGCCACCCGGTTCCCGCGGCCCCTCGCCGCGATGGGCCGGTTCCTGGAGGGGCCGGTGGCCCGACGCGTGTACGAGGGGCGGGCCATCGCGGCGGTGTCGCCCTCGACGAGAACGGAGCTGCGGCGTCAGCTCGGCTTCTCCGGTCCCGTCTTCATCGTGCCCAACGGGACACGCGCCGTCCCGGAGACCAGCGGTGAGCGCGCGGACCGGCCGACCGTCGTCGTCGTCAGCCGGCTGGTGCCGCACAAGCGCGTGGACGTGCTGCTGGGTCAGTTGCCCGCGGTCGTCGCGCAGGTCCCGGACCTCCGCGTGGAGATCGTCGGGGACGGTCCGGAGCGCTCCCGGCTCCAGGGGCTGGTGGCCGATCTCGGCCTGCAGGGCGCCGTCCGCCTGCACGGGCGGGTGCCCGCTGACCGCCGTGACGCGCTGCTCTCCCGCGCCTGGCTGACGACGTCGACCTCGGCGGCGGAAGGGTGGGGCTGCACGATCGTCGAGGCCGCCGCCTGGGGCGTGCCCTGCGTGGCGCTGCGGGTCCCGGGGGTCCGCGACTCCGTGCTGGACGGAGAGACCGGATGGCTGGTCGACCGCCCTCCCGACCTGGGTGCGGCCATCCTCGCCGCCATCGACGACCTCCGTCACCCGGCGCGGGCCGCCGTGGTGGGGCGGGCCTGCCGGGCGTGGGCCTCGTGCCTGTCGTGGGACCGCAGCGCGGACCTGCTCGCCGGCGTCGTACTCGCGGAGGTTCGGGCCTGCGCCGCCCGCGGGGCCGGGCAGATCTGCAACCGCCGCACGGACCGTTCGGACATCGCTGTGCTGGTCAGCTTCCCCGGCCGGGACAGCGCGGCCGTACGGCGGTCGCTGCGCGCCACCGACGAGGTCGTCGCCCACGGCGCGGTGGCCACCGTGCTGCTCAGCGGCTGCGATGAGTTCGATGCCGCATCGGTGCTGGACCGCCTGGGGGCGGACCACGCCGCCGTGCGGCCGGTCGACCGGCGGTTGATCCTGGCCGGTCCCGCGTCATCGCCCCCCGTCGAGCAGTACGGGACCCCGGACCGCGCCGTGGGTTGGTCGTCATGACCGTCGCGCCTCCGGCTCCGGCATCCGTGGACGTCGGGAGCAGCGAGCGGAAGCGTCCCCTCGCGGGGGCCGGGTCCCCGGTGGTGCTCGCCGCTGTCCTGGCCGGTGCGGGCCTCGCGGTCCGAGCCATCGGGCTCGAGCGGGGCTTCGAGCTGTGGGTCGACGAGATGCTCTACGCCGACCTGGGCGCCTCGATGGGCCGCGGTGAGATGCCGAGACTGGCCGACGGGCCGTTCTTCCTCCACCCTCCCGGGTTCTTCCTGCTCGAAGGCGCGGTCATCCGGCTGTTCCACCTCCCGACCCGGGACAGCATGAATCTGGTCTACGACCTCCGGTGGCTGACCGCGGTCCTGGGAGCTCTCACCGTCGGCCTCGTGGTCCTCCTGGTCCGCCGCGTCGCCGGAACCTGGCCGGCGGCCTGGGCCGCGGCGGTGCTGGCCCTGGAGCCCTTCGTACTGCGGATCAACAGCCGGGTCTTCCTGGAGACGCTGGCCGGGCTGGCGGTCGTGGCGGGGACTCTCGTCCTGGTCCGGCACCTGCAGCTCGGGCCGGACCGGCTCCGTCGGGGGGCGACGGCCCGCCTGCTCGCCGCCGGGCTGCTGCTCGGGTACGCGGTCTTCACCAAGGACGTGTTCGCGTTCTTCGGGCTCGCGCCGATCCTGCTGGCCGTGGTCTGGCGGCGGACGCTCCTGCCGCGCGAGGCCGGCATCGTCCTCGCCGGCGCTGTGATCCCGTACGCCGTCTACCTGACCGTCGTCGGCGCGACCGGCTACCTCGGCGAGCTGACGCGGGCGAAGGTCGCCGGGCTGCTGAGACTGATCGGCGCCGAGCGAAGCACCGGGTTCAACGCGCCGGGCGCGCCCAGCCTGCTCGAACGGCTCGTCGACCAGGGGGAGCACTACGGCACGAGCTACGTGATCCTGCTGCTGTGCCCGCTGGCGGGGGTGGTGTGCTGCACCAGCGCCCACCCGGAACGCCGCCTGGTCGGGCTGGCCGCCGTGACCGCCGGGGTCTACGGCGGCTACATGGTGGCCTTCGGCGCCGCCGAGGAGCAGTACGCCTACCCGATCATGATCGCGGGCGTCATCGCGATAGCGGTGATGGCGCGAATGGTGCTGGACCGCACGTGGACGTTGCGGGCAGCGACCGCCCCTCTGCTCGTCCTGTTCCTCGTCGGTGAGCTGACGCTCGGCCTCCTGCAGGAGACACGCCGCGACGACAGCCTGCTCACGTTCCGGCAGTGGGCCGCCGAGCACCTCCCGGCCACCGCGCGGGTGGGCGCGACCAACGACACGTCCGGCTACGCCCTCGCCGACGATCCGCGGTTCGGTCCGTGGGCCACCGCCGCCCTGCTGCAGGCCCACCACGCCCAGTACGTGCTCACCTTCGACCTGCCGACCCGTCAGGGCTACACCATCGCCAGACCGGAGTTCCTGGACTGGCTGGCCGCTCACGCCATCCCGATCTTCCGCAGCACCGGGCCGACGAACGGGAACACGGTCCTGTGGTACATCGACGCCCGGGAGCTGGCCGTGGCGGCGGCCACCGGCGTGGGCGGACCGTCCCGATGACCCCCGGGCGAGCCGGTCTCCCCGCCATGCGCCCGCGTCCTCGGCGAGTACTGCTCGCAGTCGGGGTGGCGTTGGTCTGCATCGGCGTGGCGGCCGCCGTCCTGCCTCTGCGCAGCTTCGCGGAGCCGTCCGGCAACCCGCCGTCCGGAACGCGGAGTCCGAGCGCCGCGGCGGGTCCGGCGCCGATGGCCTTCGGCGTCCTGGGCTCGGACTGCGACCCGGACCGCGCGGCCGCCCTGCACCACGCCGGGGTGCGCTACGCCGAGATGGGCGTCGACTGGAGTGCCTTCGAGCCCCGCCAGGGCTCCTTCGACGAGGACTACCGGTCCACGGTCCGGCGGACGGTCCAGGCGTGCCGGCACGCCGGGCTCGGCGTCGTCCTGTCCCTCGGGCTGAACTCCGCGCCCTCCTGGGTGTCCGGCCTGGCGAACGGTGCCTACGTGGATCAGGACGGCGTCCTCGGCTCCACGGACGTGCCGAACGTCGTCTTCAGCGCCGCGGTCCGTGCGGCCGCCGGCGAATACCTCGCCGAGCTGGACCGGACCGTCGGCCTGAACTCGGTGGCCGCCGTCCGCGTGGGGACCGGCGTCAACGGCGAACTGGGCTACCCCGACGGGTCCACCCCCACGACCAACCCCTACTGGGCGTTCGACGCGGCAGCACAGCAGGGGCGCGGGCTGGCCGACGGCATGTCGGTCAGCCCGATGCCGGGATGGACGCCCGGTTCGGCGACCTGGCGTGGCGCGGCGGTGTCCACCGGCGACGTGCAGACCTGGTTCCGCTGGTACTCCACCTCTCTCGCGGACGCCGTCGTCTGGGTGGTCCGGCAGCTGCGGACCCTCGGCTTCACCCACGCCGTCCACCTGCCGCTGGCCGGTCGCGGGGCGCTCCCCGCCGATCTGGACGCCGCCCTGGCCGCTCACCTCGATGGCACCGATGAACGGGACGGCAGCCTCCGGGCCGGCCTGTACTACCCGGACCAGCTGCAGCGGATCGCACAGGAGCTCGCGCGGACCGAGCGGCCCGGCTGGGGGACCGTCTCCGTGGACACCAGCAGCGTGGACGACTCCACGGCCGTCTCGGCGCGGCGACTCGACCCGCCGCAGGACCGCTGCCAGGCCGGAGACGCCTCCGCCGACGTCCGCTCCGATCCCGACGTCGAGCGCTGGTCGAGCTTCCGCTGGACCGTCGCCAACGCGCGCGCGGCCGGCTTGGCAGTGGTGGGGGAGAACCCCGGCTCGCCCGACCTTCCGAACACCGGAGGCGACGCCGACACCGACTCCTCCCGACAGCAGATGGTCCACGCACCGAAGTACGCCCAGGAGTGCGGCATGACGTTGTTCCAGTGGGCATTCGAGGACGACCTGTTCAGCGAGGACGGCGCCGGCCTGCGGGCCTACGCGCAGCAGCAGCAGGCGCTCGCGGCCCGGCCCCCGGAGGAGGCGGCCGGACCCGGCGGGACAGGGGACGGCGGATGACCGGCCTCCCCGCAGCCGGCGGCGCACCGCAGATGGGCACCCGGACCGGGACGGCGGCACGGGCGCTGCGTGTGCTGCACCTGGGCTTCGAGGATCCGCGCATGCCCGGCTCGGGCGGTGGCTCGCTGCGCACGCTGGAGATCAACCGCCGGCTGGCGGCCGACGGGCTGGCGGTCACCGTGCTCACCACCCGCTTTCCCGGCTGCGCCGATCGCGTCGAGGAGGGGGTGCGCTACGAGCACGTCGGCATCGGCCGGGGGAGCAATAGGCTCACCCGGCTGCTCGGCTACATCGCCGCCCTGCCCGTAGCCGTGCGCGCCCACCGGGACGCCGACCTCGTCGTCGAGGACTTCCTGCCGCCGTTCTCGAGCATGGCCGTCCCGCTGTGGACCCGGCGGCCGGTGATCGGCATGGTGCAATGGCTGCACGCGCGGGAGAAGGCACGGCAGTACAAGCTGCCCTTCCACCTCGTGGAACGCGCCGCCGTGCGCACCCACCGGTCGCTGATCGCGGTGTCCCAGGGGACCGCCGAGCGTCTCTCCGTCATGAACCCGCCCGCGGCGGTCACGGTCATCGGCAACGGCATCGACCGGCAGCTGCTGCAACAGCCCGCGCGGCTCGGCCGCGACGTCCTGTGCATCGGCCGTCTGGAACTGGAGGGCAAGGGTCTCGACCTGCTCCTCCCGGCGTGGGCACGGGCCAGCCGGCAGGTCGACGGGGACCTGATCATCGCCGGCCGCGGGCCGGACGAGACCCGCGTCCTGCGGTTGGTCGAGAAACTCGGCATCGCCTCCCGGGTGCGGTTCACCGGCTGGGTGAGTGGCGAGGAGAAGTCCCGGCTGCTCGCCGGCAGTCGGCTGGTGGTGCTGCCGTCGCGGGCGGAGACGTTCGGCCTCGTGGCGGTGGAGGCGTTGGCCGCCGCGACGCCGGTGATCGCCTTCGACATCCCCTGCGTCCGTGAGGTCGTGTCCGCGACCCGCGGTCGCCTGGTCCCACCGTTCGACGTCGACGCGCTGACGGCGGCGATCGTCGACCTGTACCCCCGCGACCGGCACCTGCTCGACCTCGGCTCGGCGGGCCGCGCTTTCGCCTCCGCGTACGACTGGGACGTCCTCGCCCGTCAGCAGGCCGCGCTCTACCGATCGGTGGCCGCGGATGCGGCTGCGGCGCGTCCGGCCTCACCGCCGTCGTCCCCACGCCGGTCAGGACAGGAGAACCGACCATGAGCGAGACCCTGCCGGGTGTCCACGTCGTCTCACCGGCCCCACGCGACGCCTGGAACGACCTGCTCGACGCCGATCCGCTGGCGGTGCCCACGCAGACTCCCGGCTGGACGGACCTCGTGTGCCGGGCCCTGGGCGCGGTGGACACCAGCCGGCTGTACGAGTACGAGGACGGGCGGCGGCTGGTGCTCCCCATGGTCGCCCGGCGTCGGGCGGGGCTGCCGATCACCCAGGAGTCGCTGCCGTACGGGTTCGGTTACGGCGGCCCGGTCGTTCCCGGCGGGAAGCCCACGGAGCGGGACCGGCGGACCGTCCTGGCCGACCTGGCGCAGCGGCCGGTCGCCCGCGGCACCATGGCGCCGAATCCCCTGCTCTCCGAGCGCTGGTCGTCCAGCGCTCCGGAGAGGGGAGTCCGCATCGGCCGGCTGAGCCACGTGCTGGACCTCGAAGGTGGCTTCCACGCCGCGTTCGCCCGATACCGCTCGGACACCCGCCGCAAGATCCGGAAGGCGCAGCAGCAACCCCTCGACGTGCGGGTGGTGCGCGACGAGAGCCTGGTCGACGTCTTCGCCGGTCTCAACGCCCGGTCGGTGGACCGATGGGCGCACCAGCGGGGGCAGCCGCTGTGGCTGGCGCGACTGGCGGAGCGGCATCGCGACCGCGTGGGCCGGCTGCGGCTGGCCATGGCCGGCAATGGCTCGCAGTGCGTCGGCTGGACGGCCCATCTGGACGGCGTGCCGGTCGCCGTCTACATCGCGGTTCTCGACCGGCGCAGCGCCTGGTGCTGGATGTCGGCGATGGACAAGGAGCTCTCCGACCGCACCAGGGCCGGCGCGTTGCTCCAGTCCCTGGCCATCGAGCACGCCTGCGCGGCCGGGGCTCGGTGGTTTCACCTGGGCGAGTCCGACCCAGGGTCGGGCGTCGCCAGGTTCAAGGAGAGCTTCGGCGCGGTGCCCGTGCCGCAGGCGGTGTTCCGGTTCGAGCGGCTGCCGCTGACCGCCGTCGAAGGAACACTGCGCACCGCTGCCGGGCGGCTGTTCCGTCGCGGGTCCGTGTCCGGCGGCCCGGAGCCGTCATGAGCGCCGTTCCGGAGATCGTCCCGCCCGGCGGTTCCGAGCCGGCCACGGACGGCCGGCTCGTGTCGTCCCGGGGCCCTCTGGTGTCGGCATCCATGGGCCTGGTCGCCGTGGTGAGTTACGGCGGCACGCTCCTGCTGGCGCACCTGCTCGATGCGCCGTCCTACAGCGTCTACGCCGCGGCCGCGACGATGCTCGGCACCGTCGGGGTGTTCGCCGCGGCCCTGATCCCCCTCCCGCTCACCGCCGTGATCCGCAGTCACCCGAGCCGGTCCGAGGAGCGGCGTCGCGGAGTGACCTTCGCCTGGGTGGTCGCGGCGGGGGCGGGGCTGCTGGCGGCCGTGATCACCGGCCTCGTCACGGCGTTGTTCGCGCCGCTGACGGTGGCGGCAGCGGTCGCCGCCTCTGCTCTGGTGCTGTTCCTGTGCAGCCCGGTCTGGGGCTGGCTGTACGGCGACCTGCTGTTCGTCCGCAAGGCCGTGATGACGGTGGCCGAGGTGTGCGTCCGTGTCCTGGTCAGCGCGGGGGTGGTGCTCCTCGGGTGGGGCGCCGGCGCGGCGCTGACCGGGTTCATGGCCGGGTCGGCGATCGTGCTGCTGAGCGCGCCACGCGTTCTGGCGCGGGACCTGGCGTGGCGTCCGGGCGTCCTCCGCGAACGGGACCGCTGGGTGGAGACGGGGGACCTCGCGGTGGCCCAGCTGATCGTCTACTCGCTCGTCGGGGCGGACGTCGTGCTGGTCGCCGTCCTGGCCGCTCACGACGTCGAGAGCGCGGGTTACCAGGCGCTGTCGACGCTGGCGAAGGCACCGGTCTTCGTGGCCGCCGGCGGGGTGTCGGTCGCGTTCCCGCTGCTGCGCGGCCGGCACCCCGACACCGGTCACATCCTCACCGTGGCCCTGCGCTCGTTCGCTCTGCTCGCGCTGTCTTCCGCCGCGGTGATCGCGACCGCGCCTCCCGCGGTGGTTCTTCTCGTCTTCCCGGATCGTTACGCCCGTTCGCTGTGGTTGCTGCCGGTGCTCGCCGCCGCCGGTGTGGGCTATGCCGTCCTCACGATGCTCACCACCGTGATGCTCGGACTGCGCGCCTACCGGCGCTGCCAGGTGGGCCTGGTGGCCGCAGCCGTGCTCGTGGCGACCGGCCTGGTGTCGGGCTGGCGGATCCACGCGGTGCCGGGGCTGGCCGTCGGGGCGGCCGTGGGCTCGCTGTCGGCCGCCGCTGCGCTGTGGGTCGCCGCAGCCCCACTGCTGCCCGCGCGTACGACCCGTCGAGCCGCATACGCCCTGTTCCTCGCGGGCGCGCTGGCGGCGCTGCTCGCTCTCGCCGGCCGGGTCCCGGTCCTGTGGGTGTGCTGCGTGCTGGTGCTCGGCGTCGTCGTACTCCGGCTCGCCGCCCAGGAGTCCCCAGCGAGCGTTCCATGGTGACCAGCCTCCTGACCCGGCGCCTGGAGGACGCGGTTGCAGCGGGACGCGGGGTGCTGGTGCTGTCCGCCCACCTGGACGACGCCGTGCTGTCGTGCGGCGCGCTGCTCAGTGGGCTGGCCGGACGGACGCCGGTCGCCGTGGTCACCGTGTTCACGCAGGCCGGACCACCGCCGCACACGCGCGCCGCACGCCTGTACCTGGAGCAGTGCGCCGTCGGGGACGCGGCGGCGCTGTACGCCGACCGGCGGCGGGAGGACGTCCAGGTGCTCACCGCCCTGGGCGTGGAGCCCGTCCACCTCGGCCTTCCCGACGCCCTGTTCCGGCGCAGGACCGTGCCCCCGTCCGTGGGCCGGCTCGGCCGGGTCGTGCCCGAGGTGGTGCATCGCTATCCGACATACCGCTTCGACATCGCGCAGGGCCGGGTCTCCCGCGGCGACCGGATGCTCGTCGACAAGCTGGCGGCAGACGTGCGGTCCCTGGCCGACCGCATGGATGCGGCGCTGGTGCTGGGCCCGATCGGGGTGGGCCGGCACGTCGACCACCTCATCACCCGGGCGGTCGTGCAGCGGCAGGCGGAGCGAGCGGTCTTCTACTCCGACTTCCCCTACGACCGGTGGGACTCCCCGCCCGCCCGCTACCTCGCGACGCACCGGCTGACACCGGTCCCGTGGAGCCGGGACCTCGCCGCCAGAGAAGCCCTGATCGCGGGGTACCGCACCCAGGTCGACGCCCTCTTCCCGAGAGGGATCCCGTCCGCCGGTCCGGAGACCTACTTCATGCCGGCCGAACGGATGAGAGAGCAATGATGCGCGAACGACGGACCGGCCACGCTGTCATGGACGGCGTCCCCGTGCAGGTGACGTCCCGGCAGGACGGCGCGGCCGCGGGCGCGCTGGAACAGGTGCTGGGCGCGGCCTGGCCCGGTCGAGCGGTGCCGGCGCCCACCGGCGAACTCGGACCGGCGCTCCGGCTGGCTCGGGCGAACCAGGTCCAGGGCGCGCTCGCCCGCCGGTACCCGGAACTCCTCGCTGAGGAGTTGCACCGCGTCGAGCGCGCGACGGCTGCCTTCGACCGTGCGCTGGGCGAGGCAGGAGGCATCCTCCGCAGGCACGGCGTCGATCCGGTGCTGATCAAGTGCGTTTCGGGGGCGGACCACGTGTACAGCAATTTCGACCTCGTCGTCGGCGAGCAGCTGGCGGAGGCCGTCACCGCCCTCGCCGGGTGGGGGGTGCGGGCGTCGGGCCATCCGCTGGAGAGAACCAAGATCTTCGTCCAGCCGCCGGAGGGACCGTCCGCTCATCTCCATCAGGAGGCGTCGTGGTGGGACGTCCCGGTGGTCGACGGCGCGGGGCTGCACGCCCGCGCCACCGACTGCGGCGACTGGCTCGCCCCGGCACCGGTCGATCAGCTGCGCATCTGGATCGCTCATGCGCTGTTCCAGAACCTGTCGGTCGACCTGTCCGAACTGATCGCTCTGCGCTCTCTCCTGGGTACCGACCTCGTCGACGAGGCGGCTGCCGCCTGCCGGGAGGAGGGCTGGGAGCGCAGCTTCCGCAGGGTCGTCGCAGCCGTGACCGCCGCCGTCGACGCGCTCGATGCCGGAGCGTCGGTCCCCGTGCCCGTTCGGCTGCCGGTCCGCTCATCGGTCGAGCTGCGCGACCACGTCGTCCACCTGGCCCGCACCGGGCGTGCGCCGGCGGCGCTGCGCGAGGCCGCCCTGCGGGGGCCGCTGCTGCTGGCGAAGGCCCGTCGCGTCCGCCGGTCCAGGGCCGGGCTGTGAAGCCGGCGGTGGACCTCACCGTCGTCGGGTTCTCCGGGCCCGACGGGTCGGGGAAGTCGAGTCTCGTCGAGGCGGTGGCCGAGGCGGCCGCGGGGCGCGGCGTGCCCGTGCACACCGTCTACCTCTACGGATGCGTCGTCTGTCGGAACCTACGCCTGGACGGCTCGCTCAGGGCTTTCCATGCCAGCCCGGGAACGGCCGCCCTCGAGTACCCGGACGCTCCGCGCGGGGTGCGGACCTCCTGGCACCGGGTGCACGCCGCCGTCGACACCGCGGAGCTCGCGCTCCGGCTGCGCCTCGCCTGCCGCCGTGCCCGCCGCACCGCCCGCCGGACGGGGCACGGTGTCCTGCTGCTCACCGACCGCACCCCGCTCGACACCGTCGTCAAGCACGATCCGCCGGAAGGCGGCTTCCCCACGCGGTGGCTGCGTTCGCTCGGGCGTCGCTACGCAAGCATCACTCTGCTGGACGCGAGGAGTGACGTGCTCGCGGCGCGCGACGGCGAGCACGGCGTCGCGGGCCTGGAGCGGGCGCAGGACGGCTACCGCCAGTGGGCGGGGCGGATGCCCGGCGTCCGAACGCTGTGCACTCAGCAAGCGCCGCCCGAGGGCCTGGCCCGCAAGGTGCTGGACCACGTCCTCGCGGGGGACGCCGGATCGGCAGTCGCCGGTCCGGGGGCCGCGGGCCCGTCACCCCGATCAGGCCCGGCCCGGCGGGTCCTGCTCGTGACGAGTCATCCGGTCGACGGGCGGGACGGCGCGGACACCGAGATCGCCATCGGGCTCGCGGAGAACCTGCCGGAGGTCGCCTTCACCTTCTTCGGGCGCCTCGGCCGGCAACCCGCGGTCCCCGGGCGCATGGTCCCGCTGGCGTCGTGGACCGGCTGGCCCGGGTTGCTCGAGGGTGCTCAGGTCGCCACCTGGGTTCCGATGCTCACCCGGTCGGTCGACCTCGTCCACGCGGTGATGACGATCGGGCCCCGGTATGCCGCCTGGTCCAACTCGAGACTCGCCCCCCGCGGCAGACCGACGATCATCACCGTTCCCGGCATCGTGTCGCCCGAGTGCCTCCTCGGCGCCCGGCCGCTGGGCGTGACCGTCGCCCTGTCCGAGGCGACGGCCGACATGCTGCGCCGGGCCGGCCATCCTGATGTGCGCGTCATCCCGCCCGGCATCGACCTGACCCGCTGGCCGTCCAGACCCCGGCAGTCCAAGCCTCGGCCGGTCCTGTTCTTCGCCGGTCACACGGACCCGTGCGGGGGAACCCGGGAAGCGATCGAGGTGGCGGCCCGCGTGCAGCGCGCCGGACTGCCCGTGCGGCTGGTCCTGGGGCTGCGCGTCCGTCCCGGGCAGTCGGAGGTCCAGGAGCTCGGGGAGGCGCGGTCCGCGGCACGGCGGGCCGGGCTGGACGAGGTGGAGGTCCACGGCCACGTCCCGCACATGGGGTCGGCAGTCGCCGACGCCGACGTCGTGCTGTTCACGCCCGGGCGGTTGGCGGGCGGAAAGGCCGACATCCCCTTCGTCGTGCTGGAGGCGGTCGCCACGGGGCGCCCCGCCGTGGTGACGCGCCTGCCGCAGATGGACGGCCTCACCGGCATCGTGGAGCAGGTCCCGGTCGGTGCGCTCGACGATGCCGCCGCGGCCGTCCATCGGCTGTTGTCCCTCCCGGCGCTCTGGGACGCGCGGGCGCAGGCCGGCCGCGCGGCTGTCGAACAGCGCTTCGGCGCGGCTCGGATGTGCGTGAGCTACGCGCAGCTCTACGAGGAGCTCCTCGCCGGCAGCACCCTGTCCAGGGCCCGTTGAGGAACCTGCGGACTCGGGCATGATGTCCGTGAACTTCGACGCCAGGCGCACCGTCCAGCTCTGACGGTGTGGGTCCTCGGGGCCGTCCGACGACCGCGGCGGTGACGAGACGGGACGGGACGGCCAGTGATGACTCGACCGTCTGCGGCGCCACCGGGCGCCGGCGCCGTCGAGATCGTGGAATCCCGGCAGACCCGGCTGCACCGGCCGGTGGACCTGGTCCGCCTGACCACCCGCCTCGGCATCCTGGTGGTGCTCGCAGCCCTGGCCGTCCTCGCCCGCGAGGCGAGCGCCGGAGCGGCTGCAGACCTGGCGCGGCTGCTCTCCCACGTGCCGGACGTCATGGTCTCGGCCCTGCGCGGGATCTCCGCGTTCGGCGCCCTGGCCGCGCCGCTGGCCATGATCGGGCGGGAGGTCGCCCGCGGCTACCGGCGGCGGCTCATCGCAGCCGTGCTCACCGGCCTGCTGGCGATCGGCATCGCCGAGGGCCTCGATCTTCTCCTGTCCGCCTTCCCGGGGAGCGCGCTGTTCGAGGCGCTGACCCGGGTGCCCCGCGGTGCGGCCGGCCAGCCGCTGGACACCTATCTGACCGCGTTGTTCGCGTTCGCGGCGGCGCTGAGCATCGGGGACACCCCGGGCTGGCGCCGGCTGCTGCCCGCGGTCACCGCGGTGTACGTGCTCTCGGCCTTCACCTCGGGTCACGCCTCCCTGGAGTCGCTGGTGCTGAGCCCGGTCCTGGGCCTGGTGATCGGCACCGCCGTCCGCTACCTGGCGGGCAGCGTCAACGAGCGCCCGGACGGACGGCGGATCGCGGGCGAGCTCGGCCGCCGCGGCATCGACGTCGTCCGGCTGGAGCAGCGCACCCCGGGACCGGAAGGCCGCCGGGACTACCGGGCGACGACGGCGGACGGCGGCCGGCTCACCGTGCGGGTCTTCGACCGCGACCTGATCGCCTCGGGCGCGGCGTACAACCTCTACCGCATCCTCCGGCTGCGGGCGGAGCTCGCGCCGTCCCCGCGGCTCTCCCTCGAGCGGGTGACCGAGCACAGCTCGCTGCTGTCGATGGCGGTGACGGCGGCCGGCGTCCGGACGCCGCGGCTCGTCGTGGGCCTGCCGTGCGGGCCCGACGCGGTGCTCCTGGTCTACGAGTGGGTGGCCGGCGCGCCGCTGCGGGAACCCACCGACGACCAGCTCGACGACCTGTGGCGCAGCGTCGGCCGGCTGCACGCCCGCAGCGTCACCCACCGCGGCCTCACCGCCGACGCGATGCTCGCCGACCCCGACGGGCAGGTGGTGCTGCCCATCCCGTCCAGCGGCGCGATGTTCTCCGGCGATCTCCGGGTGAGCCTCGACCGCGCGCAGCTGCTGATCACCACGGCCCAGCTGGCCGGCCCCGAGCGGGCGGTCGGCGCGGCACGCAGGCAGCTGACGGACGACGAGCTCGCCGCCGTCCTGCCCGTGCTGCAGCCGCTGGCGCTGCCCAGCGCGACCCGGCGGGCGGTCCGGCGGGAGGCGGGCCTGCTCGACGCGCTGCGCACCGAGATCGAGCGGCAGACCGAGCTGCGGCCGCCCGAGCCGGTCAACGTCGAGCGGTTCCGGCCGCGGGTGGTGCTGTCGATCGTCGCGGTCCTCGTCGCGGCCTACCTCATCGTCAGCCAGCTGACCTCGGTGGACCTCGCGACGGTGTTCGCCCACGCGGCGTGGGGGTGGGTGCCGTTCGTCGTCCTCGCGTCGGCGCTGACCTACGTGGCCGCGGCGGTGTCGCTCGCCGGGTACGTGAAGGAGAAGCTCTCCTTGCCCCGCACGGTCCTGGCGCAGGTTGCGGCCTCGTTCGCCGGGTTCGTGACGCCCCCGGCCGTCGGCGGGCTGGCACTCAACGCCCGGTACCTGCAGAAGGCGGGCGTGCCCCCGGCGGGCATCGCCACCGGTCTCGGGCTCTCCCAGGCGATGAACGCCGCCTCGCACGTCGTCCTGCTGGTCGCGTTCGCCGCGGCCACCGGGGTCTCGACGAACGAGGGGCTGCCGGTGCCCGGCTGGGCGTTCGCCGTCCTCGCGGCCGTGGCCGGGCTGCTCCTGCTGGCGCTGGCGGTGCCCGGGGTGCGGCACTGGACCGCCGCGCGCGTGCTGCCTCCCCTGCGCCAGGCCCTGACGCGGCTGCTCGACCTGCTCACCACGCCCAGCAAGCTCGCCCAGGCGCTGCTCGGCGTGCTGGCGCTGAACGCCGCGTACATCGCCGCCCTCTGGTTCGCCGTGCGCGCGTTCGACGACTCGATCGGCATCGCCGCGGCGGCCGTGGTCTACCTGGCCGGAGCCGCGGTCGGGTCGGCCGCGCCGACACCCGGCGGGCTGGGCGCCGTCGAACTCGCCCTGTCCACCGGCCTGGCCGCCGTCGGGGTGCCCAGCACGGCGGCGGTCAGCGGCGTCCTGCTGTTCCGGCTGGCCACGTTCTGGCTGCCGGTGCCGCTGGGCGCGCTGGCGCTGCGCCGGCTGCGCAGCCGGCACGCGGTCTGACTCCGGCCCCCTCCTTCGCCCACCTACCTGGAGGAACCTCGAGCTCTGCTGACGTATGGGGAGCAGAGCTCAAGGTTCCGCGAAGCGATCCCGTCAGCCGAGCAGTTTGGCCTTCTGCGCGGCGAACTCGTCCTCGGTGAGGATCCCGGCGTCGCGCAGCTCGCCGAGCTTGCGCAGCTGGTCGACCAGGTCCACCTGGGGAGCGGCGGCCGGCGGGGGAGCGGCCGGAGCCAGAGGTGCCCCGTACGGCGCACCCGGCGTCATGTTGTGCACGTAGCTCGACTGCCGCTCGATGGTCTTCTTCGTCCGCGCCTCGCTGATCAGCGGCGACAGGAGGTCGAGCAGGGCGTAGGGACTCTCGATGTTGTCGAGCACCACCTGCCCGCTCGTCGTCCCCTCGATGTTCCCGCTCACGTTGAACATGTCCTGTCCGGCCCCGTAGGCCGGGTCCTCCAGGTTGAGGACGACGTCGCCGACGTCCTTGCCCTGCTGCCAGACGGCGATCCGCACGTCCATGTCCTTGATCGCCCACAGCGGCACGCTCTCGGTGCGGCTGCCGAGCAGGCCGCTCTCGATCCAGACCCGGTCCTTGGTGACGCGGTAACGGGCCTTCGAGACCCCGACCGCGCTGGTGGCGGCGTTCTTGCTCTCGCCGAACCACAGCGTGGTCGGGTCATTGGCCCACTGCTCGGTGCGCTTGGCCTGCTGCTCGGCGAGCTTCTGCTTGCCCTGGTCGGCCATCGCCTTGCCCTGGTCGGCGACCTGCTTGAGGCGGTCCTTCCAGCTGGGCTTCGCGCCGGCCGCGGGGGGCGGGCCGGGCGGCGGGGGGAAGGCGGCGGGCGGCGGCGGCAGCTCGGTGGTCAGCGGGTCCTGGCCCGTCGCCCCCTGATCGGACACGTGCTCGGTCCAGCTCGTGCCGTTCCAGTAGCGCAGCTCGTGCGCCCCGGTGGGGTCGGCCAGCCAGCTCGCCTCGGCCATCGATGTTCTCCTCCGTGTCGGGTGCGATTTCGGCAGGAGGATGGCAGCGGCCAGGGGGTTACGGGAGGCCTTCGGTCGCGGTCAGGCGCCGAGCGTGGGCAGGCAGTGCACCTCAACGACCAGTCCGCGCATGGCCACGATCTCCGCCGTGCGGTGCGGCACCTCGTGCGACGAGAGCTGCCGGCCCTCGACCCGGTAGCGGACGGCGACCGGGCAGACGACGTCGCCGTCGTCCGTGGCGCCCCGGAACGCGGTCGCCACCGCAAGGTCGCCCAGCCGGCCGACGTGGTCGCTGATCACGTACCGGCCGGTGCGCGGCCAGGGGACCGCGGGCGGGAAAACCTGCACGCGCACACCGAGGGCGGTCAGGGTGTCGGCGGCGCCGCACACCTGGAGACGCACGCGGCGGCGTTCACCGGCCGGGAGCAGCTTGCTGCGGACGGAGGAGCCGACCAGCGTGCGGGCCAGCCGCAGCCGGCGGCGGCGTCGGGTCGCGGGGGAGGCCAGGGGAAGAGACTTCAGGGCGACGGTCACGCCGACAGGGTCGGGGGCCCGCGTTACGGATCCATGACCCCGACCTGACGGGACGCTGACAATCCGTCGGTCAGTGAGGGCGGGCCGGGCGGCCGCGCCGGCCGTTCCCCGCCGGTCGGCCCCGGCGTCCCGGCTCGGTCCCGGTGCGGGCCGGACGACCGGCGGACGACGACGCCGGGCGCTGGTGCCGGCGGTGACCGTCGGACGGCGCACCCCGGCCCGGTCCGCGGCCCGCCATGCCCACCGAGCAGTCGCGGCACGTGGTGAACCACGGTGCGATGTGCGCCCCGCAGTCCGAGCAGCGGCCGGACGCGGTCAGCGAGATGGCGTCGGGCAGCAGCTCGGTGATCCGGGTGGCGCAGGCCTCCTCGACCTCGGCGGCGTCCTCGCTGGTCAGCCCGGCGACGTCGGGGAACGACCGGAGCAGGGTCTGGGCGTCGCGCGCGGCGGCGGCGGCCTGCTCGTAGTCCTCGACCATGCCCTTCGCCGGCATCGGCTCCAGCACGGTCTCCGCGTCGACCGGCAGCCCGGCCGCCGACTGGAGGGCCGCCTTGGCCAGCACCAGCCAGCGGGTGCGGCGCGGCGGGTTGTAGTCGATCGGCAGGTTGATCAGCCGCCAGACGGTCCACAGGTCGCCGACCGCGCCGAGCGGGCCGCGCAGCAGCGGCAGCAGCGCGTGCACGCGGACGATCAGGCTCGTCACGTCGTCCGCCGTCATGGCCTGGTCACGGGTCGCGGCGCGCGCCCACGCCATCCAGCGGGTGAGCGCCTCCGGCAGGTCGACGGGCTCGAACGCGCCGAGGTCGTCGAGTTCCGGGCGCAGCCGGGGGGCGCGCTTGGGCAGGTCGCTCATCGCGTCGCCGCGCGCGACCTCGGCGCCGGCGACGAGCAGTCCGGCGTCCGGCTTGAGGCCCGCGATCCCGGCGAGTACGCCGGCCGTGCCGTGCCCGGTGAGGCCGTAGCGTCCGGCGCGGCCGGCGATCTGGGCGGTCTCCCAGGTGCGCAGCGGACGGCGCTCGACGCCGTCGAACTTGGTCGTCTCGGCGAACAGCACGGTGGTGGCGGGCACGTTGATGCCGTGCCCGATGACGTCGGTGGTGACCAGCACCTCGAGCTCGCCGCGGGTGAAGCGGTCGATCACCTCGCGGCGGGTGGCCGGCGGCAGCGCGCCGTACAGGACGCCCACCTTGCCGGGCCGGTGCGGGTCGAGTGCCGCGGCGACGGCGTAGACGGCCTTGCGGGAGAACGCCACGACCAGCGTCTGCGGCCGCACCCCCTCGGCGCGGACGGGCGCGCGCAGCACGTCCAGGCGGGAGAGCCGCTTGTGGTTGACGACCGTCAGCTTCTTGGTGTCGGCGACGAGCGGCTTGAGCAGCAGGTACGCCTCGGCGGCCGAGATCAGGTGCATCTCGCGGTACTCGCCGGTGAGCACGAGCCGGGCCCAGTGGTGGCCGCGGTCGGGGTCGGCGACCCAGTGCGACTCGTCGAGCACCAGGAGATCGCCGCGCATCGGCGCCTTCTCCACGGTGCAGCAGACGATCGGCGCGTCCGGATCGATCTCCTCCTCGCCGGTCGACAGGCCGACGGTGCCCGGCGGCAGCTCCGCGGACAGCCGCTCGTACGCCTCGTGCGCGAGCTGCCGCAGCGGCGCGGCGTAGACCCCGCGGCCGTTCTTCTGCAGCGCCAGCAGCGACTCGTAGGTCTTGCCGGAGTTCGTCGGGCCCAGGTGGAAGACCACGTTCTCGGGCCGGGTGGTGCGCACCGGCAGTTCGGGCTCGGCGCCCTCCACCCAGCTCTGCTGGGCGAGGCGCTCGATGCGTGCGGCGGCGCGGTCGTCGTCCCGCGCGCGGCCCTGACGCGCGGTCGTGCGCTCACGGCGGATCTTGTTGTGCGGGGAATCGCTCACAGGTTCAGTAGTTGCCTTCGATAGGGAGAAGTCGGGCGGGTCGACGCGAGCTGTGCTGCGGACCCTACGGAGGGCAACACCCGAACAGCCGCGAACATGCCCGACCAGGGACTTTCTGTACACAAAGTCCCCTCAGGGGAGGCGGCGGACGGCGGCGGCGAGGGTGCGGGCGGTGAGGCGGCCGTCGGCCAGGCCCAGGCGCACGACGTCGTCGAACACCCGCTGGTCGTCGGCGGCCGCCCGGAACACGGCGTCCATCAGCCTCGGCGACCGGCTGGCCCGCGAGGCGGTGGAGGAGTGCAGGAAATGGCGGCCCAGCCGCCGCCGCAACGCCCGCCGGTAGGCCGCTCCCGCGTCGCCGCCACCGACCGCGGCAGCACCGGCCAGCGCACCCGAGAGCACCGCGTAGAAGATGCCCTCCCCGGTCAGCGGGTTGATCAGCGAGGCGGCGTCCCCCGCGAGCAGCACCCGGCCGTCGGGTTGCCGCGGCCGTCCCGTCGACAGCGGCAGCCGGTGCGCCCGCAACCCGACCGGCGCGACCCCGGGCAGCAGCCGCTCGAGACCGGCCAGCAGGCCGCCGCGGGTGACCCGGGAGGAGACCAGCTCGCCGTAGCCGACGTTGGCCCGCCCGTCGCCGAGCGGGAAGGACCACGCGTAGGCCGGCCAGCGCTGCTCGGTCGTCGTGATCACCTGGACGCCGTCCGTACCGGGCAGAACCGGTGCGTAGCCGCGGATGGCGATGGCGGTGTGCTGCGCCCGGTTCGGCCCGACGCCGACCATCCGGCGCACCACGGACTCCGCGCCGTCCGCCCCGACCACCACCGACGCGCGCAGCACGCCCTCGACCTCGACGTGCGTCGCGCGGACGTCGATCCGGCGGACGGCGAGCCGGCGGAACTCCGCCCCGGTGGCCAGGGCGGCGGTGAGCAGCCGGTCGTCGAACACGGCACGGGGGACGACGGACGCCGGCCGGTGCATCGCCCGCTCGGCCTCCGCGCCGCCGGGCGAGCGCAGCCGCAACCGGGGCACGGCGGCGTATCCGGTGGTGAGCGGCGCCGGGTCGATGCCGAGGCCCGCGAGCACGTCGAGGGCCTCGGGTGCGATGCCGTCGCCGCACACCTTGTCGCGCGGGAACTCGGACCGGTCGACCACGAGCACCCGGGCCGACGGGGAGGCCCGGCGCGCGGCCGCGGCGCACGCGGCACCGGCCGGCCCGCCGCCCACGACGACGACGTCCCAGTGCTCCACGCGTTGCACGCTAGGCGCTACCGGGCCGCGGCGACCTCCCCGCGCTCGGCCAGCAACTGCCGCCACGAGTCCAGGTCGTGCTGCGCGGGCTCGGTGCTGGAGACGAAGTCCAGCAGCAGGTCGCTGAACCGGGCCGGGTCGTCGAGGTGCGGCCAGTGACCGGCTCCCCGGAAGACCTCCACCCGGGCGGTCGGCACCAGCGCGCGCACGGTCTCGGCGTGCAGCGCGGGCACGATCGGGTCGCGGCTGCCCCAGACGACCAGCATCGGCACGGCGTTGGCGAGGTAGAGCCGGTCGAGCGCGGAGACCGCCTGGCCGCGGGCGTCGGCCACCCCGCGCAGGGTGCGCAGGAAGGCCCGCCGTGCCTCGACGTCCTCGAGCGCCAGCAGCGCGTCGCCGGCCTCGGCCAGGTCCCGCAGGCGCTGCACTCGCGTCACGCGCCCCAGCCGGCTGACACCCCGGAGGCCGAGTCGCAGCGGGCCGGAGACCCCGGTCAGCGCGCCGAGCACGAGCTCGGACCCCGGCAGCGTCGCCGCGCGCAGCCCGGCGGAGAGCTCCGGGCCCAGCCCGCCGCTGCCGACCAGCGCGAGCCGCTCGCAGCGCTCCGGGAACTGGTAGGCGAACTGCAGGGCGATGCCGCCGCCGAGGGAGTGGCCGACGACGGTCGCCCGCTCGATGTCGAGCACGGTGGTGAGGTCGCGCAGGCCGTTGGCGTAGGCGGCGACCGAGTAGTCGCCGCGCGGCTTGTCGGACTCGCCGTGCCCGAGCAGGTCCGGGGCGATGACGGTGTGCGACTCGGCGAGGCGGGGGATGACGTCGGCCCAGGTCTGGCAGTTGTTCGCGATGCCGTGCAGCAGGAGCAGCGGCGGCCCGCTACCGGCGCGCAGGTAGGACAGCCGGTGGCCGTGGACGACGAGGGACTCGCGCGTCAGGGACGGGCTCATCGCCCCAGTGGACCACGGCGCCGCCCCGAATATGTGACCGGCCGATACGGGTAGCTCAGGCCGGGGGCGGGTCGTGCGGGGTCGCCGTCCACTTGCGCGGGGGGTGCGTGTAGTTCTGGACGAAGTCGAGCAGGCCGTCGGCCGAGCGGACGACGCCCAGCGCGTCCAGCCGGACGCCGTCGAGGTAGCCGTCGTCGACCATCCGCCGCAGCTGGAGGAGCAGCGGCTGCCAGAACCCGTCGACGTCGAACAGCGCCGTCGGCTTGGCGTGCAGCCCGAGCATTCCCCACGTCCAGGCCTCGAACAGCTCCTCGAGCGTGCCGGCGGCGCCCGGCAGCGCGACGAACGCGTCGGCGAGGTCGGCCATCACCGCCTTGCGCTCGTGCATCGACCCGACGACCTCCAGGCGCGGCAGCCCGGGGTGGGCCACCTCGTCGTCGACCAGGTGCTGCGGGATCACCCCGACGACCTCGCCGCCCGCGGCCAGCGCGGCGTCGGCGATCACGCCCATCAGCCCGACCTTCCCGCCGCCGTAGACGATGCCGACGCCCGCCTTGGCCAGTTCGGTGGCGAACGTGGCGGCCGCGTCGGCGTGGGAGGGCGGCCCGTCGTGCGACCCGGTGAAGACGGCGATGCGCACGACGAGCAACCTAACCCGGCGCCGGGGGAGCCCGTGGAGCCGGCCGCCGCCGGCGAGTGTGACGAAGTGGTGGCCATCGGCCGCTGACGGCCCCCACTTCGTCACAGTCGGCGCTGCTGTGCGGGAGCTTGCGCGGACCGGGTTCACTGGCAGGGTGCTCACCTCGACCGACGGCTGGACGACGTGCGCTCTGGGTCACCGCCACTGGGGCCGGGCGGGCGCGGCCGGCCTCTTCCTGCACCGCCCCGCCGCGACCGGGCTCGAGGTGCTGCTGCAGCACCGCGCCGAGTGGTCGCACCACGGCGGCACCTGGGGCACGCCGGGCGGAGCGCTGCACCACGGCGAGACCCCGGACGCCGGCGCGCTGCGCGAGGTGCAGGAGGAGCTCGGCCTGCGGCCGGACGACGTCGTCCTAGGGGCGTGCTCGGTCGACGACCACGGCGGCTGGGCCTACACGACGGTCCTGGCGCGCCCGGCCCGCTCCATCGAACCCTCGGACCTGCGGCTGGACGGCGAGAGCAACGGCGCCGCGTGGCTGCCGCTCGACGGGCTGGACGCCGTGCCGCTGCATCCCGGCCTCGCCGCCTCGCTGGACGCGCTGCGGTCGCTGCTGCGACACGCCGGGAGTTAGTACACCCGTCACGTTCAGGCATGACACGCGTGCGCATGGGTAGGCGGCACACGGTCGCCGCCCCCGTCTGAACCCGTGAGGAGCTCGGTCCTGCCCCGCCACCTCGCCTCCGAGCCCGATCGCGAGCCTCGCCACCTCGCCCCCGACGCGGAGCCGGACGACGTCGTACCCCGGCCGGCGGCCGCACCCCCGCCCCCATCGGAATCCGCGCCCGCTCCGGAACCGGCTCCCCGCGGGCGCCGGGCCCTGCTCCTCGCGCTCGCGCTGCTCTGCGCCGGGCTGCTCCTCGCGGTTCCGTTGGCTCTGATCATCGGGGGGCGGCCGGACGGCGGCAGCGGCGGCGGCGGCAGCGGCGTCTACTCCGACCAGACCGACGGGACCGCCCGGGGCGGCGCCGGCAGCGGCACGCCGCCCACTCCGACGTCCTCCTCGGCGTCCGTGCCGGTCGAGGGTGTGACCTCCGGGGGCGGCTCGGCCGGCAGCGGCGGCTCGGCGGTCGGCGGCACCGGCGGGCAGGGAGGCTCCGGTGGGCCGGGGGGAACCGGCGGCACCGGTGGCACGGGCGGCGCCGGCGGAACGGGCACGCCGGGAACACCGGGCACCCCGGGTCTGCCGGGCCAACCCGGTCAGCCGGCGGACCCGGCACCGGCACCGGCACCCGCTCCAGCGCCGGCCCCGGCGCCCGCGCCCGCCCCCGGCCCCGCCCCTGCGCCGGCCCCCGCCCCGTTGCCCGTCGTCTGCGATGTGCCGCTGGTGAACGGGCTGTGCCCGGTCCTGCCGAAGCTCCCGGGCCTGTGACGCCGCCCGAGCCCCGTTAGGTTCCAGGGCATGAGTGCCCGCGACGACGTCTCCGAGATCTTCGACAGCTCCGCCTGGGCGCCCGTCGACGGCTTCGATTTCTCCGACATCACCTATCACCGGGCGGTGGACGCCGGCGTCGTCCGCATCGCCTTCGACCGCCCGGAGGTGCGCAACGCCTTCCGGCCGCAGACGGTCGACGAGCTGATCACCGCGCTGGAGCACGCGCGGCTGTCCACCGACGTCGGCTGCGTGATCCTCACCGGCAACGGGCCGAGCCCGAAGGACGGCGGCTGGGCCTTCTGCTCCGGCGGCGACCAGCGGGTGCGCGGGAAGTACGGCTACGAGCACGCGGCGGGGAGCTCGGGGCGGCTGCACATCCTCGAGGCGCAGCGGCTGATCCGGTTCATGCCGAAGGTCGTCCTCTGCGTCGTCCCGGGGTGGGCGGCCGGCGGCGGACACAGCCTGCACGTCGTCGCCGACCTGACCCTGGCCAGCGCCGAGCACGCGCGCTTCAAGCAGACCGACGCCGACGTCGGCAGCTTCGACGGCGGCTTCGGGTCCGCGTACCTCGCCCGGCAGGTAGGCCAGAAGTTCGCGCGCGAGATCTTCTTCCTCGGCGAGGAGTACACCGCGGCCGACGCGCACGGCATGGGCATGGTCAACCGCGTCGTCCCCCATGCCGAGCTGGAGGCCACCGCGCTCGACTGGGGCAAGAAGATCGTGGCCAAGAGCCCCACCGCCCAGCGGATGCTCAAGTACTCGTTCAACCTGATCGACGACGGGCTGGTCGGCCAGCAGCTCTTCGCGGGCGAGACCACGCGGCTCGCGTACATGGCCGAGGAGGCCGTCGAGGGGCGCGACGCGTTCCTGGAGAAGCGCGACCCGGATTTTTCCCGTTTCCCCTGGCATGTTTAGAGACCCCACGAGGAGGAGGACGCCGTGATCGTCGAGGTGATCGGGGGTGCCGACGAGCACCCGCAGGCACGGGTGGTCGACGTCGACGACCTCGGCCGGCTGCACCTGGCGCTGGGTGAGGTGACCGACGAGGAGGCCGCCGAGGTGCTGCAGTCCTCCGGCTTGGGCAGATTGCAGGACGCCGAGATCGCGTTCCTCGACGCCGCCGCGCTCCGGGCCGCGGCCGAACCCCGGGCCACGGCCGCGGACTGGGCGGTGCGCTGGGACGCGATGATCGCCTTCGCCCGCAGCAAGGGCTGGGTGTCGGACGACGGGGCGAGCATCCAGGTGCACGTGGAGAGCGCCGCCGGGGCCTGACCAGGGGCATCACTCGTGGTCCTACCAGGGATTACGGAACTGGGTCTTGCATGGAATGTTCGGCGCAGGTCATTGTGGTCACTCCACTTAACCGCCAGGATGTCGCGGTGCGTATGACCTCACGTCACGGATTTCTGTTATGACCGGTACGCCCGGAAGACCGTTGAGCGCCGAGCTCTCGGAACAACTGCTCTCCGTCGCCGTCGACATCCTCGCCGAGGAGGGCTGGGGGCGGCTCAACAGCGACCGGATCGCCGCCCGCGCGCGGGCCGGCAAGGCCGGTATCTACCGGCGATGGCCCACCATGGCGGCCTTGGCCCGGTCCGCGGTGAGCCGCTTCGACCTGGTCGACACGCCCCCGGCCGGCGAATCCTTGCGGGAGGATCTCGGTGGGCTCGTCGCTCGCTGGTCCCGTCCGCTGGACCGCCAGGAGCGCGCGGTGGCCAGCCTCGTCGGCGCGGCCCGCCACGAGGAGGACCTGCGGGCAGGTCTGGACGACGCCCTGGTGCGCCCGCTCATGCGCGCCGTGACCGAACTCGGCCGGCGGGCGGCCGAGCGGGGTGAGGACATCGACACCGACCGCCTGGCGCTGCTCGGCTCGGTGCTCGAGGCGTTCTGGTGGCAGCGCTACACGGCTGCCGGCGACGGCTCGATGACGCCGGAGCAGCTGGAGCACGTGGTCGACGAGGTGCTCCTGCCGATCGCCGAGCCGAACGGCGCCGCGCGGCCGGAGCCCGCTCGGGTCTGAACGGGTCAGCCGGCCCGCAGAACCGGCTGCGGCCAGCCGGTGTCCACGGCCGCGGTCAGCGGCGTCCGGCCGTGCACCGCGTTCGCGCCGACCTCCAGCTGGGCGAGCACGCGCGCCGCCATGTCCGTGACGGCGGCCGCGGCGACGTCGGGGTCGGCCCCCGCGCCGAGCAGCGGCCGCTGGCTGACCGCGAGCGTGCGCGTCGCGGCCACCCAGATGGCGGCGATCACCGGCGCGGCCGACGCCGGGTCCGCGGGTGCGACGTCCTCGTCCGCCGCCCAGGCGTCGAGCAGTGCGTCGCGGAGCTTCAGCTCGGCCGCGTGGATGAGCTCGCGCTCGTAGGTGCGCAGGGCCTCCGAGGCCTCCAGCGCGGCGAGGTACCGACGGCGTTCGGGGCACCCGTCCGAGCGGACGACCTCGGGGAGAAGGGCCAGCAGGTGATTGCGCAGCGCGGTCAGCGGCGCGAGGGACGGCGTCCGCGTCCGGACCGCCTCGGCCAGGCTGTCGGCCCGTGGCGTCCGGCCGTCGAAGAAGAGCTCTTCCTTGGTGGCGAAGTGGTTGAACACCGTCTGGACGGCGACGTCGCACTCGCGCGCGATGTCCGCGATCGTCACGGCCTCGAAGCCGTCCTGGTCGAAACGGCGCTGCGCCACCGAGCGGATCAGCTCACGGGTCTGCGCCTTCTTCCGCGCGCGGCGGTCCAGTAGTTCACCCACAGTGGCAGCATAACCACGCAACGTGGTGGTCGCTCGTCGGCGGACGGAGGTGACTCGTTACTCGGGAGTAGTGCGGACGGCGGTCCGGTCCTCGGCCACCGTACGAGCCCAGGCGTCCACCAGCACGGTCAGATCGATGACGTCGAGGTCAGCGGCGACATCGGCGATCGTCGTCCGCCATGCGTGCGGCGCCGTGTCGACGTCCGGCGGCACCCCGAGCACCTCGAGTGCGTCCCGCAGCCGGGCCGGATCCTGCGGATCAGGGTGTTGCGCGTCATACGCGGCGTCGGCGCGCCGCACGGCCGCGGTCGCCGCTGGATCGGCCGCGGCCTCCTCGCGCAGGCCGCGGAGGGTCACCTCGAACAGCCGCGCGCAGGACGCCGACGCCCCGGGGTGCGGCGCCGCCGTCCCGCTCGGCCGCACCAGCACCGCGCCGCACCCGGGACAGACCTCGGTCGGCTCGGGCAGGGCGGTGGAGATCACCCGCCGATGGTGCCGCACCCCACGCCCCGGCGCGGCCCGCGGGGGGTGGGGGACTTTGTGTACAGAAAGTCCCGGCGGGGCAGGGACGGCCGGTGAGTGAGAAGCGCATCGCCGTCCTCGACGTCGACGGGACCCTGGTCGACTCCAACTACCAGCACGCCATGGCGTGGTACCGGGCGCTGCGCTCGCTCGACGAGACGTTCCCGGTCTGGCGCATCCACCGGCTGATCGGGATGGGCGGCGACAAGCTGGTCGTCGCGCTCGGCGGGCCGGAGCTGGAGGCCCGCATCGGCGAGGAGGCGCGCGAGCGGCAGGGCAAGGAGGTCGACGCGCTGCTCGACGAGATCGCCCCGCTGCCCGGGGCGCGCGACCTGCTCGTCGCGATCAAGGAGCGCGGTCACCCGCTGGTGCTCGCCAGCTCGGGGCAGCAGCGGCACGTCGACTTCGCGCTCGACCTGCTGGAGGCGCGTGATCTCGCCGACGCCTGGACCTCCAGTGCCGACGCCGAGGAGACCAAACCCGCGCCGGACCTCCTGCAGGTGGCGCTGAAGAAGCTCGGCGCCTCCCAGGACGCGCCCAGCGTGCTGGTCGGCGACACCCCCTTCGACGTGGAGGCGGCGAAGCGGGCGGGGATGCCGGCGATCGTCGTCCGGTCCGGCGGGTTCGGGGACGACGAACTGCGCCACGCCGGCGCGGTCGCGATCTTCGACACCCCGGCCGACCTCACCGCCGACCTGGACGACACCGACCTCGCCTGAGCGACGGTTAGTGCACTAACTGCCGGGGGTGGGGGTGGCGCGCCCCAGCCGCCGCAGCATCTCGTCCGGCTGGTCGGTGATGATCACGTCGACGCCGAGGTCGCGCACCAGGTCCATGTCCGCCGGCCTGTTGACCGTCCAGACGTGCACCTCCTTGCCGGCGGCGTGCGCCTCGGCGACGAACTCGGGGTCGGAACGGATGATCGAGATGCCGGGGCCGACGGCGGTCGCGCTGCCGGCGAGCACCTCCTTGCGCAGCGGCCGCAGCCGCTTGCCGATCAGCTGCACGGTCGGGATGCCGGGCGCGAGGTCGGCCATCCGCCGCACCGCGAGCTGCGAGAAGCTCATCATCCGGACGGCGGGGCGGCCGGCCCACTCGACCGGCGAACCCTCCCGCAGCAGGCCGAACCGCTCGAGGGTGGCGACGAGCTCCTCCTCGACCTTGCGGGTGTGCCGGGTCGGGTGCTTGGTCTCGATCGCCAGCCGCACCGTGCCGGGCGTGGCGGTGATGTAGTCGAGCAGCCGCTCGAGGGTGAGCACTAGCCCGTTCTCGACGTCGGGCTCGTCGTTCACCGCGGTGATCTCGTCGTCGGCCCAGCGGCTGCGCCGGGTGGACTTGCGGGGGCCGAAGTGGAACTGCTCGAGCTCGTCGAGCTGGAGCGCCGACACGACGCCGCGGCCGTTGGACGTGCTGGCGATCTGGCGGTCGTGCACGCAGACCAGGACGCCGTCCCGGGTCATCCGGACGTCGCACTCCACGGCGTCCGCACCGAGATCGGCGGCGCGCCGGTAGGCCGACAAGGTGTGCTCGGGCGCCTCCGCCGACGCCCCGCGGTGGGCGACGACCTCCGGGCCGGTCAACGGAGCGCGGGGCGGGATGCGTGCGGCACGCGGCGATCTTGCCCTGCGTGGCTGAGGGACCGCGACGGGGTCCCTCACCGTCGTCCCACCCGCCCCGGAGGACCCATGAGGCCTGGTCAGCCCACCACGCCGGCCCGCAGCGACCGGTACTCGGCGATCGAGGCCATCGGCGGGCGCTCGTCGACGGCGACCGCGCTGCTCCGCGGCACGAACCGGGAGCCGTCGCGCCGGAACTGGGTCAGCAGCCCGCTGGCGTCGAGCCCGTCGTGCCGCGCGAGCAGCGCCGACACCACCTGCCCGGCCATGGCACCGAGCGCCTCCTCGCTCTGCGAGGTGTGCCGGCGGACGCCGAGGTCGACCTGGGCGAGCGAGCCGAGGCCGCCCAGCTCCAGCAGGTCGATCAGCAGCCCGACCTCCACGCCGTACCCCGACACGAAGGGCACCTGCTCCAGCGCCGAGCGCCGTCCGGCGTACTCCCCACCCAGGGGCTGGACGACGCCGGCGAGCTCCGGCCACAGCGCGTTCAGCAGCGGGCGGGCGGTCAGCTCGGTGACTCGACCCCCGCCGGCCGGCTGCTCCCGGCCGGCGATCTCCAGCGGCCGCGTGTAGCAGCCCTTCACGTAGGCCACCTGCGGGTCGGTCAGCAGCGGTCCGAGCAGCCCGGGGACGAAGTGGACGACGTCGCCGAGCAGGTCGGCGTCGAGGAAGACGATCAGGTCGCCGGTGGTCGCCGCCAGGGACTTCCACAGCGCCTCGCCCTTGCCGGGCCGGGTGCCGTGCGCGGGCAGCACGTCGGCGGTCGCGACGACGTCGGCACCGGCCGCGCGCGCGACCTGCGCCGTCGCGTCGGTGGAGTCGGAGTCCATGACCAGCAGCTCGTCGACCAGCGGTACCCGCCGCACCCAGTGCGCGTGCAGGTCGGCGACCAGCCGGCCGACGGTGGTCGCCTCGTCGCGGGCCGGGAGGACGACGCTGACGCGGTGGCCGCCGCGCCGCTTGGCCCGCAGGAGCGCGTCGAGGTCCAGCTCCGCCAGCCCGGCGGCGGACGTCGTCCGGTGCTCGAACCAGGCGCGGGCGTCGGGTCTCACCGCCCCACTGTCGACCAGGAATCGCGAACTGGCCAGGACCGCGTCCGAAAAAAACATACGAGTTCATGCTTTAGACACCCGGCGCATCCATCGTGCGGATTCCTTGCGGTTGCGTGGGGACGGGCATGCGGTTGGCCGGTCAGAGTGGTTCGTGCAAGGCCAAGGGGGAACGCCCGCCCAGCACCGAGGAGATCTCGTGACGATCCGCAGCGACGCAGCTCTGACCGGCCGCGTCACAGGGGGACGGCTCGTCGTGACGCTCGCGGTGCTGGGCGGCACCCTCGGCCTCGCCGGACTCGGGATCGTCGGCGATCTGTCCGCCGGCCCCGCGGACCTCGGCTCGCCCGCGCTCGTGACCGTCGAGCTGTCGCAGGGCGCCGCGCACCAGTAGGAACCAGCCTCTGCAGGCCGACGGTGTGCGCAGATGCGCAGTTCGGGGCCCGGGAACTGCGCACGAGCGCACAGCGTCGCCCGACCTAGCTCCGAGCGGCCTCCCGCAGCGCCGTCGGGCTCTGCTCGCCCACCGCGGCGCCCTCACCGGTCGGCTCGGGATGACCCAGGTCGGTCAGCCAGCCGCGCAGCACCAGGTGCAGGGCCTCGGCGCCGACGATCTCGCCCGGCGGCTGCCACGACCGGGGGTGCACCAGGAACCCGTACTGCTGCGGCCCGCCCAGGCCGCCGTGTGATCCGACGTGCGGCTCGAAGGCCGAGGCCTCGTCCGTGGAGGGGTCGTAGCGGCTGTTGATGACGACGTCCGCGCAGTGCGGGAAGTCCGACACCCGCGCGACCAGCGCGGCCGCGTGCGAGCCGTAGGGGAACAGTGGGTCGGCGCCGATGACCACGCCCGACGCCAGCCGGTGCACGCCCGAGCGGCCGAGCACGACCGGCCCGTACTCCTCGGAGTGCACCAGGAGGAAGCCGACGCCGTCGTGGTCGACGAGCCCGGGCAGCAGGCCGGGCCAGTGCCGCTCGATCTCCTCGATCGACACCCGGCCGGGCAGGTCGGCGAACGACACCATCGCCGTGTGGCCGGACACCACGCACACCACGCCGGGGGCCACACGCGGCACCGCGCCGGTCTCGCCGGGCGCCACCGCGTGGTCGTGCCGGGAGTCCTGGGCGCGTTCGGCCCGTTCGCGCAGCCGCCGCGCGATGGGTCCACCGCTCTCGCCGAGGGCCGCGGTCACCTGCCAGCCCTCCGTCGTCCGTCGGCTGTCCTTCGGGCCGGTCAGATGGCCGGTCCGCGACGACGCCGGAGCCCCGCACAGCCGCCCGACGAGCTCCTCGATGGACTCCCCGAACCGCTGGGTGAACGCCTCGCCCTGGGTCTGCCCGTGGTCGGAGAGGACGACGAGGCAGTACCGGCGCGGTGCCAGGGCGCTGGCCCGGTGCAGCCGGCCGAGCTGCTGGTCGATGCTGTGCAGCACGGCGAGGCTGTCGGCCCGCTCGAGCCCGCCGTGGTGCGCGGCCTCGTCGTAGCCGAGGAAGTCGGCGTAGGCCACCGACCGCCCGGCCAGCATGTCCTCCAGCAGCGCGTGGACGACGACGTCGCGGGAGATGACCGTGACCCCCGGCCGGGCCAGCGGGTAGAGGCCGCCGCGTGACACCCGCGGGCGGACGTCGTCCCGCCGCTCCCGGGCCGCCGCCGCCAGCTCGCGGAAGATGTCGACGATCGAGACGCCGATCGTGCGGACGGCGTTGACCGGGTTGGCGAAGTAGGCGTAGTAGCCCGCGCCGACGCGGTCCTGCATGCGCCGCTCCCGCCGCGACGAGGCCGGCACCACGTGCGCCAGCGAGCTCATCGTGAGGCTGATGTGGTCGGCGTCGCCGGTGAACAGGTTGCCGCGGCTGGCGCCGTCGACGGCGAGCAGGCCGCGGCCGTCGGAGTGCCGGCGCTCCACCTCCACCGCGTCGACGGGGTGCGAGACGCGCGTGATGTGGTCGCGGTCCTTCTCGTACCAGCGGAACCCGAGGATGTCGTGGTTGGAGCCGTGCAGGATGCCGCTGACCGCGGCACCGGTCTGCGAGCTCCAGTCGGTGTGCCAGGAGGTCATCGTGTGGCTGCCCGCCCGCAGCCAGGCGGCCAGATGCGGCATGGACCCGTCGCGGACGGCCCGGCGCGCGGTGTCGTAGGCCAGCGCGTCGATCTGCAGGAACAGGACGCCGGGGGGCCGGTCGTCGGCGCCGTCGGTGCGGTGCGCCCGGCGGCGGGCCCGCCGGAAGAACAGCTCGTCGCTGTCGACGGCGAGCAGGCTGCTGACCACGGCGGCGACCACGGCGATCACCAGGCCGACGACGGTGCCGACGCCGATGCCCCGCACGTACACCCCGGGCACGGCGAACGACAGCCCGAGCACCGCCGCGCCGAACAGCACGAAGCTGCCCAGCCCCAGGGTGAAGACCGCCAGCGGCAGGGCCACCCGCATCACCAGCGGCCAGGCCACGGCGCTGAGCAGGCCGAGCAGCAGGGCCATCACCGGCGCCTGCCACCACGACGGCAGCGTGAAGCCGGTCAGCCGGCCGTCGAGGAGGACCAGGGCCCACGTGACGGCGGCCCAGGTGACCACCACGCGGGCGACGGTGCGGCCGGTGCGCAGCAGGCGGCCGCGCTCAGGAGCAGCGGTCACGACGACTCGGAGTGCTCGGGGGTGGACGCGGCGGCCTTCCGGCGGCGGCGGCGCGAGCTGACCAGGTTGAGCACGCCGCCCAGCACGAGGATCAGCACCGTGGCCAGGAGGGTGGCCAGCAGCGGGGAGTCGAAGATGCCGCCGCTGAGCACGCCGAGCGCGGCGTAGGCGAGCGCCCAGATCAGGCACGCGGCGGTCGACGCCGGCAGCAGCCGCCGCCACGGGTAGGCGAGCGCGCCCGCCGCGACGAGCACCGGGATGCGCCCGGCGGGCAGCAGCCGGCCGACGACGACGATCTGCCAGCCGTGCCGCCGGAACTGCCCGCGCACCTCCTCGATGCGGTCGGTGTGCTGGCCGCGGGCGACCCAGCGCACCGCCGACGGGCCGCCGAAGCGGCAGACGGCGAAGGTGACGACGTCGCCGGTGAGCGCCGCCGCGGCGGAGACGAGCACGACGAGGGTCAGCGAGAGGTGGTCGGTGGTGGTCGCGACGGCGGCACCCGCGCCGACGACGGCCCCGGTGGGCACGACCGGCACGACCGAGCCGAGCAGCACCAGCCCGAAGATCAGCGGGTAGCCGAGCTCCGACCCGTCGGACCAGCCGCCGAGCAGGTCGGGGATCACCGCAGGTCCACGGCGGTGCCGGGCCGGGTGACGGCGACCTGTGCGTCCAGGCCGCGGGCGGTGATCTCGGCGGCGAAGGAGTGCGGCGGGTCGACCAGCAGCCGGCGCATGCGGCCGCGCAGCGGGCTGGGCACCGAGGGCATGCCCGCGACGGCGAGGGTGCCCCAGTGCACGGGGACGACGGTCCGCGGCCGGATCAGCGCGACGGCGTCCGCGGCGCTCACCGGGTCGAGGTGCCCGGGCCCGAGGTTCGGACCCCAGCCCCACACCGGCAGCAGGGCGACGTCGATCTCCCGCTCGGCCAGCGCGGCCATGCCCTCGAACAGGCCGGTGTCGCCGCTGGCGTAGACGGAGCCGCCGCCGCCCTCGATCAGGTAGCCGAGCGACTCGGTGGCGGGCCCGTGGGTGAGCCGGGGACCCCAGCGGTGGCCGCTGTGCTCGGCGCGGACCGCGGTGACGGTCAGCGGGCCGTCGCGCAGCGATTCGCCGGCCGACAGCTCGTCGACGTTCGGGAAGCCGCGGCCGCGCAGCCAGGCGCCGGCGCCGCGGGGGACGACGATCCGCACCCGCGGGCCGATCGTGCGCAGCGAGGGGATGTGCAGGTGGTCGCCGTGCAGGTGGCTGATCAGCACGAGGTCGACGCCGGACCAGGTGGCCGGGTCGGGGAGGGGGACGACGCGGCGCAGCGGCCCGACGGTGCCGGCGAGCAGGGGATCGGTGAGCACGGTGCGCCCGGCCAGCTCGACGCGCACCGTCGAGTGGCCCAGGAAGTGCAGGTCAGGGCGCGCCACACGGCCAGTATCGCCGTCCCCACCCGGCAGTTTGTGCACTAACCGTCGCGGCGCTTTGTGCACTGACCGTCGGGGGGGTGTGGGGCGCGGCACGGGGGAATGGGTCACCCGGCGGGGACGGCGTCGCCGCCGACCAGCACGGCAAGCTCCTCGACGGTGAGGTCGTGCGGCTCGCTGCGGCCGTGCATCAGGTCGGCGCCGGTCGCGGAGACGCGGGCGCGCAGGTCGGGCGTGGAGACGCCGCCGGCCACGCTGACCAGGCCGAGGGCCCGGATGGTCCCGATGATCATGTCGAGCACGTGCAGCGCCCGGCTGAGCTCGTCGCGGGGGGCGAGCGCGGTCAGGTCCACGCGGACGACGTCCAGCGGCACCCGGGCCAGCAGCGCGAAGATGCTGTGGCCCATGCCGTAGTTGTCCAGGCACAGCCGGACGCCGGAGGCGCGCGTGGCCTCCAGCTCGGGGAGCAGGGCCGCCGAGGAGGTCAGCAGGGTCTCCTCGGTGAAGGACAGGATCAGCCGGGACGCCGCCAGCCCGGACGTCGCGATCGCCGTCGCGACCTCCGCGGCGAGGCCCTCGGGGGTGACCATCCCGGCGGGCAGGCTGATCACCACGTCGATGCGGTGGTCGTCGAGGCCCGCGATCTCCAGACAGGTCTGGTTGAGCAGCCAGCGCTGCAGGGCGGCGGTGCGACCCTGCCGCTCGGCGGCCGACCACAGCTCCATGCCGCGCACGGTGCCGTGCTCGGCGTGCTGCCACACCGGGACGGCGTGGACCAGCCCGATCCGCCCGTCGGCGTCGCAGGCGGCGTCCAGCCGCACCTGCAGGACGCCCTCGTCGACGACGGCGGCGAGGTCGGCGTCCGGGACGACGAGGTGCGAGAGGACCTCGCGGTCGGCCACGCGGACGCAGCCCTTGCCGGCGGACTTGGCCGCGAGCAGCGCCTCGTCGGCCTCGCGGAAGGCGAGCTGGCCGCCGCCCCGGCCGAGCTCGGCGACGCCGACGCTGGCGCCGACGGCGAACGTCCACTCGCTCACCCGGTGCGGCACGCCGAGGACGTCGACGACGCGCTGGGCGACCTCCTCGGCCTCGGGCAGCGATCCGGTGACGAGGACGGCGAACTCGTCGCCGCCGAGCCGGGCGACCAGGTCGTCGTCGCGGACGACGGTGTTGAGCCGCCGGGCCACCTCGACCAGCAGCTGGTCGCCGGCCTCGTGCCCGGCGGCGTCGTTGACGGCCTTGAACCCGTCGAGGTCGAGCACCAGCAGGCAGCGCTGGTCCAGCGACGCCGACAGAGAGGTAGTGGCCATCTCCTGGAACAGCATCGCGCGGTTGGGCAGCGCGGTGAGGTGGTCGGTGTAGGCCATGCGCTCGAGCTCGCGCTCGCGGCGGCGGCGCTTGGTGACGTCGCGCAGGTACAGCACGCGGCGGTCGCTGCCGGGGCGCTCGGTGGAGGTCGCCTCGACCTCGCGGGGTGAGCCGTCGCCCTGGCGCACCCGGAAGTGCAGCGCCGGCCCGTCGCCGGCCGGGTGGTCGAGGGTGGTCGTGCGCACCAGGTCGCGGTCGGCGGGGTCGACGAGGTCGAGCAGGCTGACGTCGTCGTCGTCCGCACTGGCCGCGAGCCCCAGCAGCGTGCGGGCGGCCGGGGACGTGAACAGCAGCCGGAAGTCGCCGTCCATGATCGCGATGCCGTCGGAGCTGGACTCGACGAGCCCGCGGAAGTCCTCCTCGCTGCGCACGAGGTCCTCGGTGACCCGGCCGTCCTCGCGGATGCGGAGCACGAGGCGCGCGGCCATGAGCGAGAAGACGACGGCGAAGCCGATGTCGGCGGCGAGCGAGTGGTGCTGCCCCCGCCACTCCATGAACCCGATGGCCAGCGGCAGGCTGAGCATCGAGCAGACGACCAGCACCATGCCGAGCGGGCTGACCTGGGGCACGCCGGCGCGGGCGGACCGGTCGGCGTCGCGGGTCGGGGCGAAGCCGGCCGCCACCACGCAGGTCTGCAGGCCCAGGGCGACGGCGATGTCGGAGCCCGCGGTCCAGGCCCAGGACGGCGAGATGATCGCGGCCGCCTCGAAGACGGCGGCCGCGGCCTGCCAGGCGACCGCGCCCAGCATGATGCTGACCGACCGGCGCAGGGCGCTCGTGGAGACGGTGCACAGGGCGCCGGCGCCACCGAGCATGACGGCGGCGTACCCGCCGTAGGCGAGCACGAGCGAGCGGAGGTCGTCGGGCGCGCCGACCGGGTTGACCAGCGGCGCGCGGAGCACCTCGGTGACGGTGAGCAGGGCGGCGGTGACGATCAGGCCGTCGACGACGAGGGCCGGCCACCGGGTGCGGGTCACCCGCCGGGCGAGCATGCCGCAGGTGACCAGCGGCGTGCAGGCACCGATGAACAGCAGGGCGTCGTCGGCGCCCAGGCCTTCGAACTGGTCGCCGGGGAACGAGCCGGCCAGCAGCTGGGCGACCATGAACGCCAGCGCGCCGCCGACCAGGACCACCCACGGACGGCGGGCGGCGGCGTCCATGCCGCGCACCAACCGGAACAGGGCCCAGGCGGCACTGGCCGCGACGCCGCCGAGGACGAGCTCGTCCCACTGCATGCCGGAGCCGTCGGGCGCGCTGAACGGCACGGTCAGGGCGAGGCCGAGCAGCGCGAGGGGCACGGTCCACCGCACCTCGCGCGGAATCGTTCGCAAGGCGGTCATGTCGGCATCCCCGCCGATTGTGCAGGCGAATCGGCCGGCGTGGCCGATTCCGGCCCAGGAAGTTCCACCCAGGCCTCCCAGGCGCCGTCGGCGAGCTGGTCGGCCTCGAGCGGCCGGGAGAAGACGTAGCCCTGCAGGTAGCGGTGGCCCATGTCGCGCAGGAGCTGGAAGACGGCGGGGTTGGTGACGCCCTCGACGATGACCGGCAGGCCGAGGCTGGACCCGAGCTGCAGCACCGCCCGGCACATGGCGCGGCGGGCGGGGTCGTGCTCGACGTTGGCGAGGAAGTACTGGTCCATCTTGAGGACGTCGACCGGCATGCCCACGAGGTAGGCCAGCGACGACCAGCCGGTGCCGAAGTCGTCGATGGCGATGCGGACGCCGAGCTTGCGCAGCACGGTGAGGTCCTCGAGCACGTGCGAGTCGTCGAGCAGCACCGACTCGGTGATCTCGACGATCAGCCGGGACGACGGCAGCCCGCTGGTCTCCAGGGCGCTGATCACGTCGGGCACGAGCTCACCGCTGCGCACCTGGCGCGCGGAGACGTTGACGGCGACGCCGATGTCGGCGCCGTCGAGGGCGGCGATGGTCGCGCACGCCTCGCGCAGCACCCAGCGGCCGAGCTCGGTGATCAGCGGCGATTCCTCGGCCAGCGGCACGAACTCCGTGGGGGAGACGTCGCCGAACAGCGGGTGCCGCCAGCGCAGCAGCGCCTCGACCGAGACGGTGCGGTGCAGAACCACGTCGACCACGGGCTGGAAGACCAGGCGCAGCTCGCCGCGGTCGAGCGCGCCGTCGAGGTCGGTGCGCAGGGCCTCGCGCCGGTCCTGCTCCTTGCGCAGGGCGTCGTCGTAGCGGTGGACCGCGCCGGGACCGGCGTTGCGGGCGCTGCGCAGGGCGAGGTCGCCGCGGCGCAGCGCCTCGCCGGTGTCGACGTCCGCGAGCAGGGTGGTGATGCCGGCGACGGCGGTCAGGTGCAGCATCCCGCCGGGGATGGGCAGCGCGCCGACGGCGGCGACCAGGCGGCCGGCGACGGTCTCGGCGTCGGCGATCGTGCCGTCGACGAGGACGACGAAGTCGCCGTCCTTGCCGCGGGCCAGCCAGTCCTCGCCGCGCAGCGCGCGGGTGAGCCGAGCGGTGAGCGAGCGGAGGGCGGCGGTCTCGGCGTCGGGCGTGAGCGCCTCGGTGGAAAGCCCCTCGACGCCGATGAGGGCGAGGGCGTACGGCCGCCCGCCCTCGCGCTGCACCGCCCCCAGGCGGCGGACCAGCGCCGCCCGGTTGGGCAGGCCGGTGACCGGGTCGGTGAGCGAGAGCTCGGCCAGCTCGGGATCGAAGCCGGGGGCGGGCACGCGGGCGGTGACGTCGCGGCAGTACAGGACGAGCGCACCGACGTCGGGGTCGGTGCGCAGGTCGCGGACGGTGGCCTGGATCAGCAGCCAGCGGCCGTCGGCGTGCCGCACCCGGGCGGTGCGGACCGCGACCTCGGCGCCGTCGCCGGCGGGGCTGCTCAGGCCGGTGAACAGGGTCAGGCGGTCGTCGGGGTGCACCGGGGCGGTGACCGGCCGGCCGACCAGCATGGCCGGCTCGTAGCCGACCAGGTCGCAGAAGGCCTCGGAGGCGTAGGTGATCGTCAGCTGGTCGTCGAGGATGACGACCGGGTCGACGCTGCTCCGCACGAGCGTGCGGAACGACGACTGGCTGCGGTGCAGGTCGCCGGTGAGGCGGCACTGGCGCAGGTAGAGCGCGGTCTGGGCGGTCACCGGAACGGCGAGTCCGACCAGGGCGAAGCACAGGCGCGCGGTGGTGCTGTCGGAGAGCACGACGCCGACGACGGCGCAGACGGCGACCACGCCGAGGACGGGGACGGCGAAGAGCCCGGCGCGCCCGTTCCTGGGCGCGGCGGGATGCGCAGCCGCGGGCTGCCCCAGCAGGGGGGCGGTGGTCACGGGTTCCAGATCGGGATCTTGGATCGGTAGCTGCAGCATCGTTATCGATCCGTCACTCGTCGGGGTGAACGGCGTCCAGCGGCTCGATTGCCAGCGTTCCCGTAGGACTTCCCGGTTCTGTTGCCACGTTTCTGGGCGAGGATGCGCGGGTGCTCGCCGCTCTCGTGCTCACCGCGCTCGTGCTCGCCGCCGGTCTGAGCGGGCGCTTCGGCGTGCGCGGTGCACTGGGGCTGGCCGCCGTCTCCGTCCTGTGGCTCGTGGTGAACGGACCGATGGAGGGGCCGGTGATCGTGGTGCTGACGCGCGGCCACGGCCTGACCGGTGGCGACCTGGCCGGGCTGGCGGGCCTCGGTCTGGCGGTGTGGCGGGTCGTCCGGGGTCGCCGGTCACTGGCGGAGGTCTGACCCGGGCGGCCGCACCTGGCAAGCTGCGGGGCGTGGGCAAGCTGCTGGCCGTCCTGCTGGCCGTCGTCGTGGTCGTGGAGGTCCTGGTCGTGATCGGCGTGGCCGGGGCGCTGTTCTGGGTCGGCGGCCGGGGCACCGTCGTCGTCGGCGTCTCGATGCTGGTCGTCACGCTCGTGGCCGGCGTCCTGGCGCTGCGCTCCGCCCGGCCGCGGCGCTGATCTCGGCCGGCGGAGTCGAGGCCGGCGAGTGCACAAGATGTGCCGCGGGCCGAGCGTGTGCGCCCAGGCCCCGTTCTCGCCGCCGAAACGGGGCGTCGGCGCACACGCTGTTCGGTGACGGGGGCATGGTGACGTGGGCAACACGGCCTTGCCTGGTACGGAACGGTCCGTACTGACAGAATCACCTTGTGCAACGCCGACAGCGCCGTGACCTGTTCACCCTCCCCGGCATCTCGTGCGGCCTGTGCGGCCACGGGGAGGCGCTCATCAGCGAGGTGCGCACGGTGCGTCAGGGCCTGGCATGGGTGAATCCCGTGTGGACGCCGGAGGTCGAGCTGTTCGAGGTCTGCACGTCCTGCGGGGCGCGCCGCCAGCTCGAGGACACGCGCGCGGCCTGACCGGGTCAACGCCCGCGCGCCCTCGACCTGCCGTTCGGCTTTCCGGGTGGCAGAGTTCCGGGGGTGAAGACGTGGCTCGACTCGTGGCCGGTGTTCCGGCAGCTGACCGGCTCTGATCCGCTCGGCCGCGGCACGGCCGCGCGCAGCAAGGCGACCGAGAACGTGGTGGCCCGCACGGTCACCGCCGACCGCGTCGTCCAGAGCGTGTGCCCCTACTGCGCCGTGGGCTGCGGACAGAAGGTGTACGTCAAGGACGAGAAGGTCGTCCAGATCGAGGGCGATCCGGATTCGCCGATCAGCCGTGGCCGCCTGTGCCCCAAGGGCAGTGCGAGCAAGTCGCTGGTCACCAGCCCCACCCGGGTCACGACGGTCAAGTACCGCCGTCCGTACGGGACGGAGTGGGAGGACCTCGACCTGGACACGGCGATGGAGATGATCGCCGACCGGGTGCTCGACGCGCGCCGCAAGGGCTGGCAGGACACCGACAAGGACGGCAAGAAGCTCAACCGCACGATGGGGATAGCGAGCCTCGGAGGGGCGACCCTCGACAACGAGGAGAACTACCTCATGAAGAAGCTCTACAGCGCCATGGGCGCGATCCAGATCGAGAACCAGGCCCGGATATAGCACTCCTCCACGGTGCCCGGTCTGGGTACCTCGTTCGGTCGTGGCGGCGCCACGAACTACCAGCAGGACCTCGCCAACGCTGACTGCATCGTCATCGAGGGCTCGAACATGGCCGAGTGCCACCCGGTGGGCTTCCAGTGGGTGATGGAGGCCAAGGCGCGGGGCGCGAAGGTCGTGCACGTCGACCCGCGGTTCACCCGCACCAGCGCGGTGGCCGACCTGCACGTGCCGCTGCGCGCGGGCAGCGACATCGTCTTCCTCGGCGGCCTGATCAAGTACGTGCTGGACAACGAGCTGTACTTCAAGGAGTACGTCGTCGCGTACACGAACGCGGCCTCGATGCTGCGCGAGGACTTCCAGGACACCGAGGACCTCGACGGCCTGTTCTCCGGGTTCAACCCGGAGACCAACCACTACGACGAGTCGTCCTGGGAGTACGAGGGCGCTCCGGTGGGGGCGGCGGCGGGCCAGCGGGCGCCGGACGAGCCGGGCGGCGCGGCGGCACAGGAGGCCGCGCACGGCAAGCAGGCCGGCGAGCACGGGGCCGACGTGAAGGAGTCCGGGCAGCACGAGGCGGCCGGCAGCGGCGGCCCCGCCGTCCGGGTGCGGGCCGACCGCGACGAGACCCTGCAGGACCCGCGCTGCGTCTTCCAGGTGCTCAAGCGGCACTTCTCCCGCTACACGCCGGAGATGGTCGCCGAGGTCTGCGGCATCGAGCCGGAGGCCTTCGCGCAGGTGGCCGAGTGGATCACCGCCAACAGCGGCCGCGATCGGACGACGGCGTTCGTCTACTCGGTCGGCTGGACCCAGCACACCGTCGGCGCCCAGTACATCCGGACGGCGGGCATCCTGCAGGCGCTGCTGGGCAACATGGGCCGCCCCGGCGGCGGCATCATGGCGCTGCGCGGGCACGCCAGCATCCAGGGGTCGACGGACATCCCCACGCTGTTCAACCTGCTGCCCGGCTACCTGGTGATGCCGCACGCGACGCAGCACCAGTCGCTCGAGGAGTACGTCAAGCAGAGCAAGGACACCGCGGGCTACTGGGGCAACATGTCCGCCTACATGGTGAGCCTGCTCAAGGCGTACTGGGGCGACGCGGCGCAGCCGGAGAACGACTTCTGCTTCGACTACCTGCCACGGGTCGACGGCGACCACAGCTCGTACCAGACGGTCGCGGACATGATCGCGGGCAACGTCTACGGCTACTTCCTGGTCGGTGAGAACCCGGCCGTCGGGCACTCGAACGGCCGGATGCAGCGGCTGGGGCTGGCCAACCTCGAGTGGCTCGTCGTCCGCGATCTGCAGATGATCGAGTCGGCCACCTTCTGGAAGAACGCACCCGAGATCGAGACCGGCGAGCTGGTCACCGACCAGATCGCCACCGAGGTCTTCTTCGTGCCGGCGGCGACGCACGTGGAGAAGGCGGGCACCTTCACCCAGACGCAGCGGCTGCTGCAGTGGCGGCACAAGGCGGTCGAGCCGCCGGCGGACGCCCGCAGCGACCTGTGGTTCTACTTCCACCTCGGCCGGAAGCTCAAGGAGCGGCTGGCCGGGTCGACCGACCCGCGCGACCGCCCGCTGCTGGACCTCGCCTGGGACTACCCGACCGAGGGCGAGACGGCCGACCCGAAGCCCGAGTCGGTGCTGCGGGAGATCAACGGCTGGGGCGCCGACGGCAAGGCGCTGTCGTCCTACACCGAGATGAAGGACGACGGGTCGACCACCGGCGGCTGCTGGATCTACACCGGCGTCTACGCCGACGAGGTGAACCAGGCCGCGCGCCGCAAGCCCGGCCGCGAGCAGCCCTCGACGGCGCTGGAGTGGGGTTGGGCGTGGCCGGCCAACCGGCGGATCCTCTACAACCGCGCGTCCGCCGATCCCGACGGCAAGCCGTGGAGCGAGCGCAAGAAGTACGTGTGGTGGGACGAGTCGGCCGGCAAGTGGACGGGCGTCGACGTGCCCGACTTCCAGGGCACCAAGAGGCCGGACTACGTGCCCCCGGACGACGCCCGGGCGGAGGACGCGATCGCGGGCACCGATCCGTTCATCATGCAGAGCGACGGGAAGGCCTGGCTCTTCGCGCCGGCCGGGCTGGCCGACGGCCCGCTGCCGACGCACTACGAGCCGGCGGAGTCGCCGGCCCGCAACGCGCTCTACGGGCAGCAGTCGAACCCGACGCGGGAAGAGATCGAGGCGGCGTACAACCGCACCAACACCGCGACCGACGACGTCTACCCGTACGTGTTCACCACCTACCGGCTGACCGAGCACCACACGGCCGGCGGGATGAGCCGCACGCTGCCGTACCTGGCGGAACTGCAGCCGGAGTTCTTCATCGAGGTCTCACCCGCGCTCGCCGCGGAGCGGGGGCTGGAGAACGGTGGCTGGGCCACGGTCGTCACCGCGCGGGCGGCGGTGGAGGCGCGGGTGCTGGTGACCGAGCGCATGCGGCCGCTGAAGGTGGCCGGCCGGATCATCCACCAGGTCGGCGTCCCGTATCACTGGGGTGGTGAGGGCATCTCCACCGGCGACTCCGGCAACGACCTGACCGGCGTCGTCATGGACCCGAACGTGCACATCCAGGAGTCGAAGGCGGCCACCTGCGACGTCCGGCCCGGACGCCGGCCCCGCGGGTCGGCGCTGGTCGACTACGTCGAGGGCTACCGGCTGCGTGCCGGGGTCAAGTCCGGCATCGTCCCGGTCGGCGGGCGGATGGGCGTGGACGACGCCAGCGGCAACGAGAAGGTGGGCTCATGACCGTCAGCTCGGCGAGCCCGGCGTTCACCGGCAACGATCCGCAGAACCGGCTGTTCGGACCGCTGCCCGACGTGACGGCCGACGCCGGCTACGACGCGGGCCATCCGAAGCGGGTGGGCTTCTTCACCGACACGTCGGTGTGCATCGGCTGCAAGGCCTGCGAGGTGGCCTGCAAGGAGTGGAACACGCTCCCGATGGACGACTCGCACGGCAACCGCGACGCCATCGGCCTGTCCGGCATGTCCTACGACAACACCGGCCAGCTCGGCGCCAACACCTGGCGGCACGTCGCGTTCGTCGAGCAGTCGCGGCCGGTCGACCTGCCGATGCCCGGGGTCGGGCTGCCCGGCGCGACGGCCCGCCAGGGCACCGCGCCGTCGCCGGCCGACCATGCGACGCCGGAGGAGCAGGGGCTCGCGCACTCGAGCGTCCTGAACGCCGAGGCGCTGAGCGAGTTCGACCCGCAGACGGCGCAGTCGGGCGACCGGGAGGTCCGCTGGCTGATGTCGTCGGACGTGTGCAAGCACTGCACGCACGCCGGCTGCCTCGACGTCTGCCCGACCGGCGCGCTGTTCCGCACCGAGTTCGGCACCGTCGTCGTGCAGGGCGACATCTGCAACGGCTGCGGCTACTGCGTGCCGGCCTGCCCGTACGGGGTGATCGACCAGCGCAAGGACGACGGCCGGGTCTTCAAGTGCACGATGTGCTACGACCGGCTGACCGACGGGCTGATGCCGGCGTGCGCCACGGCGTGCCCCACGCAGTCGATCCAGTTCGGCGACCTGGACGAGCTGCAGGCGCGGGCCGACGCCCGGCTGGAGACGCTGAAGTCGCAGGGTGTGGAGACCGCACGGCTGTACGGGCGGGACGAGGACGACGGCGTCGGGGGAGCGGGCGCCTTCTTCCTGCTGCTCGACGAGCCGGAGGTCTACGGGCTGCCGCCGGACCCGGTGGTCACGACGCGTGACCTGCCGTCGATGTGGCGGGCCGCCGCGGCCGGTGCGGCGATGGTGGTCGGCGTCGTTCTGTCGTCGTTCGTGGGACGGAGGCGCTGATGACCGCGCAGGCGGGACCCGGAGCCGGCTGGCGCCGGGCGGGCGGCTCGGACGTGACGCCGCAGTCGCGCAAGCGGCGACGCAAGGGTGGCGGCGGCTGGGGCGGTGGTGGCCGCGAGGCCGCGATGGTGCCGGAGGCCGAGTTCACCTCCTACTACGGCCGCAACATCGTCAAGCCGGCGACGTGGAAGAACCCCGAGGTGCCGCTGTACCTGTTCCTCGGCGGCATGGCGGGTACCTCGTCGGTCATCGGGGCGCTCGGTGAGTTCACCCGGCGTCCCGGGCTGGCGAAGGCCGCGCACTTCACCGCGGCCGGCGGGGCGCTCGCCTCGGTCGGGCTGCTGATCGTCGACCTCGGGCGGCCGATGCGGTTCCTGCACATGCTGCGGGTGTTCAAGCCGACGTCGCCGCTGTCGGTGGGCTCCTACATCCTGTCGCCGTTCAGTGCGCTGACGGTGGCCACCGCGGGCCTGCACGCGCTGCCGTGGTTCCCGGCGGTGCGGGCTCTCCGAGTGGCTCGGTGGATCCCGGGCCTGCGCAAGGGCGCCGCGGTGGGTGCCTCGGTGTTCGGCGGGCCGATGACCACGTACACGGCGGTGCTGCTGGCCAACACCGCGTCGCCGAGCTGGCACGAGCCGGGCGACCAGTTGCCGTTCCTGTTCGCCGGGTCGGCGTTGGCCGCCGGCGGCGGGGTGACCATGGCGCTGGCGCCGGTCGCGGAGTCGGGCCCCTCCCGGAAGGTCGCGGTCGCCGGTGCGCTGGTCGAGCTGGCCGCCGCGCACCGGATCGAGCACGGGCACGGGATCGTCAGCGAGCCGTACAGGATCGGCCGGGCCGGGGTGCTGCTGCGGGCGGCGAAGGCGTGCACGGTGTCGGGCGCCGGGTTGACGGTCGTGGCCGGGCGCTCCCGGCTCGGGGCCGTTGCGTCAGGAGCGCTGTTGGCGGCGGGCTCGCTGCTGACCCGATTCGGGGTGTTCGATGCGGGCATGGCCAGCGCGAAGGACCCGAAGTACACCGTGATCCCACAGCGCGAGCGGATGGCCGCACGGCAGAACGGCCACGCTCCGACCGTCACCCGCTGATCCGCCCGTCGCGGGCCCGTCCGCGGGGGTCGTGTCAGAGCGTGCGGGCTACCCGTAGTTCGGGTATCCGGACGTCAGCGAGCGCAGGGGACAGCAGCACGCAACTGCCGCGCCGCTGTCCGGTCTCCAGCTCCGAGGGGGCCGACGGGTAGCAGAGCGTCCAGCCCTCCATCGGCGGAAGGCACTCTTCCGTCAGTGCCTTGCCCGGGCCGTAGTCGTCGTAGCCGTAGCCGGGGTCGTCGGGCACGGCGAAGTCGTCGATCATCACCGCAGCAGTCGGCAGGCCTGCGGCGATGATCTGCAGTTCCTCGGGGAGCGGGAGGTCGTCCTCCCAGTGAGCATCGAGATAGACGAAGACCGACTCATCGGAATGACGGCGGACCTGCTCTCGGAGGAAGGCGCGGGAGTCGCCTCGGGTCACGGTTATCCGTGGGTCGCGGCCCAGGCGGGAGGCGCTGTACGTGTAGAAGCGAAGGTTCTGTTCCACCGTGTGGACCGGTGTTCCGAAGATGGCGCCGAACGCCTCGGTCGACGTCCCGCGGTAGGTCCCGGTCTCGAGAACGAGATCGAAATGGATGGATCGCGCCAGGCTCCGAACGAGGGCTTGCCGATGCTCCTGGCCGTTGAGCGGACCACCCCAGGTCGTGCGCAGCGACGGACGCAGGAGGTCGAGGCGCCCCACGACTCCTGGCGGTAGATGGCGGGCCACGCTGCGGCGAATACCGGCCGGCGACAAGGACACGGGTTCATCCCTTCGTGGCGCGGGCCCGACGGTCCCGACGATGCTGTGCCGGGCCCGGGGCGGGAGCGGTGAAGCCTAGACTGCCGAGCCCGGCTTTCCGCCCGTTGCGTTCGTCGGGCCGGCTCCGGTCCGCGGAAGGGGTGCGCGCATGAGAGTGGCCTTCGTGCGGGGCTTCCACGATCCCGCACGTGACGCGCCTTCTCGATCTCTGGAGCAGTTGATCGATGCGCTGTCCGGCGATGGATCGACGGTGCAGCGCATCTCCTACGACGCGATGAGCCCGCTGTGGAGACGGTTGCCGGGGCCGGTGCTGCGGGCCGCCTTCGTGCTGGGCACCGCGTGGTCGCTGTTCCGGCTGCCGGAGCGATGTGTCGTCGTGACGCTGGAGGAGCCGACGGGGGTAGGCCTGACGGTCCGGCTGGCCAACGCGCTCCGACGGCCTTCTGGACGACCCCCGCACGGCCACGTGTCCTGGCTCATGGACCTCTTCACGCTTCAACGCCTGCAGTTGAGTGCCCTGGGGAAGGCGCGGGGGCGGGCGCTGGACCGGGTCCGGCTGGTCGTCGACCGGATCTCCCTCGCCCGTGCTGACCGCATCGTCGTGCTCGGGGAGTGCATGCGCGATGTCGCGCAGAGCCTCTACCGCGGCAATCAGGTGGACGTCGTGCCGATCTGGCAGCCGGCCTCCGAGTTCACCGGAGGCGACGGGGCGAGCATGCGCGCGGAGTGGGGCATCGCACCGACGGCGACGGTGGTCCTCTACAGCGGGCATCTGAACTACCGGCACTCGGTCGACAGCGTTCCGCTCGCCGCTCGCCGTCTGGAGGGCGAGGACATCGAGTTCGTCTTCATCGGGGACGGCGACAAGTTCGAGGCGCTGGCGGCGGCCGAGCAACGGCCGGCGAACCTCCAGTTCCGGCGGAAGTCGCCGCGGCGCCCGATCAGGGACGTGCTCGCCGCCGGCGACATCCACCTGGTCGCCCTCGACGAGGACGCCACGGGCACGTGTGTCCCGTCGAAGGTCTATGCCGCCATGGCGGCGTCGAAGCCCGTCATCTATCTCGGGTCCGCGGAGGGGCAGGGGGCCCGTGACGTCCTGGAGGCTCAGGCCGGTTTCGTCGTGGCAACCGACGACGTCGACGCGTTGACCCGGTGCATCAAGAGCCTGCACGACAGCTCCGCGGCGAGATCGGCTCTGGGATCGGACGGGCACGCGTTCTTCGCCGCGAGCCGGGACCTGCCGGTCGTGGCGGCCCGATGGCGCGACCTGCTGCACAGGGTCTGAGAACGCCACACCCGAGGAACCCGCCGGCCGGTCAGGCCGGGATCGATCTCGGCCGCAGTCGGGCGTACCGCAGCCCGCGGCTCAACGCGCGCGGGGGCTCCGGCTCACGGCCCGCCCATGCCTGTCCCAGGACGCACCCGTAGACGGTCAGTCCCGCGTCCGCGCACCCGTCGTTGACGGCTCGATGTACATCGGCGTAGGTGAGGTAGTCGTCGAAGCACACCAGGCCGCGCTCGGTGAGAAACGGCACCCAGTGCGCGATGTCGCTGCGGACGGCGTCGTAGGAGTGCCACCCGTCCACGAACAGCAGGTCTATCTCGTCCCTCCAGTCGAGGGCGGCGTCGTCCGACGTGGCGACCCGGATGTCGATGCGGTCCTGGAGTCCGGCGGCCGAGACGATGAAGCGGAACAGGTCCAGCGTTGATGTGCTCCCGAAGCCCAGGCCCTCCAGCTGTTGCCGGTCGCCGGTGTGCGGGTCGATGGAGACGACTCTGGCATCGGAGGGACCGAATCGCTTGACGGTGTGGGCGAGGAAGACCGTGCTGCGGCCGAGATAGGACCCGATCTCCACGACGGTCTGCGGTGTCTGCTCGGCCATCACTGCCCAGAAGGCGCTCGCATTCGTCTCGTCGAACCAGCCGGGAATGTGCTGGATGTCGCGGATGGCCAGCCGGAAGTCCTCGTCCGTGGTGAACGCGCGGCTGATCATCGTCCGGAGGCCGGCCGCCATTCCCGCTCGGGCCGCATGGAACAGATTGCTCACGAGGCACTCCGTGGATCGCCGACGTTCGTTCGCGGAGGCTAACGGCATGAACGCTGCTCCGGCGCCCTGAGAATCTTCGCTCCGTCTGCTGGACCGCGTTCGACCGGCCCCTGACCCGGCCTCCCGCCTCGTACCCTGTGCCGATGCCCGAACGCCGTCGTCTTTTCCGGTGGCCGAACCCGACGGAGGCCGATGGTCGGTCCGCGTCAGGGTCCTGACCGCCTGCGGATCCTCTCCGTGGCCGCGTACGTGAGCGCCGACGGCGCGTACGGCGGACCGGTGGCGGTCGCGCTCGACCAGGCGGCTGCCCTGCGGGACGGCGGGCATCAGGTGACCGTCGCCGCGGGGTGGGACGGGAACGATGTCGCGGCCGGCCGGACGGACCTGCGGCTGTTCCGTGCGTGGAAGCCTCTCCGGTCGAGCTTCGTGGGGCTGATGGCCCCGGGTCTGCTGATCTGGCTCGCCCGGCATGTGCGGGAGTTCGACGTGGTCCACGTCCACGTGACACGTGACCTGCTGACCTTGCCGGGGGCGGCACTTGCCGTTCTGCGCGGCGTTCCGGTGGTGCTTCAGCCCCACGGTCAGATCCGCGCCCGGCGGTCGTCGGCGCAGGCGCTGGTGGACCGGCTGCTCGGGCGCCGGGTCTTCCGGGGGGCGGCCGCCTTCCTGGCGCTGACGCCGCAGGAGGATCAGGACCTCGAAGCGCTCGGCGTCCCGTCCGCCAGGGTGCACCGAGTGGAGAACGGCGTCCCGCTCGCGCAGTGTCGCGCCGAGCCTCCGACCGAGGCGCCGCTCGTCCTGTACAGCTCGCGCCTGGCGGAGCGGAAGCGTCCCCGCGCCTTCGTGGCCGCGGCGGAGATCATCGCCCGGCATCGACCGGAGGTCCGGTTCGAGTTGTGGGGTGCGGACGGCGGGGAGGGCGCCTCGACACTTCAGGACATCGAGCGCAGGGGATTGACCCCGCGATGCGTCTACCGCGGCGCCACGACGATCGAACGCGCGCGGGCACGGCTTTCCGAGGCGGCGGTGCTCGTCCTGCCCAGTCGCGCTGAGCCGTTTCCCATGGTGCTTCTCGAGGCCTTCGCCTGCGGGCTGCCGGCCGTGATCACCGACGAGACCGGGTTGTCACGCACTGCGCACGAGGCCGGCGCCGCGGTCGTCACCGACGGCTCGCCCGATCAGCTGGCGGAAGCGGTCATGCGGCTGCTGTCGGATCGCGATCTCTGGACGAGGACCGCCGGGTCGGCGCGCACGCTGGCTGAGCAGCGGTTCACGCTGGACCGCGTCGCCGAACGGCTGACGGCCATCTATCGGCAGGCGGCGGAGCGAGGCGCCGCCTCATGACAGCTCCTCAGGGGCTCGGCGCTGCGCCGGCGAGCGCGGACCCCTCGAGCGCCCCGACGGGGTCCTTCACCGCACCGATCTTCATCGTGTCGGCTCTCTGCCTGGCCGTGGTCGTGCCGCTCTACCTCATCGATGCGACGTCGGGCCCGCACGTGGCGGCCTGGACGGGAGCCTGGGTTCTCACCTCGGTCACGGGGCTGCGCTACGCGTGGCTGGTGGCCGACGGGCGACAGCGGCTGGTCGAGATGACGCTGTGGCTGTTCAGTTACGTCTTTCTCGGGCTGGCGCCGCTGGCGCAGCTCCGCCAGGGCGTCTCCCCGGAGACGACGCCGGAGACCATCGCCTCGGCCACGCTGGAGCCCGTTCTCATCGTGGCCGTCGGGTCCGCGGCTGTGCTGCTCGCCGCATACCTCCGCGGGGCCTCGGGACGGCGCCCGGAGGCCGCTGCCGTCGGTGATCAGACCCCGAGGCGAGCGGGGCCGGACATCGGTCCCCAGCCGCGCGCCGTCTACGTGCTGACGGCGCTGGCCCTGGCGTGCACGGGCTACTACCTGCTCAATGTCGGGCCGGCGCTGTTCACCGACCAGCTGGCGGTGGGCCGCCGAGCTGCGGCGTTGTGGCCCAATACAGCAACTCTCGGCGTCGTCTCGGCCCTGGCCACGATGCCGCTGGTGGTCAGTTTCGTGTCCCTGACCCGGCTGCGGGCACGACGGCCCGACTCGCGCACCCGAGGGAAGTCCCTGCTGTACCTCGTCGTCGTCCTGGTGCTCGTCGTCCATGCGAACCCGATCAACAGCCCCCGCTACATCGTCGGAACCGTGTGGCTCTCGATCGCCGCCTCGCTCGGCATGTTCGCGACGCGTCGGCGCTTCCGTCTCGTTGCGGTGGCTGCGGTCGTCGGTCTGGTTCTCGTCTTCCCGATCGCCGACGCCTTTCGCGGCGATGACAACGGCCCCCTGCATGCGGTGGGACCGGAGCAATCGTTGCTCAGCGGTGACTACGACGCCTTTGCCCAGATCGAGAACACCGTCCTGTTCGTGCAGCGGCGGGGCCTCTCCGACGGGAACCAGGCCCTCGGGGTGGCGCTGTTCTGGGTGCCGCGTCAGCTGTGGGACGCCAAGCCCCGGGACACCGGGATCGTCCTGGCGGACTTCCGCGGTTACCGGTTCACCAACCTGTCGGCACCGCTGTGGGCGGAGCTCTACATCAACGCCGGCTGGCTCGCCGTCGCCACCGGCGGTGCGCTGCTCGGGTGGTGGGCGAGGGGCCGCGACGACCGGACGGTCGAGCTGCTGCGGAGGGAGCGGTCGCCCGACGTCCTGGGCTGCATCCTGCCCTTCTATCTGATCTTCCTGCTGCGCGGTTCCCTGCTGCAGGCCATGGCGAACCTGCTCGTGCTCCTGGGGGCCTGCTGGTGGGTCGAGCACCGGAGAGCCGCATGAGCGTCCCCGTCCCGCCGGGCCCGCCCGAAGAGCCGGCGAAGGCAGGCGTTCGTCTCGCCGTTGCCATTGCCAGCAAGGGACGGCCGGACGTACTGGGGGACAGCCTGGCGTCGCTCGTCGGCCAGTCGAGGACGCCCGATTCGGTGTGGGTGGGTGTGCCGTCACCCGAGGACCTCCCGGCGGACCTCGGGCCCCTGCCGGTCACGGTGGTCCACTCGCCGGCGGGGCTCACGATTCAGCGCAACGCCCTGATCGACGCCGTGGGCTCCGGAGCGGACTACCTCGTGTTCCTGGACGACGACACCGAGCTGCACCCGAGTTTCCTCGCGCGCGCCGACGCGCTGGTGACCCGCCATCCCGACGTCGTGCTGTTCTCGGGTCTCGTCGTCGCAGACGGGGTCCGGAGTGGGCCGATCGAGCGATCGACGGCCAGGGCGCTGCTCGAGGGTCGCGAGCCGGCTGGCGACATCGAGGAAGCCGCTCACGTCTACGGCTGCTGCATGGTCGTCCGGGCCGAGACGGCGCGAGCTGTGCGTTTCGACGAGGCGCTGAAGCTCTACGGCTGGCTGGAGGACCGGGACTTCAGTACGCGGGTCGCGCGCGTGGGTCGGGTCGTGAACTTCGCGGGATGTGAGCTCGTGCATCTGGGCGTGCCATCGGGCCGGCAGAGCGGCGTGCGGCTGGGCTACCAGCAGGTCGTGCACCCCGCCTACCTGCGCCGGCGTCGGGTCCTGAGCCGTACGGAGACGCTGTACCTGACCATGCGTCCGGTTCTCGCCAACCTGCTGGGGGCGGTCGCACCGATGCGCAGCGCCGTCGACCGTCGCGGCCGGCTGCGCGGCAACCGGATCGGCGTGCGCAGTCTCCTGCGCGGGGAGCCCCGTCCGGACGAAGCCCTGCAGCTCCCGTGATGACCAGGACGACGTCGACAGGGTTCCTCGGGCGGAGGCTCTCGCTCCCCTCGGGGCGGCTCGCCGCCCTGGCGGACCAGGCACTGTCCGGGCTGTCCAACTTCTTGACCGTCGCGCTGATGGCCAGATCGGCCGACCCCACCACGTTCGGCCGCTTCGCCGTCGTCTACGCGCTCTTCAGCGCATTCCTCGGTCTGTCCCGGCAGTTGTGGGGCACGCAGATCGCGCTGACGACGTCGGCCGATCACGCACTGTCCCAGGCCCGACAGCTCACCGGGGCCGCACTGTGCGTGGCGCCGGTGGCCGCCGTCGCGATGGCGCTTCCGTCGCTGGCGATCACCGGCCTGGAGACGCTGCCGGTCATCGCCCTGCTCGTCGTTGCCCTCCCGGTCGTGGTGGCTCAGGACCTGTGCCGCTACGCGAGCATCGCCTCCGGCCGCCCCGCCGTGGCGCTGGTCTCCGACGGGGTCTGGGTGGCGACGGTCGCGGTCGCCTACGCGTTCCGGCCGCCCCTTCTGGTGTCCCTGTCGGTCTGGCTCGCCGGGGCCGTCGCGGCGCTTCTCGTGGCCCTGGCCGGACTGCGGCTGTTGCCGTCCATCGCTCAGGGCTGGGCCGCCCTGCGTCAGCGGCATGCCACGGGGGAGGTGACGGCGCTGGGCTACGTCGGCGCGTCACTGGCCACGTACGTGACGCTCGGCCTGGCGACGCTCACGGTCGGGGCCGCGGCCGCAGGAGCACTGCGGGGCGCGTCCACCGTGATGGCGCCGGTCAACACGCTCTTCGCCTTCGCCGGGATGGCCATGCTTCCGGTCATCTTCCGCACCCCGGCCGAGTCGAAGCTACGGCCGATGGGACGTGTCTCCGGCGGCCTGGCCTGCGCCGCCGTCCTGTGGGGGACAGTGCTCCTGCTTCTGCCGGCAGCTGCCGGCGACCTGATGCTGGGTGACTCCTGGGCAGGGGCACGTTCAGTGCTGGCGTGGATCGTGCTCGAGTACGTCGCCCTGGGGACGGCGGCGGGCGCCGTGCTCGGTCTGCAGACCCTGAGCCGGGCTCGTCACCTGGCCGTCGTGCTCCTGTCCGGCTCCGGATTCGTGTTCTCCGGAGCGCTCCTGGCCGCGTTACTGGGCAACTCGGCCGTGGCTTTCGCCGCGGCACTTGCGGGCGCGGCCGTGCTCTACGCGCTCGTCGCGTGGCTCACCTACCTGCGGCAGCGGCGACGGGGCGGCCGTGCGCCGCGCGCGCAGACCTCCTCGCCGGGCATCGCCCGACCTATCGTTCCGGGACCGGGCGCTCACTGAAGCACCCGGAGAACAGACAGGAACCGTATGGGTTTGCAAGATCTGGCGACGGCGCTGCGCCGGTCGTGGTGGCTGCTGCTCCTTGGCCTGATCCTCGGTGGGGGAGCCGCGACAGCGTTCGTCCTGGCGGCGACGCCGCAATACACGTCACAGACCAGGCTGTTCGTCTCCACGACGGAGTCGACGTCCACCAGCGACGTCTTCCAGGGCAGCCAGTTCTCGCAGCAGCGCGTGGCTTCCTACGCACAACTGCTCACGGGCAAGCACCTGGCCTCGCGGGTGATCGACCGGCTGCACCTCGACCTCTCACCCGCGCAGCTGGCTCAGGAGATCGACGCGAAGGCGGTGCCGGACACGGTGCTGCTCGACGTCACGGTGTCCGACACCTCGCCCGATCGTGCCCGGGCCATCGCGCAGGCCGTCGGCGACGAATTCACCCAGATGGTCACGACGCTGGAGACCCCGGACGGCGCCACCGGCTCCCCGGTGAAGATCACGGTCGTCGAGCCGCCCGAGCGGTCGACCGCCCCGGCCGAACCGCGGCCGGTGCGTGATCTGGCGCTCGGCCTTGCGCTCGGTCTCCTGCTCGGGGCCGGGGCGGCAGTCGCACGCTCGCATCTGGACCGGAGTATTCGAGACGCCGAGGTCGCCGCGGCAATTGCCGGAGCTCCGGCGCTGGGCACGGTGACCCGCGACGAAAGACTGGCCAAGAAGCACGTCTTCGAGCGTGACGCGGAGACCCGTATCGCCGAGGATTTCCGGCGCCTGCGTACGAGCCTGCAGTTCATCAACATCGACGACCCACCCAAGGTGATCATGGTCTCCAGCGGGGTGCCCGCGGAGGGGAAGACCACGCTGACCATCAACCTCGGCGTGGCACTGGCCGAGGGCGGACACCGCGTGACCATCCTCGAAGCGGACCTCAGGCGCCCACGGGTGACCCAGTATCTCGGCCTGGTGGGCGGCGTGGGGTTGACCAACGTGCTGGCCGGCACCGCCGACCTCGAAGAGGTCACCCAGCAGTACGGCCAGTCGACACTGTTCGTTCTCGGCGCGGGACCCAAGCCCCCGAACCCAGGTGAGTTGCTGGCATCGGCGCACATGGCCGCCCTGCTCGACAAGGTGCGTGGCATGAACGACTTCGTGCTCATCGATGCCCCCCCATTGCTCCCCGTGGCGGATTCGACCGGTCTGGCGACGCTGGTGGACGGCGTGCTGCTGTCGGTGCTCTACGGCCGGGCGACGAAGGAGCACCTGCGGCTGACGGCCGCCGCGCTGGATGCGGTCCACGCCCGGACGCTGGGTGTGGTCCTCAACATCGTGCCGCCGAGCGCCGCGACGGCTTCCGGATACGGCTACGGCTACGAAGCGGACGTGACGACGGGCCACAAACACTCCCGCCGCGCCTCCTGACAGCAGAGGCGATCATGACCCCGGATGGCAGCCACGCACCGGCTCGACCGCGCGTCGTCGTGCATGACTTCGCCGGGCACCCCTTCCAGGTGCAGCTGAGCAGGGAACTGGCCCGCCGGGGCTACCGCATCGATCACCAGTACAGCCCGACGAACGTCACCGGGCACGGCGACATGCAACTCCGGCCGGACGATCCGCCGGGCCTGTCGATCACCGAGGTCAACCTGCGGCGGGCGTTCGCTCGCTACAGGCCCGTTCTGCGGCTCGTCCAGGAAGTCGAGTACGCGTGGAAGGCCGCTCGGGCCGTTCGACGGTTCCGGCCCGACCTCGTCCTGCTGTGCAACATGTCGCTGCTGTCCAACGTCCTCCTGGTTCAGCTGCTGCGCCTCCGTCGGACGCCCTACGTGTTCTGGCACCAGGACGTGTACTCCCACGGGGTCCGGGCAACCGCTGATCGGCTGTTCCCACGCAGGGTCGCCGCCACGGTCGGCGCCATCGCGGAGGCTGGGGAGAAAACGGTGGCGAAGAATGCGCGTCACATCGTCGCCATCGCTGACGCCTTCACCGACGTCTATGAGCGCTGGGACGTCGACGAGCGCAGATTCACGGTGATCCCCAACTGGGCGGTACTCGACGACCTCCCGGTCGTGGAGCCGGACCGGCCATCCGCCGGCGACGGTGCACGACACCGACTGCTCTACGCGGGGACCCTCGGGCTCAAGCACGATCCGCAGTTGCTGCTCGACGTGGCCGCCGCACCCGAGCTCGACGACACGACGGTCGTCGTGGTCTCCGAGGGCAAGGGCCGGGACTGGCTCGAGCGACGCGCAGAAGAGGTCGCGGCCGGGCGGCTGGAGCTCCGCGATTACGTGCCATTCGCGGAGATGCCGACGCTGCTGGGGTCCGCCGACGTCCTGCTGTGCATCCTGGAGCCGGCAGCGAGTCGCTTCTCCGTGCCGTCCAAGGTCTTGACCTACCTCTGCGCCGGCCGGCCCGTCGTGGCGGTGATGGATCCCGCGAACGCCGTGGCCGCGATGCTGCGAACGCACGACGCCGGAGTCGTCGTCGCCCACGCCGATGCCGCCACCCTCCCCGGAGTGCTGCGGTCGCTTCTCGACGACGAGCCACGCCGGACGTCGCTGGGCACGCAGGCAAGGCAGCTTGCGGAGGACACATTCGACAGCGCGGCCGTGGCCGACCGCTTCGAGGCGGTTCTCGATGACGCGTTGTCGGCAGTGAGGGGTGCCCGGAGGCATCGCCCATGGCTGTCCGGGGCCCGGAACACGGCCGATCTGCTCTACGTCCGACGTTAGGCTCTCCCGATGCCACGCATCGTCGATCTGTCGGCCGCACCCGGTCGGCGCGAGACGTGGGACGCGCCGGCCTGGAAGGTCTACGCGTGGGCCGTCGTCGAGCTTCTGCTGGTCACCAACCCATGGCAGATCAGCACGCGCGTCCGGCGGGCAGCGCTGACGGCCTTCGGTGCGCGGATCGGCTCGGGCGTGATCCTTCGTCCGCGACTGCGGGTCCGCTTTCCGTGGAAGCTGTCCATCGGCGACCGGTCGTGGATCGGTGAGGACGTGTGGCTGCACAACCAGGACCGGCTCACCATCGGCTCGGACGCGGTCATCTCCCAGGGCACGTTCATCACCACGGGTTCGCACGCGTTCCGGACCGACATGGCTCTGACCACGTCGCCTGTGGTGGTGGAGGACGGCGCGTGGATCACCGCCCACTGCATCGTGCTGGGCGGGAGCCACATCGGTCGCTCTGCAGTCGTCACGCCCGGCACCGTCGTTCGCGGGGACGTGCCAGAAGGAATGATCTTCGGGCAGGAGGCCGGCAAGGTCATCGGTCCGCGGTTCCGCTGATTTTTCCTGGCCAAATGTGCTCCCGGAGTTCCGGAAACATACCCATGTGCTGACGCGCCCCCTACTGTCCCGCCTGAACCGATCGCTACTCGCGGATCCTGGGTGAGACGACATGGCAGATGTCCTTGTGACCGGTGCCGGCGGCTTCATCGGTGGCGCGCTGACAGCTGTGCTTGCGGATGAGGGGCACTCGATCCGGTGTGTCGACCGCAAGCCGCTGAGTGAATGGCACCAGGTGATCCCATCGGCGGACAACCGCATCGGCGACCTGCAGGATCTGGACGAGTGCAGGTCCGCCGTGCGAGGGGTGGCAACGGTCTTCAACCTGGCCGCTGACATGGGTGGCATGGGGTTCATCGAGGCCAACAAGGCTCTGTGCATGTTGTCGGTGCTGACCAGCACCCACATGCTGGTGGCCGCCCGGGACGAGGGCGTGGAGCGGTTCTTCTACTCGTCGTCCGCGTGCGTGTACGCCGCGGACAAGCAGACCGAGACCGACGTGACAGCCCTCCAGGAAGACGATGCCTACCCGGCGATGGCCGAGGACGGCTACGGCTGGGAGAAGCTCTTCACCGAGCGCATGTGCCGTCATTTCCACGAGGACTTCGGACTCGGCACGCGGGTTGCCCGCTACCACAACGTCTACGGTCCGCTCGGCACCTTCGAGGGTGGGCGCGAGAAGGCGCCGGCCGCGCTCTCCCGGAAGATCGCGCTGGCAGTCCTCACCGGTGAAGCCACCATCGACATCTGGGGCGACGGCAAACAGACCCGGAGCTTCATGTACATCGACGACTGCGTGCGGGGCACCCGCATGGTTACTGACGGCCCGTACGGCTCGCCGGTGAACCTCGGCTCCAGCGAACTCGTCTCCATCAACCAGATGGTGGATCTCATCGAGGAGATCGCGGGGACCAAGGTCGAGCGCAAGTACGACCTGACCGCCCCGCAGGGGGTACGCGGACGGAACAGCGACAACAGTCTCATCCGCCAGCGCTACGGCTGGGAGCCGTCCGTCGCGCTGAGGGACGGGCTGGAGAAGACCTACCGGTGGATCTACGACCAACTCGCTCAGAGGCTGTAAGCGCCGAAGGCAGTTGGCACTAACTCCCTGTCTCCGGACCCGCAGCGCACTCAGCGGGCGCTGCGCGCCGACCGAACCGGAACACCGCGTCGCCGAGCTGGCACGAGCAACTGCCGTTCCTCTTCGCCGGGTGGTCGATGGCCGCCGGCGGCGGGTGACCATGGCGCTGGCGCCGGTCGCGGAGTCGGGCCCCTCCTGGAAGGTCGCCGTCGCCGTCGCCGGCGCGCTGGTCGAGCTGGCCGCGGCGCACCGGGCGGCCTCGACGAAGTCGCCGATGTGGTCTCCCGCTACGAGGTCGACACGGTCGCCGTGCTGCCCTGCCCCGAGCTGGACGGCCCCACGCTGCGCCGGCTCGGGTGGGATCTGGAGAAGACCCGGGCCGAGCTGCTGCTCGCGCCGGCCGTTACCGAGATCGTCGGCACGCGCGTGCGCATCAGGCCGGTCTGCGGCCTGCCGCTCATGCACATGGAACGGCCTGAGCTGACCGGCATCCGCCGGATCGGCAAGGACCTCTTCGACAAGACCGCCGCTGGACTCGGCCTCTTCTTCCTGCTTCCGGTGCTGGTCGGGATCTCGCTTGCCATCAAGGTCACCAGCCGCGGGCCGGTGTTCTTCCGGCAGGAGCGCGTGGGCCGCGACGGCCAGGTCTTCAACATGCTCAAGTTCCGCAGCATGGTCCCCGGCGCCGATCGGATGGTCGAGGTGCTGGAAGAGGAGAGCGACGGCAACGGCGTCCTCTTCAAGAAGAAGGACGACCCGCGAGTCACCCGCGTGGGCAAGTTCATTCGGCGCTACTCCCTGGACGAGCTGCCGCAGTTGTTCAACGTGCTCCGCGGCGAGATGTCGCTCGTCGGGCCTCGCCCTCCGCTCTCGACCGAGGTGGAGAAGTACGGCTTCGACATGCACCGGCGCTTCCTCGTGAAGCCCGGCCTGACCGGTCTGTGGCAGGTCAGCGGACGCTCCGACCTGTCCTGGGACGACTCTGTGCGCATGGACGTCCGCTACGTCGAGAACTGGTCGCTCATGTTCGACTTCACGATGCTCTGGAAGACGGTCGGAGCCGTGTTGCGCGGCTCGGGGGCGTACTGATCCGCACAATGTGCAGGTGAGCCGCCCGACCCCCGAGCCAGGAACGTTCAGCGTTCTCTTGGTGTGCACCGGCAACATCTGCCGCTCGGCGATGGCTGAGCGGCTCGGGCGTGCGTTCGTCGACGAAGTCATGGGTCACGACGCTGCACTGATCCGGATCGACAGCGCCGGTACCCGGGCCGTCGTGGACTCGGCGATGCACCCCGACAGCGCTCTCGTGCTCCGCGGCTTCGGTGCCGAGGCCGGCGACTTCCGCGCCCGACAGCTCTTCGACGACATGCCGGCCGGCGCCGATCTCACCCTGACGATGACGCGCGAGCACCGCCGTCACGTCCTCGAGCGGGCGCCAAGAGCACTCGCCCGCACCTTCACCTTGCGTGAGGCCGCGGACCTGCTCGGGCGGATAGGCGACGAGCCAGTCGAGGGCGCGACCCTTCCCGATCGGGCGCGGAACCTGGTGACGGCCATGTCCGCGGCCCGCTCCGGACGCCAGGCCGGAGCGGACGACGATGTCCGTGACCCCATCGGTCAACCCCTCGAGGTGCACGAGGAGGTGGCGACGATGATCGTCGACGCGCTGCTGCCCATCCTGCGCCGGATCGCGGACCTGCAGCGATAGGCCTAGCGCGGAACGTCGGTGAGCGCCTGGTCCGAGAACTCCGCGGTGTTGGCCGCCAATGAGTCGCTGCGTAGGTACTTCCACATCCGGTCGCCGGTGACCGTGTCGAGGTACACCACGCTGGCCGCCCCCTCCATACCGGTGCCCAGCACGGGTGCGGTGAAGAAGGCAACGTTGCCCGGCGTCACATCACGCATCGAGTACGCCAGCGCCAGCAGGTCGCCGTTGCCGAGGGTGTCGTCGACCTTGACCGCGCTCGTCACCGCGAGCAGCGCGGTGTCGAGCCGCCCCGGGTCGGTGAACGTGTGCGCGCTGAACAGCTTGCTGAACATCGACTTCAGGTACTGCTGCTGGCGCTTCACCCGGTCGAAGTCGCCGGCGGCGAGGCCGTACCGCTGGCCCAGGTACCAGCGCGCCTGGTCGCCGTTCAGGTGGTTCGTGCCCGCGGGGAAGGTGTAGGGCCCGTTGCTCGTCGTCTCGGCCACGGCGACGTCGACGCCGCCCAGGTCGTCGGTCACCTTGATGAGCCCGTCGAAGTCGATCGCCAGGTAGTGGTCGATACGGACCTTCGTCAGCTGCTCGACCGTCTGGATCAGGAGGGACGGGCCGCCCCATGAGTAGCTGGCGTTGATCTTGTTCTTGCCGTGGCCCGGGATGTCGACCCAGGAGTCGCGGGGGATGGAGATCAGCTGTGCGTGCTTCCGGTCGCCGGAGAAGCGGGCGACGATGATCGCGTCCGACCGCCCGTCCGGCGTCTCACCCGCCGCGGGGTGGGCGCGCGTGTCCGACCCCACCAGCAGGAAGGTCACCGGATCGGCGCCCGCCGGCTGGGCCGGTGCCGCCGGCGCGGGGCGGGTCTTCTCGTCGAGGCCGCTGAACACATTCGCGACCCGGTCGATATTCCCGGCGTAGCGGTTCGTGAGGAACCACAGCCCGCCGCCGATGACCAGCGCCAGCACCAGTCCGAGGACGCCCAGGCTGATGAGGACGCGCTTCAGGGTGCGATGCGGCGAGGGATCGACCTCGCCGTCCGGGGTTGCCTCAGGTGCCCGTCCACCGGGTGCGCTGGACACGTCGGCGCTCATCAGGACCCCCGTCAACAGTGCGAGCGTCCGAGACTACCGGCGTCAGGCCTCGTCTTTCGGCTCTCTCACTCCGTAGAGGGGGACGGGATCAGCGCGAACCGGCGGCGGGCGTGGCCCACTCGGCGGGGAAGAAGTCGGGCACGAGCGGCTGTGCCTGGCGGGAATCAAGCACCTCGGCGACGCGGATCGAGCGGCCGATGAGCATTCCCAGCCCGACGGAGAGAGCCGCCCAGACGGCGACGGCGATCAGCAACCAGCTCATGTGTACTTCCTAGAGGGAGCAGGCACTGTCTTCTTGATCCGACTCGGGCAACACCTGCTGAACGTTCGGGGTCGACCTGTTGACCGAGGCCCTCGACGGCGCAGCCTGGAACGCGGCCGGATGGACCTACCGAGCGCTGGGCCGCCGGGCCGGCTGAGGTCGGCCTGTTAACTCACTGTGTCGGGGCCGTCGCATTTCCGAAACGACACGGCTCGATTTACCTGTGACGGCGGTTCCGGGTTGCTGCGAGGCCCCCGCGGGGATCACCGCTCACCTAGCTTCCGCCCATGCAGGTACGCGGGACGCCGCAGGCTCCGCTCTGGGCGTGGGTGATGATGGCGGTCGGCCTCGTGACGGTCGCCCTCCTGTTGCCGAGCGCGATGAACCACGGCGTGATCGACCAGTCGACGATCGGCGCTGGGCCGAACCTCGTACCGGCTCTCGGCGGCGCCTCTTCCAACGCCGAGCAGGGCTCGGCGAGTGCGGCACCGGCTGAGGCGGCTGCGACAAAGTCACCCGCGACGCACGGGCCGCGGACCCCGGCATCGAGCCGCGTGTTCGCGGGCGCGCACACGGCCGCAACCGCGAGGAAAGCCAGCCCGTCGGTTCGGGTGCAGGCGCGACTCACAGCGACCGCTGACCCTGTGGCCGGCTCAGCACCGGCCCTCGTCGGCTCCGGGCCCGTTGGGCCGATTGCTGCTGCGGACGGGACCGGGACGTCCACGAAGACGTCACCGACCACGGGCACCATTCCGACCGGGACAACGACGCCGCCGACGGTGACGACGCCGCCGACGGTGACGCCGCCGCCCACGGGGACGACCCCACCGCCGCCCACGGGGACGACCCCACCGCCGCCCACGGGGACGACGCCGCCGCCGACGGGGACGACCCCACCGCCGCCCACCGAGACCACGCCGCCGCCCACGGAGACCACCCCGCCGCCCCCGACGGAGACGACCCCGCCCCCGACGGAGACGACCCCGCCACCCACCGAGACGACCCCGCCACCGACGGAGACCACCCCACCGCCCACCGAGACGACCCCGCCACCGACGGAGACCACCCCACCGCCCACGGAGACGACCCCACCGCCCACGGATCCCGTGATTCCGTGATTCCGATCGGATGACCTTCTCCAGGTAGCGACGACCTCTCGGCTACCGGCCCGGATCGCCGCTCTCAGCGCGGCGTCGATCAGCGGGCGTCACCGGGTCGTGTCGCTCGTTCGGCTACCGTCGTGCCGCGACACCGCGCGAACGAGCGTCCGCGGGAGCCGGCCGGGCAGTCTGCGCCGGCCACGAGACCCTGGAGGTTGCAGCGGCGATGCGACTGCTCGTCACGGGAGGCGCCGGCTTCATCGGCGCGAACTTCGTCCACTACACGCTGCGCGAGCACCCCGAGCACCAGATCACCGTGCTCGACGCGCTCACCTACGCGGGCAACGAGGCCTCGCTTGCTCCGGTGCGCGACGACATCGAGTTCGTGCACGGCTCGGTCGCTGACGCCGCCCTGGTCGACGAGCTGGTGGGACGCTCCGACGTCGTCGTCCATTTCGCCGCCGAGAGCCACAACGACAACTCGCTGAACGACCCGTCGCCGTTCCTGCAGACGAACATCATCGGCACCTACACGATCCTCGAGGCGGTCCGGAAGCACGGCGTCCGGCTGCACCACATCTCCACCGACGAGGTCTACGGCGACCTGGAGCTCGACGACCCGGCCAAGTTCACCCCCGAGACGCCGTACAACCCGTCGAGCCCGTACTCCTCGACGAAGGCCGGCTCGGACCTGCTGGTGCGCGCCTGGGTGCGGTCGTTCGGGATCACCGCCACGATCTCCAACTGCTCCAACAACTACGGGCCCTATCAGCACATCGAGAAGTTCATCCCGCGCCAGATCACCAACGTGCTCGCCGGCCTGCGCCCCAAGCTGTACGGCAAGGGCGAGAACGTGCGCGACTGGATCCACGTCGACGACCACAACTCGGCGGTGCACGCGATCCTCGACAAGGGCCGCTCCGGCGAGACCTACCTGATCGGTGCCGACGGCGAGAAGAACAACCGCGAGGTGCTCGAGCTGATCCTCGAGCTGCTGGGCCAGCCCCGCGACGCCTTCGACCACGTCACCGACCGCGCCGGCCACGACCTGCGCTACGCCATCGACGCCGGCAAGCTCCGCGACGAGCTGGGCTGGACGCCGCAGTACACCGACTTCCGCGACGGCCTGTCCGCCACCGTCGACTGGTACCGCGCCAACGAGGCCTGGTGGGGTCCGCTGAAGCAGCAGGTCGAGGCCAAGTACGCGGCCCAGGGCCAGTGACCGCCGTCATCGTCGGGGCGAACGGTCAGCTGGGCCGGGCGCTGCAGCAGCAGTTCCCCGACGCCGTCGCGCTGGACCGTGCGGCCCTCGACGTCACCGACGCCGCCGCCGTCGCCGGGTACGACTGGTCCGGCGTCGACGTCATCCTCAACGCCGCCGCGTGGACCGCCGTGGACGCCGCCGAGGACCCGGCCAACCACGAGGCGGTCCGCGCCGCCAACGTCGAGGCGGTCGGCCACCTGGCCCGCGCCGCGGAGGCTGCCGGCGCGACGCTGGTGCACATCTCCAGCGAGTACGTGTTCGACGGCACCTACGACGGGCCGATCCCCGAGGACGCCGCGCCGCACCCGCTGAGCGTCTACGGGCAGAGCAAGGCCGACGGCGACGCGCAGGCGGCCGCCGTGACCAGGCACTACCTGGTGCGCACCACCTGGGTGGTGGGGGAGGGCGGCAACTTCGTGCGCACCATGGCCGGCCTGGCCGACCGGAGCATCTCGCCGACGGTCGTCGACGACCAGATCGGCCGGTTGACCTTCACCACCGATCTCGCCGCCGGCATCGCCCACCTGCTGCGCACCGGCGCCCCGTACGGCACCTACAACCTCACGAACTCCGGCGAGCCCGTCTCGTGGGCGGACGCCGCCGCCGCGGTGTTCGCGGCCCGGGGCCGGTCCGCCGACGACGTGGGTCGCACCAGCACCGAGAAGTACTTCGCCGACAAGCCGCAGGCCGCCGTCCGTCCGCTCAACAGCGTGCTGGACCTCGCGAAGATCACCGCGACCGGCTTCACCCCGCGCGACTGGCGCACGGCCTTGGCGGACTACCTCTCCGACTGAAGCAAGTCGGGGCTGTCGTGTGCAGGTGCTCCACTGACCGGACCCTGCTGGCCACCCGGGCGTATGTGATCCGAGTCACAACGGGTGCGCCGAGGATGGACTACCGACTGGTAGGCCCTACGTTCCGTGCGGGCGGCGCCGCCACCAGGGGCAGTGATGTCGGCGCCGCCCTCGCCAGTTGTACTGCAACGTCCACCCGTCAGCGATGACTCTCGTCGCGGCAACACGATATGTGTTGCCGACGACTTTCTGCCCGTGAGCGGTCAGGGGGACCGCTGTGTCGATCTACCGAGTTCTCACCGGTCCGGGCCAGGTCACCTACGTGTTCGAGGCGGATGACGACGAGGATGCCGAGCGGTACGCCCGGCAGCTCTCGCTGCACTCCCGGCCGGCCGAGAGTGCGTGTGTACGGGTCGAGAACCTGTCCGGGGATGACTGGCGGCGGGTGTGCTCATGGAGAGCCGGGGAGTTCCCGCCCTGAGCGGTCCCCTCCGGGGCAGTGGCAGCCGGAGCAGCCGCGAGTAGCTTCGGCCCTCCTCCCGGGGCGGAAGGCGCGTCATGGGCGACCAACCGGTGACGAGTGCTGAGCAGTTTCCTCGGGGCCCTTCGACTCTGCCGCCGAGCGGTGGCGGGGCGGACCGTCGAGTTGTGCCATGGGCATGGCTCTTGATCGGGTGGGCGGTCGTCGCGACCGCCTGCGCGTTGTGGTGGGGCCGAGCAATGGCGAACGCTGACACGCAGGATGCCGCCCGGCGCATCGTCGAGGAGACCCGGACCGGCGAGGACTCCCAGGCCAGTTAGGCCCCCCACCGGACCTGCCCGTTCGCCGGGGCGTGATGGGCGGGTGGGTGCCGTGAGTCGCGTGGGGCGCGACACGGGTGAACTCCGTGACGGGACGGTCACGTTCAGCCGGTGACCTGCCGATGATCACCATGTGTGGTGGGTCTGGGTCCTCGGCGTGCTCGTCGCGTGGACCGTCGTCGGGGCTGCGTTCGGGGTGCTCGTCGGCCGCAGCATCCGCATCGCCGACCGCCGCTCGTCCGGTACCGGAGTGGGTCTGACCACCGCCGACCTGCCGGCGTCGTTCGTGCCGGTCAGCCCCCCGGTCCGCCGTCGTCCGGTGCCGCTGCCCCCGATCGGCATCTCGCTGGCCGCGGTCGCCGTGGCCCTGGAGACCACGGGCTACCTGCTGCGTCTCAACGGCGTCACCGGACCGGCCGCCCGGTTGCTCTCCATGGACGCACCGTTCTCCCTGCCGCGGCTGTTCGTCGCCGTGCTGTTCGCCGCGGGCGCGCTCGCCGCCGTCACGCTCGGGGGCAGCATCCCGGGCCGCCGTTCCTGGTGGCTGTCCGTCGCCCTGGTCGGTGGCGGCATCGCGACCGTCAAGGCCGGCGGCACCGTGCACGCCCGGGCGATGCACGCGCTGACCGAGAGCATCGGCTCCCGCGGTGCGCTGCTGGTGAGCGTCGTCCTCGCCGTCGCCGTCATGGCAGCCCTGTGGTTCCTCAGCCGCACCGAGCGCCGCGACCGCCGGCGCGTGCTCGGCACGCTCGCCGGCTACGGCGTCGCGTCGGTGGGACTCTCGGCCGTCTCCGCCGCGGCCTCGGCCTCCTGGGTGGTGACGGCGACCTTCATCGAGGAGTCCGGCGAGGCACTGGCCGGTGTCGCGTTCTTCATCGCCGTCCTCGTGGGCGTCGCACCGCGCGTGGTGCTTCCGGCCGCGTGGGGCCTGCGCCGCGCCCAGGATGCCCGCGGCCTCGAGTCGTCCGCGGCGCCGATCCGCGACGTCCGCTCCTGACCGTCGGGGCAACGTGACACCCGGCCCCAGCAGCGCGAACGGGTGCGCCCACCCACGGACCGTGACCGCCCACGGGGTCATCGCAGCGACGTCGCGCTTCCACTTGTCGGAGGCGCAGGTCGGTAGGACCCTGCGCTCCATGACCGGTGACACTGCGGTGTTGGACCGGACCCGGGCGGACGCCGACCGGGTCGCTCTCTGTCGGTGCGGCGGCTTCGGCCGCGTCGTCCATACGGCGATCAACCAGCCGGGTGAGCCGGAACGATTCGTGCGCAGCTCCTTCACGTGCACGTGGCAGCGTCCGGGGCCGCACGAGCCGCTTCTTCCGCCCCGCGAGGTCTAGGAGTGCGCGGTGCACCGCCCCCCGGCGGGGTCGGGGGGCGGCGCTACCGCGAGATCCGCTCGGCCCGCTATCCGCACGGGCTGCCCGACCGCAGCGACGAGACCGTGCTCGAGGCGTTCGACGGTCTGTGGCTGCTCATCGACCACTCACCCGAGGGCGTCGAGCTGGTCGGGATGGCCGACGACTACGAGGCGGCGCGAGCATGGCTGGACGAGGGCCGGCCCCCTGCCCCTGACCACCCCTGACGGGTAATCAGCGCAACACCCCCATGGCCCGCAGCCGGTCGACGACGCTCTCCGCCGCCTCCTCGGGCCCCGTCACGGTCGTATCGAGGCGGATCTCGGGGTCCTCCGGCGGCTCGTACGGCGAGTCGATGCCGGTGAAGTTGGTCAGCTCCCCCCGTCGGGCCTTGCCGTAGAGGCCCTTCACGTCGCGGGCCTCGGCGACGTGCAGCGGGGTGTCGACGAAAACCTCGCAGAACTCGTCCTCGGCGACCAGTTCGCGGGCCATCGCCCGCTCGGCCCGGAACGGGGAGATGAACGAGACGAGTACGACCAGGCCGGCGTTGACCATCAGCCGCGACACCTCGGCGACCCGGCGGATGTTCTCCACCCGGTCGGCCTCGGTGAACCCCAGATCCTTGTTCAGCCCGTGTCGGACGTTGTCGCCGTCCAGGGTGGTGGTGTGCACGCCGAGGGCGTGCAGCCGCTTCTCCACCATGTTCGCGATGCTCGACTTGCCCGCCCCGGAGAGCCCGGTGAACCAGACGACGCACGGCCGGTGGCCCTTGAGCTCGGCCTGCGCCGGCTTGTCGACCTCCAGCGCCTGCCAGTGGATGTTCTGCGACCGCCGCAGCGCGAAGTGGATCATCCCCGCGCCGACGGTCGCGTCGGTCAGCCGGTCGATGAGCACGAAGCCGCCCATGTCGCGGTTCTCGGCGTAGGGGTCGAACGCCACCGGCTTGTCGAGGTTGAGGTTGCACACCCCGATCTGGTTGAGCGCGAGCGTGGTGGCGGCCGCGTGCTCGAGGGTGTTCACGTCGACCCGGAACTTGGGCCGGCCCAGCGAGGCGTTGACCGTCTGCGTGCCCAGACGCAGCAGGTAGGGCCGGCCGGGCAGCATCTCCTGCTCGGCCATCCAGACGACGTGCGCCTCGAACTGGTCGGCCGAACCCGCGGGGGAGTCGGCGGCGCAGAGCACGTCCCCGCGGCTGACGTCGATCTCGTCGGTCAGCGTGAGCGTCACCGACTGCTCCGCCACCGCCTCGGTCAGGTCGCCGTCCATCGTGGCGATCTGCGCGACCCGGCTCGTCTGGCCGGACGGGACGACGCGCACCCGGTCGCCCACCTGGACCCGGCCGCCGACGATCAGCCCCGAGAAGCCGCGGAACCCCGAGTGCGGGCGGTTCACCCACTGCACGGGCATGCGGAACGGCCCGTCGACGGGCCCGTCGTCGACCTCCACGGTCTCCAGGTGCCCGACGAGCGTGGGGCCCGTGTACCAGGGGGTGTTCGCGCTCGGTTCGGTGATGTTGTCACCGCGCAGCGCCGACATCGGAATGCAGAGGATGTCGGTCAGCCCGATCTGGGCGGCGAACGCCCGGTAGTCGGCCTCGATTGCGTCGAAGACCTCCTGCGAGTAGCCGACCAGGTCCAGCTTGTTCACCGCCACGACCACCTTGCGGATGCCCAGCAGCGAGACCAGGTAGCTGTGCCGGCGGGTCTGCGTCAGCACGCCCTTCCGGGCGTCGATCAGGATCACCGCGAGCTCCGCGGTCGACGCCCCGGTCACCATGTTGCGCGTGTACTGCTCGTGTCCCGGGGTGTCGGCGACGATGAACTTGCGCTTCTCGGTCGAGAAGAACCGGTAGGCGACGTCGATCGTGATGCCCTGCTCCCGCTCGGCGGCCAGGCCGTCGACGAGCAGCGCGAAGTCCAGCTCCCCGTTCTGGGTGCCGACCTTGCGCGAGTCCGCCTCCAGCGCCGCCAGGTGGTCCTCGAACACCAGGTGCGACTCGTAGAGCAGCCGGCCGATCAGGGTGGACTTGCCGTCGTCCACGCTGCCGCAGGTGATGAACCGCAGCATCGTCTTGTGCTCGTGCTCGCGCAGGTAGGACTCGATGTCCTCGGCGATGAGGTGCGAGGGCTGGGTCATCAGAAGTAGCCCTCCTGCTTCTTCTTCTCCATCGACCCGGTCGAGTCGTGGTCGATCACCCGGCCCTGCCGCTCCGACGTCGTCGTCAGCAGCATCTCCTGGATGATCGCGGGAAGGGTGTCGGCCGTGCTCTCGATCGCGCCGCTCAGCGGGTAGCAGCCGAGGGTGCGGAACCGGACGCTGCGCAGCTGCGGTTGCTCTCCCGGGTGCAGCTGCATGCGGTCGTCGTCGACCATGATCAGCGTGCCGTCGCGCTCGACGACCGGGCGCTGGGCGCCGAAGTAGAGCGGCACGATCGGGATGTCCTCGAGGTAGATGTACTGCCAGACGTCGAGCTCGGTCCAGTTCGACAGGGGGAACACCCGCACGCTGTCGCCACCGCTGTGCCGCGCGTTGTAGGTGCGCCACAGCTCCGGCCGCTGCTTCTTCGGGTCCCACCGGTGCTGGGCCGAGCGGATGGAGAAGACGCGCTCCTTGGCCCGCGCCTTCTCCTCGTCGCGCCGTGCACCGCCGAACGCCAGGTCGAAGTGCCACTTCTCGATGGCCTGCTTGAGGCCCTGGGTCTTCCACATGTCCGTGTGGACGGCGGACCCGTGCGTGAACGGGTTGATGCCCAGCGCGACGCACTCGGGGTTCTGGTGCACCAGCAGCTCCAGCCCGAGCTCGGCGGCGGTCTTGTCGCGGAACTCGTACATCTGCTTGAACTTCCACGTGGTGTCCACGTGCAGCAGCGGGAACGGCGGGGGAGACGGATAGAACGCCTTCCGGGCCAGGTGCAGCATCACCGAGCTGTCCTTGCCGACGGAGTACAGCATCACCGGGCGCTCGCTCTCGGAGACCGCCTCCCGCAGGATGTGGATGCTCTCGGCCTCCAGCTGCTGCAGATGGGTCAGCGTGCGGCTCATCGGGAACTCCCGCTCTCGTCGTCGGTCAGGGCGCGGAGCGCCCCCAGCACGTCGTCGGCCAGCTCCGGCCGGCACACCACCAGGTCGGGCAGGTACGGATCGGGCCGGTTGTAGCGCAGCGGCGAGCCGTCCAGTCGGGAGGTGTGCAGCCCCGCGGCGTTCGCGACCGCCACCGGCGCGGCGGAGTCCCACTCGTACTGGCCGCCGCCGTGCACGTAGAGATCGACCTCTCCGCGGATCACCGCCGCGGCCTTGAACCCCGCCGATCCTATCTCGACGAGTTCGGCGCCCAGCGCAGCTGCCACCGCGCCGGCGACGGCCGGCGGCCGGCTGCGGCTGACCGCCATGCGCAGCCGAGAGCTGCGGCGCGGGGGGAGGACGGGCGGAGGATCGGAGGTGAGGACCTCGTCCAGACCGGGCAGCGCGACGGCGCCGGCGACCAGGCCGCCGTCCTGCCAGAGCGCCACGTGCACGGCCCAGTCGTGGCGTCCCTCGGAGAACTCCCGTGTCCCGTCGAGCGGATCGATGATCCACACCCGGGACGCCGAGAGCCGGGCGGGGTCGTCGACCGCCTCCTCCGAGAGGATCGCGTCCCGCGGGCGGGTCGCCGCCAGTCCCCGGGCCAGCGCTCGCTGCCCCTCGCCGTCGCCCCGTTCCTTGAGTTCGGCGGGGAGTGCGTCGCGCAGGGCTTCCCGCAGCGCGAGCAGGCGGTCCCCGGCCGTCTTCGCCAGCAGAGCCGCGAGGTCGGCATCGGACAACATGGCCGCGGTGTCGGGCGACACCGTCGTGTTCCAGTCGGAGAGCATTCGGTTCCTCGCTGCTGAGGGCCTCCACCGTGGAGGCGTCGGTCACGGTCGCTCGGTCACGGCTCCTCCGAGACCACGGTCGACGGGTGGCACCTGCGGTGCGCGGACGCTGCGGGGCCGGCGCCGCTGCTGCGACGCGAGCGGCGCCTCGCCGTGGCGGACCCGCACCCAGGCCCAGACGCCCGCCCCGCCGACGAGGGCGGCCACCACGAGCGCGAGCACCATCCCGGTCGAGAAGCCGAGCAACTTCGCGCCGGAAGCGAACAGGACGACGGCCAGGGCCCGTCGCACCAGACCGCCGGGAGAGTGCGACGACACCCGCGCCCCGAGCCAGACACCCGGGATCGCGCCCGCCAGCACGCTGCCCGTCAGGCCCACGGTGAAGTCGCCGAAGAGGATGTGACCCAGGGACGCCGACGCCACCAACGGCACCGCCTGGACGAGGTCGGTGCCCACCAGCTGGCCCGCCTTGATCGACGGGTGGAGCAGCATGAGCGCCACGATCATGAGCGAGCCGGCGCCCACAGAGGTCATCCCGACCACCAGGCCGCCGCCGAAGCCGATGAGCACCGTGGCGACCCGGTGCACGCGCACCGTCTGCAGCGGCGCCTCCCTGGAAGCGCCGCCTCTGGCGCGACGGCGCTCGCGAGCCAGTAGCCGCAGGTAGGCCTTGGCGGCCATCGCCAACGAGGCGAGGACGAGGACCCCGCCGAGCGCGATCAGCAGGATCTCCTGCAGGTGCTCGCCCGAGCCGATCACGCGCAGCAGGAGGACGCCCCCGAAGGCGCCCGGCACCGAGCCCAGGCACAGCCACTTCACCAGGCCGAGGTGGACGGTGCCCTTCCGCAGGTGGACCAGGCCGCCGATCGGCTTCATGAAGAAGCTCGCGACGACGTCGCTGGAGACCGCTGCGAGCGGCTGGACGCCGAAGAAGAAGACGAGTACCGGCGTCATCAGGGCGCCGCCGCCCATCCCCGTCAGGCCGACGACGATGCCGACGAGCAGTCCGGCAACGGCGATCGCCGGGTTCCACCAGTCCATCCGCGCCCCCGTGTCCTGCCGGCGTACCGGTGCCGATGCCGGTCGCCGGGTCCACCGCTGCTGGGTGGGCGCCGACCCTAAGACGGCTGCCGGGACGGGGAGTAGGGGTCCGCGCGCCGCCGGCCGCCAAAGCAGCAGGCCCGCGACCGCCGGGGCGCGCCTTTGCACAGAGCGTCATCGATCGAGAGCCGAGTGAAGTTTCTCTCGGCGGTGTTCACAGATGGTGCACAGTGACGTTGCAGTTCTTTCACGGCCGGTTCACTGTCTCTCCGGGTCCGCATTTGTGGCCATGGGCGTCGAGCCGGCCGGTGACGGGGGACTGAGATGACGATTGCGGAAACCAGCAGGGGCCCGCTGCACGACCGGCTCCTGGTCGTCCTGCACGAGATCCGGCAGCCGGTGTCGGTGGTGCTGGCACTGGCGGAGGCCGCGCGGGAGACAGCAGGGGTCACCCCGGAGGTGCGCGACTACCTCGACCGCATCATCGATCAGGCGCAAGAGCTCGCCGGTGTCACGCGGAGCATCGCCGAGCCGCGTGCCGATGGGGATCCGCAGCGCAGGGGCGTGGCCGACGCCGACGAAGTGGTCACGTCCGTGCTGGACGCCTTCGCCCTCACCTGGACCGGCTCGCTCGACCGGAGCGGCCGGCGGGGCGAGCTGCCGGTGGCCGGCGACCGCTCGTTGCTGCGCCGCTGCCTGGTCAACGTCCTCGACAACGCGGTCCGCGCCGCCGGGCCGGACGGACGGGTCGTGGTGACGACCCGGCGCACGCCCACGACGGTGGAGATCCTGGTGGAGGACGACGGACCCGGTTTCGGCAAGGTGCCCGCACACACCGGGCTGGGTCTCGAGGTCACGCGGCAGGGGCTCGCCGACATGGGCGGTGAATTGGTCGTGGGTCTGCCGGCCCGGAAGGGCGGCGGATCCGTCGCACTGGTCCTGCGGGCCGCGGCGCCCGAGCTGCAGCGCGCCGCCCGGCAGATGCGGGTCGTCTGATCCGCTGATGGGGGGAGCGGGCGTGCGAGTGCTGCTGTGCGATGACCATCGCCTCTTCGTCGAGCCGTTGTCCGCCGTCCTGCTCGCGCACGGGTACGAGCCGCGCATCGTGACCACGCTGGCCGGAGCCCGGGAGGCGATCGACGACTTCGAGCCGGATCTGTGCGTCATGGATCTGTCCCTGCCGGACGGGAGCGGCCTCGACGGAGTGGCCGAGATCCGCCGGCATCGCCCTGCGTGCCGCGTCGTCGTCCTCTCCGGGTCCGTCGACCGCCGTGACGAGGCGGCGGCCGTGGCGGCCGGGGCGGAGGGCTTCCTGAGCAAGGCGCAGCCGATGGCTGCGATCCTCACCGCGCTGCAGCGGACGCAAGCCGGCCACCGGCCGGCTCCGCCGTCGTGGTCGGTTCCCGCAGCCGAACCGGACGGACATCGTCGGGTACGGGAACTCGTCGCGCGCCTGACGCAGCGGGAACGTGAGGTGCTGGACCGGCTCGTCGAAGCAGCAGACACCCGGGAGATCGCCAAGGCCCTCGGCGTGGCGCCGAGCACCGCGCGCTCCCACCTGCAGAACGTGCTGGTGAAACTCGGGGTGCACAACCGTCTGCAAGCGGTCTCGCTGGTCGTCGAGGCCGGCATGGGCCGGGAATGGTGAGCCGACGGCGGCCGCTCCGTCAGCTCCTGACGGGCGGTATCTGGCCCTCGGTCGTCCGGTGAACCGGCTGCTGCTGGGCGACGACCACCGGTCGTTCGTGGAGGGGCTGGCGCAGCTGCTCGACGTCGAGCCGGACGTGCAAGTCGTGGCGGCAGTCAGCCGGCCCGCCGACGCCGTGCGCGCGTGCCGCTCCGGGGCGGTCGACGTCGCGATGCTGACGGTGGACGGCGGTGGCAACGACTACCTGACGACCGGCACGCGGCTCGTGGCGGCGCATCCCGGCCTGCGGCTCGTGGCCGTGGCCGAGCACGACGACGTGCCGACGCTGGCCCGGGCTCTGCGGGCGGGGTTCCGGGCATGGGTGCCCAAGACCGATGGTGTCGCGGCGCTGGTCCGCGCCGTGTCGGCCGTCGTCCGTGGTGAGACGTACGTTCCTCCGCTGCTGCTCACCGACGTGCTGACCCACCTGTTCCGGCAGGAGGACGAGGTGCGCGCCGCCCAGGGATGCCTGTCCGCTCTCACCGCCCGGGAACGAGAGGTGCTGGCGGCGATGGTGGAAGGGTGGAGCAGCGCGGAGATCGCCGCGGAGCTCTCCGTCTCCGTCAACACCGTGCGGACGCACACGCAGAACATCTTCACCAAGCTGGACGTGCACACCTCCCTGGCCGCGGTGACCCTGGCCCGCCGCGGGGGCGTGGCGTGACCCTGGACGGGCAGCAGGTCAGCTCCCCCGTAATACGTATGTGGAGTCATCCCCGTAGCGGATCCCGTGACGTGCGGTTGCTTCTAGCGTCGGAGTCGGGCCGCACCTCCAGCTCGACGGGCTCGGTACGTGGGAGAAGACCATGACGACCGCCTCAGCCGCTTGTTGCACGAACCAGCACCGCCCCCGCTCCGCGGCGACGACGATCTGCTCGTAGCGGACCCATGCTGAACTTCGAGGCGCAGGCGGAACGAGCCGAGGGGTCTGTCCCCGCCACGGGCCGCGTGCGTCGCCCGTGGCGGCGATCGGGGCTCGTGCTCGCGACCGACGTCAGGGTGCGAACGGAGCCGTCGCCCGCGCGGCGGATCCTCATCTTCGGTAATACCGCAGCGCTCCCAGACGTCGCGGGGCCCGCGGATTCGCCGTCCCGCCGGCGCTCGCGCGCCCGCGCGCTCTGGATCCCGGTCAGCCTCGTGGCGGGCGACCTCGCCGCCTTCGCCGCAGCGGTCGCCCTGACGTCGAGACCGTCGGTCAAGAACCTGATCATGCTGGTCCTCGTCCTGGCGGTGTTCCAGGCCGGCGGGCTCTACCGGCCGCGGCTCAACCTCTCGGCGCTCGACGACGCCCCCGCCGTCGTCGGACGGGCCCTGGCTGCCGGTGCCGCGATGATGGTGCTCGGCGGACTCAACGACGGGGTGGCGGGCACGGCACGCCTGGTGACCTCGGCGCTCTTCGGCGTCGTCAGCCTCGGGGTGCGGGCGGTGATCTACGGCGGCATCCGGACCGCTCGCCGTCGGCACCATCTGCGCCAGCGAACGCTCCTCGTCGGGGCCGGCACGGTGGCCGGGCGGCTGGCCGAGACCCTGGCCGAGCATCCGGAGTACGGCCTGGACCCCGTCGGCATGCTGGACGACGATCCGCTGCTCGGAGACGAGGAGCGCTCGGTGCCGCTGCTGGGCGGCTCCGACGACCTGTGCCGGGTCGTGCTGGCGAACTCCGTCAACGTCGTGATCGTCACCTACGGCTCCCTGCGCGAGCCCTTCATGGTCCCACTGCTGCGCGCCTGCGACCGCCTGGCCTGCGAGATCTACTTCGTGCCGCGCCTCTTCGAGGTGCACACGGTCACGCGTGACACCGAGGTCCTCTGGGGCATGCCGCTGCTCCGCATGCGGCGGGCTCCTTTCCGCTCGGGCACGTGGACGATCAAACGGCTCAGCGACATGGTCCTCACGTCGGCCATCCTGCTGCCCCTCGCGCCCGTGCTGCTGATCTGCGCGCTGGCCAGCCGCTGGGAGACGGGATCGGTGCTCTACCGGCAGACGCGCATCGGGCTCGACGGCAAGCCCTTCACGCTCCTGAAGTTCTGCTCCCTGCGGCCGACCGAGTCGGAGGCCGCCACCCTGTGGAACATCGGCGAGGACCTGCGCGTCGGGCCTCTGGGGCGCGTGATGCGGCGGCTGTCCCTGGACGAACTCCCGCAGCTGTGGAACGTCCTCCGGGGTGACATGAGCCTGGTCGGCCCCCGGCCCGAGCGCCCCTTCTTCGTCGACGAGTTCAGCCAGCAGTACCCGTGGTACCGGGCGCGGCACCGGGTCCCGGTGGGTCTCACCGGCTGGGCCCAGGTCCACGGCCTGCGGGGCGACACGTCGATCGCCGACCGCGCGCACTTCGACAACTTCTACATCGAGAACTGGTCGATGTGGGGAGACATCAAGATCCTGGTACGGACCGTCAGTCAGGTGGTGAAGGCGGCCGGCCGGTAGGGCGCCGTCCCACCGACGTCAGGTTCCGTGCAGCCATGTCATTCGGACTCGAGCGATTCCGGGGCCTCCGTGGTGGGCAGTGGCCCGTGGTGGTAGCCCTCCTACGCCTCGCCGACCAGGCAACCGAGGCCGTGCGCAGATATCCGTCGAGGTCATGCGCCGAGAGGTCCTCCGCCCGTGATTCGTGGGTTAGCTTGGCCCCTCGTCGGGAGATGTCTGCGTGGAGAGGGCGCAGCCTGGCCATTCTTGCGGGGGGCCTCGTGATGAGGTGTGGTGAGGGAGATTGATGAGCGACGATCTCATTCAGCTGCGTGATCAGGTCGGCGTGATCCGCCGGCGCTGGTACATCGTCGTCCTGACAGTGCTCGTGTGCGTCGGGCTCGGACTGCTCTACATCAGCCGGGCGACGCCGACCTACGTCGCGACCGCTGAGGTGCTGCTCGGGGCGCCCACCGGTCACGACGGCAAGGCGCTGACCGCAGGACAGGTGGCGACCGAGGCTCGGGTGGTCACTGGCGTCGACGCCGCGTCCGCGGTCATCGCGTCCCTCAAACTCGACGAGACGCCTGGCGGCCTGGTCCACTCCGTGGCCGCGGAGCCGGATCCCGGTGGGGCCTCGGTCCTCCGGATCACCGCGACGCGCGGTGACCCGTCCCAGGCCGCCGCCATCGCCAACGCCCTGGCCCAGGAGTACCTGAGCGTCCGGGTACCCAGCGCGGTCGCGAGCGCCAAGGTCCTCGACCCGGCGACGCCTCCGGCACACCCGGCCTCTCCACGAAAGGTCCCGACGCTCCTTCTCGCCGGCGCGCTCGGGCTCCTGCTCGGCCTCGGACTGGCCTTCCTGCGCCAGTACTTCGACGACTCGGTGCACGGCGAGGACGACGCCACATCAGCTACCCGGCGGCCTGTCCTCGGGCGGATCCCGCACAGCGGGCGGTCGATCCGCAAGAGCCCGGTGACGCTGAGCAAACCGGACTCGAGAGCCGGCGAGGCGTACCGGGCGCTGGCGGTCACGCTCCGGTACCGGCTGTCCCAGCTCACGCCGGGAACGGGCCGGGATGATCGCGGCCGAGTCGTGCTGGTGACGTCCGCGGCCGCCGGGGAGGGCAAGACCCAGACGGCGGTCAACACGGCTGTCGCCGCAGCCTCGGCCGGGCTCGACGTCGTACTGGTGGACGCAGACCTTCGCAACGGCGGCGTCGGCCCACTGCTCGGGTTGCCTCCGGGCCCCGGTGTCGGCGACATCCTGAGCGACAGCTCCGACCTGCGGGTGCGACTGAAGAGCGCTCTCGCCGACACGGAACTGGAGCGACTGCGCGTCCTGCCGTCCGGAGAGTCCACCGCTCCGTCCGCGGAACTCCTGGCCGCGCCCGGCTGGGCGGCGATGCTGGCCGAGCTGTGCGCCACCGCCGATCTCGTGGTGATCGACAGCCCTCCGGTCCTTCCGGTCGTCGACACCCTCGAGATCGTTCGCAGCGCCGATCTGACCCTGCTGGTGGTGCGCCGCGACGTCTCGCGGAGGCGGCGACTGGTGGCCGCGATCGAGCGCATCGAGCAGGTGGGAGGCTCGGTCGACGGTGTCGTGTTCTGCGACGTCGTCCGGAGGGCGAGCGCACGGACGGCGGGAAAGGTGTCCGCCCCACGGCGCCGGCTGCCGGCCGTCCCTGCCGGTGACGTCCAGGAGCAGATGGGCCGCGACCCCGACGGCGGTGCAGGTGCCGGTCCCCATGACGCGGAGGAGCTCGCGACGCCTCGGCAGGCTCCGTAGGACGGCGGCCGTCGTGCGGGATGCCGGTCGCAGTGGGTGGCCTCAGCGCCGCGTGCGGTGCCCCTCCGACCGCCTGCCCCGACGATAGGATGACGCCCCGGCAACCAGCCACGGCGGGGTGTGCATGACCGAGGACGGGTCGACGGCGTCCAGGTGGTCCCGCCGCGCCGTCCTGGCCGCCGGCCTCGCCGCAACCGCTGCGGTCGTCACGGGCAGCGCGCCCATCCGTCGTGCGTCGTCCCTCGGCATGACTGCGCACTGGTCCGACGAGTTGTGCGAGAACTACGCCCTCAACACCAGGTCGTTCTTCGCCACGTCGGTGTACCGGTACTCCGACGCGGTCTTCGAACTCCTCAGCGACCTGGGGGTCCGCATCGTCCGGGAACGCGTGGCGACCGGCTCGTCGCCCGGAGCCCAGCTGCAGCGGGCGATGCAGGTCAGACTCGCGAAGTCCGGTGTGCGGTGGCACGCGACGATTGCGACCCTGGCCGACTGGCCGCACCCCCAGCAGGCGACGGACGCTGCGTTGAAGGTGCTCACTCAGTTCTACGGTCGGGAGCTCGGCGGACTGGGGTCGTTGCTGCACTCCCTCGGCGGGTGCAACGAGATCGACGGTTCGGTGGTCAACGGCCAGGTGGACCCGCAGTGGGCTGCCCACGGACGGCTGATGCAGCGGACGCTGTGGGACCGCGTTCGCGCCGACCGGGCCTTCGACGGCGTGCCGGTGGTGGGCCCGTCGACCCGCACCGACGTCACCCCGGAGCGCGCGCGGCTATTGGGCGACCTGTCCGCGTGGAGCGACTGGGGCAACGCCCACATGTACAACGGCGGGGTAAGCCCGTCCAAGAACATCGACCGCCATATCGAGATCCTGCGCCCGTGCTTTCCGCACGTGAACCGCTGGTTCTTCACCGAGACCGGGTACAACGATTCGCCGGCCACCAACGCCGGAGCCACGGTCAGCGAGGACGTGGCCGCGACCTACGCCGTCCGCGGCATCTGCGACTTCTTCCAGCGTGGCAGCATCTACGGCCGATTCGAACTGCTGGACGACCCGGATCCGATGGAGACCACGACACAAGAGCGGATCAACGCCACGAGTGAGCCCAAAGCCCACTTCGGTCTGGTGGCGGTGGACGGGTCCTCGTCGAACGACGACCCCAGCACGTGGCGGCGCAAGCCCGAGTTCTTCGCGACGCAGCGCTTCTTGCGACTCATGGACGATCGTGGGCCGCGACCTCGGATACAGCCCCTCGAGGCGGACATCGCGTCTCGCGAGCCGTTGCAGAGTCTCGTCGCGCAGAAGCGCGACGGGCGCCACTACCTCCTGCTGTGGCGAGATGTGGAGGTACAGGACGGCGTCGTCCTTCCGCCGGCATCGGCCACGATCACGTTGCGCGCGCCACGAGCGTCGGCCGTGTACGTACCCCGCTCCGGCGACGCCCCGATCCGAACTCAACCACCGCGAACCGAGATCTCCGTCGATGTCGCCGGAGATCTCGTCGTCGTCGAGATCGGCTGAGCCGACCGCGGTCGTGGCCGGCGAGGCTGCGCGCACTCGGGGGCATCACCGACGATCCGGAGTGCGCAGGGCACCGGCCTGAACAGGACGAACGATCGGGCCTATGAACTGCACCGCCTGTGGCACTATCGGCCGATGGGGTTCCATGCCTCTGGGGTGCGGGCGCTGCAGGACGAGTTCGGCCGCGGTTACGTCCGCGGAGGGACCCGGCACTCGCCCCTGCCCGGGGTGGCCGTGCTACCCGCGATCGAGGATGCGCACCTCTCGGCTGACGTCCCCACCTGGCTGTCGACGGCTCGACCCCGCGGGGCGCACCGGTGAGCGGCGCACTGCTCCTGTTGTTCGCGCTGCTGCCGCTGCAGTGGATCCTCGTGCCGGGGGTGCCGTTCGGCATGGATTCCCTGCACGAACTGGCCATCTTCTGTTTCACCGTGTTTCTCCTGCTCCGCCTCCGAGCCCGTGCGTACGCCCCCGTGCTGAGAACAGGGGCTGCTTTCGTGGTGGCCAACCTGTACATGCTCGGAGCGCTCGCGGCCACGCAGCTATATCTGCGTCTCCCGCTCGTCCCCGCCGCCAGGCACCTCTTGTACCTGGCGAGCGCTCTGGTCATCGCGGCGTGTTTCTGCCGGGCTCTGCGAGTGGGCGATTCGGCCGTGATCTCGGCTGCCCGGATGGCGTCGGTCGTCGTGTGCGTGAGTCTGGTGATCGGCCTGGGTCTGGCCATGGCGGTCAACGGAGTCAATCCGGTGACCGTGCTGGGCAGGACCGTGGCCGCCGGCGACCCGGAAATCTTCCAGAAGCAGCTGTTCGAGACGGCGTTCGCGGGTTTCGGGCGAGTGAAGGGCAACCTCTCGGGCAACCTCCGGCACGAGATGTTCGGCGCCCTCCTGGTCTCCATGGCGGTCTCCACCTGGGCCATGCGTGTGGGCCTCGCTCCCGGCCGGTGGCAGACGCGTCTGTACCGCGCCTCGATGGTGCTCGGCGTCGCGCTGCTCGTGCTGTCGATGAGCCGCGCGGTGCTGCTTGCCGCGATCGCGTGGCCGCTGTTGGCGGCCTGGCGCAGTCTGCGTCGCCAACAGATGTCCGGCAGGCAACTGGCAATCATGGCCGCCGCCGTCGTCGCCGTGGCTGGGCTGGCGGTGTCCGGCCTCGGCGTGGTGATCTACAACCGCTTCTTCGTCGACACGGCCAGCTACGAAGGACGGGCAGGTCACTACAGCGCCGGCCTGCAGGCCGTCGCCGACCACTGGGTCACCGGGGGATACGACACGGTGGGCCACTCGACGCACAACCTCGTGCTCGACACCCTGCTCCGCAACGGAATCTTCGCTGCACTGCCGGCCCTGGTCCTGCTGTGCATCGTGGCGGGAACGATGGTGTGGCTCGCTCTCCGACTCGACCGGCTGCCGTCCGCCATGGTGCCGGTGACGGCGGCGCTGGCCCTGCCGCTGGTGCGGATGCTCACCATCGGTGGCGGCGCGATATCGCCGGTGAGCTGGGTGGCCCTGGGCTTCGTCCTCGGCGTGCTGGCTGCGCGACGTGCTGCCCCTGCACCCCGGTCCGCACCGCGCGGCACCGTGGAGTACGCCGGCGTCTAAGTCCTGGCCGGCGCGATCGAAGGCGTCTCCTTCGGTCGGCCGCGGTCAGCTAGGCCGTCGCCGCGGCGAAGGACAGCGGCGCCCAGTGCAGCCCCAGACGCTCGTCCTGCTCTTCGAGGTATCGGCGCGTCGCCTCTCCGGCCCGGTCGTCGAGTGCCTTCAGCTGAGACAGCACGTGGGCTGAGCACGACTGCATGGACTCGGCTGTCGTCGGGAGAGTAGGCGGCTGCGTGATCAGTCCTCGAGCCTTGCGCAGCCGATCAGCGCCCACCAACGATCGCACCGCGGGATACGCCCGGCTGTGGCGGAATCTGCCGGCCCATCGGCGGATGCGTTCGCTGCGGTATTCCACCACTGCGTTGCGGTGGACCTCCCCCTCCTCTGTGGCGTCAGGGGGAGGCTCGATGCCCAGGCGCCGACAGATCTCCCCGGTGGCCTCCTGGGGCTGCGCGGTGATCAGTTCGAAGGGCACCACCAACAAGCGTTGCGGGCCGAACGTGTCGCGCAGCAGAGGCAGCCAATGGCTGTAGTCACCCTGGTCGACGTACAGGGAGGTGGTTTCGAGCGCTTCGCCGAAGGTCGACGCATCGTCGATGTGGAAATAGTGCCGACGCAGCAAATAGTGCGACAGTGCGCGCTGAGTGGGCTGCCGGACGCAATAGATGACGTACGCCTCCGGCGAAGCGGCCGCCAGGTGTTCCAGTGCGTGCGGATACAACGGCGACGTGTAGGACGTGCTCCCGTCGAGCCGGAGCAGGCCGTCGCTGCGGCTGCGGAAATTGCTCTCGTACCACTGCTCACCGCGGTCCAATTGCCGGCTGAAGTAGTTCGGTTCCTTGACTTTCCCGGCGTCGATCCGGGGGTGTGCGCCGAGTTGGGCTGCCAGCGCGGAGGTGCCACTGCGGGCGGCGCCGGCGATGACCACCTCGGGTCCGAACGACGTGACAGTGACCATCGAGCACTCCCGTGGGGCGGCCGGCAAGGGCAGTCGGCGGGACATGTTACGGCCGAGGGACTGCGACGTGGCGCTGTTCGAGCGCCCCGGTTTCCCGGACGGCGTACCTGGCCGGGCGCGAGCACCCATCGCGAACGGACTCCCGTCGTGACCTTCCGTAGCCACCACACCGACGGTGCCGTGTTCCGGCGCAGGCGCCCGCTCCGGCGTGGCCGAGCGCATTCCGAGCCGGCGCTCGGAATGCCCTATTCGCCGCGCCCCGACGGTAATCTGCGCCTCCGCCGATTCCCGGAGGGGCATGCAGACATGGTGATTGGCCCGCATCGCAGCCGAGCTGCGCTGGGCAGGGTTCGCCGACGGTCATTGCCGGTGGCTCTCGTGAACAAGCTTCGGCGTTTCCGCCAACCGCCGGCTGTGCCGGGCAAGCGCCGCCGCCGCGCCCGTCGATACATACCGCCGGAAATCGGGCTCGACCAATTCTTCTCGACCCTCAGCGAGCGCGGGATCCGTTATGTCGTGCTGCGCTGGTTCGACGAACTGTCGGACATCCGGCCAGGGGGCGATGTCGACCTGCTCATCGACGACCGGGACGTGGATTCGATCTCCGACCTGTTCACGGGCGAGATGCGCGGGACGGCGTGCGACCTGTTCTCGGTCAGCGGCCTTCGCGGCAGTTCCTACCGCGGTATCCCGTACCTCCCGCCCGACAAGGCGGCCGAGGTGCTCGCCCGGGCAATCGTGTTCCGGGACCTCATCAAGGTTCCGAGCCCGGAGGACTACTTCCTCAGCCTCGCGTATCACGCCGTTTACCAGAAGGGGCTGCGGTCGGGCCTGCCCACCTCCACCCCGGGTCTGACGCCCGAGACCGAGCCGCGCCACGACTACACCGGCGACCTCGGACGTCTCGCCGCGGCCGTGGACATCGATGTCCCCATCCGCATGGAGGAACTCGACGAGTACCTCGCCGGCCGCGGCTGGCGGCCGTCCCCGGCGATGCGGGTGGAGCTCGGCCGACGGAATCCCTGGGTGCGAGCGCGGTTCGCCGCTGAGCCCTAGTCGGCGGTCCTGGAGTTCGGCAGTCGACAGCACTTCGCAATGCGCACGGCAGTGACCATCCGGCACATCACAGCGGCATCTTGGGGGCAGACCAATGCAGCAGACCTCGGCCAGGCTTCTCTATCCCCTGCGCAATCACGTGCCGCGGCGGGTCGGGGCAGCCTTGCCGCGCTTGTGGAACCAGGGCGGGATGTTCCACCTCCCCCCAGACCTCTCGCTCGCCGACTTCGCTGCGCGACTGAACCAGCGGGACGTCGACCACGTGGTGCTCGACTTCGGCGTCCGCCGAGGCCAGGAGATGGAGCTGCTGGTCCGGGGGGATGCGGACATGGACAAGCTGCACGATCTCCTGACCGAGTGGCCGCTCGGCGCGCCGGTGCGCATCTACACGGTCTCCCCCCGCCAGAACACGGCCTACTACTCGCCTCTCGTGCCACGGATCTCCGCCCACCGGATTGCCGTTTTCCCGCCGTACGTCAGCGAGCAGCTGCTGGCTCGCGCGGTGCCCGGCGAGGACGGGTTCAGGGTGCTGACGCCCCAGGACGCGTTCCTCGGGTGCGCTTACCGCGCGGCCTACATGGAGGCCGTCTGCTGCAGCTGGAGCGACACCGCCGGGCGCTGCGACACCTGCACCGACTACCAGGTGCACCTCGCGCGGCTCTCCGCCGCCGCCGGCATCCCGCTGCCCGATCCGCTCACTCCGCAATCCCTCGACCAGATGTTGAACGCGCACGGCTGGCGTCCGCCGCTCGACCTGCTCGACAGGGCGGTGAAGTGGGCGCCCTGGCTCCTCGAGGCGTTTCCGGAACTGGAGTCGGACGAAGAGTCGCGCGAGCCCGGGCTGGCCGTCATGTTCCTGCGGGACCTGGCGTTCCGGAACGGATGGAAGCAACGGATCCTGACGACCCTGGCGGAGCACGGGTTGGAGCTGGTCCTGGTCAAGGACCTCGACGAGGAGAGCCGCGAGCGGGCTGCCCGGACCTTCCGCGGCGGGGACTGGGGCGCGGTCAACCTCAAGGTCAGCGGCGGTCCGCCGGCCTGCGTCATCGTCGCCTTCGACCCCCACCCGCAGCCGGTGGTCGGGAAGGTGCGGGTCAGCCATCCCTTGTCCGACAACCTGAACTTCATCACCGCCAAGGAGATGACGAGAAGGCTGCTCAAGGCGACCCTGCCCAAGGAGGAGGCGTACAACCCGCTCCATTCGACGGACAACAGCCACCAGGCGTGGACGGCGATCCGGCTGCTCCTGCCGGACGAGGAGTCGAAGCTCCGGGCCAAGGTCGCCGAGCTGCGCCGGAGTTCGGCTGCGGCGGAGGACGCCGCGGCCGTGCAGCACCTGACCCCCTACGGCTCGATCGGCAGCGCCGAGTTGGTCGACCGGAAGGGTCGCACCGCGGTGCGCAAGACCTTCGGGCCGGACGCGACCGAGGCGATGGAGCAGACGATCGCCGTGCTGCGGGAGCTGGGGCCGGCCTGCCCCGAGATCCCGGAGCTGCTGGAGCTCGGGCCGGACTGCGTCGTTCTCGAGTACGTCGAGGGTGACGTGCCCGACCCGAAGTGGCCCCGGCCGCTGCCGTTCTCGGCGATCCGGCAGCTCTCGGCCTTCGTCAAGACCTGCGTCGCGATGGGGTTCGACCCGGTCGGTCTGAGGCCGCGCGACAACGTGATCCTGACCCGTTCGGGCATCCGGGTGGTCGGTTTCGACACGTGGCAGCGCTGCGATCCCGCCACCCCGCCCGAACGATGCCGCGGGCTGGCCGGCGCGGCCGGCGACGGCGACGACGTCCGTACCGGCCCCTTCGTCTACGACCCCTGGCCGATGCAGTGGTTCCCCAGCACAGCGCTGGACCTGCGCAGCTTCCTGTACGACCCGCCGGCGCTGCAGCGGGTCAAGCAGGCGATGCACCTGGCGCCGCGCTACGCCCGGTGGGTCGGGCAGGACGTGGCCCGCCGCCTGCTACCGCCGGCCCGACGCATCGGCCGGCGCGCGCTGCCCAAGCGGGTGCGGTCCGTCCTGCGGGGGGCCTACGGACGCTGAGGCACCCGTCCCGCGCCTCACGAGCCGTACAACCGCCGGCGCTGCGCGGCGAACGAGGCGCGGATCGGGGCAGCAGGAGTCAGGCCCGCCTCGCCCAGGTAGCGGTCCAGGCCGTCGAGTGACAGCTCCAGGTCCACGGACAACTCGCGCGCCAGCCGGTCGACGGTCGCCCCGATCCTGCCGGCCGGTGCCGCTCCGGCCGTCGGCAGCCCCGACGCCTCGCCCTTGTGGTGGACGGCGTGGAAGGCCAGGGAATCGAGATGGTCGCGCGGCGAGGGCACCTTGTAGCGGCCGTGCAGTGCCACCGCCCGGTCGAGCAGCCGGGTGGCGAGCTCCTCCGGGAAGTAGGGCACCCCGCCGAAGTGGGTGTACCCCTGGCCGGTCACCGAGTAGAGATCCACCTTCTGGGTGAGCCGGAAGGGCCGGTACGGCGTGAGCAGGGATTCGACGACCGGCAGATCCTCGTCGGCGACGAGCACGTCGATGTCGTTGTCCGGCTCGACCGCCGGAAGTGTCTCGAACCACCGGAGGACGGCGTACCGCACCCCGGCCGCCGTCAGCCGGCAGAGGAACTCGTCCACGGAGATGCCCCGGCGCAGGTAGCGACGGGCGTTCGTCGGCGGTCGCCGGAGCAGGCGGCGGACCGCGTGCTTGACCGGCAGAGGGACCCGGGAGCGCAGCCTCACGGGGCGCACTCACCCGAGTCGAGGAATCCGGACAGGCGGTGGGCGCTCTCGGTCATCAGCAGCCGCATGTGCCGGTCGATGGCCCGCTCGCGGGCGTGCATCAGCTGTGGCCACCGCGTCAGCCGCGAGAAGCTGCGACGCCGCCGCCAGCGCAGCGCCTGCTGCTTGAGCAGGCGCAGCTCCATGACCGCCGTGTCCGTCTCCGGCGCGCCGTAGCCCGACCGGAACGCCCGCTCGAGCTCCCGCCGGATCCGGCGCACGGGTCGCACGACCGACCCGGGCACGAAGACCGAGTACGCGGACAGGATCGCCAGGAAGCGGCCCAGATCGTCCTCGGGCAGCCCGACGTCCACCAGCGACGGGTCGATGATGGTCACCTCGTCGGCGGCGGTGAGGATCAGGTTGACCGGCGCGAAATCGCCGTGCTGCACCACCCGGACCCGGGGAATCTTCCTGCTCGGGACGCCGGCCAAGGTGCGGACGACGTCCTGGGGCAACCGGAGCCCGACGGGGTGCAGCACCGACGCCTCGGTCTCGCGGATCTCATCGGCGAGGTCGGCGAGGTCGACCACGGCTTCGTCCACCCGCGCGTGCTCGTGGAGTCGTCGGAGGGCCTCGCCGGCCGCGCCGGCGGCCTGGAGCGCGGGAGCCGGCTGCAGGACGCCGCGCTGCACCGTCGGGCGGAAGGGTCGCCCGTGCACGTAGTCCATGACGACGGCATCGAGTTCTTCGTCGTAGAACAGGGGCCGGACGGCGGCGTGCCGGTCCTCCTCCTCGAACCAGCCATGGGCGAGCTCCATCGCCCGGAACTGCTCGGCGCTGGTCAGTGCCGGCGTGGCGTCGATGGCGGTGTCGCCGAGCCGGGCCGTCTTGACCACGTACCGCGGCTGCCCACCGGCCTCGCCGAAGACGTAGAGCGTCGAGCGTCCCCTCGTGATCGGCTCGGCGGCCGGCTCCAGGTGATCCGGGGCCGTCGTCCCGAGCGCCCGGACGAGTGCTTCCCGGGCCCGATCGATCTCGTCGACCCCGACCTGCCGCTTCACGGCAGGCGCGTCCAGACCGTCTCGGCGACGTCCCGCGCGACGTCCGCGACGGGGCGCTCCGCATCGACGGTCGCGGCTCCGAGGTCGCGGGCCGTGTCGGCATAGATCTTGTGGAACGAACGGAACGCCGCGAGGTGCCACTCGTCGGGACGTCGGGCGACGTTCGTCTCGGGGTCGACCGCGAGCAGGACCGACGCGTCGACCTTCGGGCAGACCGCGCGGAACAGGCGGCGCTCCATGGTGATGTCGGCACCCCGGCGGTGGCCGTACCAGTAGGTCAGCTTCACGTCCGCGTCGAGGACGAACCGGTCGAGCACCAGGACGTCGTTCCCGCGGCCGCGCCAGACCGCGGCCCAGATCTTGGCCGCGTTGGAGACGGCGGCCGACGTGATCCAGAGGTGCTCGACCATTCGCACGTGAGCGGGGGCCGAACGGTGCCCGACCGGGCGGTTCCCACCGCCGCTCGGCCGGCCGGCGCGGCCGGCCGCGTCGTCGGCCGGGGGACGGCGCCAGCCCGCGGCCCACGCCCTGATCGAGGTGGGCAGCATCGGGCGCTTCGTGGTGGGCACCCAGGCCGTTCCGGTAAGTATCCCCAGGGAGCGGAGCGTGCCGGCCAGCTCCGTGACCTGGGTGGACTTGCCGCTGCCGTCGGGGCCGGAGAGCGAGACCAGCAGTGGCCGCCGGCGCCGGAGGACCAGCCGACGGGCGAGGGCGCCCCGGCCGGTGGACGGGCCGGTCGCGAGGGCCCGGATCAGTTCCCGGGGTCGTCGTCCGTCCGTCCACGGCCCCGGCCGCGCCAGGGCGTGGCGGAGCAGTTCGAGCGCGGCGGACTGCCTCAGACGCGCGGCGAGGGCCGCGGCGTCGTCCCAGACCCCCTCACCGGATCCCGCCGCCGCTGCCGCCCGCTCCCGCTCGTCGGCGGGCAGGTGCCCGCGCGCCAGCACGAGTTCATGGGCGGCGAGGAGCAGGACGACGTGCGGCGCCGGCAGAGCCAGGTGGGTGCAGCCGGGGAGGGGGCGACTGCCGATGAACAGCTCCTCGGCGCCCTGCCCACCCCCTGGCGCGAGGCCCCAGGCCTCGGCGGTCAGCAGCTCCGCCCCCTGGACGAGGCCCGGACCGAACCGGGCCCACCGGCTGTGCCAGCGGAGGAACCCGTCGGCCCCCAGCCGCTCGGCGATGACGGGCGCCTCGGTCGCCCGCACGAGCAGGCGCAGGGAGGACGGGGCGGCCGGCCAGGAGCCGATGACCAGCACCGGTCCCTGCGCCGCCGCATCGATCGCGGCCGCCACGTCGACGATCACGCCGCTCGAGCTCATGTAAATGCCCCCCGTCCGCCTCCGCCGGAGTACCCCGGGGCCGGCGGGCGGCCAGTGCCTCACAGCCGACGACGCCCTGTCAAGGAGTCCTGGCAGCGGAGCGGGAAAGGATTGGTGTGCGTCGCAGGGCAATTTTCGGACCGCGATCGGACGAGGCCCTCAGCCCGGTAACGCTGGGTAGAGTTCGGCGCCCTGGAGTCACCGGAATCGGGTGTAGCGCCTGGACCGACCGGGAATGTCGTCTCCCGCCCGAGGAGTGTCCTTGTTCCGTCAGCTGCAGCGTGCATCGCCCCTCAAGAAGGTGCGCCGTTACGCGGCGGCCTGGAAGCAGTACCAGCCATTCATGGGCGGCGGCCGGAGTCGGCTGGGCCTTCTTACCGGGGTCTCCGTCGTCGCCGGCATGATCGAGGCGGCCCTCCTGGCCCTGGTCGCCGCGATCGCGCATGCGCTCTCCCAGGGGTCGTCCCACGTCCACACGACGATCGCCAGCATCACGATCAACGCGGCGATGCCCGTGCTGTTCACCGTGGGCATCGTCCTGGCTCTCGTGCGCGGACTCGTCCAGCTCTGGATCGCCTACCTTCCCGCGAAGGCCAGTGCCGAGGTGATGGTGGACCTGCGCCGGACGCTCTTCGAGAAGTTCATCGGCACGTCCTGGGCGGTGCAGGCCTCCGAGCGGGACGGGCACTTTCAGGCGCTCATCACCGAGCACGTCATGCACGCCTCCCAGACCATCGCCGCGCTCGCCCAGGGCCTCACGGCCGGCCTGATGTTCTTCACGCTGCTCGCGTCGGCGGTGGCGCTGAGCGTGGTGACCGCCCTGATCGTGCTCGCCGCGTCGGCTGCGCTGTTCCTGGTCCTCGGCCCGCTCGTGCGCCGGCTGCGACGCCAGGCCCGCACGCTCGGGCGGGAGAGCATCGAGCACGCGAAGGGAGTGGACGAGGTCGTCCTCATGGCCGAGGAGATCCAGGTCTTCGGCGCATCGCCCGAATACCGGCAGACCGTGAACGAGCTCAACGGCGAGGTCTACCGGCCGATGATGGTGACCCGTTTCCTCACCCGGGCGGTGCCCGGCATGTACCAGAGCCTGGCGTACCTGCTGCTGATCCTCGCCCTGGCCGCCGTCTACCTATCCGGCGCCCACACCGTCGCCGCACTGGGCGCCGTCGTCCTCATCCTCGTCCGGTCGCTGGCCTACGGCCAGCAGATCCAGCACTCCCTGCGGCGGATCGACGAGCTGGTGCCGTTCATGAACAGCCTCCGCAAGGCGCTGGAGAACTACGGATCCCATCCCCGGCAGGACGGCGACCAGCCGCTGTCCCGGATCGCGACCCTGGGGATGCGGGACGTGCACTACGCGTACGTGCCGGAGGAGGAGGTGCTCCGCGGCATCTCGTTCGAGGCGCGCGGCGGCGAGGCGATCGGCATCGTCGGGCCCTCGGGAGCCGGCAAGTCGACGCTGGTGCAGATCCTGCTCCGGCTCAGGCAGCCCACGAGCGGAACGCTCGAGGTGAACGGCGACGACGCCCGGGCGTTCCGGCGCAGCGACTGGCAGCAGCGGGTGTCCTACGTACCGCAGTCCCCGCAGCTCATCTGGGGCACCGTCGCCGAGAACATCCGCTTCTACCGTCCTGAGCTGAACGAGGAGCAGGTGGAGCGGGCGGCCCGGCTGGCCCACATCCACGACGAGATCATGTCGTGGCCGCAGGGGTACCAGACCGTGATCGGGCAGCGGGCGTCGGCCATCTCCGGGGGCCAGCGGCAACGGCTCTGCCTGGCCAGGGCGCTGGCCGGCTCGCCCGACGTGCTCATCCTGGACGAGCCGACCAGTGCTCTCGACGTCCGGTCGGAGCTCGCGGTGCAGGAGTCGCTGGAGGAGATCAAGGACGACGTGCTGCTGTTCCTGGTGGCGCACCGGCTGTCGACCCTGTCGATCTGCGATCGCGTCATCGTCGTGGTCGAGGGGCGGCTGCAGGCGATGGACCAGCCGGCGGCCCTGCTGGAGAGCAACGACTTCTATCGTGAGGTCACCGAGATCACCCAGCGGCAGGCCGTGACGCAGGACGCGGTGCAGTAGACGCCAGCGAGCCCGATCCCGCCGGTCGACCGACGCCGGCCGCCCGGTTCGATCGCGACCAGGCAGGACGGCGGCGTACTTCCCCGTCGGGGCGGTCACGTGGACAGTCGGTTTCGTTCCTGTCACCCGCCGTGAGTGGGGGACGAGAAGGTCTCAGGAAACCGCGAGGAATCCCGCAGGAAACTCTGGTGTCACCCGTTCGGGTCACCTACCGTTCCGCAGCAACTCGGGGCCCGCGGCGGTCTCGGCCGTTCGACGGGAGACAGCGATGCGGACGAACGAGAACCCGCGGATAGGTCATGACCTCGCCCTGCGCCGTCCCTCCCGCTCGATACGGCTGCTCGCCGTCGTGGGAACGGCACTGGCGCTCGTAGCCGGGACGGTGGCTGCCTCGCCTCCGGCCAAGGCCGCCGTCGGGGTGCCGATCGACTACGTCGACCACACCTACACCTCGACCGCGTCCCCGACCGCGGACAAGCCGCAGAGCAAGTTGTGGTTCCTCGACGGCTCCTGGTGGGCCCTGATGGTGGGCGCCGGCACGAGCACGACCTACATCCACGAGCTCATGCCGGACCACACGTGGCGCAACACCGGTGTCGTGGTCGACAGCCGGCCCAACAGCACCGGCGACGCCCTGTGGAGCAGCCGCGACAGCAAGCTCTACGTCGCCAGCCGGGTGCTCACCGGCGCCAACCTGCAGGTGGGCACCTTCACCTACAACGCAGCGAGCCGCACCTGGGCGGGGACGACGCAGCCCATCGCCAGCGGCGGGGGATCGGAGTCGGCGACGATCGACCAGGACTCCCTCGGCCGGCTCTGGGTCACCTACACCCGGGGCTCCCGACTGTACGTCGCGCACTCCGACACCAGCCGCGCCACCTGGGGGACGCCGTTCCAGCCGCCCGGCGTGGACACGCTGATCGGCTCCGACGACATCTCCGCGCTCATCGCCTTCGGCGCGGGCATCGACACGAGCATCGGGGTGCTGTACTCCGACCAGCAGTCCGGCGGGTTCCACTTCGCCATCCACAAGGACGCCGACCCGGACACCGTGTGGCGCGTCGAGGACAAGCTCACGCTCCCCGGCGTTCCGGACGGCTACGTGGCCGACGACCACATCAACCTCAAGCAGCTCGTCGGCGATTCGCAGGGGCGGATCTTCGCCGCCATCAAGACGTCGGCCAACAACTCGCCGAATTCGACCCCCACGGATCCGCTGAACGGCGTGCTGGTCCGGTATGCGGACGGCACGTGGGACTTCGCGGTGACCGGCACGGTGCAGTACGACATGACCCGGGCGCTCATCATGATCGATGCGACCAATCAGCAGCTGTACTGGTTCGCCACGGGGTCCACCAACGGCGGCAACATCTGGTACAAGAAGGCGCCGCTGTCGAACATCAAGGCCTTCGAGAGCCAGCCGGGTCAGGGCACCGCGTTCATCGACGTCGCACCGGCGGTCAACAATGCCTCGGGGTCCAAGGACCCGGTGACGGGCGCAACCGGCCTGGTGGTCATCGCCAGCGGACAGACCGTGCAGCAGTACTTCCACGGTGAGATGGCTCTCTCGCCCGGCGGGATGTTCGATCAGCAGCCCGCCGATCCCGCGCCGACGGTGATCTCGACGGTCCCGACCAATGGTGCGACCAACGTCGCGGTCGGGTCCCCGGTGACGGCGACGTTCAGCGAGGACGTCCAGGGGGTGAGCAACTCGACCTTCACGCTCAAGGACAGCAGCGGCGCATCCGTGACCGGAACATCGGTCTCGTACGACCCGCCCTCCCGGACCGGGACCCTGACCCGGACGGGGGGCCTTGCCGCCAACACGACGTACACCGCGACGCTGACGGGGGGCGCGGCAGCCATCCGTGACAGCGCGAACCAGCCGTTGCAGAACTACAGCTGGAGCTTCACGACGGCGTCGGCCTCCGGTGGTGACGTCACAGCGCCGACGGTGAGCGGCCGGACCCCGGCGGTCAACGCCACCGGGGTGGCGGTGGGGGCAAACACCAGCGCGACCTTCAGCGAGGCGGTACAGGGTGTCGACACGAGCACCTTCCAGCTGACGAACCCGGCCGGGCAGGTCATCACGGCCACCGTCACCAACGTGGCGGGCACCAACCGGTGGGTGCTCAACCCGACCGCCAACCTGGTCGCCGGGACGCGCTACACGGCCACGCTGATCGGCGGAACCACGGCGATCCGGGACCTGGCGAACAATGCGCTGGTCGGCACCAGTGCACGACCGTTGACTTGGTCGTTCACCACCGCGGGCACCGCTCCCGGCCCTGACACGACGGCGCCGACGGTGACCGCGCGGGCACCTGCGAACAACGCCACCGGTGTCGCGGTGGGGGTGAACGTCTCCGCCACCTTCAGCGAGGCCGTCACCGGCGTCGGCACGGCGACCTTCCAGCTGACGAACCCGGCCGGGCAGGTCATCACGGCCACCGTCACCAACGTGGCCGGCACCAACCGGTGGGTGCTCAACCCGACCGCCAACCTGGCTCGCAACACCGTGTACACGGCGACCCTGACCGGCGGGGCGACGGCGATCCGGGACGCGGCGGGCAACGCGCTGGTGGGCACGACCGCTCAGCCGCTCACGTGGACCTTCCGGACGGCCGTCTGACCGGCCGGGGAGGGACCTCCGAGGGTGAGCGGACCGGCCCGGGGCGGCGAGTCTTCCCAGCGCTGTCGGACCGTGAGAATCTCCGGGCTCATCCCACCTTCCACAGGAGTTCCGATGCCCCAGGAAGTGCGTCCGTGAGTGGTCTCCGTACGGTCGCCGTAGTACTGGCGGGTGGCACGGGCGAGCGCGTCGGTCTCAACGTCCCGAAGCAGCTCATCCGGGTGGCCGGCAAACCGATCATCGAGCACACGATCGCCGCTTTCCAGGCGTCGGACCTGATCGACGAGATCATCATCATGATGACCCCCGGTCACCTGGACCCCATCCGGGCGGTGCTCCGGTCGGGCGCCTATCCGAAGGTGACCCAGCTCCTCGAGGGCGGGGAGACGCGCAACTCGACCACCAGCCGGGCGCTGGACGCGCTCGGAGCGGAGGAGTGCAACGTCCTGCTGCACGACGCCGTCCGGCCCCTGCTCAGTCAGCAGATCATCACCGACTGCGTCCGTGCCCTGGAGACGTACGAGGCCGTCGACACCGTCATCCCGTCGGCGGACACGATCGTCGAGGTGGACGGTCCCGACGGGCGGGTCATCAAGGACGTGCCACCGCGTGCGGTGCTGCGGCGGGGGCAGACCCCCCAGGGGTTCCGCCTCTCCGTGATCCGGGAGGCGTACCGCCGGGCGGCCGCGGACAGCACGTACTCCAGCGCCACGGACGACTGCACGCTGGTGCTGCGCTACTGCCCGGGCGTGCCGATCGCCGCCGTCCCGGGCGACGAGTGCAACCTCAAGGTCACGCAGCCCATCGACGTCTTCCTGGCCGACCGGCTGTTCCAGCTGCACACGACCGCGTCCCCCCAGCCGCGGTCCGCGGAGGAGCTGCGGGCGGCACTGACCGACCGGTGCATGGTGGTCTTCGGGGGCGCGTACGGCATCGGCGCCGAGATCGCCGAGCTCGCCGCGGCGCACGGAGCCGCGGTGATGTCGTTCAGCCGGTCCACCACGGGCACCCACGTCGAGCGCAAGGAGGACATCGAGCGGGCGTTCAAACAGGCCATGCAGGAGCTCGGCGCGGTCGACTACGTGGTCAACGCGGCCGGCATGCTGCCCACCGGGCCGCTCGCCACCACCAGTGAGGAGACGGTGTACCTGGCCACCGAGGTCAACTACCTCGCCCCGATCAGCATCGCGCAGGTCTTCTACCCGGCGCTCCGCGAGTCGCGAGGCTCGCTGCTGCTGTTCACCTCCAGCTCGCACACGCGCGGGCGCAGCGGATACAGCCTCTACTCCTCGGCCAAGGCGGCCACCGTGAACCTGACCCAGGCGCTGGCCGACGAGTGGGCGCCGGACCGGGTGCGGGTCAACTGCATCAACCCCGAACGCACCGCGACGCCCATGCGGACCCGCGCGTTCGGTGTCGAGGCCCCCGACAGCCTGCTCGACCCGCGCACGGTGGCGCTGGCCTCCATCGGGGTGCTCTCGTCGTCGCTGACCGGGCACGTCGTCGACGTCCGGCAGGGCACGGCGATGGACCTCAGCGGCGCACTCGACAGCTAGCAGCCGAGGAACGTCAGCGGCCCCGGCGAGCGGCCAGTTCCTGCAGCAGCGCATCCGTGAGGACGGTCCGGTCCACCTTCAGCCCGTCGAGCCCCAGTGCCGTTCGCGCAACGGCTCGCGCCTCCGGTCGCCAGTCCTGGCCCGCGCCGACCCGTTCCAGGAAGGACCTCAGAACCGCCGGGTCCGCGGTGATCAGGTCCGCCGCCACGTCGGTCATGTACGGCGGGTTGAGCCCGCGGCCCTCCAGGTACTCCTCGATGTCGGGGCAGTACAGGAGCAGCGGACGGTCGAGGTCGAGGTACTCCACCCACACGCTGGAGTAGTCGCTGATCATCGCCGCGGAGGAGCCGATGAACTGGTAGAGGCTCATCCCGGCCGCGAAGATCTCGTCGGTCCCGAGCACCCGCAGGCCGCTGCGCTCGAAGCGGTCGGCGTCGGACGGATGAGGCTTGACGATGACCTCCACGCCCGCGTCCCGGGCGGTCCTCGCCAGCGTCTCCGCGGCGTCGGAGGACCCGCCCTCGGGGTCTCGGCCCGACAGCGTGGGCGCGTCCTGCCAGCTCCGCCCGGCCGCCGACGTCGACGCCCGGAAGGTCGGCATCCAGAGAACGTACGAACGGGGCCGCAGCCCCAGGCGCTCGAACGCCGACGGGTCCGGCACCGTGTCGCACGCCACCTGCCGTGGATTCCCCGTCCGGACCAGCTTCGTGTCCGGCGAGCCGAGTTCCTGTGTCGCGGCGGCGGCCCAGACCGGTGAGTTGCAGGTCATGAGGGAGGCGACCACCGGTCTGCGCAGGGACGTCGATGCGCGGGTCGCCTTGGGGCCGAAGCCGTGCCACATGTTGACGACCAGCTTGCGGTCGGTGAGGTCGGGCGATCCGTAGAGCCCGTGGGTGAACAGGAGCATCCCGGCCCTGCTGGCCCGCAGCACACCGCGCAGCGACTGCTTGTCGACGATCTCGATCGGCGCCCCGCTGCGGTTCAGCACCCCGAGATACCGCCGGGCGTCCGGCGGGCTCTCGGCCAGGAGCGTCACCTCGAGCGAGCCGGTCTCCGCGAGCAGGATCGCGGCCATCAGGCTGTTCTCCTCGAAGTCGGGATGCCCGCTGACGCAGACCTTGCGCGGTGATGCGGGGGCGAGGCTCAGGAGCCGGTGCAGCGGCTGGACGATCGAGGTCCAGAGCCGGGTGGCCGCGCTGACCGTCACGACTCCTCCTCCCCTTCTGTGCTGACCGCTTCCGGTACCCGCTCGGAACCGCCCCCCGTGACGCAGCGGTACACGTCCTCCAGCCGGGCCAGGTTCACCGAGGGGGAGAAGCGGCGCTCGTAGGAGGCCCGTGCGCGGGGCCGCCGCTCCGAGGTGAGCCGGGGATCCGCGACGAGAGTGGCCAGCGTTTCCGCGAGGGCTGCGGGGTTCCCTACCGGGAAGACCCAGCCGACGTCGTCGGCGACGACGTCGGCGCAGATGTTCTCCAGGTCGGGAACCACCACGGGCGTACCGACCGACAGGCTGCGCAGCGCGACCAGGGGCAGTCCGCCCTCGTACCACTCGGACGGCACGAGCACGGCCTCCGCCCCGGCCATGAGCTCGAACACCTCCGCCTCGGCGACCCAGCCGACGTACTCGATGGACGGGTCGCTGCCGGCGTGCTGCTCGACCAGGGGTCGCATCGGTCCGTCCCCGGCGATCACCAGTCTCATGCCGCGCGGTACCTGCCGCCACGCCTCCAGCAGCGTGGCGACGCCCTTGACGTCGACCAGTCGTCCGGCGAAGACGAGCCGGCGCTCGTCGCTGCGGGGCTCGGCGCGGAAGCCCAGGTCCGGCACGGAGTTGGGCTTGACGACGACGCGGTCCGCGGGGAACCCGTCGCGGATGAGCAGGCGTCGGGAGAAATCGGCGAGGGCCAGGTAGCGGGCGACGTGCCGGTGGAAGGTGCCGACGGCATGGTGCGCCACCAAGCCGAGCGTCAGTGCCGCGCTGCCGCCGACGCTGTCGTGGTAGCAGCGGTGCCGCACTCCGGGCAGCTTCAGGCGTTTGCCGACGCAGTCCTCGCAGATGTGCCCGTCCCGCCAGCACGTTCCCGCCACACAGGAGTACCGATGGCTGTGCAGCGTCGTCACCGCCGGTACGCCCTCCGCCGCGGCGGCACGGAAGACCGCCGGTGACATCAGCGGGAACGGTGTGTGCACGTGCACGACGTCCGGCCGGAAGGATCGAATCCTGGCTCGCACCCCGCGCGCGGCCTCGACGTTCCAGACGGCCTTCGCACCGGCGCGTGCGGCCGAGAGCCCGAGCTGCTCGGTCGGGGCGAGCGTGAACTGGTCGACGTCGTGCCCGGCGGCCCGGAGCAGCTCGGCCTCGTGGGCCAGCACCTCCATCGCTCCGCCCAGGCCGGCGTGGTGGTTGTGCAGCTGGAGGACGCGCATCGGTCCGGTCGTCATGCCGCGGCGAGCCACGCCGGGTGCGGCTCCGGCAGGAGCTTGCGCAGGCGCGCCAGGTCGTCGGCGAACAGGGGCTGGAGCTCGGTGAACGCCTCCTGCGGCGGACCGTCCCGCCGCAGGGTCATCCGCCGGACGCGCTCCCGGAACCGGAACGTGGTGACGTGCTTGACGCCGCTGCGCAGGACCTCGTGCCGGGTCGCCCACCACACCGCATGCTGCAGCCGCTCGAAGCGGGGCTTCCCCGATGCGTTGACCCGGGGGATCTGCTCACCCTCTCCCGGGACCGGCGGAACGCCGAGGAACCTCAGCACCGCGGACACGGTGCCGACGAAGTCGCGTTCGAGGTCGTCGTAGAACCAGACCCCGAGGTGTCCGGGTGCCAGGGCGGCCTGCATGGCGGCGATCGCGTCGCTGTACAGGCTCATCCCGGTGTAGTGCCACAGGTGGTGCCAGTTCTCGGCCCGCCGGCGTGGCTCGTCGGCGACGGCGGTGAGGAAGTCCTCGAGCGGCTCGAACCCGCGGGCACGCAGGTACTGGTGGCTCGAGTAGGCGCGGGCGACCGGTTCCCGCAGCAGCACGACCATGCGCAGGTCGGGGTTGACGGCGAGGGCCTCCGGCAACGCCCGCTCGTGGTAGTACAGCGTGGAGACCGACGCGTCGCCCAGGACCCGATGGTCGGACGCGGTCGGGTAGAGGTCGAGGTAGGCCTGCCGGTCGGTCACCGACACGCGGTTGATGGTCTGGGCGTCCCCCGGGCCCTGGAAGTCCGGCGTCCGGCCGTGCAGGGCGAAGTAGTGCGGTTCCTTCGGCGCAGTGACGAAGACATCGGGGTGGGACCGCAGGCCCTCGACCAGGCCGGTCGTTCCCGACCGGGCGGCTCCGGCGATCAGGAACGTGGGTACCGTGCGGTCGCTCATGCGATGGTCTCCCTCTCGCGGGCTCGTCCGTGCGCGCGGATGGCCCCGCGGTAGGCATCCTCCAGGCGGGTCGCGACGCGGTCGGTGCGGAACTCGTGCTCCGCACGCATGCGTCCGGAGACGGCCTCCGTCCGACGCAGTGCCGGGTCGGCGAGCCGCGTGGCCGCCTCGTCGAGCAGCGCCTCCATGTCACCGACCGGCACGACCGCTCCGGCCGCACCGAGGGGGCCCTCCACGACGGCCTCCCGGACCCCGTTGACGGCCGTGGCGACGACGGGCACGCCGCAGGCCATCGCCTCGGCCACGACCAGTCCGACCGTCTCGTAGCGGGAGGGCAGCACCAGCAGGTCGCTGGCCCACAGCCACGGGCGGACGTCGTCCTGCCGGCCGACCGCCAGCACGGTGTTCCCCCACTGGGACGGCGCGAGCTGTCGCAGCGGTGCCGGATCGCCGGGGCCGAGGAGCACGAGCACGGTGTCGGTCGGGGGCCGGCGCTCCCAGACGCGGAGCAGCAGGTCCTGACCCTTCTGCCGGGCCAGCCGTCCCATGCAGACGACGACGTTCTTGCCGGTCAGCCCGAGACGCCGCCGGGCCTCGGTGCGCGCATCGTCCGGCACGGGGCGGAACGCGTCCAGGTCGACGGCCACGCCCAGCACCCGGGCGGGGGTCTCGACGCCGGCGGCGCGCCCCTCCCGGACCTCGTCGGAGCAGTTGGCCACCAGGACGTCGGTCCTCCGCGACGACCACCGCTCCCAGGCGCGCATCGCGCCGGCCGCGGAGCGGAGGCCGAAGACATCGAAGGACCAGGCGTGTGGCTGGTACACGATCGGCAGGTCCATCCCGAACAGCACCCGTCCGGGCAACCGGCCGAGGACACCGGCCCCGAACGAGTGCAGGTGGACGACATCGGGCGCGTGCTCCAGTACGGCTCGTCGCAGCGCCAGGAGGGCCGGGCCGGCCGACGTGGGCCGACTCCGCCGCGGTGCCCACGTCGTCCGCTCCGCCCCCGCTACCTCCGCCATGCCGGGCGGCACCAGGAGGCGGACCGCATGGCCGCGGGCCACCTGCTCCCCGGCGAACTGGCGTACCAGCGTCTCGACGCCACCGCCGTAGGTCTCGCTGACGTGCAGGATGCGGAGGCTCTCCCGCTCCACGGTTGCGGTCACAGCGCAGCCCGGGACTTCGGGGCGGCACACGGGCACCCGCTGCGAGTGAGTCGATCCATGTCACCCCCCGTGATGCGCGCCGGCCGATCGTGCACGCTGGTTCCTCCGGACAGGCGATCACCGTAACCATGCGGACGGTCTCGTGGCGGTACTCGCGACGCCAGTCCGGGCACCCGCTCAGATCGCCGCTCGCGGCGTACGGCGCAGCGCGACGCGCACGCGTGTCGGTCACCGTCAGTGGCGGAGTCAACCCTCGGCTGGAGGCCTGGTCGGCGGCGTGACCCGTCCGTCGGTCCAGGCCAGCAACTCGTCGGCGGTGCGGGTGTTGATGACCCGCTCGACCGGCACCCCGGTCTCGATCGCGCGCTCGCATCCGTTGCTCTGCCAGTCCAGCTGGCCGGGCGCGTGCGCGTCGGTGTCGATGGCGAACTCGCAGCCGAGGTCGACGGCCAGCGAGAGCAGCCGCTTCGGCGGGTCCAGCCGCTCCGGCCGGGAGTTGATCTCCACCGCCGTCCCGAACTCGACGCACGCGCCGAACACGGCCTCGGCGTCGAACTGGCTCTCCGGCCGCGGCCTCTGCGTGCCGTCTCGCTGGCGGCGGCCGATCACCAGCCGGCCCGTGCAGTGCCCGAGGACGTCGGTGTGCGGATTGGCGACCGCGGTGAGCATGCGGGCGGTCATGGCCTTCGAGTCGGCGCGCAGGTCGGAGTGCACGCTCGCGACGACGACGTCGAGCCGGCCGAGCAACTCGTCGGTCTGGTCGAGGCTGCCGTCGACGTTGATGTCGCACTCGATGCCGGTGAGGATCCGGAACGGCGCGAGCTCCTCGTTCAGCGCCGCGACGACGTCGAGCTGCTTCTCCAGCCGCTCCGGCGACAGACCGTTGGCCACGGTCAGCCGGGGGGAGTGGTCGGTGAGCGCCATGTACTCGTGCCCGATCGCCATGGCCGCCTCGGCCATCTCGCGGATCGGGCTGCCGCCGTCGGACCAGTCCGAGTGCAGGTGCAGGTCACCGCGCAGGGCGGCCCGGAACTCGGCGACGTCGTCGGCCATCGGCACGAGCTCGGCGTGCGCCTGCTCGAGCGTGGCCAGGTACTCCGGGACCTGGCCCTTGTGCGCCTCGACGACGACGGCGGCCGTCTTCGGCCCGACGCCCTTGAGGTCCTTGAGGGTGTTGGTGGCGATCTTCAGGTCCAGCTGTTCGGCGGTCAGGCCGTCGACCACCGCCGCGGCCGTGCGGAACGCCTGCACCCGGTACGTGGGCTCGCGGGCGCGCTCCAGGAGGAAGGCGATCCTCCGGAGCGCGGCCGCGGGCGGGAGCGGTGACGTCAGCTCTTGACCTTCTTCGCGGCCTTCTTCTGGGCCTTGGCGGCACGCTTCTGGGCCTTCTCGAAGCTCTTCTCGGTGTTGGCCGCGGCCTTGCTCGCGGCCCGGCGAGCCCGGTAGCCGACCGACGGCTTGCCCTCCGTGTCGACCGCGGCGAGCAGCAGCCCGCCGAGCAGGCCGGCGTTCTTCAGGAAGTTCGACAGCTGCCCGAACCGCTCGGTGGGATCGGTGTGCTCCCAGAACCGGTGCCCCGCCAGCGTCGTGGGCACGATCGAGGCCGACAGCGCGAGCGCGGTGAGCCGGGGCAGCCGGCCGAGCCCGAACAGCGCACCCGCGACCACCTTGACGGCGGCGTCGGCCTTGACCCACTGCTCGACGTCCCTGGGCACCTCGACCGGCAGCTGCTTGTCGGCCGTCGCGGCGATCTTCTCGACCACGGGACGGGCGCCGGGGACGCGATCCTGCGGTTTGCGCAACGTGCTGATGCCGCCGTAGACGAACGGGGCTGCCAGGAGTGGCCGGGCGATCCGGCGGACCAACATGGTGTCCTCTTTCCCTCTGTACCGCGGTGGACGTCGGGACGTGCCCTGCCCGGAAGATCGTTCCGGTAATCCCTGCAGCCGACCGTAGCGACCTGCACGGACATCCGCCCGGCCGACGGCCGCGCTGCCCGGCGTCAGCGCTGCCCGGCGTCCGCGGCCGCGTTACGCCGTCGCCGGGGCGGGCACCGGTCGCCGGGGGCTGCCCCGCCGCCGTCCGATCAGCTGGGCCGGCCGCTCCACCGCGAACCAGCTGGCCGCGGCGAGCGGCACGGTCGCGGCGATGCTCAGCGCGATGTAGGGGACGACGCCCCACGCCGTCGCTCCCGCGAGGACCAGCAGCTGCTGTACCGGGAACGCGTAGATGTAGACGCCGTAGGAGATGTCGTTGACCCGGCCGACGCGGGCGAGCGGCACGACCGCGCCGAGCCAGAGCATCAGGTAGGCCAGCGGGAGCGCGGCGAGCACTAGGGGACCGCCCAGCGCGAGGACGGCGACCAGCCAGCCTGTCGCACCGGCGGCGACCCTCCCGTCGAGCGGGATCCGCTCGCGGAGCACGTACAGCGTGGCACCGGCGAAGAAGTAGGGCGCCAGGCCGACGAAGAGGCCCGCGGAGCCGCCGACGCCGGTCGACGTCGCCAGACCGGTGGTGACGAACCAGCACGTCACGACGAACGGGGCGAGGCCGCGGCGACCGACGACGGTGACCGCGACGCCGACGACCAGGTAGCAGAGGGCCTCGAAGAACAGCGTCCAGAGCGAGCCGTTCCACGCGCCCGGGTACGGCACGTGCGACGGCGTGGCCCCGACGTCGTACTCCCGCATCAGCAGCCCGGCATTGACCACGACGTGCCGGACGGCTGCGCCCAGCCGCCAGTCACCCGCGCCGAGCGCCGCGCCGACGGGTGCGACGACGAACGCCACCGCCAGCAGCGAGACCAGGAAGCCGGGATAGATCCGCAGGAACCTCCGGCGCAGATAGCCGGTGAGCCCGGTGCGCAGGCGGCTCTGCGTGATGAGCCAGCCCGAGATGGCGAAGAACCCGGCGACCGCGAGCTGGCCGAGCGCCGCCCGCCCCACCTGCGGCTCGTTCCCGAAGCCGCCGATCGGCCAAGCGTGGGACACGATGACCAGCGTCGCCAGCAGCAGCCGGATGGCGTTGAGGCTGTTGACCCGAGTGGGGAAGTCGCGCAGCGTCGCCGTGGCCACTCGACTGCCCCCTCTGCTGTCGCGGTCGGTCGCAGGCACTGTGCGGGCCGGAAACCGCCACGACAAGGAGCTGCGGGGGGTCTGCAGCCCAGAAGGATGATGCCTGCACCCGTCCGGTGTCAGTCGGTGCGGCAGCAGTAGACGGTGAGCTGAGCGCGCTTGCCGAACCGGAACTCGGTCGCCTTCTCGCCCATCTCGCCGTCGTAGGCGATCTGCCGGAGGCCGGAGCGGGAGACGACGGTGACCTGCTCGGCCTCGAAGTGGCCGTAGCTGCGGGTGTGCTCGCTGACCCCGAGCAGCGTGGCCAGCACCGCGCGGGTGCGCCCGAACCGGAGATCGGCCCGCAGGTACTGCACGTCGAGCCGGCCGTCCTCGAGACTCGGGCGCCAGGCGGGGGACAGGCCGCGCGGGGTGTAGCGGCAGTTGCCGATGAAGATGATCCACACCGTCAGGGGCCGCCCGTTCACGACCAGGTCCACCGGCGACTGGCGGCGCAGCACCTGGGCCGCGGCGACGGTCAGCGCCAGCCACTTGCCCATCCGGGCGGAGAGGTGGTCGCGGCGGCGCACCATCTCCGGGTACGCGCCGATGCTGGAGGTGTTGAGGAACGGCGTCCCGTTGACCTCGGCGACGTCGACGCGCACGGCCTGCCCCGCGACGACGGCGTCCGCCGTGTCCTGCGGGGTCTCCAGGCCCACGTCCCGGGCGAAGTGGTTCAGCGTGCCGGCCGCGATCACGGCCAGCGGCAGCCCGTGCTCGAGGGCGACCGCCGCCGCGGCCGCGACGCTGCCGTCTCCACCGGCCACCCCGAGCGCCTTCGCCCGGCCGGACCGGGCGGCCTCGCCGAGCAGTTCCTCGACGCCGACCCCCTCGCTCATCTCCAGCACCTCGGCGCGCGGGAGGAGGCGGGCGATGTCGGCCGCGGGGTCGTAGTCGTCGGGGCCCGACCGCGGGTTGACGGCCACGACCAGGCCCTCGCCCTCGGGCAGCGCGGGCGCCTCGTGCGCCGTCCGCACCCGGGCCGGGTCCTTGGGGCGCACGCGCCACCAGTGCTGGGTGGCCGCCGCGACCGCGCCGCCGACGGCGAGCCCGGCGACGACGTCCCCCGGGTAGTGGACGCCGACGTGCACCCGCGAGTACCCGACGCCCAGCGCCACCGGCGCGAGCGCGGCGCCCGCCAGCGGGCTCTCCATGGCCACGCCGGTGACGAACGCCGCCGCCGAGCTGGAGTGGCCGCTCGGGAACGACAGGCTGCCCGGTTCGCGGCGCAGCCGGCGGTGTGACTGCAGGTTCTCCAGGTCGGGGCGCACCCGGCCGGCGAGCCGCTTGAGGACGACGTTGACGATCCCGCTGGACAGCGCCAGCGAGCCCAGCCCGCGGATCGCGCCCCGCCGCGTCGGCCCCTTGCGCAGGCTCAGCAGGACGCCGAGGACCAGCCAGATGCGGCCGTGATTGGCGGCGGTGGAGAGGCGGCGCAGCCAGCGGTCGGCGGGTGACTGGGGGAGGCGGCTGATGAACCCGTGCAGGCGGGCATCCCAGAGCCGGGGTGAGGACACATCCGGACGCTAGTCGCCCGAGCCCGATGTTGATCAGCGTCCCTGATCATTAGGGGTCCTACCCCACCGTCGACCGCGGGGGAGGACCCGATTCGATCAGGGACCCTGATCATCAGGGGCGGTGCGGGTCAGGTCTTCTGGCGGGCGCGGTACGCGGCGACGGTCGAGCGGCTGGCACACGTGTTGGAGCAGTACCGGCGGCTGGCGTTGCGCGAGGTGTCGATGTAGACGTTGTCGCAGCCCTCGGCCGAGCAGACGCCCAGCCGCTGCCAGCCGTGCTCGATCACCACCTGCGACAGCCCCATCGCGACCGTCGTCGTCAGCTGCTCGAGCAGCGGGGCGTCGGGCCGTGCGTAGTGCAGGTGCAGCTCGCCGTCGTGGTCGGTCGCGTAGGGACGAGGGTGCGCCCGGGCGAGCAGTTGGTTGAGGCCCCGGATGACGTCGTCCTGGGTCTCGGCGACGGCGACAGCGCGGATCAGCTCGGCGGTGGTGGCCGCCTTGTGCGTCTCGCCGGGGGAGAGCTCGAAGGACGTGCCGGGCGTGAACCAGTCGGCGTGGGAGGTCACGAAGGCCCGCGCCCACTCCCCATCGGTGCGGTCGGCGTTCGCGAGCTCGATGGCCAGCTCTATCGCGGTCGACCCGTAGGTGTCGTAATCCACAACACTCCCTACCGTCGGGTGATGCGTCCGGGACTATGTAGGGGGTTAACTGTCGTTGACCCCCTACAGATTCCCTTCCTCAGCAAGTGAAACGAGTTCAGTCGTGCGTGCGTACCTCACCGTCTGGCGGCTTCCCTCCGCCCCGGTGCTCCTCCTGGCCGGCTTCGCCGGTCGGCTCCCCTCCGCCATGGTTCCGCTGGCGCTGCTGCTCATGGTGCAGCAGCAGACCGGTTCCTACGCGGTCGCCGGGCTGGCCTCAGCCGTTCTGGGGATCGCCTCCGCGGTGATGGCACCCGTGCTCGGCCGGCTCGCCGACCGGCGCGGCCCGCGCCCCGTCCTGTTCGGCCAGGCCGCTCTCTACCCCGTGCTGCTCGCGCTGCTCGTCGCCGTCGTCCTCGGGGGTGCGCCGACGTGGGCCGTCGTGGCCGCGTCCGGCGCCGCCGGCATGGCGACGCCGCTGGTGTCGGGCACCGTGCGAGCGCTGTGGTCGCGGGTCGACGTCCGGGTGCGCGGCACCGCCTACGCCCTCGACGCGACGGCCACCGAGCTCGTCTTCGTCGTCGGCCCGACGCTCGTGGCGCTGCTGGCCGTGCTGGTGAACCCGGCGCTGGCCGTGGGATTGGCCGGAGCGCTGGCGGTGACCGGCGCGCTCGGCATCGCGATGTCGGCGCCGACGCGCGCCTACGTGCCCGTCGTCGGCCACCGGGGCGGGCTGTTCTCCACCGTCCGGGCGCCCGGCATGCCGCGGCTGCTCGTCAGCGGCTCCGCACTGATGCTCGGCTTCGGCGCGCTCGAGGTGGCGATCCCGGCCTTCGCCGACGGCATCGGGTCGCCGGGCCTGTCCGGCGTGCTGCTCGCGCTGTGGGCGCTCGGCTCCACCGCAGGCGGCCTGTGGTTCGGCGCGCGGGTGATCAGCACGTCGCTGCCCCGGCAGTACCGCCTGCTCCTGCTCGGCGTGACGATCGGCCTCGCCCCGCTGGCCTGGATCTCCAGCCCGTGGGCGCTCGGCGTGCTGCTGTTCCTCGGCGGGACGGCGATCGCGCCGACCCTCACCGTGCAGAGCACGCTGGTCGGCTCGATGGCGCCGCTGCACGCGACCACCGAGGCCTTCACCTGGCTGTCGACGACGACCGTGGGCGCCTCCGCTGTAGGGGCGGCCGTCGGTGGCGCGCTGATCGAGGGCCCCCTCGGGGTCAGCGGCAGCCTGTCGCTCGCGGCGCTGGGTGCGGCAGGTGCCGTCGTCCTCACGCTCGTGCCGGGACGCCGTCCGTTCGTGCCGTCGGCGGACCGCCGCCAGCCGGTCGCGGTCTGAGCCGCACCTCCCGGCCTGGGTCGCCCCCGGGCTGGGAGGGCGCTCGGCGCCGCTGGTAGTCTCTCTCCTCGGTGGTTACGAGGTGACTCGGACCCCGGGAGGCTTCGCCTAGTCCGGTCTATGGCGCCGCACTGCTAATGCGGTTTGGGTTAATCCCCATCCCGGGTTCAAATCCCGGAGCCTCCGCGCACGACAACTGAACACAGGCACCCGTAGCTCAACGGATAGAGCATCTGACTACGGATCAGAAGGTTAGGGGTTCGAATCCCTTCGGGTGCACGTCTGGTTGAGACACCGATCTGCCGCGCCGCCCCGACGGGGGAGGCGCGGCAGATTCGTCTCCGGACCGGACGAGAACGGCGTCACGAGGACGCCGCAGCCCCCTCGTGCACGACCACGACGGGGCACGCGGCGTGCGCGATGACGTGCTGGCTGACCGAGCCGAGCAGCATCCCGGTGAAGCCGCCGTGGCCGCGGGAACCCACGACCAGCAGGTCCGCGCCGGCGGCCGCGTCGATCAGGGCCTGCGCCGGATGCTCCCGCACCACGTGCCGCTGGACCGCGGGGGCGTCGTCCGGGGCCAACGCCTCCGTGATCGACTGCTCGAGCCCGGCCGCGCAGTCCTGCGACCAGTCGACCTCCTCGGCGATGACCGGGCTCCACGCGGAGACCGTCGGCGGGGTCCAGGCGGCGATCGCGTGCACCTCCGCGCCGGTGAGCCGGGCCTGCTGCACCGCCCACCGCAGCGCCCGTGCCGACGACGGGGAGCCGTCCACGCCGACGACGATCCGTCCGGGCCCCGCGCCGGTCGTTGCGTCGCTGCTCATCAGTTCATCAGCCCTTCGTGATTCGAGGTCCCGCTCGGCACGGCGCCCGCCACTCGTGCCGCGGACGGTGTCGTGGGGTCAGTTGACGCCCATCGTGGCCGCGAAACCGGTCAGCAGCAGGTTCAGCCCGTACTCGAACTCCGCCTCGTCGTCCTGGTCGGCCAGCGCCGGCGCCACCCGGGCGAGATTCGGCATGTGCCGGTCGGTCTGCGGCTCGGACAGGGAGTCGGTGCGGGGACGCGCGGCCGGGTGCCCGCCGAAGTAGTGACCGAGCTCGACGTCGAACGTGCCCATCGAGTAGGCGGCCAGCGCGCGGTAGCACCGGGCCGTGCTCCGGTCGTCGAAACCGGCCGTGCGCAAGGTGCGGACGCCGGCCTCCACGAAGGCGAGCGCGTCCAGGGTGCGCGGCGGATAGCGGTTCATCAGCGGTGCGACGTTCGGGTGCCGCAGCCCCACCCGCCGGACCGATCGCATGATCCCGGTGAGCTCCTCCTGCCACCCCTGATTCCCCTCCGGCAGCTCGATCTCGGCGAGCACCAGCTGGGTGAGGGCCTCGAGGACGGCGTCCCGGTCGGGGAAGTACGTGTAGAGCGACATCGGAGCGACGCCGACGGACTGGGCGAGCTTGCGCATGCTCAGCCCCTCGACCCCCTCGGCGTCCACCAGCTCCAGGGCTGCCTCGGCGATCCGGCGCTCCGTCGTCCCTCGGTTGGGCATGTCCTCGCCCTCCAGTTCCGGGTGTCGTCACGAGGTCGTCGGCGGCCGTCTGTACGGTGTACGGGAAAACCGTACGACGTACGCCGAGTTGACGCATCCGGAACGGGAGCCGTTCCGCCGATCAGGAGTTGAGAGCAGCCATGACGGCCCCCAGCACCACCCCGGACCTCAGCGGGCCGGTGGCCCGGCAGACCCCGGCCGCCGAGACCGTCGACGCGGTCAAGTCCTACGGCACCGGGGAGGCCGAGGTCCGCGCGCTCGACGGCGTCTCGGTCACCTTCGAGCGCGGCCGTTTCACCGCGATCATGGGCCCCTCCGGCTCGGGCAAGTCCACGCTGCTGCACTGCCTGGCCGGTCTGGACACCCTGACGTCGGGTGTCGTGCGGCTGGGCGGGGACGCCCTCGGGGGTCTCTCGGACAAGCGGCTCACGGTGCTCCGCCGGGACCGCATGGGCTTCGTCTTCCAGGCGTTCAACCTGCTGCCGACGCTGACCGCCGAGGAGAACATCACCCTGCCGCTCGACCTGGCGGGAAAGCCGGTAGACCGCGAGTGGTTCGACGTCGTCGTCCGGGCCGTCGGCCTGCAGGACCGGCTCGACCACACGCCCGCCCAGCTCTCCGGCGGCCAGCAGCAGCGCGTCGCCGCCGCCCGTGCGCTGGTCACCCGTCCCGAGATCGTCTTCGCCGACGAGCCCACCGGGGCGCTGGACTCGCGCTCCGGCGCCGACCTGCTCGCCTTCCTGCGCCGGGCCGTGGACGAGTTCGGCCAGACGATCGTCATGGTCACCCACGACGCGAACGCGGCCGCGCACGCCGACCGGGTCGTGTTCCTGGCCGACGGCCGGATCGTCGACGAGCTCGCCGCCCCCACCGTCGAGGCGGTCCTCGACGCCATGAAGCGGCTGGGCAGCTGACGATGCGCCGGGTCATCCTCAAGGGCCTGCTGGCCCGCAAGCTGCGCCTCGTGCTGACGGCGATCTCGATCAGCCTGGGCGTCGCGTTCGTCTCCGGCACCTTCGTCCTCGGCGACACGATGACGGCCACCTTCGACCAGCTCTACGAGGGGCTGACCGAGGGCACCGACGTCACCGTCCGAGGAGAGTCGGCGTTCACCGACACCAGCACGCTGGGCAGCACGAAGCCCTTCGACGCGGACGTGCTCGCGCGCGTGCGGGCTGTCGACGGCGTCGAGTCCGCGGCGGGCGTCGTCACCGGCTATGCGCTGATCCTGGACAAGTCGGGCGAACCGGTGCAGCCGGGCGGCGCCCCCACCCTGGGCGCCAACTTCCCGGACGGCGACGAGGTCGCGGCCGGCCTCACCGGAGGCTTCACCCTGCGCTCCGGGACCGCGCCGAGCGGTCCGGCCGAGGTGGCCGTCGACGCGGCCACGGCCCGGAAGCACGGCTTCGCCCCCGGCGATCCGGTGACGATCCTGTTCGCCGACGGACCCCGCACGTTCACCGTCTCCGGCATCGCCGGCTTCGGCGAGGCGGACAACCTCGCCGGCGCCACCATGGCCGCCTTCGACCTGGCCACCGCGCAGCAGGTCCTGGGCAAGGCCGGGGTCTACGACAGCATCGACATAGCGGCCGCGCCCGGAGTGGGCACCGACCAGCTGCGCGACCGGGTCGCCGCCGTGCTGCCCGACGGCCTGGAGGCGGTGACCTCCGAAGAGGTCGTGGCCGAGGGCAGCGCGGCCGTCGCCGACGCGCTCGGCTTCTTCACCACCGGGCTGCTCGGCTTCGCGGCGATCTCGCTGCTCGTCGGGGCGCTGATCATCTGGAACACCTTCTCGATCCTCGTGGCCCAGCGGACCCGCGAGCTCGCGCTGCTGCGGGCGGTGGGCGCCTCCCGCCGCCAGGTGCGGTTCTCCGTGATCGCCGAGTCGTTCGTCATCGGCCTGGTCGCCGCCGTCCTCGGGCTGGGGCTCGGCGTCGGCGTGGCGGCCGGGCTGCGCGCCGCGCTCGCCGCCGTCGGGATCGAGGTGCCGACGACGACGCTCCAGGTGGAGCCGCGCACCATCGTGGCCGCGCTGTTCGTCGGCGTCGTGGTGACAGTGCTGGCCGCGCTGATCCCGGCCCGGCAGGCCACCAAGGTCGCGCCGGTCGCGGCGATGCGGGCGATCGACGCGCCCGCCAAGCCCGTCGGCCGGGTCCGGATCATCGCGGGCGGGCTGCTGACCCTGCTCGGTGCAGCCGGTCTCGCTGCCGCCATCGCCGCGGAGGGCAGGCTCGCGCTCGCGGGCATCGCGATGCTGCTGACCCTGGCCGGGGTGCTCGCGCTCGCGCCGCTCATCGCCACCGCCGTCACCCGGGTCCTCGGTGCGCCGCTGGCCCGGCTCGGCGGGACGACGGCCGCGCTCGCCCGGCGGAACGCGCTGCGCAGTCCCCGGCGGACGGCGAACACCGCGACCGCCCTGATGATCGGTCTCGCGCTGGTGTCGACGGTCACCGTCGTCGCGTCGTCGATGAAGGCGTCCGTGGCCGACGTGATCGCCGACAGCAGCCGCGCGGACTTCATCCTCAAGGCCGCCGGGCAGGCGTCGCCGGGGCTCCCGCCGCAGCTGGCGAAGGAGATCCGCGGCGTCGAGGGCGTCGGCACCGTGAGCGAGATGCGGTTCGGCGCCGCGCAGGTCGACGGCGCCGGCGCCTTCGTCGCCGGCATCGACCCGGCCACCATCGAGACCGCCGCGAACCTGAAGGTCGAGTCCGGAGCCGTCGCCGACCTGCACGCCGGGTCGGTCGTCGTCTCCGACGCAGTGGCCAAGGCGCGGGGTCTGTCGGTCGGGGACCCGGTCGACATCGTGTTCGCCCAGACAGGAGCGCAGCGGTTCACCGTGGCCGGCGTCTACGGCAACACCGCGCTGATCGGGGGCGACTACGTCGTCGACCTCCCCACGCTCACCGCCAACACCGGATCGGCGCTGGACGTGGCCGTGATGGTCGTCGCCGCCGAGGGCGCCGATCTCGCCGACGTGCGGGCCGGGATCGAGGCCGTCACGGCCGACTACCCGATGGCCCAGCTCGACGACGCGGAGTCCTTCACCGAGGCGCAGGCAGCGACCATCGACCAGCTCCTGGCCATCGTCACGATGCTGCTGGCGCTCGCGGTGATCATCGCGCTGCTCGGGATCGTCAACACGCTGGCGCTCTCGGTGTTCGAGCGCACCCGTGAGCTCGGCCTGCTCCGCGCGGTCGGCATGACCCGCCGGCAGGTGCGGGCGGTCGTCCGTTGGGAGGCGGTGATCGTGGCCGTCCTCGGGGCGTTGCTGGGCGCCGTCCTCGGGCTGGCGTTCGGGGCGGCCCTGACCCGCGGGCTGGCGGGGGAGGGGCTCAGCATCCTCGAGATCCCCGGCGGGCGGCTGGGTCTCTACGTGCTGTTCGCGGCGCTGGCCGGCGTGCTGGCCGCGATCGCTCCGGCGCGGCGTGCGGCGAAGGTCGACGTCCTCCAGGCGGTGGCCGCCACCTGAGCCGGACGACGGCGCGCAGGCCCGCCTGCGCGCCGTCGGAAGCTGTGGGGGCGGGAGGCCGGGCCTGACGGTCTGGCCGCGTTGGTCGGTCTACCCAGCAGTGGGTAGCCACTCAATTGCCGGCTCTCCCGCCCCGCGAGAACTGTGACCCACCACACACGGCGGCGTCAACCCGCCCTCGGAGTGTCGCCCCCGACGAGTCACAGGCCGGGTCGTGGGCGGTCAGCCGACGCGGCGGAGCACGTCCTTCGTCAGCTGGTGCACCGCGGTGTGCCCGGTCAGCCCCAGCGTCAGGTCGAACTCGCCCAGGACGTCGGAGATCACCTGCCGCACGCCCTCCTCGCCGGCCAGCGCCAGCCCCCACGCGAACGGCCGCCCGAGCAGCACCGCGGATGCCCCCAGCGCGACCGCGGTGAACACGTCGGCGCCACTGCGGACGCCGCTGTCGAGCAGCACCGGCGCACGCTCGTCGATCGCGGCCACGACGTCGGGCAGCGCGTCCAGCGCGGCGATCGAGCGGTCCACCTGCCGCCCGCCGTGCGTGCTGACGACGACGCCGTCGACGCCCTCGTCCAGCGCGCGCCGGGCGTCGTCCGGGTGCAGCACGCCCTTGAGCAGGATCGGCAGCCGCGTCCTCGACCGCAGCCACGCGAGGTCTGCCCAGGTGATCGACGGGCGCGAGTAGATGCCGAGGAACGTCTCGACGGCGGCCCGGGGGAGCGGTGAGCGCAGGTTGTCGCGGAACGACCCGGGCCACGCCTTCGCCATGCCGACCAGCGCCTTGACCGCGGCGGGGGTCGGCCGCGGCTGGGCCTCGCCCGAGCCGGACGTCGCCGCCGCACGCTGCTCCACCAGCTTCCGGAAGACGGGGTCGGACGTGTACTGCGCGATGCCCTTGCCCAGCGCGAAGGGCAGGTGGCCGAGGTCCAGGTCGCGGGGCCGCCAGCCCAGCATCGTCGTGTCGAGGGTGACGACGAGCGCGTCGCAGCCGACCGCCTCCGCCCGCCCGACCAGGCTCTCGACCAGCTCGTCGGACGTCGACCAGTACAGCTGGAACCAGCGCGGGGCGTCCCCCATCGCCGCGGCGCACTCCTCCATCGACACCGACGCCTGATTGGAGAACACCATCGGCACGCCGAGCGAGGCCGCCGCGCGCGCCACCGCGAGGTCGGCCTCGTCGTGCACGAGCTCGAGCGCCCCGACCGGCGCCAACAGCAGCGGCGAGGGCAGCCGCCGTCCGAACAGCTCGATCGAGGTGTCGCGGGAGCTGACGTCCCGCAGCACGCGGGGGACGACGGCCCACCGGTCGAACGCCGCCCGGTTCGCCCGCTGCGTGGCCTCGTCGCCCGCGCCGCCGGCGACGTAGGAGTACGCCCGCGCGTTCAAGGCCTGCTTCGCCTTCGCCTGCAGCGCCCGCACCGCCGTCGGCACGCGGGGGTGGTGGCCGTAGACGCCGGCCCGGTAGACCTCGTCCTGCCGTCGTCGTCCCGCCCCTGGTTCGTCCACGCGGTCACCGTAGTGAGCGGGATCTCAACCGCCCGGGCCGGGGTTTTTCGCGACACGCCGCACGACACGCCAGCGGGCACCGGTCACGGGCTGGGAACGAAGCGTCACGTCCCGCATCATGAGTGCGCACAAGCAACGCAATGGGGGAGCACGTATCAGCACCACTCCGTGGGGCGCCGCCGGGCATCGGGCGGGGACCCCCAGCACCTTCCGCGCGGCGTCGTCCGCCGGACTCGTCACCGGTTTCGTCGCCGTCCTGTTCGGCCTCGCGCTGGCCACCGCCGCGCCGGCCTCCGCCGCGAACGATCCGTCGCGCCCGGAGGGGCACGTCACGCACGGCCCGAGCTGCCGCCCCGGGGGTCTGGTCGTCGAGGTCGTCGCCGGCACCAGCCCCTACGCCGTGCGGCTGGCCACCACCCGCACGCCGTCCGGCGAGGACGAGGCCGTCCTGCAGCCGGGCCAGAGCGTCGTCCTGCACAGCGGCGATGTCGCGTACGGCGAGACGATCGACGGCCGGCTGGAGTTCACCGCGATGGACGGCAGCGGCGTGACCTTCGTCGACGAGCTCGAGGAGTACAGCTTCACGCGCCCCAGCAAGGAGGACTGCGACGCGATCGCGGAGCCGTCCTCGACGCAGCCGGCCGGCACGACGACGGCATCCGGTTCGGCGGGCTCGAGCACGCCCACGACGGCGGCCACCACCGAGGCGCCGGGCACGGGCAGCGGGACGCCGACCCAGGGCGGCATCGCGCCGACCGTCGGTGGCGGCACCCCCGCGCCCCAGCAGGTCATCGCCGGCGACACGGTCACCGTGCAGGCGGGCGGCTTCCTGCCGGGCGAGCTGGTCACCGTCCAGCTGCAGGGCAGCGACCGCGTCCTGGCCACGGCGACGGCCGGCCCGGACGGGACGGTCCGCGCCGACGTCCGCATCCCGGACAGCACCGGCGCCGGCGCGACCACCGTGCGCCTGACCGGCACCCGGTCCGAGATCGTGACGGACGTCGCCCTCCAGGTGGCGGTCGCCGAGACCCCGCTGGCCTCCTCCGGCGCGGGAGACGTCGTGCCGCTCGTCGCGGCCGCGCTGGCCCTGATCGCGGCCAGCGGCGGCCTCGTCTCGGTGGCCGGCCGGCAGCGCGGCCGCGGCGTCACGATCCGGAGGGCCTGAGGCCGCGTCGTGAGCCGGCTGCCGGAGCTGGTGCTCTTCGATCGCGACGGCACACTCGTCCGCGACTTCCCGTACAACGGCGACCCGGACTGGATCCGGCCGGTGGACGGCGCCCGCGAGGCGCTGGACCGGCTTCGCGCGCACGGGGTCCGGGTGGGCGTGGTGACCAACCAGTCGGCGGTCGGGCGCGGACTGATCACCCGGGCGCAGGTCGAGGCCTGCAACGCCCGGCTGACCGACCTGCTCGGGCCGTTCGACACCGTGCAGGTCTGCCCCCACGGTCCGGACGACGGGTGCGCCTGCCGCAAGCCCGCGCCCGGCATGGTGCTGGTCGCCTGCGCCGAGCTCGGCGTGGACCCGACGCGGTGCGTGGTGATCGGCGACGTCGCCGCCGACACCGACGCGGCGGTGGCCGCCGGCGCGACCGGCATCCTCGTGCCGACCCCGGTGACCCGGCGTCAGGAGGTCGCGGCCGCCGCCCACCGGGCCGACGACCTCGCCGGGGCCGTCGACGACGTGCTCACCGGACGCTGGTAGGCGCCGCTCAGCCTCGCTGCCGCAGCGCGTCGAACAGCACGGTCTGCAGGTCGTTCTCGTCGACCGCCGAGTACGCGGCGCCGCCGGTGGCGGTGGCAATCTGCTTCAGGGCGTCCATGTCGGCGTCGGGCCCCAGCGCGATGCCGATGACCTTCACCGGCCGGCTGGGGTCGACCTCGGCGCGGAGCTGCTGCAGGAGGGCGGGCAGCCCGATGGTGCCGTCGTCCTCGTCCTTGCCGTCGGTGACGATGACGACGCTGTCGACGGCGGTCGGGTCGTAGTTCGCTCGGGCGGCGCGGACGGCGGCCAGCGTGGTGTCGTACAGCCCCGTGCCGCCCGGTGAGAGACGCCGGGGCAGAGAGTCCAGCGCCTCGGCGAGGGCGTCGCGCTGCGGGCGCCCGCCGGCGTCGGCCGCCAGTGCCCGGGTGGGCACGAGCTCGGTCCAGTCGGTGTCGCCGTCCAGCTTGCGCGCGAAGATCCACAGCCCGATGGCGGAGTTGTCGGGGAACAGGCCCAGGGCGCTCTTCGCCGCGTCCCGCGCGAGGGTGGCGCGGGTGCGGGGGCCGACCGGTGCCTTCATCGAGGTGGAGACGTCGAAGACGGCGAGCAGCCGCGACGGCTTGGCGAGGCTGGAGAGCCGGGCGAACAGCGCCTGCACGTCCGCCGGGTCGAGCCGCAGCGCGACCGGTGCGGCCTTCTGGACGCCGGTCTGCTCGCCCGCGCCCGGGGGCGCCGCGCCGTCGGGCCCGCGGAAGCCCGCCTTGCGCACCTGCGTCTGGGCGTGGGCGGAGGTGAGTGCCCGGACGACGGCGTCGGTGGCCGTCCTGGCCGCTCCCGCCGCCGTGCCCACGCGGAGCACCGGGTAGTCGAGGAAGGGCGTGCCCTCGGAGGGATAGACCGCGATCAGCGACGGGTGCGCGGTGTCGGAGTTGGCGCGGAACACCTCCTGCTCGCTCACCGGCACGATCGGGGCGTCGGCCCCGCCCGCGGCGCCCGCGGCGAGCGCGTCGGCGGGCGCGATCGGCGTCGTCCGCGCCGCGGCGAGCACCGCGGCGACGACCGCGTTGTCGGCTTCCGGGCCGCCGCCCAGGGACGAGTGCACCGCGCCCAGGGCGGACAGGCCCTCGGCGCTCGCGGCCAGGTCGGGCACGGCGAGCGGGCGGCCGGTGGTGAGCGCCTGGGTCCAGGACGGCGGCTGCGCGCTCCAGCCCAGCGCGTCGGCGACCGCGCGGCTGGTGGCGAGGACCACCGGCGAGGAGCCCATCGACCCGGCGGCCTTCAGCGGCGCGTCACCGGCGCGGGCGACCCACAGCGACGAGTCTGGCACCCAGACCGCGGGCAGCGCGCCGGCGTCGAGCGCCCCGAGATCGCCGACGGTCTGCAACGGTTCCTGGGCGGTCACGCGGGCGACGGCGCAGGCGCTGTCGGCCAGCTGGATCGGGTTCGCCAGCAGCTGCTCGGTGAGCGCGCCGAGCTCGGGCGCCACGGTCACCGCGACGGTCGTGCGCGTGTCGCACCCGCGGCCGGACCCCGCCAGCAGCCAGGTCAGCCCACCGGCCAGCAGGACGACGACGACACCGGCGGCGAGCAGGAGGGTGGCCGCCGGGCGGCGGGGCGTGGCAGTGGGATCGGCGTGGCGGCCCATGTTCGCTCTCTGTAGCTAGCTCAGGGGGTGGGCGCGGTTCCCCCCGGAGTCCGCAGTGACAGCGTAGATGGGCGCTGTGACCGTTCGGTCACGCCTACTGGAGGTAGCCCTCCACGGTCGACTCCGGCCGGACCTCCGCCTCGTCGGGGTTCTCGTCGTACTGGCGCTTGGCCCGCCGCTGCCGGAGCAGGTCCCAGCACTGGTCCAGGTCGGCCTCGAGGCGGCCGATCCGGGCGCGTTGCTCCTCGGTGTGCTCCTTGGTCTCGCGGAGCTGGTGCTCCTCGTCGACCAGCGCGTGGATGCGGCTGAGGATGTCGGTCTCGTCCATCCCCACAGCCTGCCCTACCCGACCTCGGGGACCCACCCCTCCACGAACGCCGCCTGCCGGCCGGTGATCGCGCCACCGGCACGGCCCACCGCCAGCAGGGCGGCGCGCTCCAGCGGCACGCGGACGGCGCGGGCCCCGGTCGCCCGGGTCGCGACCGCGTGCCCGGCGGCGATCAGCTCGGGCCAGGGCCGGTCCAGCTGGGCCTGCACGCGGGCCAGCGCGTCGGCGGTCGGGACGGCGTTGCCCTCGACCATCGCGGTCACGAACGCCGGGTCGCTGCCGATCACGCGGGTGCCGTCGCGGAAGCTGCCCGCGGCCAGCGCCAGCGCCAGGGGCCCCGCCTCGGCGGCGGCCGCGGCGAGGGCGGCGGCCAGCAGGTGCGGGACGTGGCTGATCGCGGCGACGGCGTCGTCGTGCTCGGCGGCCGTGACCGGCACGACGTGCGCGCCGGCGCTCAGCGCGACCTCGGCGACCCGCAGCCAGCGCGGCAGCTCGGTGCCCGGCTCCACGCACAGCGCCCACCGCGCGCCGGTGAACAGCGCCGGGTCGACGGCCGTGTGGCCGGAGCGCTCCGTGCCGCACATCGGGTGCCCGCTGACGAAGCGCCCGCCGAAGGCGGCCCCGAGCTCGGCGACGACCGGCCGCTTGACCGAGCCGAGATCGGTGATCGTCGCGTCGGCGTCGACGGTCAGCCCGTCGAGGGCGCGGGCCATCGCCGGCAACGGGACGGCGAGGACGACGACCCCCGCCAGCTCCTGCGTGATCGCGACCCCGCGGGCCGCCGCGGCGTCACGGGCGGCCGGGTCGACGTCCCATCCGCTGACCTCGCGGCCGGCGGCGACCAGGGCGGCGGCGAGCGACCCGCCCAGCTGGCCCAGCCCGACGACGGCGACCGGCGGGACGGGCATGGTCGCGACGGGGAAGGCGGTCATGCCTGCGCCCACGGGCGGTCGGTGCGGAAGACCCGGGCCAGCGCGGTGGCGACCAGCCGGTCGTCCTGCGCCCGCGCCTCGATGCGGTAGACCGCCGACCGGTTGGTGCGGTGCACCTCGACGCCCTCCGCCGTCAGCACGTCCCCGGGGCGGCCGGGGGCGCAGAACTCCGTGTGCACGTCCTGGGCGACGGCCACCGTGCCGTGGCTGTTGCTCACCGCCGCGTGGACGACGTCCAGCAGGGCCATCGTCGCGCCGCCGTGCGCGGTGCCGACGGCGTTCAGGTGGCTGGGCGCGACGGTCATCGTGGCTCGGGCGTACCCGGGGCGGACGTCGGTGAGCGCGATGCCCAGGTGGGCGGCCAGCGGGTCGGCCGCCAGCCGCGCGAACAGCTCGGCTGGGACGTCGTCGCGCGGGTCCGCCATGATCGGACCCTATGACGCCCCGGTCGTTCCTCCTCACCCAGGAACTCTCCGACTACGTTCGCGCCGGTTCCGAACCTCCGGACGCGCTCGTGGCCGACCTGCTGGCCGAGACCGCCGCGCTGGCCGGACGGGGGGAGGCGCCGGCGACCTTCCAGATCGCGGCCGAGCAGGGCGCGTTCATGCAGTCGCTCACCCGCGCGCTCCGTGTCCGGACGGCGATCGAGATCGGCACGTTCACCGGGTTCTCCGCGCTCTGCATCGCCCGCGGCCTGCGCGCCGACGGCTCGCTGCTGTGCCTCGACCGCAATGCCGAGTGGACGGCGGTCGCGCACCGGTACTGGGAGCGCGCGGGGCTCGGCGACCGGATCGAGCTGCGCCTGGGCGACGCGCTGCCGACGCTGCGGAGCCTGCCGGCCGAGGAGACCTTCGACCTGGCCTTCGTCGACGCGGACAAGACCGGCTACCCGGCCTACGTCGCGGAGCTGTACCCGCGGATGCGCACCAACGGCGTCGTACTGCTGGACAACACGCTGCGCGGCGGCCGGGTCCTGGCGCCGGAGACCGACGACGACCGCGCGGTCGTGCAGCTGAACGCCGACCTCGTCGCGGACCCGCGCTGGGAGACGGTGCTGCTGCCGCTCGCCGACGGGCTGACCATGCTGCGCAAGCGATGAGCGCGCCGGAGCGGACCAGCTTCGCGGTGCGGGTGAGCCGGCCGTCGTCCGGCTGGCAGGTGGAGCTCCTCGCCGACGACGCCGGGGACGAGCTGCCGGTGCTGGAGCGGGCGCTGGGCGAGCCGGGGGCCGACGGCTGGCCGCCGCCGTTCGTGCTGGTCGTCGACTCGCGGTTGTACTTCGTCGTCCTCCGGCACGGGCCGGGCGGCATGGTGCGGGCGCTGATCTCCGACGCGACGATGCTGGAGTGGGTGCTGGCCGCCGAGGTGGTCGAGCGCTACGGCATCGGCGTGGACACCGAGGGCGCGTTCGACGAAGACGAGGCGGGCTGGCCCGGCGGTGACCTGGACATCTTCGCCGACGACGGCCTGCCGCGCGACGAGCTGCACCGCATCGTGACCGCCGACGACCTGTGGGCCGACGAGATGGTCGAGCGCATCGCCGCGCGGCTGGGGTTCGCCGGCGAGCTGGCCGCGGCGGTGGCGCCATGACGGTCTCGGCGGTGGTCTTCGACCTCGGCGGCGTGCTCACCGAGAGCCCTATCCGGTCGTTCACGGCCTACGAGCGGGAGGCCGGCCTGCCCGAGGGCCTCATCGTGCGGCTCAACTCGACCGATCCGCACACCAACGCGTGGGCCCGGTTCGAGCGCAACGAGCTCGACGTCGCCGGGTTCTCGGCGGCCTTCGAGGCGGAGGCCGCGGCGGCCGGCCACCGGGTCGACGCCGCGCGGGTGCTGGAGGCGCTGCGCGGGGAGCTGCGGCCGGCGATGGTCGCCGCGGTCCGCTCGTTGCGGGCGGCCGGGCTGCCGCTGGGACTGCTGTCGAACAACGTCGCGCCGATGGAGCGCAGCGGCCGGCTGGGGGAGCTGCTCGAGCTGTTCGACGCGATCGTCGAGTCGTCGGTCGAGGGCATGCGCAAGCCCGAGCCGGAGATCTACGAGCGGGCGCTGGCCCGGCTCTCCGAGGCGGTGGGACGGCGGATCGCGGCTGTCGACTGCGCGTACCTGGACGACCTCGGCATCAACCTCAAGCCGGCCCGCGCACTGGGCTTCTCGACCATCAAGGTGGTCGAACCCGCCGCGGCGCTGGCCGAGCTGTCGTCGCTGGTCGGCTTCCCGCTGGACGGCGGCGCATGAGCGAGGCTCCCACTACTCCTTCCGGCACAGTTGAGCTCTGCTCCCCCTGTGTCAGCAGAGCCCAACTGTGCCGAGAACACCGATGACGCCCGAGGAGGCGATGGGGCGGGCGCTCGAGCTGGCGGCCGCCGCGCCGGAGTGGGGCGACACCCCGATCGGCGCCGTCGTCCTCGGCCCGGACGGCGCCCTGCTCGCCGAGGCCGCCAACGAGCGGGAGAAGCGCGGCGACCCGACGGCGCACGCCGAGGTGCTCGCGCTGCGGGCCGCCGCGCAGCTCTTCGGCGACGGCTGGCGGCTGACCGGCTGCTCGCTCGTGGTGACGCTGGAGCCGTGCACGATGTGCGCCGGGGCGAGCGTGCTGTCCCGCGTGGCGCGGGTGGTCTACGGCGCCGACGACCCGAAGGCAGGCGCGGCAGGGTCGCTGTGGGACGTCGTCCGCGACCGCCGGCTCAACCACCGGCCCGAGGTGACGGGCGGGGTTCTGGCCGACGAGTCCGCCACGCTGCTACGCGCGTTCTTCCGCGCTCAGCGGGGCCTGTAGTCTCTGCGGCGGTGGCGTGTCCGAGCGGCCGAAGGAGCACGCCTCGAAAGCGTGTGAGGGCAACCCCCTCCGTGGGTTCAAATCCCACCGCCACCGCCACGTGGGACGGCGGCGTCCGTGCAGGTCAACGACCTGGCGGACGCCGCCGTCTGCGTCCGGACCAGATCGGTCGGACTGCCTACGGCTGGTCCTCGTGCCGGCGGCCGATGGGGCGGCGCGAAAGCCCTACGCCTGGTTGTCGGAGTCGAGCAGGAGCCGGCCGCCATCGCCCTGGCTGAACCTCAGCACGTGGTGCTCGGTCTGCTGACGGCCGTCCTTGAAGACGTACAGGATGTCGAGCGTCGGCTCCATCGATCCGTCCGCGCTCTGGATGTTGCTGACCTTCACGTCCTTGAACTCGCTCCAGAACCCGGAGAAGTTCGCGTAGGAGTGTGCGCTCTGGAACGCGGGACTGGTCAGCTGGTAGGCCGCCTGGAGGTTGCCGGGGATGTTCGTGAAGAAGTCCTTGACGGCCTTGTCCACGTCCTGGGCGCGCACGGCTCCGGCGGTGGCAGCCTGCGTGGTGGGGGCCGGGGCGGAGGACTCGGCAGCACTGGTGGCGGCCGGGGCGCTCGACTCGGCGGCCGACTCGGTGGCCGGCTGCGACGCCGACGTGCCGGCCGTCGAGGAGCCCGAGGCGTCGGAGCTGTTGTCGGCGAACGGGTCCGTCACCCACAGTGCGATCAGCCCGCCCAGCACCAGCACGACGAGAGCCGCGGCCACCCACGGCCCGCGGCCGCGCCGCCGGCCCGGCTCACGAGGCGTCGGCTGGACGCGGGGCCGCGCCACGGGCGAAGGCGGCGGCGCGGCGGCCGGTGGAGCAGGCGCGGCGACCGGCGGAGCAGACGCGGCGACCGGCGGACCAGGCGTGGCGGCGGCCGCAGCCGCCTGGGCCGGGAACGTCGTCGTCCGGACCCGGCCGGGTGCGCCCGAACCCAGGTCGGTGCGCGCCAGCAGGATCGTCGTCGTGTCGCCGTCGCGTCCGGCGGCGAGCTTCGCGAGCTCGTCCCGGACCTGCGGCATGGTGGGGCGGTCGGCGGGATCGGCGGCAAGGATCTTCTGCAGCGGCTGGGTGAGCGCCCCCGACCGGTGGGGCGGCACGACCTGCCCGCCGGCGACCCGGTGCAGCATGCCGAGCGCGTTGTCCTCCATACCGAACGGCGGCGTGCCCTCGAGGCACGTGTACAGCGTCGCGCCGAGGGAGAAGACGTCGCTGGCCTCCGTCATCGGGTTGCCCTGGGCCACCTCGGGCGCCAGGAAGGCCGGCGTCCCGGTGATCTGGCCGGTCTGGGTCAGGGTGACGTCGCCGCTGGCGTGCGAGATGCCGAAGTCGGTGATCTTCACCAGGCCTTCGACGGCGCCGCCCTCGCCGATCAGGATGTTGGCAGGCTTCACGTCGCGGTGCACGATCCCGGCGGCGTGGGTGGCGGCCAGGGCGTCGGCCACCTGGGCGCCGATCTGCGCGGCCTGGTCGACCCGCAGGACGCCGTCCTCGCTGAGCACCTCCGCGAGGCTCCGGGACGGCAGGTATTCCATGACCAGCCACGGCTGGCCGTGCTCCAGGGCGACGTCGTAGACGCTGATGGCGTGCGGATGGCTCAGCCGGGCCGCGATCCGCCCCTCCCGGAGCGCGCGCTGGCGCTGCTGGTCGGCGTCCGCCTCGCTGACGCCGACCGCCGTGAGCACCTGCTTGACCGCTACGCGACGGCCGAGCAGCTCGTCCTGGGCAAGCCAGACCGCCCCCATGCCGCCCCCGCCGATCTGCGACTGCAGGCGGTAGCGCCCCGCGACCAGGCGGCCGGGAGCGGTGACAGGACGGGTCATGGGTGGGGGTCGCGGGATCAGACGCCGGAGGGGACCCCGAAGCGGCGCACGTACTCCTCCTGGGCGCCGGCCGGCAGAGCGTCGTAGAGGCTGCCGAGTTCCTCGTGCACCGACGGGTCGAGATCGTCGAATATCTGCTTCCAGCTGGGTGCCTCGTCGTAGGACCGGGTCAGGAGCAGCTCCCAGGCCTGCGACTGACGGTCGCGCTTGCCGCGCTCGGCCAGGAAGTCCGACAGGTAGGCGTCCTTCGCGGCTGCCTTCTCCGCGGATGTCGCACCCGGAGGCAGGCCCGCGGGGTCTCCGCCCTTGAGCACCTCGACGATGGCCGCCACCACTTCGGCTCGCACCTCGCTCGGTTCGCTCATGTCCTGCCTCCTCCCTGATCGTTCCGCTACGGGCACTTCCCCGGCGACCCGAAGATCAACCGCCTGCGGGAAGGATGCCCCACCACCGCCGGCCCGGCGCCTCTGGGCCGCCCGGTACGATCGCTCCTGCACCTGGAGGATTCGCCTAGTGGCCTATGGCGCTCGCTTGGAAAGCGGGTTGGGATAAAACCCTCGGGAGTTCGAATCTCCCATCCTCCGCAGCTGAGGACGACGATCCGCCCATGGACGCCGTCCAGATCGACGTTGAACCCGTACCCCTCGCTGACCTGCTGGCGGTCGCCCGGGGCGCGCCCGTGGCGCTGAGCGACGCCGCTCGGGAACGGATCGCGGCCGGACGACGGGTCGTCGACGGCGTGCTGGCCTCCGGCCGGGCGGTCTACGGGCTGACGACCGGCGTCGGGCACAGCAAGGACGTGCGGGTGCCCGACGAGGCCCTGATCGGCCAGCAGTACATGATCGTGGCGACGCACTCCGGCGGCTTCGGTCCGCTGCTGCCGACCGAGGTGACGCGCGCGGCCATGGCGGTGCGGCTCGTCGGCCTGACCCGCGGCGGCTCCGGTGTGAGCCCGGCCGTCGCCGACTCCCTCACCGCCCTGCTCAACGCCGGCGTCCACCCGCTGCTGCCGCGGACGTCGTCCGTGGGCGCCGCCGACATCGGCGCCATGGCGTTGATCGCGCAGGTCGCGATCGGCGACGGGCGCGCGGAGTACGGCGGCGAGGCGCTCGACGGCGGGGAGGCCCTCGCCCGGGCCGGGATCGAGCCCCTGGTGCTGCAGGCGAAGGACGGGCTGGCCCTGGTGTCGGCGAACGGGGTGTCGGTCGGCCAGGGGGCCCTGGTCCTCGAGCGGGCCCTCGCCCTGGCGGACGCCGCCGAGACGGTCGCGGCCCTGTCGATGGAGGCCACCCGCGGCAACCCGTCGGTGGCGCTTCCGGTCGTCGCCGAGGGCAAGCAGTTCCCGGGTCTGGTCGAGTCGTGCCGGCAGCTGCGGGCCGCGCTGGCGGGCAGCTACCTGTGGGACACCGGGGCCCCGGCGTCGGTGCAGGACCCGCTCTCGTTCCGCGTCGTCCCGCAGGTGCACGGGGCGTTCCGGGACGTCGTCGCCTGGGCCCAGCGCGCCGTGGAGACCGAGCTGAACGCCCAGGCGGACAACCCGCTGGTGTCGCCGTCCGACGGCACCCTGGTCTCCAACGGCAACTTCCATCCGATCCTGATGGCCGTCGCGTTCGACGCGCTGCGGGTGGCGATCGCCCACGTCGGCCAGCTGAGCGACCGCCGGCTCGGGCACCTCTGGACGGCGTTCTTCGCGGCGATGTCGGCCGGCGGCCCGCCCTCGCCCGGCAGCCCGCCGCCGGATCTGCCGGGGATGCACCTGCGCTATCCGGCCGCGGCCGCCTACGGGGAGCTGCGGCAGCTGGCGTCGCCGGTCAGCCTCGACGTCGGCGTCCTGGACCAGGGCGTGGAAGACCACGCCACGGCTGCGCCGCTCAGCGTCCGCAAGGCCGACGAGGCGCTCGACGCGCTCGCCGACATCCTCACGATCGAACTGCTGCTCGCCGCCGACCTCCTCGACCTGCGGTCCGAGCTCCCCGGCCTCGGCGAGGGGACGCGAGCCCGCTACGCGTCGGCGCGCGGCGCGATCGCGGTCTCGCCCGATCCGTCGACGGCCGGGCTCCACGCGGCGGTGCGCGCCACCCTGTCGCCGCCGGACCCGCGGAGCCGCCGCGCATAGGGCCCGGGGTGCCCGGGGTGGTGCGGCTTTCCACTAGAGTGGCGTCCAGACCCCTCGTGTGGCGTCATCCTGTGAACCTCCCCAGGGCCGGAAGGCAGCAAGGATAAGCGGGCTCTGGCGGGTGCGCGGGGGGTCCTTTTCTTTTCCCGGGTCAGCCCATGCGCAGCGACGCGACCAGGTCGCGGACCATCTGCTGACCGGCGGGGCCGCTGGCGAACATGCCGGCGACGTTGACGAACTTCCCGCCCGCCAGGATGTGCACGTCGACGGCGGTCATCGGCGGCTGGCTGTCGATGTCTCCCGTGCGCATGTGCCCCTGGTCGGCGCCGGGCACGGTGATCGGCTGGTACTCGGAGCCCAGCGTCGGAGCCTGGTCGGCCGGAAAGATCCGCACCGAGATCTGGGCGTTGGTGCCGTTCCCCAGGTCGGGGCCCGTCCAGACGAAGCTGGCCGGCGCGTCGGCGTTGCCCGGGTCCTGGACGTCGGCGGCCTGCGCGCCCGGCGGGACGGCGAAGGTGACGCCCTGGAACGTGCGGGCCTCCCAGCCGGCGGGCAGCGGCGCAGGCTGCGCGGTGCTCGGAGCGGCGGCAGCGGCGGGCGGGGTGGCGCCCGCGCTCGCGCCACCGTGGGACGTCTCGGTCTCCGGCGGCACCGTGGACGCAGTGGGGGCGGCGTCCGAGGACGCCGCTGCCGATCCACGCGACGGGCCGGTCGTCGCGTCCGAGTGGTCCGCGGTGGCGGAGTTCCCGTCGGCGGTGCTCCACGCGACGGCTCCGACGGCTCCGACGGCTCCGACGGCCACGACGGCGGCCGCGGCGGCCACGGCCAGCCGCCTGCGACGTCCGGTCTGCGGGGGCGTCGGCTCCGCCGTCGTCCGCTCGTCGATCACCGCAGTCTCGTCGTGGCCCATGTTCTGTGTGTCGGCGCGTTCCCGGTCCGACTTGAGGCCGGGACTGTGCACGTATCAACGCCACGTCCAACGGATGAGGTCACTCCGCGCACAGTCGCGCTGGTCGGCGGCGCAGATTCCGGACCGTCGGTGCCGCCACGTAACCTCGCGGCGTGGCTCTGGCGCTCTACCGCAAGTACCGGCCGGCGACCTTCGCCGAGGTCGTCGGGCAGGAGCACGTCACCGCGCCGCTGATGAACGCGGTCGACGGCGGCCGGATCAACCACGCGTACCTGTTCAGCGGGCCGCGCGGCTGCGGCAAGACGTCGTCGGCACGCATCCTGGCCCGCTCGCTGAACTGCGCGCAGGGCCCGACGTCGACGCCCTGCGGTGTCTGCGAGTCGTGCATCGCGCTGGCGCCCGACGGTCCCGGCTCGCTCGACGTCATGGAGATCGACGCGGCCAGCCACGGCGGCGTCGACGACGCCCGTGACCTGCGGGAACGTGCCTTCTTCGCCCCGGTGAACAGCCGCTACAAGGTCTACATCGTCGACGAGGCGCACATGGTCACCACGCAGGGCTTCAACGCCCTGCTGAAGGTGGTCGAGGAGCCGCCGGAGTTCCTCGTGTTCGTCTTCGCGACCACGGAGCCGGACAAGGTCCTGCCGACCATCCGCTCGCGCACCCACCACTACCCGTTCCGGCTGGTGCCCCCCACGACGCTGCGCGGCCTGCTGGAGAAGACCTGCGCGGCCGAGGGCGTCACGGTGGAGCCGACCGTCTTCCCGCTGGTCGTCCGCGCGGGCGGTGGTTCGGTCCGCGACTCGCTGTCGATCCTCGACCAGCTGCTGGCCGGCGCGGGGCCCGAGGGCGTCACCTACAAGACCGCCGTCGGGCTGCTGGGGGTGACGGACGACGCGCTGCTCGACGAGACGGTCGACGCGCTGGCAGCGCACGACGCCCCCGCGGTCTTCCGCGCCGTCGACCGGGTGGTGGAGGCCGGCCACGACCCGCGCCGCTTCGCCACCGACCTGCTCGACCGGCTGCGCGACCTGATCGTGCTGGACGCGGTGCCCGACGCCGGCGGCAACGGCCTGCTCGACACCCCGCCCGACCGGCTCGACCTGATGAGCCAGCAGGCGTCCGCGCTCGGCTCGGCCACGCTGTCGCGGATGGCCGACACGGTGCATGCCGGCCTCACCGAGATGCGGGGGACGACGGCGCCGCGGCTGCTGCTCGAGCTGGTCTGCGCGCGCATGCTGCTGCCGGCCACCGACGGCTCGGCGGCCGCGACGCTGCAGCGGCTGGAACGCCTCGAGCGCCGGATGTCGATCGCCGGGGAGACGGCGGGCCGTCCGGTCGCCGAGGCCCCCGTTCGCGAGGCGCCCCGCCCGGCGCCGGCCCAGGCCGAACCGGCGCCCGCACCTGCGCCCGCGCCCGACGCCGGGCCGCGCAAGGAGTACGTCCGCCCCTCGCGGCAGCGCGCGGAGCCGCCGAAGCCCCCCGCCCGCCCCGCGCCCACCCCTGCGCCGGCCGCCGACGACTGGCCGGAGACCGTGCAGCCGGGGTCGGGCAAGAGCCGCGCGCCGGCACCGGCCCGTCCCGCGTCGAGCGAGCCGGACATCCCGCTCCCGCCCGAGCCGACGGACGACGAGGACTATCCGCACGCGCCCAGCCCGGGGGCGGCGAGCGCCGCGGCGGCCCGCACGGAGACGGCCGGCACCCCGGCAGCGCTGCCGCGGGCGGCAGCCGAGTCCTCACCCGTGCCGCGCGGCGGCGAGCCGACCCCGGTCGTCTCGGCGAACCCCGAGCCCCCGGCCGACGGCGACCTGACCACCAGCGACGTCCGCCGGGTGTGGCCGGAGCTGCTCGCCGTGGTGAAGCGGCACAAGCGCACGACCGAGGCGCTGCTCAAGAACGCGCAGGTGCACCAGCTGCACAACGGCGTGCTCACGCTGGCGACGTCGTCCCCCGCCCTGGCGAGACGGCTCGGCGACGACCTGAACAAGGACGTCATCCGCGAGGCGCTCAACGAGCTGCTGGGCGTGCGCTGGCGGGTGGACGCGGTCGTCGAGGGTGCGGCCGCGGCCGCCGGCGTCGCGGTGGCGCCCGAGCAGGCCCGCGCGGCCGCCCGGGCAGCCGAGACGGCCGAGGCCGACGAGCTCATGGCCGAGCGGGCCGCGGAGACCGGTGGCGACAAGGAGCCCGAGCCGGTGGTCGACCAGGAGCAGGCGGCGTTGTCGCTGCTGCGCGCCCAGCTCGGCGCCCACCCGGTCGACGGTTAGTGCACTAACTGCCGCTTCGGCTAGCGCCCCAGGAAGTGCAGAACGGCCGCCGTGAGCTGGGCGGCGATCGCCTGGCGACCGGCCGCGCCCGACATCAGCGCGGCGTCGGCGGCGTTGCGCATGTTTCCGCACTCGACGTAGACCGCCGGCACCGCGTTGAGGTTCAGCCCCGCGAGGTCGCGCCGCGGGTCGAGCCCGTCGCTGCCCGTGTAGTTGCTCACCGGCTCCACGGCGGTCATCGCGTCCCGCACCGCGGCCGCCAGCGCCGAACTGCCGGCGGCCACGGCGGGCCCGGCCGGCGCCAGGGACGACGTGATCACGTGGAAGCCGCGCCCGCCCGCCGCCGCGCCGTCCCCGTGGATGCCGACGAACGCCGCCGCGCCCACCTGCCCCGCCAGCTGCCCCCGCACGTCCACGCACGGCCCGACGCCGGCGTCGTCCTGGCGGGTCAGCACGACCTCCACCCCGGCCGCCGTGAGCTGGTCGCGCATGCGCAGGGCGACGTCCCAGGTGAAGGCGTGCTCGGGATATCCGGCGTCCGTCGCGGTGCCCGTCGTGTTGCAGGGCTTCGTCCCGCCGTCGCCGTCGGGCACCAGGGCGTTGATGACGTCCGGGTGGGCCGCGTTCCCGCCGTTGTGACCCGGATCGAGGACCACGACCAGGGCGGGTGCAGGCGGCGGCGCCGGTGCCGGTGCCGGCGCGGGCGAGGGCGATGCGGATGCGGGCGGCGGAGGGACCGCGGAGGCGCCGGCGCTCGGCGTTGCTCGTGCGGCCGGCGGGGCGGGAGGTGTGGCGGTGCAGCCGGCGAGGGTCACCAGGAGGGCCGCCGTCGCCGCCTGCAGCCACCGCACGGGTCCAGGGTGGCACGGACCGTCGGGTCGGCGGCCTACCCTCATGGCATGTTCCCCGGTGGCCAGCCCGACCTCTCCCAGCTCATGAAGCAGGCGCAGCAGATGCAGCAGCAGCTGGTCGCCGCGCAGCAGGAGCTCGCCCAGCGCGAGGTCACCGGCTCGGCCGGCGGCAACCTGGTCACGGCCACGATGACCGGCAGCGGCGACCTCGTCTCGCTCACGATCGCGCCTGACGCCGTCGACCCCGACGACCTCGAGACCCTGCAGGACCTCGTGGTCGCCGCCGTCCGTGACGCCAAGCGCGCGGCCGACGACCTCGCCGCGACCACGATGGGCCCGCTCGCCGGCGGCCTCGGTGGCGGCGGCCTGGGCCTTCCCGGCTTCTGACCGCCCGACACCGAAGAGGAACACCGTGTACGAGGGCGCCGTCCAGGACCTGATCGACGAGCTTGGCCGGCTCCCCGGCGTCGGGCCCAAGAGCGCCCAGCGGATCGCCTTCCACCTGCTGGCCGCCGAGTCCGCCGACGTCACCCGGCTCGTCGCCGCGCTCACCCGGGTGCAGCGGGAGGTCCGCTTCTGCGTCACCTGCTACAACGTCGCGGAGGCCGAGCAGTGCAAGATCTGCCGCGACCCGCGCCGGGTCGACGACGTCCTGTGCGTCGTCGAGGAGCCCAAGGACGTCGTCGCCATCGAGCGCACCCGTGAGTTCCGCGGCCGGTACCACGTGCTGGGCGGCGCCATCAGCCCGATCGACGGCGTGGGACCCGACGACCTGCGGGTCAAGGAGCTCATGACGCGGCTGATGAACGGCGCCGTCACCGAGCTGATCATCGCCACCGACCCCAACCTCGAGGGCGAGGCGACCGCGGCCTACCTCGCGCGGCTGGTGTCGCCGATGGGGCTGGCCGTCTCGCGGCTGGCCAGCGGGCTGCCCGTGGGCGGCGATCTCGAGTACGCCGACGAGGTGACGCTCGGCCGGGCGTTCGAGGGCCGCCGCCGCATCGACGCCTGAGGGCGCGGCCCCGACCGCCGTCCTCCCCCACGGTTCGGGGTCCTCCCTCGCCGTCGACCGTGAGGTAGATCCCCTGTCGATCAGCGACCCTGATCATCAGCGCGCGGCGAGCGGGGGTGGCGGAACCGGATCTGCCGTCGGAGCTGCGCGCAGTCACGAGGCGGTAACAGTGCTTCCGCCGAACTTCTTACTGCTGAAAGACCGTGTTAGACCTGTTTCCTCCATTGGCCCGGCGGCCGCGATGGCGCATCTTCCCGTGCCCGCGAGCCGCCGTCTGAAGACGAGGTAACGGATGAGATCCGGTTCGAGCAGCCGTCGGCGCGTGGTCGTCACGGCGGGCGTTGCGGCCACGGCTCTGGTGCTGACCGCGTGCGGCGGCAGCAAGAACGACAACAGCGGCTCCTCCAGCGGTGGTGGTGGCACGCTGACCATCGGCACCACGGACAAGGTCACCACGCTCGACCCTGCGGGTTCCTACGACAACGGCTCGTTCGCCGTCATGAACCAGGTGTTCCCGTTCCTCATGAACACCCCGTACGGCAGCCCGGACGTCGAGCCGGACATCGCCGAGTCGGCCAAGTTCACGTCGCCGACCGAGTACACGGTCAAGCTGAAGTCGGGCCTGAAGTGGGCCAACGGCCACGACCTGACGTCCTCCGACGTCAAGTTCTCGTTCGACCGTCAGCTGAAGATCGCCGACGAGAACGGCCCGTCGTCGCTGCTCTACAACCTCGAGAGCACCGACGCGCCCGACGACACCACGGTGGTGTTCCACCTGAAGTCGGAGAACGACCAGATCTTCCCGCAGATCCTGTCCAGCCCGGCCGGCCCCATCGTGGACGAGGACGTCTTCTCGCCCGACAAGGTCACGCCGGACGACGAGATCGTCAAGGCCAAGGCCTTCCACGGCCAGTACACGATCACGAGCTACAAGCTCAACAGCCTGGTCTCCTACAAGGCCTACCCGGACTACAAGGGCCTGCTCGGCAAGGCGAAGACCGGGACGGTCAACGTCAAGTACTACGCCGACTCGTCGAACCTGAAGCTGGACGTGCAGAAGGGTGACATCGACGTCGCCTTCCGCAGCCTCTCGGCCACCGACATCGAGGACCTGCGCGGCAACGACAAGGTCAAGGTCGTCGACGGCCCCGGCGGCGAGATCCGCTACATCGTCTTCAACTTCGACACCCAGCCCTACGGCGCCAAGACCCCCGAGGCCGACCCGGCCAAGGCGCTCGCCGTCCGCCAGGCGGTGGCCGACCTGATCGACCGCAAGGAGATCGCCGACCAGGTCTACAAGGGCACCTACACGCCGCTCTACTCCTTCGTGCCGAAGGGCCTCACCGGCGCCATCGAGCCGCTGAAGGACAAGTACGGCGACGGCAAGGGTGGCCCCGACGTCGAGAAGGCGAAGGCGGCGCTGCAGGCGGCCGGCGTGCAGACGCCGATCACGCTGAGCCTGCAGTACTCCAACGACCACTACGGCCCGTCGTCGGGTGACGAGTACGCGCTGATCAAGGACCAGCTGGAGTCCAGCGGCCTGTTCAAGGTCGACCTGCAGACCACCGAGTGGGTGCAGTACTCCAAGCAGCGCACCGCCGATGCGTACCCGGCCTACCAGCTCGGCTGGTTCCCGGACTACTCGGACGCGGACAACTACCTCACGCCGTTCTTCCTCACGAAGAACTTCCTGAGCAACCACTACTCCAACCAGCAGGTCAACGACCTGATCCTCCAGCAGGCGAGCACCCCGGACGCGAGTGCCCGCACCAAGCTGATCGAGCAGATCCAGGACCTGGAGTCCGCCGACCTGTCGACGGTGCCCTACCTGCAGGGTGCCCAGGTCGCTGTGGTCGGATCGGACGTGAACGGCGCCCAGGACACCCTCGACGCCTCGTTCAAGTTCCGCTACGCCGCCCTCAGCAAGGGCTGATCCGCACACGGATCACGCCCCGGCTGAGAGGCTGAGGCACGCGGCCCCGGGTGACCCGCTCCGTGCGGGTCACCCGGGGTCCGGTCTGTCACGGCCCGCCTAGCCCGTCCGACCACAGGTGGAGAGATGACCACGACCACGACCGAGCTCACCGGCAGCGGTGCAGCTCCCGACGCCGCCCCGTCGGCGTCGGTCAAGCGACGCGGTGGCGGGGGAGGCCTGGGCAGTTATCTCCTGATCCGCTTCCTGCTGATCTTCCCCACGGTGTTCATCCTGGTGACGACCGTCTTCATCCTGATGCGCTCCACCGGTGACCCGATCACGGCGGCGCTCGGGGGCCGGCTGACCGGTGAGCAACTGGCCGAGCGGGTGCACGCCGCCGGCTACGACCGGCCGATCCTCACCCAGTACTGGGAGTACCTGGGCAACGTCTTCACCGGCGACTTCGGGACGACGATCAGCGACAACCGCCCGGTGACCGAGGTGCTGACCACCTACGGCGCGGCCACCCTGGAGCTCGCCTTCTACGCACTGCTGGTGGCCTTCGTGGTCGGCATCCCGCTGGGCCGGCTGGCGGCCTACTTCCGGGACAAGTGGAGCGACGCGACGCTGCGGGTGTTCGCGATCCTCTGCTACGCCACCCCGGTCTTCTTCTTCGGCCTGCTGCTCAAGCTGATCTTCGCGATCCAGCTGGGCTGGCTGCCGGTCGCCGGCCGCGCCTCGACCGGCGCGGAGATCCAGCTGGAGAGCATGGACGGCGCGACCGGCATCTTCCTGATCGACGCCATCAAACTGGGCGATCCGGAAGTGATCTCCGACGTCCTCCAGCACGCGATCCTGCCGGCCATCGCGCTCGGCCTGCTGACCGCGGGCATCTTCCTGCGCCTGGTGCGCACCAACGTGATCGGCACCCTGGGCATGGGCTACGTCGAGGCGGCGCGCTCCCGCGGCGTCCCCGAACGACGGCTGCTGAAGAAGCACGCGTACCGGCCGGCGCTCATCCCCATCATCACGGTGATCGGCCTGCAGATCGCGCTGCTGCTCAGCGGGGCGGTGCTCACCGAGACGACCTTCGAGTGGAAGGGGCTGGGCTTCCAGCTCACCGAGTACCTGAAGGCCCGCGACTTCGTCGCCGTCCAGGGCATCGTGGTCCTGCTGGCGGTGATCGTGGCGGTCACCAACTTCATCGTCGACGTGATCGCCGCGCTGATCGACCCCCGGGTGAGGTACTGATGGCCACCGTCGCCACACCACCGGACGCCACACCTCCGGGTGCCGCGGCCGCCGTCGCCGGCCGGCGCCGCGGCTGGCGCAGCCTGCCGCTGATCCGCCAGCTGCACCAGAGCGTCGGCCTGCAGCGCGGCATGCTCGTCGCGGGCCTGGTGCTCAGCGGCATCTTCGTGCTCACCGCGATCCTCGCCCCGCTGCTGGCGCCCTACGAGTTCAACCAGCTGCGCGACCCGTCCGGCCCGTTCGGCGCGCAGCAGCCGCCGTCGTCGGAGCACCTGCTGGGCACGACCGTCGGCGGCTACGACGTGCTGTCGCGGGTGATCTGGGGGTCCCGCACCGCGCTGTACGTCATCGTCATCGCCGTTCTGCTCTCGATCTTCCTCGGCGTGCTGCTCGGGCTGCTCTCCGGCTACTTCGGTGGATGGCTGGACCGCGTGCTCGTCGTCATCTGCGACGCGATCTACGCCTTCCCGTCGCTGCTGCTCGCGATCGTCATGGCGATCGTGATCAGCGGCGGCCAGTCGAGCCTGTGGGGCGGCATCATGGCCGCGGCCATCTCGATCACCGTCATCTACGTGCCGCAGTACTTCCGGGTGGTGCGTGCGGAAGTGGTGCGGATCAAGGCCGAGGCGTTCGTCGAGTCGGCGAAGGTCATCGGCGCCGGCCACTGGCGGATCATGACCCGGCACGTGCTGCGCAACTCCACGCGGACGCTGCCGCTGATCCTCACCCTGAACGCCTCCGAGGCCGTCTCGACGCTGGCCGCGCTCGGCTTCCTCGGCTTCGGCATCGAGCCGACGTCGGCCGCCGAGTGGGGCTTCGACCTCGGCAAGTCGCTGTCCGACGTCACGAGCGGCATCTGGTGGACGTCGTTGTTCCCCGGCCTCGCCATCGTGCTCGTGGTGCTCGGCCTGACACTGGTCGGCGAGAGCCTCAACGACCTGGCCGACCCGCGGCTGCGCACCCGCCGCCGGGGCGCCGACGTGCCGCCGGACGCCGTCGACGTGTCCGTCGTCCCGGGCGGGCCGCTCGGCGCCGGCCCCGCCGGGCTCGACGGCCTGGAAGGGCCCTCCGAAGGGGAGTGGAAGCAGTGAGCGACGTCGTCGACATCGACCGGCTGTCGGTCAGCTTCGCGACCGACGCGGGCACGGTCGCCGCGGTCCGGGACGTCAGCCTGTCGGTCGACGCCGGCGAGGTGCTGGCGATCGTCGGGGAGAGCGGCAGCGGCAAGACCGTCACCGCGCGCAGCATCCTGGGACTGCTCCCGGAGACGGCGACGACCCGCGGCGCCGTGCTGCTCACCAGCAAGGACGGCGGCAGCACCCACGACGTCGTCACGCTGACCGGGGCGCGCCTCGGTGAGGTACGCGGACGGGACGCCGCCATGGTGTTCCAGGAGCCGTCGACCGCCCTCAACCCGGTGTTCCCGGTCGGCTGGCAGATCGCCGAGGGCCTGCGCGCGCACGGCAAGTACAGCCGCAAGGAGGCCCGCGCCAAGGCGATCGACGTCCTCCGCCGGGTCGGCATCCCCGACCCCGAGCATCGCGTCGACCACTACCCGCACCAGTTCTCCGGCGGCCAGAAGCAGCGCATCGTCATCGCGCAGGCCCTGGTGCTCGACCCCGGCGTGATCATCGCCGACGAGCCCACCACCGCCCTCGACGTGACGGTGCAGGCCGAGATCCTCGACCTGCTGCGTCGCTGCCGCGACGAGTTCGGCACCGCGATCGTGCTGATCACCCACAACATGGGTGTGGTCGCCGACCTCGCCGACCGCGTCGCGGTCATGTACCAGGGGCGGATCGTCGAGGAGGCCGACGTCCGCACCCTGTTCTCGGCGCCCCAGGACCCCTACACCCAGCAGTTGCTGGCCGCGGTCCCGCGGCTCGGGCAGGGCACCGCCCGCACGCGGGAGCGCGCCGCGGCGCGGCCCGAGGGCTGGCAGACGGCGCCGCCCGTCGTCACCGCCACCGATCTGCGGATCGTCTACCCCGGCCGGCTGCGGCAGCCGGACTTCGTGGCCGTCGACGGCGTCAGCTTCTCGATCCGGCCCGGCGAGGTGCTCGGCCTGGTGGGCGAGAGCGGCAGCGGCAAGACCACGATCGGCCGGGCCATCGCGGGCCTGACCAAGGTCAGCGGGGGATCGCTGCAGGTGCTCGGCTCGGAGATGAACGGCGTGAAGGAGCGCTCGTTCCGGCCGGTGCGCAAGCGGATCGGCTTCGTCTTCCAGGATCCCGCGTCTAGCTTCAACCCGCTGCTGACCATCGCCGAGGCCGTCGCCGAGCCGCTGGTCGTGCACAAGCGGGCCGACGATCCCCGGGCCGCCCGCGCCCGGGTCGACGAGCTGCTCGAGGCGGTGCAGCTGCCCCGGTCGTTCGGCGACCGCTTCCCCCACGAGCTCTCCGGCGGTCAGCGTCAGCGGGCCAGCCTGGCCCGCTCGCTCGCCCTGAACCCCGAGCTGCTGATCGCGGACGAGCCGACGTCGGCCCTCGACGTGTCGGTGCAGGCGAAGGTGCTGGAGCTGTTCGACGAGATCCAACGCGAGTTCGGGTTCGCGGCGCTGTTCATCAGCCACGACCTCGCCGTCGTCGACCTGCTCGCCGACCGGATCGCCGTCCTCTACAAGGGCAAGCTGGTCGAGGAGGGCACCGGCGCTGAGGTGCTGGGTGCCCCGCAGCACCCGTACACACAGCGGCTGCTGGCCTCGCTGCCCGTGCCCGACCCGGACGAGCAGGCGGTGCGGCGGGGCGTCTGGAACGAGCTGCGGTAACTCAGTCGAGGACGACGTCCGTCCCCTCGCGGGTCGCCCGGCGCACGCGCAGCCTGGCCAGCTTGCCGAACGCGGCGACGAGCTGCGTGTAGACCGGCGTCGGCCCGTGGTAGCCGAGGAAGCCGCGCGGCCCCTCGACCATCTCGCCGGTGCGGACGTCGTACCGGCTCTGGTGCCAGGGGCACACCAGGCAGCCGTCGGCGTCGAGACTGCCCCCGGCGAGGTCGGCCAGCTGATGGCGGCAGCGCCGGGACACGGCGAAGTACCGGTCCTCCCCGCGGTTGCCCACCGCCCACTCGCCGTGGCCGCGGACGATGCCGGGCGGCAGGTCGGCGGCGGGGATCCGGTCGGGCTCGGGCACGGAGCGGCTCCTTCTGGGACGGACGTCGGCTGACCGCCCCTACCCACAGCCGGCCGCCGGGAACTCCGGACGTCGTCCGCTCGTGCGTAGAGTCCGGACGTCCCCATGGGACGCCCACGCGCATCGGAGGTTCCAGTCGTGCGACGGCTGTCTGTCGTTCTCGGCCTGTCGGCCGTCCTGCTCCTCGCCGCCGGCGGCCCGGCGCTCGCCGATCCCCCGTTCGGTGTCTCCGGCCGGGTCACCGACCAGTCCGGGGTGCTCAGCAGCAGCGAGAAGGCCGACGTCGAGACGGCGATCGACCAGCTGCAGAAGAACGAGGGCATCAACGAGTACGTCGTCTTCGTCAACTCGTTCGAGGGCCTCAGCGGCAAGCAGTGGGTGGCGCAGACCGCCGAGCAGTCCGGCCTGGGCGCCGACGACGTCATGCTCGCCGTCGCGACCGGCGGCGAGCGGCACTACGGCGTCCACCCCGGAAGCGCCATCGACACCGGCAAGCTCAACACGGTCGTGATCGACGACGTCGAGCCGAAGATGGCGTCCGGCGAGTGGGGCGGCGCGGCGATCGCGCTGGCCGACGGGCTGGGCGGCGGGTCGACCTCGGGCGTCTCGTCCGGCGCGGCCACGCTGGTCGTCGTCCTGGCGCTGATCCTGGTCGCCGGCGGCGGCTACCTGTTCTTCCGCTCGCGCAGCCGTCGCCGTCAGCGCGAGACCCCGGCGATCGAGCGGCACCAGCCCGTGGACCCCTACGCCGGGACGCCGACCGACCAGCTCAACTACCGGGCCAGCGCCGCCCTGCTGGACCTCGACGAACGGTCGCGCGCCGCGGGGACGAACCTCGACATCGCCCGCTCCTACTTCGGCGAGGAGGCCGTGCCGGGCTTCGACCGCGAGCTGGCGACCTCGCGCGACGAGCTGGCCCGGGCGTTCACCATCCGGCAGGAGCTGGACGACGAGATCCCCGAGGACGAGCCGACCCAGCGGCGGATGCTCGCCGAGCTGCTGAAGCTCACCGGCTCGGCCGGCGAGCGGCTGAAGAAGCAGGCTGCCGCCCTCGACGAGCTGCGCGAGCGGGAGCGGACGGCGCCGCAGGTGGTCGAGGACCTGAGCCGGCGGATCGCGGATCTCCAGCAGCGGCTTCCGGTGCAGGAGCAGAAGCTGGCCTCGCTGCAGAGCCGGTACGCCTCGGCAGCGGTGACGTCGGTGGCGCAGAACGTGCGCGAGGCCGGCGTCCGGCTGGACGCGGCGCAGCAGGCGGTGGACCTGGCCCGGCAGGATCAGGCGGCCGGTCAGGCCGGCCGCTCGGTGGGCCGGCTGCGCGGTGCGGAGGATGCCGTCGGCCAGAGCGCGACGTTGCTGGACGCGATCGACCGCATGGGCACCGACCTGGCCGCGGCCGAGGAGCGGCTGCCCGCGGTCCGGGCGGAGACCGAGAAGGACCTCGCCGAGGCACGCTCCCTGGTCCAGTCGGGCGACCGCAGCGGTCTGCAGCCGCAGATCGCCCGCGCCGAGGCGGCGCTGACCGCCGCGGACGCCGCCCTCCGGCCGGCCGACGGCTCGGCGGGCGATCCGCTGACGGCACTGCGGCACCTCGAGGAGGGTGACCTGGCGCTGGAGCAGGCGCTGTCGGTGGCGCGGGACGCCCAGACCCAGGCCCGCCGCGCGGCGGAGCAGCTCGACCAGGCGCTGCTCACCGCCCGGTCGACCACCGCCGCCGCGGCGGACTTCATCAGCACCCGGCGGGGTGCGGTCGGCCCGGAGGCGCGGACGCGGCTGGCCGAGGCGCAGCGGCACCTCGACGCCGCCGAGGGCATGGGACGGAACGACCCGGCCGCTGCGCTGGGCGAGGCCCGGCAGGCCGACCAGCTCGCGCAGTACGCCCTCGAGGTCGCCCAGCGCGACGTCGGCCAGTGGTCGCAGCAGACCGGGTACGGCGGCTACGGAGGCGGCTACGGCGGGAGCTGGGGCAGCGGCTGGGGCGGCGGCTACGGCGGTGGCTGGGGCGGCCGGCGCGGCGGGATGAGTCCGCTCGGCGCCGGGCTCGGCGGGCTCCTGCTGGGCGGCCTGCTGTTCGGCGACCACGACAACCACGGCGACTGGAGTTCCGGCGACTGGGGCGGCGGCGGTTTCGGCGACTCCGGCGGCGACTTCGGGGGCGACTTCGGCGGCGGCGGCGACTTCGGCGGCGACTTCTGACCGTCCACGGGCGGGCGCCTCTGGGAAGTGTCGGTGCCCGGTGGGACGGTTCCCCTCCCTACTGATGGAGGAGGAGCCATGCCCACACGAGACACACCCTGGCCGAACGGCACGCCCTGCTGGGTCGACTACGGCGCGGCCGATCTCGACGCCACGAAGCGCTTCTACGCCGATCTGCTCGGCTGGGAGTACACCGGCGGCGAGCCGGAGTTCGGGGGCTACCTGACGGCGACCAAGAACGGCGAGCAGGCGGCCGGTCTCGGCCCGCAGCAGGACCCGCACGACCCGCCGCGCTGGACGACGTACTTCGCGACGGACGACGCCGCCGCCACGGCCGCCCGCATCACCGAGGCCGGCGGCACCGTGCTCGTCGAGCCGATGGAGGTGGGGCCGATGGGCACGATGGTCATCGCCCTCGATCCGCAGGGAAACCCGTTCGGGCTCTGGCAGGCGGGCATGCACACCGGTTTCCGGATCGTCAACGAGCCCGGTGGTGTCACGTGGAACGAGGCGGCCGTCGACGACCCGGACGCGGCCCGGGCCTTCTACGGCGCGGTCTTCGGCTTCCGCTTCGACGAGGTGCCCGAGTCCGGCGGCTACACCACCTTCGCGACCGAGGACCGGCCGCTGGGAGGTCTCGGCGGCCACCAGCCCGGATCGCCGAAGGGCTGGACCACGTGCTTCTCGGTGGCATCGACCGACGCGGCCGTGGCGGCGGTCGATGCGGCCGGCGGCAGGGTGACGATGGCGGCCACGGACACCACGTTCGGCCGGTTCGCCGTGGTCGAGGACCCGTGGGGCGCGGCGTTCTCCGTCATGGAGTCGACGCAGGCCTGATCGTGGCGCGCCTCGGCGTCGCTGCTTCCCCGGCGTGCCAGGGTCCCCGCATGCTGAACCGGCGGGCGGCCCTGACCGCCGGCGGGGTCGCGGCCCTCGGGCTCGCCGGCATCGGTGCGGTGCAGCCGTCGGTCCACCGGTTCGTCCTCGACCTCGTCGATCCCGAGCCGGCCGCGCCGGCACCGAGGTCCGCCGCCGGCCCGCACGCCTCCGGCGTGCTGCGGGGATCAGCCCCGCAGCTGGCCGTACACGTGCTCGGGCCGGAAGCGGACGACGAGCCGGCGGTCCGCCACCATGGCGGCGCGGTACTCGTCCCAGTCGTCGTGCTCGCCGTTGATGCCGCGGTAGTAGGTGACCAGCTCCTCGACCGTGTCGTCGTGCGGGTCCGCGGCGACCGGGGTGAGGTCGGCGGTGCCCTCGACGGCGATCCAGGTCCAGAAGTCCTTCGAGGCGACGTGCAGCGTGACGCGCGGGTCGCGCTCGAGGTTCCGGGTCTTGGCGCGGTCGGCCGTGACCGAGACCCGGATCAGCCCCGACTCGGAGTCGTAGAAGTACCCGACGTTCGACACCTGCGGTCGGCCGTCGCCCTTGATCGTGACGAGCACGCCCCAGGAGTTCTCGGCGAGGAAAGCCAGCATCTTCTCGTTCACCGCTGCCGTCCTCGCGCCTTGAGCGGCACCGGCGGCAGCGGCGGGGCCTCCAGCCGGTCGCCGTCGTATCCGACGACCGCGCCGAAGCGTCCCGACTCGGCGTTCCACTGCTCGGCGTAGTCGGCGATCTCCTCACCCGACCGGCCGACGAAGTTCCACCACATCACCAGCTGCTCCTCGAACGGCTCGCCGCCCAGGAGCAGCAAGCGGGTGGGCTCTTCCGCACTCAGGCGGAGCGTGCGCCGTCCGGTGCCCAGGTAGAGCATTGCGCCGCGGTCGAGCGGCGCACCCTCGACGGTTGCCGAGCCGGACGAGGCCAGCAGCCCGTACTCGAACTCGGGCTCCAGCGGCAGCTCGACGTCGGCGCCGGCGGTCAGGTCCAGGTCGACGCCCACCAGTGGCGTGTAGGCGATCCCCGGCGAGGTCGCGCCGCCGAAGGAGCCCATGAGCACCGTCGTGGTCAGGCCGTCGGAGGTCCAGCCGGGCAGGGTCGCGTGGTGCTCGAAGGCCGGCGCGGTCTCGCGGTGGGCATCGGGCAGGGCGACCCACAGTTGCGCGCCGTGCAGGAACCGCGGGTGTTCCACCGGCGACTGCTCCGAGTGCGCGATGCCGTGCCCCGCCGTCATCAGCGCCAGCTCCCCCGGGCCGAAGCTGACGTCGCTGCCCAGTGAGTCGCGGTGGTGCACCGCCCCCTCGAGCAGCCACGACACGGTCTGCAGGCCGGTGTGCGGGTGCGGCGCCACCTGCATGCCGGCGGACGCGGCGACGTCGTCCGGACCGTAGTGGTCGACGAACGCCCACGCGCCCACCAGCCGCCGGCCCAGCGTCGGCAGCAGCCGGCGGACGCGCGTGCTCTCACCGAGCAGCACCTCCTTGCCGGGCAGCAGGTCCAGGACCGGCCGGGCCGAGCTGGCCTCCAGCCCACCCAGGACCTGTGCTGCCGGACGACGGTCGAGATTGCTCACGGGCGCACCCCCTACTCGGACGTCTGGCCAGTCTCGCCCCGGACCGCGCCGTGCGGAACGTAGGAGGCGGGAATGGAACCGAGTCGTCCGGCCTGGAAGTCGGTGAAGGCGTCCATGACCTCCTGGCGGGTGTTCATGACGAACGGTCCGTACATGGCAATCGGCTCGCGGATCGGTGCGCCGCCGAGGATGACGACGTCCAGCGCCGGCGTCCGCGACTCCTGCTTCACGGCACCGTTGATGGTGATCGTGTCGCCGGGGCCGAAGACGGCGAGCTGCCCGGTGCGCACCGGCTGGCCGTCGATGCCGACCGAGCCCGCGCCGGAGAGGACGTAGACCAGCGCGTTGAAGTCGGGCCGCCAGGGCAGGTCGAGGGTGGCGCCGGGCGCGACGGTGGCGTGCACCATCGCCATCGGGGTGTACGTCGAGCCCGGCCCGGTCTGGCCGGCGACGTCCCCGGCGATCACCCGCAGGAACGCGCCCGCGTCGGGGCTGGCCAGCAGCACCGACTCGTCGGCGCGCAGGTCCTGGTACCGCGGCTCGACCCACTTCTGCGCCTGGGGCAGGTTCACCCACAGCTGCAGTCCGTGGAACAGCCCACCGCTGACCACGAGCGACTCCGGCGGCTTCTCGATGTGCAGGACGCCGCCGCCCGCGGTCATCCACTGGGTGTCGCCGTTGCTGATCGAACCGCCGCCGCCGTGGGAGTCGGCGTGCTCGAAGGTGCCGTCGATGATGTAGGTGACGGTCTCGAAGCCGCGGTGCGGGTGCCAGCTGGTGCCCTTCGGCTCGCCCGGCGCGTACTCGACCTCGCCCATCTGGTCCATGTGGATGAACGGGTCGAGGTCGCGGAGGTCGACGCCCGCGAATGCGCGGCGGACCGGGAACCCCTCGCCCTCGAAGCCGGACGGCGCGGTCGTGACCGAGCGGACCCGGCGGCGGACCGTCCCGGGTGCGGGCACGGGGACGCGCGGAAGGGTGGTGGTGTCCTCGACGGTCACGGCAGGCATGCCGGCCTCCTTTGTTGAGATCTCAACTACTGAGGACTGTAGCGCTGCCGACCCTCGAAGTCATTCCCCCGGACTTTCTGTACACGAAGTCCCGCCCCGACAGGGACTTCGTGTACAGAAAGTCCCCGGGGTTTGGGGTTCCGGAGGACGGGTCAGCTCTCCACGATGGAGCCCGAGTTCGCCCTTGCCGGCCGCCTGGGCTGTCCGAAACGGATGGTGTTCGGGCCGTGCGGTGGAGTCCGGGACGACGGCCGCTGCGAGCTGGCCGACCATTCGTGCGTCTTCCTCGACACCCCACTGGTCCGCTGGTCCGAGCCGCCGGTGCCACCCGCCGCTCCACGTCAGCCGCCCATGGTGCTCGCCGACCTCTCCGTCACTCCCTTCGACGGTGCCTCCGTGCGGCGCGTCGTCGGCACCCTGGCCCCGGTCTCCGACGGCCTGCTCGTCGGCGAGCACGCCAACCGGCCGGACTTCCCGCCGACCATGTTCGCCGCCGAGGTGATGGCCGCCGGCGGCCGCGTCTGGACGACGCTGGCCTGCCGCGACCGCAACCGCGTCGTCCTAGAGCAGGAGCTCGCGGGCCTGGCCGCGGTCGGCGTCGACGGTGTCCTGTGCGTGACCGGCGACGGCCGCGGTGCCAGCGTCCGGCACGGGGTCACGCAGGTGTTCGACCTGGACGGCGTCCGGCTGGCCGCCCTGGCCGCGGGGATGGGCCTGCCGGTCGCCGTCCCCGAGTCTCCGGAGGCGCCGCCGGTCGACCTGCGCCCCGCACGGGTGGTCGAGAAGCAGCGGGCCGGCGCCCAGCTCTGCGTGCTCAACCATGTGAGCAGTCCGGCCCGGGTCGCCGAGTTCGTGACCGCGGCCCGCGCAGCCGGGGCGACGCTGCCGTTCGTCGCCGGGGTCGCCGTCTACACCGACGAGCCGTCGGCGCGGGTGCTCCAGCGCTTCCCCGGACTGCACCTGGACGACGCCGTCGTGGAGTCGGTACTGGGCGCCGAGGACCCGCGCGACGCCGGCATCCAGGTCGCCGTCGCCGAGGCGCGGGCGCTGCTGGCGATCCCGGGCGTCGTGGGGGTGAACCTGTCCGGAGCGGGATCGAGCACGGGCGTGGACGAGGGTGCCGCGGTGAAGGCCGCGATTGCCGAGCGACTGAGAGAGGTGGCATGACCGAGCTCGAGAGCGAGGCCATGGAGGCGGAGTTCGACACCGTCGCCGGATGGACCGAGGAGGCGGTGCGGGCGCTCGGGCAGGAGTACGCGATCCCGGCCGGGTGCCGAGGGACGGGCAGCGAGGCGGCGCTGCGCTGGCTGGCCGACCGGCTCGCCCTCGCCCCCGGCACGCGGATGCTGGACTCGGGCGCCGGTGTCGGTGGGCCGGCCGGATGGCTCGCGGCCGACCGTGGCGTGCGGACGGTCTGCGCCGAGCCGATGGCCGCCGCGGTGCGCGCGAGCCGTCGGCTGTTCGGACTGCCCGCGGTGGTGGCGCTCGGGCAGGGGCTGCCGTTCGCCGGCGCCTCCTTCGACGCCGCCTGGTGCCTCGGCGTCCTCTGCACCACCTCGGACAAGGCCCCGGCGCTCGCCGAGCTGCGCCGGGTGCTCGCGGACGGCGGCCGGCTCGGTCTGCTGGTCTTCGTCGCCGACGCAACCCTGAGCCCGCCGCTGCCGGAGGGGAACGCCTTCCCGTCCGAGGCGGAGCTGCTCGGCCTCCTGCGCGACGCCGGGTTCGTGCTCGAGGACTCGGCCGACGCGGACCTGGGCGACAGTCCGGAGGAGTGGACCGAGCGGGCCGACGCCGTGGACGCCGAGGTGGCACGCCGCCACGGCCAGGACCCCGCCTTCCGGCAGGCGCAGGAGAACGCGAAGCGCGTCGGCCGGCTGCTCTCCGCCGGCGAGCTGCGGGCCTGGCTGGGGGTCGCGACCGTCGTCCGGTGAGCGCTCACGTTTCAGGGGATCCTGCCGCCGGTCAGTCGGTGGCGAGGCGCGCCCAGAGCAGTTCGTCGTACCGCACGCCGTCGCCGTAGCGGTGCGACTGGCGCAGCCGCCCCTCGCAGGTGAAACCGGCCTTCTCCGCCACCCGCCCCGAGGCCACGTTCTCGACCGCGTGGAAGAGCTGGATCCGGTGCAGCCCCAGGTCGGTGAACGCCCAGCGGCAGGCCACGTCGACGGCCAGCCCCGCCAGGCCGCGGCCGCGGGCGGGCGGCGCGATCCAGTAGCCGATCTCGGCGTCCTCCTGGTCCCGATCGATCCGGTGGACGGAGATCGAGCCGAGCAGCTCGGCGCCGTCGACGAGCGCCCAGGAGGCGTGGTCGCCCAGGGTCCAGTCGCGACGGCGGGCCAGGCCGGCGACGACGTCGTCACGAGTCGCCTGGGACGAGCCGTGCCAGAGCCGGCCGCCGGGTGACTCGAGTGCCGCCCAGTAGGCGTCGGCGTCGTCCTCCCGCCACGGGCGCAGCAGGAGGTCGCCCAGGCGCAGCTCCACGGGGTCGATGGGGGGCGGGGTGTCGGCCATCCGCCGATCGTCGCGCACACTAGTGCAAAGAGAAGGTTGCAAAGAAGCGTTTGCACTCATATCCTCACCGCATGCCCGAGGAGCGACCGGTGGAGACCGCCGTCCAGGTGAGCGACGTCCGGGCGCTGCGCGCGCTGGCTCATCCGCTGCGCAGCCGCCTGCTCGCCCAGCTCCGGCTGCACGGCCCGGCCACCGCCAGCCGGCTGGGCCGCGCCGTCGGAGAGAGCAGCGGGTCGACCAGCTACCACCTGCGCCAGCTCGCGGCGTACGGGTTCGTCGAGGAGGTCGAGGGCGAGGGCACCGCCCGCGAGCGATGGTGGCGCGCCCGGCACCGGCTGACCAGCTGGCACGCCGACGAGATCGAGGCGCAGGAGGGCGGCGCGGAGGTCGAGGACGAGCTGATCCGCATCCAGCTCGACGCCCGCGGTCGGGTTCTCCGGGCGTGGCGCGAGCAGCGCGAGGTGCTCGACCCCACCTGGACGGCGGCGGCCTCGCTGAACGACCACGTGCTGCGCCTGCGCCCCGACCAGGCGCGCGAGCTGGCCGACGAGCTGAACGCCGTCCTCGCGCGCTGGATGGCTGCGCACCCCAGCGACGTCCCGGCCGAGGGCACGGAGCTCGTCGAGGTGTTCACCGACCTCGTGCCGCTGAAGGAGTACCCGCTGTGAGCGCGCCGACGACGGTGCGGTCGGCCACCCGGCGCCTGGTGGGGCTCACCGCGCTGCGCTGGCTGCCGGTGGGTCTCACGACGCCGATCACCGTGCTGCTCGCCCAGGCCCGCGGGCTCTCCCTGGCCGAGATCGGCGTGCTGTTCACCGTGCACGGGGTCGTCGTCACGCTGCTCGAGCTGCCCACCGGCGGCCTCGCGGACGTCCTGGGTCGCCGTCCTGTCGTGGTCACCGGCGCGCTCCTGCACGTGATCTCGTGCGTGGTCTTCGCGACCGCGGCCAGCTTCCCCGGCTTCCTGGTGGCGATCCTCGTGCTCGGCACGGGCCGGGCGCTGGACTCCGGCCCGGTCGAGGCCTGGTACGTCGACACCGTGCACCGGATCGACCCGGCCGCCGACGTCGCCCCGGGGCTGGCCAGGCACGGTGCGGCGGACGGCGGCAGCCTCGCCCTGGGCGCGATCGTCGGCGGGCTGCTGCCCGCGCTGCTCGGCGGCGCGGGGGCGACCGGGCTCGCGCTGCCCTACCTGGGCGCCGCCGTCCTCGACCTGGTCTTCATCGGCGCCGTCGTCCGCCTGCTCACCGAGGACCGGGCACCCCGGCGGGGCAGCGTCCGGACGTCGCTCGCGGCGGGGGCGCGGGCCGTGCCCGGAACCGTGACCGGCGCGGTGCGCATGTCGGTCACCGACGGGCCGATGCGGCTGGTCCTGCTGCTCACTGCGGTCGGTGGCATCGGGCTGGTCGCGTGCGAGCTGCTCGGCCCGGGGCGCTTCGCCGACCTCGCCGGCGGCCGCGACCACGGCGCCGCGCTGTACGGCACGGTGCTCGCGGTGTCCTTCGCCGCCGCGGCGGTCGGGTCGATGGCGGCGCCGGCGCTGCGCCGGCTGCTGCGCGGCTCCACCCGGATCACCTGTGCGGCGCTGTTCGTCCTCGGCGCGGTCGCGCTGGCCGCCGTGGCGGGGCCGGACCTCCTGTTCGTCGTCGGCACGGCGTTCGCGCTGTACTACCTGGCGCACGGCTCGGTGTGGCCGCTGCTGAGCGCCGTCCTGCACACCCGGGTGACGGCGGCGCACCGGGCGACCGCGGTCTCGGCGATGTCACTCGCCCAGGCCCTGGGCGGGATCGCCGGCAACCTCGGGGTCCCGCCGGTGGCGGCGCACCTGACTCCCGGGGCGGGCTTCGTGGTCGTCGCCGGGGTCGTCCTGCTCGGCGGGCTGGCCTGCCTCGGGCTGCCCCGGTCGACGGTCGCGGTGCCCGCGGACGGCGAGGTCGCTCCCCTCGGCGTCGTCTGACGTCTCGAAACGCGCGTGACACACGTTCTCACTAAGTTCGACCCATGGCGGACCTGTTCGACGGCTACCCCCTCGGGGAGGTCTGGGACGAGATGTTCGCCGATGCGGGCGTCCCGCGTCCGGCCTACTCGGGGCTCTACGCCGCTGTGCAGCCGATCGACGGCGAGGAGCTCGCCGCCCGCGCCGACCTGCTGAGCCAGACCTACCGCGACGCCGGGGTCACGTTCGCGCACGCGGGCGAGGAGCAGCCGTTCCCGCTCGACATCGTGCCGCGGGTCATCGGCGCCGAGGAGTGGGCGGTCATCGAGCGCGGAGTCGCTCAGCGGGTCCTCGCGCTGGAGGCCTTCCTGGCCGACGTCTACGGCGCGGGCCAGGTGTTCGCCGACCGGGTCGTGCCGCGCAACGTGGTCACCACCAGCGCGCACTTCCACCGGCAGGCGCACGGGCTGGTGCCGCCCAATGGCGTCCGCGTGCACGTCTCCGGCATCGACCTGGTGCGCGACGAGGCCGGCGACTTCCGGGTGCTCGAGGACAACCTGCGGTCGCCGTCCGGCGTCAGCTACGTCATCACCAACCGCGCCGCGATGAGCCAGGTGCTGCCCGAGCTGTTCGCCGACCACCGGATCGAGCCGGTCGCCGAGTACCCGAGCAAGCTGCTGGCCGCGCTCAAGGCCTCGGCGCCGTCGAACGTGGCCGACCCGACGGTCGTCGTCCTCACCCCCGGCGTCTACAACTCCGCGTACTTCGAACACGCGCTGCTGGCCCGCCAGATGGGCGTCGAGCTGGTCGAGGGCCGCGACCTGATCTGCGCGGGCAACCAGGTCAGCATGCGGACGACGGACGGCCAGCAGCGCGTCGACGTCATCTACCGCCGCATCGACGACGAGTTCCTCGACCCGGTGCACTTCCGCCCCGACTCGGTGATCGGGTGCGCCGGCGTGCTCAACGCCGCGCGGGCGGGGCGGGTGACCATCGCCAACGCCGTGGGCAACGGCGTCGCCGACGACAAGCTGATCTACACCTGGGTGCCCGACCTCATCCGCTACTACCTGGGCGAGGAGCCGGTGCTGGCCAACGCCGACACCTACCGGCTGGACCAGCGCGACACCGTGGAGTGGGTGCTGGAGTCCCTCGACCAGCTGGTGCTCAAGCCGGTCGACGGCTCGGGCGGCAAGGGCATCGTCATCGGGCCGCGCTCGGACGAGAAGACGCTGTCCGACCTGGCGGTCAAGGTACGGGCGCGGCCCCGGGACTGGATCGCGCAGAAGCCGATCGGGCTGTCCACCTGCCCGACGCTGGTGGGCGGGCGGATCGCCCCCCGGCACGTCGACCTGCGGCCGTTCGCGGTCAACGACGGGTCGGATGTGTGGGTGCTGCCCGGCGGGCTGACGCGAGTGGCGCTGCCGGAGGGCGAGCTGGTGGTCAACTCCAGCCAGGGCGGTGGCTCGAAAGACACCTGGGTGATCAGCCCGCCCCGCCAGGCGACGGACGTCGACGAGCCCGACCGCACCCGCGTCGAGTTCACCGCCGCCGACCTGCCCGACGAGCCGCCCGCGCAGGACCCGGGCCCGCTGGGCGACACGGTCGTCGGCCAGTCCCAGCAACAGCAGCAGCAGAAGGACCCCGTCCTTCTCGGCACTCGCAAGCTCGCGCCGAGCCTCCGGACGAGGCCGAACAGCCAGCGGAAGGGGTCCTCCTCGTGCTGAGCCGGATCGCGGAGTCGCTGTTCTGGATCGGCCGCTACGTGGAGCGCGCGGACGACACCGCCCGCATCCTCGACGTGCACACCCAGCGGCTGGTCGAGGACCCGTGGATCGACGAGCGCCGCGCCTGCTCCAACCTGCTGGCGCTGATGGGCTCGCCGACGCCGGAGAGCGAGGCCGACACCGAGCGGGTGCTGGCCACGCTCGCCTTCGACCGGGCCAGCCCGAGCTCGATCGTCGGCGCCCTGTCGGCGGCGCGGGAGAACGCCCGCGGCGCGCGCGAGGTGCTGTCGGCGGAGATCTGGGAGTCGCTGAACGTCACCCACAACGCGCTGCCGCAGCAGCGGACGATGGCCCGCCGGTACGGCCCGCACTCGCTGTTCCGGTTCGTCCGCGAGCGGTCGGCCATGGTCTTCGGCCTGGCCGACGCCACGATGAGCCGCGACGAGAGCTGGTTGTTCCTCATCCTCGGCCGGTCGATCGAGCGCGTCGACATGACCTCGCGGATCATCTCCACGCGCATCCTGGCCGGTGACGCCGCGCCGTCCTGGACCCTTGTGTTGCGCTCCACCGGCGCCTACGAGCCCTACCTGCGCACCTACCGCGGCGTCGTGAACTCCAGCCGGGCGGCGGAGTTCCTGCTGCTCGACCGGCTGTTCCCGCGGTCGGTGTTCGCCGCGCTGGAGCAGGCGGAGGCGTGCCTGGCGGACCTCGAGCGGTCGACCGTCCGGGACGGGTCGCGGATCGGCGTCGCCGGTGAAGCGCACCGCATCGTCGGCCGCGCCCGCACGATGCTGGAGTTCATGAGCCCGCCCGAGCTGCTGGCCCAGCTGCCGTCACGCCTGGAGGAGCTGCAGCGCACCTGCTCGGCGGCCAGCGCCGCGGTCACCCACCGTTTCTTCACCGAGCAGGCGCCGCAGGTGTGGGTGCCGGAGGAGGCCGGGTGACCCAGACGCAGGAGATCCAGTCCGCCCCGCGGCCCGCGGCCCACCGGTGGCGGCTGCAGGTCGTACACCGCACCCGGTTCCACTACACCGGACCGGTCCGCTCCTCCTACAACGAGGCCCGGCTGACGCCGGAGAACAGCAACCGGCAGACGACGTTGCGCTCGCGGGTGGAGATCGAGCCGGCGGCGACCGCCTATCCGTACCGCGACTACTGGGGCTCGACGGTCACCGCCTTCGACCTGCACAGCCCGCACTCCGAGCTGGTGGTCACCGGGACGTCGATCGTCGAGGCCGGGCCGGACCTCGCCGGGCACGACCGGGTCGGCTGGAGCGCGCTGGGCGCGCGGGAAGTGCGCGAGCAGTTCGGCGAGCTGCTCACCCCCACCCTGCTGACCGCGATGGACGCCGAGGTGGTGGACGCCGCGCGCGACGCCGTCGGCACCGCCAAACCGCACGAGGCCGGGGCGCTGGTCTGCCGGTTCGTGCACGACCACATCCAGTACCTCTCCGGCGCCACCAACGTGAAGACCAACGCCATGCAGGCCTGGGCGAAGGGCACCGGTGTCTGCCAGGACATCTCGCACGTGACCGTCGGCCTGCTGCGCGCGCTCGGCCTGCCCGCGCGTTACGTCTCCGGCTACCTGCACCCGAAGCCGGACGCCGCCATCGGCGAGCCGGTGACGGGGGAGAGCCACGCGTGGGTGGAGTGGTGGGACGGCGGCTGGAACGGGTTCGACCCGACCAACACGGTCGAGATCGGCCCGCGGCACGTGACGCTCGGCCGGGGCCGGGACTACGGCGACGTCCCGCCGTTCAAGGGCCTGTTCTCCGGCCCGAAGAGCGAGGGCCACACCGTGACCGTCGAGGTCACCCGGCTCGCCTAGCGGCGGTCAGTGCACAAAACGTCGCAGGGGATACTGGGGTACCTATGAGCGCACCCCTGAACCTGGTCAACCTCGAGCGGGTGCACAAGGCCCACGGCACGACCGTGATCCTCGACGATGTCTCCCTCGGGGTCGCCGCCGGCGAGCGGATCGGTGTCGTCGGCCGCAACGGCGGCGGCAAGAGCACCCTGCTGTCGATGCTCACCGGCGCCGACGAGCCCGACTCCGGCCGGGTCACCCGCCGCGGCGACCTCGCGATGGGCGTGCTGGACCAGTCCGGCACGCTGCCCGAGGGGACGACGGTCCGCGACGTCGTCCTGCCGCCGTCGATGTTCGCCGCCGAGCACGAGTGGGCCGGCGACCCCGCCGTCCGCTCGGTGCTGACCGGGCTCGAACTCGACCGCCTCGGCCTGGACGCCCCGGTCGCGCCGATGTCCGGTGGCGAGCGCCGACGGGTCGCCCTGGCGGCCCAGTTGATCCGTCCGCTGGACCTGCTGGTCCTCGACGAGCCGACCAACCACCTGGACGTCGAGGGCGTCGCCTGGCTGGCCGAGTACGTCAACCAGCGCGCCGGTGGGCTCGTCGTCGTCACCCACGACCGGTGGTTCCTCGACGAGGTCTGCACGACCACGTGGGAGGTCGCCGACGGCAACGTGCACGCCTACGACGGCGGCTACTCGGCGTACACCCTGGCCCGGGCCGAGCGCGCCCGGATCTCGGCGGTCACCGAGGAGCGCCGGCTGAACCTGGTGCGCAAGGAGCTGGCCTGGCTGCGCCGTGGCCCGCCGGCCCGCACCAGCAAGCCGAAGTTCCGGATCGAGGCCGCCCAGGCGCTGATCGCCGACGAGCCGCCCGCCCGCGACTCGATGGCGCTCAAGGGCTTCGCCGCCCGCCGGCTCGGCAAGACCGTCTACGACGTGGAGCACGTCGACTACTCGGTGCCCACCGACGACGGTCCGCGGATGCTCTTCAAGGACCTGGACTGGAACGTCGGCCCGGGCGACCGGATCGGCATCGTCGGGGTGAACGGCGCGGGCAAGACGTCGCTGCTCAAGCTGCTGGTCGGGGAGACCGAGCCGGACGCCGGCCGGATCGTCGTCGGCCAGACCGTGGCGCCGGCCTACCTCTCGCAGCACGTCACCGAGCTGCCGCCGAGGGCACGGGTGCTGGAGGCGGTGCAGGAGGTCGCGCGCATCGCGCGGATCGGCAACCAGGAGATCTCCGCGTCGACGCTGGCCGAGCGCTTCGGCTTCGCGGCCAACCGGCAGTGGACGCCGGTGGGCGATCTCTCCGGCGGCGAGCGTCGTCGGCTCCAGCTGCTGCGGCTGCTCATGGCCGAGCCGAACGTCCTGGTGCTCGACGAGCCGACCAACGACCTCGACATCGACACCCTGACCGCCCTCGAGGACCTGCTCGACAGCTTCCCCGGCACGGTGCTGGTCGTCAGCCACGACCGGTACTTCGTCGACCGCGTCTGCGACAAGGTCGTCGCGCTCCTCGGTGACGGCACGCTGGCCGAGCTGCCGGGCGGGGTCGACGAGTACCTGGCTCGCCGCGCCGCCGGGGGAGCGCCGCTGACGACGGCCGCCGGGGCGGAGACGCGACCCGTCGGGTCACCGTCGACGACCGTGTCAGCCGCCGACGTCCGCGCCGCCAAGAAGGAGGCCTCGCGGCTCGAGCGGCGGATGCTCAAGCTCGACGCCGACGAGAAGAAGCTGCACGAGCAGCTCGCCGCTGCCGCCTCCGACTACGCGAAGGCCGCGGAGCTGGACGCCCAGCTCAAGGCCGTGCACGCGGAGAAGGAGCAGGTCGAGGAGGAGTGGCTGGTGGCCTCGGAGCTCGCCGAGGGCTGACCCTCCAGCGTCCTACCTCACCATGGCGGGTCAGCTGAGCTGGCCGAGGTAGAACGGCAGCCCCTGGTCGTCGTGGCAGTGCACCGTGAGGCCGTAGGGCTGCCGCTCGATCTCCCCGGCGTCCCCGCCCGCCGTCCGCACCACGGCGACCGCGACCTCGATGTCGTCGACGGCGTACATGGGCACCATGCCGGGCTCGTCCGACCCCCCGCCGATGCCCAGCATCGGTGTGGTGCCCTCCACCTGCCAGCCGTCGGGCACGCGGCCGGGCACCGCCGTCCAGCCGAGCACCGCCTCGTAGAAGTCGCGGGCCCGGGCCCCGTCGGGCACCTGCAGGGTCAGGTACACGGTGTCGCCGGGCTTCGCGGTGGCCGCGGCGGCGGCCGGCGCGCTCTGCACCATCCAGCGGTGGCCGTAGGGGTCGATGAGCCGCCCGCCCCGGCCGTAGGGCTCATCGGTCGCCGGCCGCTCGACGGTCGCACCGGCGTGGGCGGCGCGGTCCATCACGGCGTCGACGTCGGGCACCGAGAGGTGCAGCGACACGGGGGGCTTGCCGTCCCCCGGCCCCTCGAGGCCGTACTCGGGGTAGGCGTCGGCGAGGTAGAGGGTCGCGCCGGCCACGTCGAGTTCGGCGTGACCGATGCGGTCGCCGTCGAGGTAGGGATCCCCGACGGTGTGCGCGCCGAACGCCTCGGCGTACCAGGCGATGGCTGCCCGGGCGTCGCGGACGATGAGGTAGGGCACCAGTGCGGACATCGGGGAGGCACCTCCGGAGGTGGGACGGGCGGGCTGCTGCAGGAGTGCCCGGCGCAGGCGCTCGCGCAAAGACGCGGCGAACGCCGGGTCGGGGTGGATGGGCTGGATCGGCTGCCGCAGGCCGAAGAACGGGTCAGTCATCGCTGCCCCCGGTGGAGACGTAGTCGCGGCGGAAGGCGTTGCGGGCGCGGACGAGCAGGGCCTCCGTGGCGTGCACGGTGCGCTGCAGGAGTGCGGCCACCTGCGGCACGGGAAGATCGTCGACGTAGCGCAGGGTGAGCGCGGCGCGATGCTGCGGGGACAGCCGGTCGAGGACCTGCCGGGCCCGCAGCGCGTCGAGGCGGACGTCCCAGGGGTCGTCCACGACCGCAACGTCCACGAGTCGCAGGCTGCGTCCCTCCCGCTCCTGCCGGCGCCAGTGGTCGACGAGCTTGTGCCGGGCGGTGCCGATCAGCCAGGCCACCGTGACCGGCCCTTGTGCGCGGACGGCGGCCAGGAACGTCTCGGCGGTGAGGTCCTCGGCCACAGCTACCTGCCCACAGCGGGCGAGCAGGTAGCCGTACACCTCGGGCAGCGCCCGGTCGTAGAGCGACAGCAGCCCGGGATCGGGCGGTGGTCCCACCGCGCGCGATCCCGGGCTGCTCATGTCTCTCCGTCGTCCGGGCACCAGAGTTTCCGACGCCCGCCGACGAACTTTCTAGCGCTGCGCGCGGTTGACCGCCGACACCACCGCGCGCAGCGAGGCGCTGACGATGTTGGGGTCGATGCCGACGCCCCAGAGGACGCGGTCGCCGACGGCGCACTCGACGTAGGCCGCCGCCCGCGCGTCCCCGCCGGCCGACATGGCGTGCTCGGCGTAGTCGAGCACCCGGACGTCGACGTCCACAGACTTCAGCGCGTCGACGAAGGCGGCGATCGGCCCGTTGCCGCGGCCCTCGACGGTGACCGGGACCCCGTTGTCGACCAGCTCGACCACCATCTCGTCGACCTGGTCGCCGTGAGCCGTGTGCCGGTGCCCGGCCAGCGAGAAACGGCCCCACGGTGCGTCGGGGTCGGGCAGGTACTCGCTGCTGAACGCGGTCCACATCTGGGCGGCGGTGACCTCGCCGCCCTCGTCGTCGGTGTGCTGCTGGATGACCGCGCTGAACTCGATCTGCAGGCGACGGGGCAGGTCGAGGTGGTTCTCGGTCTTCATGATGTAGGCGACGCCGCCCTTGCCGGACTGGCTGTTCACCCGGATGACGGCCTCGTAGCTGCGGCCGACGTCCTTGGGATCGATCGGCAGGTAGGGCACCGCCCAAGTCATCTGGTCGACGGTCTTCCCGGCGGCCGCGGCGTCGGCCTCCAGGGCCTTGAAGCCCTTGTTGATCGCGTCCTGGTGGGAGCCGGAGAACGCGGTGTAGACCAGGTCGCCGCCGTAGGGGTGCCGCTCGTGCACGCCCAGCTGGTTGCAGTACTCGACGGTGCGGCGGATCTCGTCGATGTCGGAGAAGTCGATCTGCGGGTCGATCCCCTGGCTGAACAGGTTCAGGCCCAGGGTGACCAGGTCGACGTTGCCGGTGCGCTCGCCGTTGCCGAACAGGCAGCCCTCGATGCGGTCGGCGCCGGCGCGGTAGCCCAGCTCCGCGGCGGCCACCGCGGTGCCCCGGTCGTTGTGCGGGTGCAGGCTCAGGACGACGGAGTCGCGGCGGCCCAGGTTGCGGTGCATCCACTCGATCTGGTCGGCGTAGACGGTCGGCTCGGCCATCTCGACGGTCGCCGGCAGGTTGATGATCGTCGGCCGGTCGGGGGTGGGCTCCCACACGTCGGTGACCGCGTTGCAGATCTCGACGGCGAAGTCGAGCTCGGTGCCGGTGAACGACTCGGGTGAGTACTCGAACAGGATCTCCGTGCCGACCATCTGCTCGGCCAGCTTGCGCACGAGTTGCGCGCCGTGGACGGCGATGTCGATGATCCCCGCCCGGTCGGAGTTGAACACGACGCGGCGCTGCAGGGTGGACGTCGAGTTGTAGAGGTGCACGATCGCCTGCTTGGCGCCGCGCAGCGACTCGTAGGTGCGCTCGATGAGCTCGTCGCGGGCCTGGGTCAGCACCTGGATGGTGACGTCGTCCGGTACCAGGTCCTCCTCGATGAGCTGGCGGACGAAGTCGAAGTCGGTCTGGCTGGCGGCGGGGAAGCCGACCTCGATCTCCTTGTAGCCCATGCGCACGAGCAGCTCGAACATGCGCCGCTTGCGGTCGGGGGTCATCGGGTCGATGAGCGCCTGGTTGCCGTCGCGCAGGTCGACCGCGCACCAGCGCGGGGCCTTCGTGGTGACCGTGTCGGGCCACGTGCGGTCGGCCAGGACGACGGGGGTGAAAGGGGCGTAGCGGTGGATCGGCATCCCCGAGGGCTGCTGGGGGTTGCGTACGTGCGGGTGCTGCTCGTTCACGGAAGGGCTCCTCTGGCGCGGGCTGGACTCAGCTCCGATGGGGCGGTCAGCAGCGCCTGGAACGCGCGAAACCCGCGGCGAGGGGGCCGACCTAGGAGAGGGCCTCGCCGCGGCTCATAAGCAGGAGGCTGCCGCGCACGGCACCACGGTAGCAGCGCCTCAGGCGATGTCGCAGTGACACCGGCAGGTGTCGGCATGCACCGGCGCGCCGGATCGGTCGTCGAGCTGGTCGCACTCGGCCGGGCAGGTGCAGGAGAACGCCTCCCGGACGTTCGTGAACTCGCCCGCCAGGAAGCGCCGTTCCCGCTCCGCCGCCCTCGCCGCCCACCGCACCCGACGCCGCTCCTCGGCCCGCTGCTCCGGCGAATCGCCGGGTTGCGGGAGCTGGTGGTCCTCCGGCGTCCCCATGGCGAGCCGGAACTCGTCACGCAGATCCCGACGCCGGTCGAACGTGTACCGCGGCCGGTCGCGCTTGTAGCGGTGCTCGCCGTGCCACCAGTCCTCGTCGCCGTACCGGGTGTCCAGGTGTGCCGGGAAGCGTCGCCCGCTCATGTCTCGCACCGCCGCGTCGCTCATCGGCCCGACCTCGCGGCCGTTGCCGTCGACGAGCGCCAGCCGGAGCGCTGCCACCTCAGCGATGCGTGCGAGAAGAGAGGTGGGTAGGTCTCGCGTGCCGGACTCGGCCTTGGCAACGGCCGACGCGCTGATACCGGCGGCCGCGGCGACCTCGCGCTGCGACATGTCGGCGCGCCGGCGCACGCGCCGGAGCGCTCCGGGCAGGTCGAACGCTGTCATGCCCGGAGCTTCCGTCGCCGGGCCTCTCCGCCGGGGGACAAGGAACACATCTGTGGACAGTTGAGCTCTGCTGACGCCGGGGGAGCAGAGCTCAACTGTCGGACAGGTAACTCGGTGGCGGCGGACTCGTGCCGGAGGCTCACGATGCGCGGCCGGGTCCGATGAGAGCCCCGCATAGACTGCGCCGGTGGAGCGTCCCGGACCGAACGGCACCGCCGAAGCCGTGGCCGACGCCGCCACCGTCCTCGAGCTCCTCACCGACGACGCCTCGTTCGCGCTCATCCGGCACCAGGGCTCGGCGTTCGTCGACGTCCTGCTCGGCACCGTGCACGACGCGCCGTCGCTGGCCGAGATCCCGCTGCGCGCCGACCGCGCGCCCGGCCCCGACGTCCTGGCGCTGGTGCCCTACCGGCAGGTCACCGAGCGCGGGTTCGTCGCCCACGACGACGGGATGCCGCTGGCGTGCCTCGTCGTCGACCGGCACCTGCGGGTCGACGTCGACGACTTCCTGGCCGCCTGCCCCGCCACCGGACTGACCCTCGACGACGTCGCCTACGACCTGGACGACGACCAGTACGCCGACGTCGTCCGCCGGATCGTGCGCGACGAGATCGGCCAGGGTGAGGGCGCCAACTTCGTCGTCCGCCGGACGCTGACCGCCCGGGTGCGCGACTGGTCGACCGGGCAGGGGCTGGGCGTCTTCCGCAGCCTGCTGGCGAACGAGAAGGGCGCCTACTGGACGTTCTACGTCAACACCCCCGAGCGCACCCTGGTCGGGGCGTCGCCGGAGCGGCACATCACCAGCCGCGGCGGCACGGTGACGATGAACCCGATCAGCGGCACCTTCCGCATGCCGAAGGACGGCGTCTCCGCCGACGACCTGCGCTCGAAGCTCGAGGCCTTCCTGCGGGACGAGAAGGAGACCCTCGAGCTGATGATGGTGGTCGACGAGGAACTGAAGATGATGGCGGCGCTGTGCCCCGAGGGCGGCCGCGTCATCGGACCGTTCCTCAAGCCGATGAGCCACCTCGTGCACACCGAGTACATGCTCGAGGGGCACGCCTCGGCCGACCCGCGCGACCTGCTGCGCGGCAGCATGTTCGCCGCCACCGTGCTGGGCAGCCCGGTCGAGAACGCCTGCCGGGTGATCAAGCGCTACGAGACGTCGGGTCGGGGCTACTACGGCGCGCTGATCGCCGAGTTCGGCCGGGACGTCGACGGCGGCGCCACCCTGGACGCCCCGATCGTCATCCGGACGGCGGACATCGACCGCGCCGGCAACCTGCGGGCGAGCGTCGGCGCGACCCTGGTGCGCGACTCGGTGCCCGAGTACGAGGTCGCCGAGACCAAGGCCAAGATCGGCGGCCTGCTCGCGGCGCTGGGCGCCGGTCCTGCGGCGGGGGGCTCGGCGCGGTTCGACGTGCACGACCTGGTGCCCGCCGACTCGCCGCTGCTGATGGCCCGCAACGCCCGGCTGTCCCCGTTCTGGCTCAACGAGTCGCCGTCGCCGATCCGCTACCCCGAGCTCGTCGGCCGCACGGTGCAGCTGATCTCGGCCGAGGACGACTTCGCGAACATGCTCGCCCACATGCTGCGGTCGATGGGCATGAAGGTTCAGCAGAACACCTGGCGCGAGGTGGCGGACGGCGGCGCCGGCGACCCGGACGTGCTGATGATCGGGCCCGGCCCGGGTGACCCGCGCGCGACCGACAGCGCGCGGATCAAGGTGCTGCGCCGGCTGACCGCCGACCGCCTGGCCGCCCGCCGTCCGCTGGTCGCCGTCTGCCTCGGCCATCAGGTGCTGGCCTCGGAGCTCGGCCTGCCGCTGCGCCCGAAGCGCACGGTCGTGCAGGGCGCGCAGGAGCGGATCGACCTGTTCGGGCGCGAGCAGGTGGTCGGCTTCTACAACACGTTCACCGCCGCGCTGCCCGACGACCCGGCCGCGCTGGCCTTCGAGTGCGCGACCGACGACGACGAGGTCGTGGCGCTGCGCGGGCCGGGCTACGCCGGGCTGCAGTTCCACGCGGAGTCGGTGCTCACCCCCGACGGCCGCTCGATCCTCGCCGACGCGTTCCTGACCGCGCTCAGAACTCCTTCTTGAGCCGTTTGCGCAGCGGCCGGCCGTCCGGGTCGTCGAGCAGGCGGTAGACCGGGGTCGCCCACAGCCGGGTGACCAGGGGCAGCTTCTCGGCGCGGTGCGGGCGCAGCCGGCCCGGCGGGCGAGGGCCCGTGCCGCCGCCCTCGTGCCAGGCGTCCAGGGCGCGGGCGCTCGCGACGACGGTCTCGACGAACCGGTCGGGGTCGAGGATGTCGTCGTCCGCGCTGCCGTCGCCGGGCAGGTCCAGGTGCTCCCGGGCCAGCATCAGCCGCAGGCCGCGGGCCAGCGTGCGCGCGCCGTCGCCGGTGCCGGCCGGGTCGCGGGGCTCGCGCGGGTCGCGGGTGGTGTCGAGGACGCCGCTGGACAGCTCGCTGTCGTGGGTCCAGGAGCGGCGGTTGAAGTTGTCGCTGCCGACGCTCACCCAGACGTCGTCGACCACGCACACCTTCGCGTGCACGTAGACCGGCGTCCCCTGGTGGTTCTCGACGTCGAACACGTGCACGCGGTCCTTCCCGGCCCGCTGGCACATCTCGATCGCCTGCCAGCGGCCGATCAGCTGCGGCCGCTTGGCGAACGCGCCGTCCTGGTCGGGCACGCGCGGGACGACGACGACCAGGTGCAGCTCGGGGTGCTCGCGCAGCGCGTCGGCGAACAGCCGCGCCACGTCGGCCGACCACATGTACTGGTCCTCGAGGTAGATCAGCCGGCGGGCCCGCTGGATCGCCTTCGTGTAGCCGCGGGCCACCGAACGCTCGCCGTCGGGCGCGAAGTCGTACGGCGGCCGGATCGCCGGATAGGTGCGCAGGCTCTGCACGAGGTGCGGCCCGCATTCCGGCGGCGGCGGCAGCTGCGGGGGGAGCGGGTCGGCGTGCATCCGGGTGTGGTGCAGCTTGTCGTGCACCCAGGCGATGGGGTGGTCCTCGTCCGGCGAGTTGGGGTCCTCCCAGCGCTCCCGGAACACCGTGTCGAGGACGCCGACGCCGGGCCCGCGGATCTCCAGCTGCACGTCGTGCCACGGTGGAGTAGGCCCGTAGACCTCGGCCATCGGCAGCCCCTGGGGGTCGCCGCGGTGTTCGGCGTCGTCGCGGCGGGAGTAGCAGAGGTCGATCCCGCCGACGAAGGCGACGTCCTTCTCCGGGGCCTCGTCGTGCCGGAGGACGACGAACTTCTGGTGATGGCTGCCCATCCGGCGGATCCGCTGGTCGAGGATCACCTCACCGCCGCCGTGCTCGATCTCCCGGTCCAGCGCCCGGTTGGACTCCTTGTTCAGCGCGAGCTGCTGCATGTGCGACCGCCACACCAGGCCGCGGACGCAGACGCCCTTCTTCACGGCCTCGGTGAACAGTTCGGCGACCGTGGGGCCCTCGGGGCGGAGCAACTCGCGAGGATCGCCGCGCCAGTCGGTGAAGAACAGGTGGTCGCCGGGGTTCAGGGCACGCACCTCGTCGACCAGGCGGTCGAAGTACGCGTTGCCGTGCACGAGGGGTGTGACGAGGTTGCCCGCGGTCCACGCCGGCAGCGTCGTGTGGGGGTTTCCCCGCTCGTCGGCGCGCAGCAGCCAGCCCTCGGGGTCGTCCATCGGATGATCAGATCCCGTGCCGGTCAGGGACGCAACCGCCGGTGCGTGGCGAGACCTCGGTAGCCTGTGGACCCGTGGCCCTCGTCGTCCAGAAGTACGGCGGTTCCTCCGTCGCCTCCGCAGAGCACATGAAGCGTGTCGCCGAGCGGATCGTCGGCGCGAAGAAGAACGGTGACGACGTCGTCGTGGTCGTCTCCGCGATGGGCGACAGCACCGACGAACTGCTCGACCTGGCGGGCCAGATCACCGACGACCCGCCCGGCCGCGAGCTCGACATGCTGCTCACCGCCGGCGAGCGGATCTCGATGGCGCTGCTGGCGATCGCCATCTCCACGCACGGCTACGAGGCGCGGTCGTTCACCGGCTCGCAGGCCGGCGTGATCACGACCGGCAGCCACGGCAAGGCGCGGATCATCGACGTGACCCCGGGGCGTCTGCGGTCGGCGCTGGACGAGGGCTCGATCGTCATCGTGGCCGGTTTCCAGGGCGTCAGCCAGGACACCAAGGACATCACCACGCTCGGACGCGGCGGTTCGGACACCACCGCCGTCGCCGTCGCCGCGGCGCTGCGGGCCGACGTCTGCGAGATCTACACCGACGTGGACGGCGTCTACACCGCCGACCCGCGGATCGTCCCGAACGCCAAGCGGCTGGACACCATCACCTACGAGGAGATGCTCGAGCTCGCCGCCTCGGGAGCGAAGGTGCTCATGCTGCGGTGCGTCGAGTACGCCCGGCGCGAAGGCATCCCCGTGCACGTCCGCAGCTCCTACTCACAGCTCCCCGGCACGATCGTGGCCGGCTCGATGGAGGACCTCCCGGTGGAACAGGCGATCATCACGGGCGTCGCGCACGACCGCTCCGAAGGCAAGATCACCGTCTACGGCGTGCCGGACCGGCCGGGTGAGGCCGCGCAGATCTTCCGCGTGCTCGCCGACGCCGAGATCAACATCGACATGATCGTGCAGAACGTGTCGGCCGAGGCCAGCAAGCTCGCCGACATCTCCTTCACGCTGCCGGTCAGCGACGGGCCGGCGGCGATCGCGGCGCTGGAGAAGGTCAAGCACACGGTCGGTTACTCCGACGTGAAGTTCGACCAGCACATCGGCAAGGTGTCCCTCGTCGGCGCCGGCATGCGCTCGCACCCGGGCGTGTCCGCCAAATTCTTCGGCGCGCTGGCCGACGCCGGTGTCAACCTGGAGCTCATCAGCACCTCGGAGATCCGCATCTCGGTGGTCTGCCGGGACACCGAGGTCGACATCGCGGTGCGCGCGGTGCACGACGCGTTCGACCTCGGCTCCGAGGTCGAGGCCGTGGTCTACGGAGGGACGGGCCGATGAGTGCGCTTCTGAATGGGCATGGTTCGAGTGACGGCCTGCGGGTCGGCATCGTCGGTGCGACCGGTCAGGTCGGCACCGTGATGCGGCAGATCCTCGCCGAGCGGAACTTCCCGCTGGCCGAGCTGCGCTTCTTCGCGTCGTCCCGCTCCGCCGGCAGCACGCTGCCGTGGGCGGACGGCGAGATCATCGTCGAGGACGCCGCGACGGCCGACCCCACGGGCCTGGACGTCGCGCTGTTCTCCGCCGGTGCGACCACCTCACGGGCGCAGGCGCCGCGGTTCGCCGAGGCGGGGGTGACCGTCGTCGACAACAGCTCCGCGTGGCGGCGCGACCCCGACGTCCCGCTGATCGTCAGCGAGGTCAACCCGCAGGCGCTGGCCGAGATGCGCAAGGGCATCATCGCCAACCCCAACTGCACGACCATGGCCGCGATGCCGGTGCTGCAGCCGCTGCACGCGGAGGCGGGGCTCGTGCGGATCATCGCCAGCACGTACCAGGCGGTGTCGGGCAGCGGGCTGGCCGGCGTCGAGGAGCTCGACCTCCAGGTGAAGGCGGTCGTCGACAAGGCCGCCGAGCTCACCCACGACGGGTCGGCGGTGACGTTCCCGGAACCGGTCAAGTACGTGCGCCCGATCGCCTTCAACGTGCTGCCGATGGCCGGCTCGCTGGTCGACGACGGCACGTTCGAGACCGACGAAGAGCAGAAGCTCCGCAACGAGAGCCGCAAGATCCTCGGCATTCCTGACCTGAAGGTGTCGGGGACCTGCGTCCGGGTGCCCGTGTTCAGCGGGCACTCGCTGTCGCTCAACGTCGAGTTCGCCCGGCCGCTGTCTCCTCAGCGGGCCACCGAGCTCCTGTCGACCGCGCCGGGTGTGGAGCTGTCCGCCGTCCCGACGCCGCTGCAGGCCGCGGGCCGGGACCCGAGCTTCGTCGGCCGGATCCGGCAGGACCCGGGTGTCGACGACGGCCGCGGGCTGGCGCTGTTCGTGAGCAACGACAACCTGCGCAAGGGCGCGGCGCTCAACACGGTGCAGATCGCGGAGCTGATCGCCGCCCGCTGACTTGGGGGGCCCTGCCGATGGCCCGGACCGTCACCCGGCCGGCGGCCGTCGGCGCGGTCGCGGTCGCCGTCGGGCTGTACCTGAGCGGGCCGGTCGTCTACTCGCCGTGGCACCGCTTCTTCGACCTGCGGGTGTACCGCGGCGCGGTGCAGTGGTGGCTGCACGGCCGGCCCCTGTACGACTTCGTGCTGCCGCACACGTCGAAGGGGTTCACCTATCCGCCGTTCGCCGTCCTCGTGCTGCTGCCGGCCGCCGTCGGCAGCGAGACGACGGCCGAGGTGCTGCTCACCGCGGTCTCGACGGTGCTCGTCGGCCTGACCACCTGGATGCTGCTCGCGCCGGTGGCCGACCGGCACGGGTGGTCGCGGTGGTTCGTCGTGGCCCTGGCCGTTCCGCTGGTCGTCGCCCTGGAGCCGATCCGCGAGACGCTGGGCTGGGGGCAGGTCGGCCTGATCCTGCTGACGCTCGCCCTGGCCGACGTGGCGGCGCTGCGGTCCGGGCGGCCGTGGGCCGGCGTCGGCCTGGGCCTGGCGGCCGCCATCAAGGTGACGCCCGGCCTCTTCGTCGTGTACCTGCTGCTCGGCGGACGACGGCGGGCAGCCGGCGTCGCTGCGGGCACCTTCCTGGCCGCCACCGCACTCGCGTTCGCCCTGAGCCCGCGCGACAGCGTGCACTTCTGGACGCGGGCGCTCTGGCAGACCGGCCGCGTGGGGGCGGCCGACCGGACGTCGGACCAGTCGGTGATGGGACTGCTCGCGCGAGTGGCCGACCCGGGGCCGCCGGACCGGCTGGTCTGGGCGCTGCTCGCGGCGGCCGTCGCCGTGGTCGGGCTGGGGCGGGCGGCCCGGGCGGCGCGGGCGGGTGACGACCTCACCGGCGTCACGCTCACCGGGCTGGTCTCCTGCCTGATCAGCCCGATCGCCTGGACGCACCACTTCTTCTGGGTGGTGCCGGCGGTCGTCGTCCTGGTCGACGTCGCCGCCGGCACGCCGTCCCTGACCGGGCTCCGTGCGCGCGGGGCGGCCATGGCGGCCGTGCTGGTGACAGCCGTCTTCGGGTCGTCGCTGATCTGGTTCTTCCCCGGCGCCACCGCTGCGCGCGCCGGCGTCCTGCCGGTGCTGGGCGAGAACGCCTACCTGCTGGTGAGCGCCGCGCTGCTGGTCCTGCTCCCGATCAGGGACGTACGTGCTTCAGCGCGAACGCCAGCGCCACCTCGACCTGCCGAATCGTCTCCTCGATGACCAGCGAGCCGTGGCCGGCGTCGAACCGGTACACCTCGTGTTCCTTGCCGAGCTTCTCCAGTTCGGCCAGGTAGTTGTCGATCTGCCGGATCGGGCAGCGCGGGTCGTTGGCGCCGGCGACGACCAGCACCGGTGCGGCAACCGCGTCGACGTAGGTCATGGGGGAGGACCGTACGTAGACGTCGTGCACCTCCTCGGGTGCGCCGCCGAACAGGGCGCGGTCGTAGGCCCGGAGGCCCTCCATCTCGTCCTCGTAGGCCGCGAGGTAGTCGGCCACCGGCACCTCGGCGATGCCCGCGGCCCAGCGCTCGGGCTGGGTGCCGAGGCCGAGCAGCGTGAGGAACCCGCCCCACGAGCCGCCGGACAGCAGCGCGCGCTGCGGGTCGACGACGCCCTCGGCGACCAGGGCGTCGTACACGGCGCCGACGTCCTCGAGCTCGGTGAGCCCCGGCCGGCCGGTGAGCGCGTCCCGCCAGGCGCTGCCATAGCCGGTGGAGCCGCGGTAGTTCACGTGCACGACGGCGTATCCCGCGTCGACGTAGGCGGCGCGGCGGGCGCGGTAGGAGTCGTCGTCGGCGGCCTCGGGGCCGCCGTGCACCAGGAACGCCGTCGCGTACGGGGCCGGGCCGGACGGGCGGACCAGCAGGGCGTGCACCTTCCCTCCGGGCCCGGGCACCCAGCGGTCCTCGACCGGGTAGGCGGCCGGCGGCTCCTCGTCGGTGACCGTGAGGACGACGGGCCCGTCGGCGCGGCGGACGACCGGCGGCAGCTCCGAGTTGGACCACGCCAGCTCCACGGTGCCGTCCGGCCGCGCGGTGGCCCCGCGGACGACGCCGGTCGGGGTGTCGAGCTTCTCGAGGACACCGCTGCCGAGGTCGTAGCGGTACAGCTCGCTGCGGGCGGCGTGGTCGTGACCCACGAGCAGCGCGGAGCCGTCGGGGTAGAAGCTCGCCGTCACGTCGCCGGGGAGGTCCAGCTGGATCTCGGACTCGGTGTCGGCGGCGACGTCCCAGATCAGCAGCTCCTCGCGGCCGCGGCGCTCGTGGCCGACCAGCAGGCGGCGGTCGTCGGGCAGCGGGCCGAACTCCAGCGCGTGCAGGCCGCGACCGTCGCCGTCCCACTTCTCGGCGACGACGCTGTCGTCGTCCGTGCGGAGCACCCGCAGTGCCGGATAGCGCGGATCGCCGTGCTCGGAGTGGGACATGACCAGCAGGGCGTCGTCCCGGGTCAGGGCGTCGACCGACGCGGGGTCGGGGTGCCGGTAGATCACCCGGGGAGCGCCACCGGACGGCGCCAGCCACAGCTCGCTGCCGTCGTCGGTGGAGCGGCCGATCGCGACCGTCGTGCGCCCCACCTCCAGCCCGGCCGGATAGGCGGGCTGCACCTGGGGGACGGCGACGGTGTCGGGGCCGCCGGCGAACGGCTGGGTCTGCCAGATGCCGAACTCGTCGCCGTCGGTGTCGGCGAACCACCAGATGGTCTCGCCGTCCGGGCTCAGGGTGCTCATCAGCGTGCCGTTGGGCCGGTCGGTGACCTGGCGGCGCTCACCGGTCTCGCGGTCCCATGCGTACTGCTCGACGACGCCGCTGACGTCGGAGGAGTACAGGTTGCGGTGCGGGGCGTCCTGCGCCCACTCCGGGAGCGAGACCCGCGGCGCGCGGAACCGGGCCTGCCAGCGGGCGGTGACCTGGGGGGAGAGCGCGGGAACGGCGGTGGGTTCGGCAGTCACCGATCCATCCTCCCAGGCCCAGGCCATGCACTCTCAGAACATGACTCAGGGGCCGCCATCGGCGGCCCCTGAGCAGTGCGTCGGGGTGACAGGATTTGAACCTGCGGCCTCGTCGTCCCGAACGACGCGCGCTACCAAGCTGCGCCACACCCCGAGGTCCGTCGAGAAGTCTAACGCCCGCCGGCGAGCGGCTTTCAGGCGGTCCGGGCGGTGAGCGTGAGCAGCGTGGCCTCGGGCGGACAGGCGAACCGCGCGGGGGCGTAGGGGCTGGTCCCGAGGCCGGCGGAGACGTGCAGCCAGGTGCGGTCGGTCCACCGGTGCAGCCAGCGCACCCGCTCCCGGTCGATGCCGCAGTTGGTCACCAACGCGCCGTAGAAGGGCACCCGCAGCTGGCCGCCGTGCGTGTGCCCGCTGAGCAGCAGGTCGTAGCCGTCGGCGGCGAACCGGTCGAGCACGCGCGGCTCGGGGGAGTGCGCCAGCCCGATCCGGACGTCGGCGCTCGGGTCGGCCTCCCCGGCCACCTGGTCATAGCGGTCGCGCTTGAGGTGGGAGTCGTCGACGCCGGCGAACGCGATCCGCCGTCCGTCGACCGTCAGCTCGCCGGCGGCGTTGGTGAGGTCGAGCCAGCCCCGGTCCTGCATGCCGTCCCGCAGGTCTCGCCACGGCAGCTGGACGCCGTGCACTCGCTTGTGATCGGGCCAGAAGTACTTCAGCGGGTTCTTCGGCCGCGGGGCGTAGTAGTCGTTGCTGGCCAGCACGAAGGCGCCGGGGCGGTCCATCAGCGGGTCCAGCGCCTTCAGCGTGCCGGGGACGGCGTCGTGGCCGGCCAGGTTGTCTCCGGTGTTGATCACCAGGTCCGGCTCCAGCTCGGCCAGGCCGGCCACCCACTCCTGCTTCGAGCGCTGGTTCGCGGTCATGTGCAGGTCGGAGATGTGCAGGACGCTCAGCGGCGCCGAGCCCGGCGCCAGGACCGGGACGTCGAAGCGGCGCAGCGTCCAGCGGTTGCGCTCGTAGAGGCTCGCGTAGGCGGTGACCGCCACGCCGGAGGCGACCGCGGCAGCGGGGAGGGCGGTGTACCAGCGCACGTCGGAAGCCTACGTGCGCGGCGTTGCGGGCCGTCGTGTCAGGCTGAGCGGGTGCCTGACCTGAAGGAACAGCTGCGTGCCGACCTGACCACCGCCATGAAGGCCCGTGACGAGTTGCGCACGGCCACCCTGCGCATGGTGCTCACCGCGGTCACGGCCGAGGAGGTGTCCGGCAAGGAGGCCCGCGTCCTCAGCGACGACGAGGTACAGGCCGTGCTGCGCCGCGAGGCGAAGAAGCGGCGGGAGGCCGCCGAGGCCTTCGAGACCGCCGGACGCACCGAGCAGGCCGAGCGCGAGCTGGCCGAGGGCGAGGTCCTGGCCGGCTACCTGCCCGCGCAGCTCGAGGACGCCGACCTCGCTGCGATCGTCGCCGACGTCATCACCCGCACCGGGGCGTCCGGGATGAAGGACATGGGCAAGGTGATGGGTGCGGCCAACGGTGTCGTGGCCGGCCGGGCCGACGGCGGCCGCGTCGCCGCGGAGGTGCGCCGCCAGCTCGGCTGACTAGTGGCCGCCGCCGTTGCCGGGGTTCCCGCCGTCCTGGCCCGGGTTGCCGGCGTTCGGGTCGGGGGTCGTGGCCGGCGGCTGGTCCGTGGGAGCCGGTGCGGGTGCCGGTGCGGGCTCGGGTGCCGGTGCCGGCGCGACGTAGCCGGTGCCCTTGGTGCCGGCCGCGACCGCCGGGTCGGCCGGCGGGAACGGCACGACCGGCTCGGCCGTCAGGATCGGCGTCATCGCGGCGTTGAAGATCTGCGCCGGGATGCCACCGCCGTGGCCACCGACGTCCTCGCCGGCCTTCGGGTTGAAGTACATGACGCTGACCGAGTACGTCGGCGTGATGCCGACGAACGTCGCCGACTTGTCCCCCTGGATCGTCCCGGTCTTACCGGCGATCGGCACACCGGGGATGGCGGCCTTGCGGCCGGTCCCGTCCTCGACGACGTGCACCATCATGTTGGCCAGCGTGTTCGCGACGCCCGCGGGGATCGCATTCGGGGTGCAGTGGTCGCCGGTGTCGATGACGGCACCCTTGTCGTTCTCCAGGGGCTTCCCGTTGCGGTCGAGGATCGACGTCACCGGGGTGGGGTCGCACCGCGTTCCCTGGGCGGCGATGGTCGCGTAGGCGGTCGCGAGGTCGAGCGGGCTGGTCGCCACGGTGCCCAGCGTGAACGAGCCGAGCTGGTTGTCGATCGTGTACTGCCCGAAGTCGTCGCACTTGCCGTGGCACTCGGCGATCTGGCGCGGACCGTCGAAGTGCATGCCCATGGCCTTCGCGGTGGTGACCGGGCCCTCCATGCTGCCGAGCGCGTCCTCCAGCCCGACGAAGTAGGTGTTGGCCGAGGCCGTGAGCCCGGTCGTCATGTTGTAGGTCGAGGCGTACCCGGGGTTGTCGTTGAAGACCTTGTACGGCGCCCCGCGGGTGCCGCCGTTCTGCTTGTAGACCTTGGAGTAGTACGGCTGCGGCACGTTCAGCGTGTACTCGGAGCCGAATCCGGCGGCCAGTGCGGCGGCGGCGGTGAAGACCTTGTACGTCGACCCGGAGCCGAGGCTGGCCTGCACGTTCAGGTTCACCGACTCGCACTCGTCGCCCGAGCAGCCGTACCGGCGGTTCTCGCTCATGGCCAGGACGTGCCCGGTGCCCGGCTGCACCGCGGTGAGGATGCCGGCGAACCGGTCGCCCATCGGCGCGTAGTTGAGCACGCCCTGGTCGCCGTTCTGCTGCACGTCGGGCCGCAGCGTCGTCTGGATCGTCAGGCCGCCGCCGTCCAGCTGGGCGTTGCTCAGACCGAGCGCGCCGGTCAGGTACGTGCGCAGGTAGTCGCAGAAGAAGCCACCCACCGCGGCGTCGATGCAGCCGTTCGGCGGGTCGGCACCCTCGACGACCGCCACCGGCTGGGCGGAGATGTCCGCGGCGTCCTTCTCGGAGATGTGCTTGAGCTGCTTCATCCGCGCCAGCACCTGATTGCGCCGGTGCGCGGCGTTCTCCGGCTGCGTGATCGGGTCGTCGTTCGCCGGGCTCTGCACGAGGCCCGCAAGCATGGCCGCCTGGGGCAGGGTGAGGTCGGCGGCGTTGACGCTGAAGTACTTCTGCGCCGCGGCCTGGATGCCGTAGGCGCCCTCGCCGAAGTACACGATGTTCAGGTAGCGGGTGAGGATCTCGTCCTTGGAGTAGCTCTTCTCCAGCGCCAGGGCGAGACGGGCCTCCTTGAGCTTGCGGCCGACCGTCTGTTCCTTGGCCGCGTTCTGCTCCTCGGGCGTGGCCGCGGTCTGCAGCAGGGTCTGCTTGACCAGCTGCTGGGTGAGGGTCGAGCCACCCTCCTGCACCGACCCCGCGGCCACGTTCTTGACCAGCGCGCGCATGGTGCCCTGCACGTCGAGGCCGTTGTGCTCGTAGAAGCGCGAGTCCTCGATGTCGACCAGGGCCTGCTTCATGACGTCGGAGATCTGGTTCGGCGCCACGGGCGTGCGGTTGTTCTTGAAGAAGTTGGTGATGAGCGACCCGTCGGCGGCCAGCACGCGCGTGTTGCCGGCCGGTGTCTGGTTGGTCAGCTCGACCGGCAGGGCGTCGAGCAGCGACGCGGAGTTGCGGGCCACGAGGCCGCTCCCGCCGACCCATGGGAACAACAGCCCGGCCAGCAGCGCACCGGCGACGACGATCGTCGCGGCGAGCTTGGCGAGCAGAAGGGGACGGGACTGCGCGTTCTCCGACATCGACGCCGAGGATACGTGGCGGCGGCCGTCTCCCGCCCAGGTCAGCCGCGGCGCGCGGGGAGCACCCGGGCCCGGGGCGTGCCGGTCGGCGTGTCCGTCTCCGCCCCGGTCAGCTCGCCGGCCATGACCCGGAGCCCGTCGAGGTCGTGCACGTCGCCGGCTGCGGCCGGGACGGTGCGGACGGCGACCTCCGGGTGGGCGCTGGTGAACCGGTCGGCGAGGTGCTGCTCGCGGGCCGCCACGGTCATGCGCTCGGCGTGCACCCGCAGCGCGGCGGCGACGACCTCCGCGCCGTCCGCTCCCGACTCGGCGACCTCCTCGGCGGCGCCTTCGGCACGGGTGGCCGACAGCGCCGTGGTCGCCGGGGGGTGCGTGCGGTTCAGCACCAGGCCGGCCAGCGGCATGCCCTCGGCGGACAGCCGGTCGACGAAGTAGGAGGCCTCCCGCAGCGCGTCGGGCTCCGGGGTGGCGACGACGACGAACCAGGTACCGGGACGGCGGAGCAGCTCGTAGGTGGCGGTCGCGCGCTCGCGGAATCCGCCGAACATGGTGTCCAGCGCCGCGACGAACGCGGAGATGTCGCGCAGCAGCTGGCCGCCGAGGATCTTCGACACGATCCGGCTGAAGATCATGAACCCGGCGCTGGCGAACTTCAGCCCCGCCCGGCCGCCACCGGTCAGCAGCCGGATCATCGTCCCGTCGAGGAAGCGGCTCATCTTGTTCGGGGCGTCCAGGAAGTCGAGCGCGGACCGCGACGGTGGCGTGTCGACGATGATCAGGTCCCACTGGTCGGTGGCGCGCAGCTGCCCCAGCTTCTCCATCGCCATGTACTCCTGCGTGCCGGAGAACGACGAGGACAGCGACTGGTAGAAGGGGTTCTCGAGGATCGCCTGGGCCCGCTCCGGCGTGGAGTGCGCGGCGACGATGTCGTCGAACGTCCGCTTCATGTCCAGCATCATCGCGTGCAGCTCGCCGTCCGCCCCCGGGACGTCCACCCGGCGGGGCTCGTTGTCCAGCTCCTCCAGGCCGAGGGACTGCGCCAGCCGCCGGGCCGGGTCGATCGTGAGGACGACGACCGTGCGGCCGGCCTCGGCCGCCGCGAGCGCCAGCGCGGCCGACGTCGTCGTCTTGCCGACACCACCGGACCCACAGCAGACGACGATCCGCGTCGCCGGGTCGGCGATCAGCGCGCCCAGGTCCATCGGGCGGGCCTGCGAACGGTCGGCCATCAGGCGGCTGCCTGGGTACGGAGGTGGTCCTCGAGCCGGCCGGCCAGCTCGAACAGCGTGCCGAGGTCCATCGGGCCCGGCAGCAACGGGAGCTCGACCGTGGGCCGGCCGAGCGCCTCGACCTCGTCCCGCAGGGCGTCCTGCCCGGCCCAGCGCTTCGCGTGCTCGCTGACCTCCGCGGCCAGCGCGTCGGCGATCGCGGCATCCCCCGGCAGGTGCGCGGCGGCCAGCGCCGGCAGCAGCTCCGCGCCGGTGAGCAGGCCCTCGGCCGCGTCGGTCATCGCGTCGACGGGCAGCACCGGCTCGGTCGCCATGTTCACGATCACCGAGCCGACGGGCAGCCCGGCCTTCGCCAGCTCCTCGATCGCGTCGGCGGTCTCCTGCACCGGCATGTCCTCGAGCAGGGTGACCAGGTGGACGGCCGTCTGCGGCGACCGGAACACCGCCATGACGCCGTCGCTCTGCGTCTTGATCGGGCCGGAGCGGGCGAGCTGGCCCATCTCGTTGGTGACGTTGAGAAATCGGGTGATCCGGCCCGTGGGTGGTGCGTCGACGACGACGGCGTCGTAGACCTGCCGCCCGTCGTGGCGGCGCGTCACCGCCTCCTTGATCTTGCCGGTGATCAGGACGTCCCGGAGGCCCGGGGCGATCGACGTGGCGAAGTCGATGGCGCCCATCTTGCGCAGCGCCCGGCCGGCGCGGCGCAGGTTGTAGAACATGTCGAGGTAGTCGAGCAGCGCCTCCTCGACGTCGATCGCCAGCGCCTTGACCTCGCCGCCACCACGGGCCACGGCCACCCGGCGCTCCTCGTAGGGCAGCGGCGGGGTGTCGAAGAGCTGCGCGATGCCCTGCCGGCCCTCGGTCTCGACCAGCAGGACGCACCCGCCGTCGGCGGCCAGGGCGAGGGCCAGCGCGGCGGCCACGGTGGTCTTGCCCGTCCCGCCCTTGCCGGTGACGACGTGCAGTCGCGGCGGGGCGGAGAGGGGGCTCACGTCACCAGCCTAAGAGCAGCCCCGACGGCGGGCGCGCGGGCTGCGCTAGCGTCCTGGCCATGACCGAACCGGCCCGCCGCAAGTGGGAGTACGCCACGATCCCGCTGCTGACCCACAACACCAAGGCGATCCTCGACTCCTGGGGAGTCGACGGGTGGGAGCTGGTGACCGTCCTGCCCGGTCCCGGCGGCCCCGAGCAGCTCGTCGCCTACCTGAAGCGGCCGGCATGACCGAGACCAGCTGGCACGCCCGCCTCCAGGAGCTCGGCATCCGGCTCCCGGCCGTCGCGGCGCCGGTCGCCTCCTACCTCCCCGCCGTCCGCAGCGGGTCGCTGGTCTACACCTCGGGGCAGCTGCCGTTCGTCGACGGCGGGCTGCGCCGCACCGGCAAGGTCGGCGGCTCGGTGGACCTCGAGGAGGCCGCCGCCGACGCGAAGGTGTGTGCGCTGAACGCGCTGGCGGCGATCGACGGCCTGGTCGGCCTGGACTCGGTCGCCCGGATCGTCAAGGTCGTCGGTTACGTGGCCAGCGCGGAGGGCTTCACCGGCCAGCCGCGCGTGGTCAACGGCGCCAGCGAATTCCTCGGCAAGATCTTCGGGGACGCCGGGCAGCACGCCCGCAGCGCGGTCGGCGTGGCCGAACTGCCGCTGGGCGCCCCGGTGGAGGTCGAGCTCACCGTCGAACTGCGCTGATGGCCGTCGAGCCGAAGCAGGCGGCCACCGTCCTGCTGCTGCGCGACGGCGCCCCCGGCCTCGAGGTCTACGTGCTGCGCCGCACCAAGGGCATGCCGTTCGCCGGGGGGATGACCGCCTATCCCGGCGGTGGCGTCGACCCGCGCGACGGCGACACCGAGATCGGCTGGGCCGGGCCGCCGCCGGCGCAGTGGGCGGCCGCGTTCGGCTGCGACGAGCGGATGGCGCGCGAGCTGGTCTGCGCCGCCGTCCGGGAGACGTTCGAGGAGGCCGGCGTCCTGCTCGCCGGTTCGGACGACGGTTCCGTCGTCCCCGATGTCTCCGGGGACGACTGGGAGGAGCAGCGGCAGGCGCTGCTCCGCCGCGACCTCTCGCTGGCCGAGCTCCTCGCCGGCCGAGGGCTGGTGCTGCGCTCGGACCTGCTGCGCCCGTTCGCGCACTGGATCACCCCGCCGGTCGAGCCGCGGCGCTACGACACCAAGTTCTTCGCGGCGGCGCTGCCGGTCGGGCAGGAGGCGCGGCACGTGTCCGGGGAGGCCGACGAGGCCGACTGGCTGACGCCGTCCGCGGCGCTGGCGGAGGTGTCGGCGGGGGTGCGGCCGATGATGCCGCCGACGATCCACACCCTCACCCAGCTCGACCGGTTCCCCGACGTCGCCGCCGCGCTGGCGGGCTCGCCACCGGACCCGATGGAGCCGATCAGCCCCACGTTCGAGGAGACGCCCGACGGGAAGTGGGCCGTGCTCCCCGACGGCACCCGCATTCGGCTCGTGGTGCCGCTCCCGTCCTGAACCGGTGAACGCGAGATGCCCAGAACCAGGTCGGTTCTGGGCATCTCGCGTTCAGTGCTCGTTCAGCGGGCGCGGCGGCGCAGGCGCTCCTCGTCGAGGACGACGACCGACTTGCCCTGCAGCTGGATCCAGCCGCGGTGCACGAAGTCGGCGAGGGCCTTGTTCACCGTCTCGCGGGAGGCGCCGACCAGCTGGGCGAGCTCCTCCTGCGTGAGGTCGTGCTTCACGCGCAGGCCCTCGGACTCGCGGCTGCCGAACCGGTCGGCCATCTGCAGCAGCGCCTTGGCCACGCGGCCGGGGACGTCGGTGAAGATCAGGTCGGCGACCGAGTCGTTGGTGCGGCGCAGGCGACGGGCGAGGACGCGGAGCAGCTGCTCGCCGATCTCGGGGTGCGCCTCGATCCACAGCCGTAGCGTCGACTGCGGCATGCGGGCCAGCTTCACGTCGGTGACAGCGGTCGCGGTGGCCGTGCGCGGGCCGGGGTCGAACACCGACAGCTCACCGAACTGGTCGGACGGCCCCATGACGGCGAGCACGTTCTCGCGGCCGTCGGGGGAGCGACGGGAGAGCTTGATCTTGCCCGCGGTGACGATGTAGAGGCTGTCACCCGGCTCGCCCTCGTTGAAGATGACTCGGCCGCGGGGCAGCGTGAGCATCTCGAGTCGGCTGACCACCGGCTCCACTGCCTCATCCGAGAGCCCCTGGAAGAGCCCGGACTGGGCCAGCACCTCGTCCACTGCACGTCCTCTCGCAAGCGATTCGACGGACGCCCCGACAGAGTGCACTGGCGTCCGTGTCCGCAGGGAGTCTAGGCGGCTGTGCCATCGATCACCCGATCGGTGGGCACGCACGTCCCCCCAGCGAGCGAGTGGCGTCGCGCACACCCGCTGCGCCGACGGGCTCAGACCAGGGGCGGATTCGCCGTCGTCCTTCGGCCGCGCCTGCGGCGTCGCCAGCGGGAGAGGGCCCGCCGGATGCCCGAGGACGCGAGCGTGTCGACCTCGCCGACGGTGGCGGTGTCGAGGAACTCGGACACCTCACGGGGGGACGCCGGACGACGCAACGGCTCCTCGACCCGCTCCATGACCAGCAGGAAGGCGATCAGCAGCGGGGGGAAGAGGATGACGCTGAACGCGACCACAGCGACCTCCTCCGCCTTGCTCCCCGCGCGACCGGGTGTCGCGACCTCGTCCGATGATGACACGGCCGAGACCTGTCAGCCGGGCCGCCTACGCTCGGATGCGTGTCAGCGACCGCCCCTGTCGAGCCCGCCTACGCCCGGCCCGTGCGCCTGCGCCGCCCCACGCGCGCGGCGCTGACCGGCGCTTCTCCGTTCGATCCGGAGGAGACGCCGCTCTCGCGCACGAGGCGCGCCCGCCGGATGGCCCGCGAACTGGCGGTGCTCCACCCCGACGCGCACTGCGAGCTCGACTTCACCAGTCCGTTCGAGCTGCTGGTCGCCACGGTCCTCTCGGCGCAGACCACCGACAAGATGGTCAACAAGGTGACGCCGACCCTGTTCGCCCGCTATCCGGACGCCGTCGCGCTCGCCGGTGCCGACCGGGACGAGCTGGAGGCGATCCTCAAGCCGACCGGGTTCTTCCGCGCCAAGGCCAACTCGGTGCTCGGCCTCAGCCAGGCGCTGGTCGAGCGGTTCGACGGCGAGGTGCCGGGCCGGATGGCCGACCTGGTGACGCTGCCGGGCGTGGGCCGCAAGACGGCGAACGTCGTCCTCGGCAACGCCTTCGGGGTGCCGGGGCTCACCGTCGACACCCACTTCGGGCGGCTGGTGCGCCGCTTCGGCTGGACCGAGGAGGACGACCCGGTCAAGGTCGAGGCCGAGATCGCTCGGCTGGTGCCGAAGAAGGAGTGGACCGACTTCAGCCACCGGGTGATCTTCCACGGACGACGCGTCTGCCACGCGAAGAAGGCCGCCTGCGGGGCGTGCGGCCTCGCGCAGTGGTGCCCGTCCTACGGCATCGGACCGGTCGACCCAGAGCTGGCCACCAAGCTGGTCAAGTCCCCGGCCGCGTCGGACACCGAATGAGACGGACGGCGGCGGCGGGCGCGCTCCTGCTGACGGTGGCGCTGAGCGGATGCTCCGCCGGCACGGGTGCCGCCACGCCTCCGGCGGCATCGGGGTCCACGCCGCCCGGCGCGCTGCAGGCCTGTCCCGAGCAGTCCCGGACCGCGGCGACGGGTGCCGAGGTCCTGCCGGCGCTGTCCTTCGACTGCCCGGGCGGCGGCACCCTCGACCTCGGTCGGGCGCCGGGGGAGCCCACGGTGCTCAACCTCTGGGGCAGCTGGTGCACGCCCTGCCGCGAGGAACTGCCGCTCCTGCAGCAGTTCGCCGACGCCGCGGCTGGGCAGGTACGGGTCATGGGCGTGATCAGCAAGGACGGCCGCCCGCAGGCCGAGTCGTTCGCCGCCGATGCCGGCGTCACCTTCCCCAGCGCGTTCGACGGGAAGGGTGACCTGATGACCGACCTCGGCCTGCGTGGCCTGCCGTACACGTACTTCCTCGACGCCGACGGTGCGGTCGTCTACACGCAGATCGGCCCGGTCGCGTCGGTGGACGAGCTCCGCGCGCTCACCGCCGAGCACCTGGGAGTGCAGCTGTGATCCCGGAGTACCTGAAGCGGCTGATCGACTCCGCCGACGACCTGCCGCTGCGGCACCGGATGCCGGAGGCCACGGCGACCGCGCGGCGATCGGCGGTGCTGATCCTCTTCGGGGAGGGCCCCCGCGGCCCCGACGTCCTGCTGATCGAGAAGTCCGCGCACCTGCGCAGCCACGCGGGGCAGCCGGCCTTCCCCGGGGGCGGGGTCGATCCGGGTGACGACTTCCCGATCGGGACGGCGCTGCGGGAGGCCGAGGAGGAGGCGGGGATCGATCCGGAGGGCGTCCGCGTGCTGGCGACGCTGCCCGAGCTGTTCCTGCCGCCGTCGAACCGGCTGGTGGTGCCGGTCATCGGCTGGTGGGACGACCCGCGGGACGTGACGGTCGGCGATCCGGACGAGGTCGCGCGCGTCGCCCGCGTGCCGCTCGACGACCTGACCGACCCGGCCAACCGGTACCGGCTGCGGCACCCGGCGGGGTTCATCGGGCCGGCTTTCTGCGTCGCCGACATGGAGGTCTGGGGCTTCACCGCGGGGCTGCTCGACGCGATTCTCGACGCGGCGGGGCTGGCCCGGCCGTGGAACACCGCCGACGTGCGGCCGTTGCCCGAGTCCGCGATCCGGCCCTACCGGCTCCCCGGCTCGGCCAACGACGAGGAGGACGACGCCGCCGCGCCGACGGTCGCGGACCCCGCGCCGGACGGCCCTCCGACGCGTACGGTTCCCGGGCGATGACAGAAAGGACCTTCGTGCCCCCCACCCTTCGCAGGCTCAGGATGGGCCCCTGCACGAAGGCCATCGCCGCACAGGTCCCCGTGGTCGCGGCCGTGATGGTCCTGTTGACCGGCTGTGGCGGAGACTCCCCGGCGGCGTCCGGCGCGGCGCCGACCACGGCCGACGGGGTGGGCACGGTGACCGTCGCGCCCGACGGCGTCCAGGAGATCACCCTGCAGACGCAGGACGACTACGTCTTCACTCCCGACCACTTCACGGTGGCGCCCGGCAAGGTGCGGCTGACCGTGACGAACGTGGCCAAGCAGGCCACCCACGCCTTCGACTTCACTCCCGGCCAGGGCCCCGCGCGGATCGACGCGTCGATCCCACTGCTGGCGCCGGGGGAGAAGAAGACGATCGACTTCGACGTCGCCGCCCCGGGCGACTACCCGTTCGACTGCGCGTTCCACGTGCAGCTGGGGCAGGTCGGCACGATGACGGTCCGGGGCTGATCGGCCGGTGTCCTTCGTCGACCTGGTGCTGATCGCCCTCGCGCTGCTGTTCGCCCTCTCCGGCTTCCGCCAGGGCCTGCTCGTCTCGGCCACCTCCATCGTCGGGTTCCTGGGCGGCGCGGTCCTGGGCGCCCAGCTGTCCCGGTCGGTGGCCGACCGGATCGACGGGTCGAGCGTCACGCGGGTGTTCGCCGCGCTCGTCGTCGTCCTCGCCGGGGCGTTGCTGGGCCAGATCCTGGCCGGAGCAGCCGGCCGTGCCCTGCGCTCCCGGGTGACCTGGGAACCGGCGAAGCTCCTCGACTCGGTCGCGGGGGCCGTCGTCTCGTCGGCGGCGGTCCTGCTGGTGGCCTGGATGGTCGCCTCCCCGCTGGCCAGCTCGCCCTTCCCGTCGGTGTCCAGCCAGGTGCGGCAGTCCGCGCTCGTGCAGGCGGTCGACAGGGCCGTGCCCGACAGCGTGCGGGCGGTCTACAACAACCTGCGCGACGCCATCGACCGGCGCGGGCTGCCCGACGTCCTCGACCCGCTGACGCCCACCCAGGTGCGCGACGTGCCGGCGCCCAACCAGCAGTTGCTCAACAGCCCTGTCGTGGCACAGGTGCAGGACTCGGTGGTCAAGGTCAGTGGCATCGCGCCGTCGTGCTCCCGCCAGATCGACGGCTCCGGGTTCGTCTATGCGCCCGAGCGGGTCATGACCAACGCCCACGTGCTCGCCGGGGTCACCGATCCGATCGTGCACGTCGGCGGCGACGAGTACGACGCGACACCGGTCTTCGTGGACCCGGAGGTCGACATCGCCGTGCTCGACGTCCCGGGCCTGCCGGAGAGCCCCCTGCCGTTCGCGCCGCACCCGGCCGCCACGGGCGCGGACGCGATCATCATGGGCTTCCCGGGCGGCGGCCCGTTCTACGTCGGGGCCGCCCGCGTGCGCGACCAGGGGGAGATCAGCGGGCCGGACTTCCGCAACACGCAGACCGTGCGCCGCGACGTGTACGCCCTGAACGGCATCGTGCGGGCCGGCAACTCCGGCGGCCCGCTGTTCGCGACCGACGGGACCGTGCTCGGCGTCGTCTTCGCCTCAGCGATCGACGACCCCAACACCGGTTACGCGCTCACCGCGCTCCAGGTGGCCGACGCCGCGCGCGCGGGCGCGAACGCGACGGCCCAGGTGGGCACCGGTCCCTGCGAGTAAGTCCCCGGAAAGGACCCCGTTCTCCTCACCGCTCGCACGCTCGCGGCGAGCCTCTGAACGGGGCCGGGGTCAGCGCGCCCAGACCTCTATTGCGGCGGTGATTTCGTCGGGTGCCTCTTCCTGCGGGAAGTGCCCGATGCCGGGCAGCTCCCGCCATTCGTAGGCGCCTGCGACGTAGCGGCCGGAGCCGCGCGCGGTGCCGGGCAGCACGCAGGTGTCGAGGGCGCCGTGCACCTGCAGCGTGGGGGCGGTGATCGGCGCGGCCATCCGCCGGGCGTAGCGCAGGCCGTCGGGTCGCAGCTGCGAGCGCGCCGCCCAGCGGTGGTACTCCATCGCGCCGTACGCCGCCTGCGGGATCCGGGACGCCGACCGGTAGCGGTCGACGGCCTCCGCGAAGTCCGCCGTCCGCCGCCACTCGGGCCCGGCCCAGCGCTGCATCAGGTCGGCCACCGGGTCGTCGTCGGCGCGGGTGAGCATGCGCTCGGGCAGCCGCGGCACCTGGAACCTCAACGCGTAGGCCGACGCCCGGCGCTGCCGTGAGTCGGTCATGCCGGCGCGCAGCCGCCGCGGGTGCGCCATCGACAGGACGACCAGCCGCCGGACGCTGCGCGGGTGCAGGGCCGCCGTCGTCCAGCCGAGCAGGCCGCCCCAGTCGTGCCCGACGACGACGGCGTCCTGCTCTCCGAGCGCCCGCACGAGCGCGGCGACGTCGGCGGACAGCGTCGGCAGGTCGTAGCCGCGCGGCGGCTTGTCGCTGGCGCCGTAGCCGCGAAGATCCGGGGCGACGGCGTGGAACCCGGCGGCCGCCAGGGCCTCCAGCTGGGTGCGCCAGGTCCACCAGAACTGCGGGAACCCGTGCAGCAGCAGGACCAGCGGTCCCGTACCGGCCTCGGCGACGTGCAGGACGATGCCGTTCGCGGAGATGCTGCGGTGGTTCCAGGGGCCGGGCAGCAGCACGCTGGTCGCGTCCGGCGGCCCGTCCGGTGGGACGGTCACGAGGTCGGGGTCAGAGCGTGTACGACTCGGTGCCCGGCCGCTGGACCCGGCCGTTGGTGATCTCCGGGACGGCGCGGTGGCGCTCGCCGGGCGCCTCGCGGTGCAGCACCTCGGGCAGGTCGTGCAGCGTCTCGAGCGTGCGCTCCGGCTTCTCGATCTTCTTGATGAACCGCCGTCCGACCAGCGCGGCGAGGCCCGCGACGAGCACCAGCGCGAACCAGACGATCAGGTAGGAGATCCACCGCTGCAGTCCCAGCCAGGTGATGAACTCGGCGAGCGCGATGAAGAAGAAGAACGCCGAGAACGCCAGCACGACCCCGGCGGCGCCGAAGGCCCCCGCGCCGATGCCGGCCTTCTTCGCCGCCTTGCCGACCTCGGCCTTCGCCAGCTCGATCTCGCCGCGCACCAGCGTCGAGAAGTCGGCCATCGCGCTCTGCACGAGGGTGCCGACCGAGGGCTCGGTCGTTCCCGCGGACCCGTCGCGCGGGGCCGGTGACACGGTGTGGGCCACGGGGGCTCCTCCTTCGTAGGGCAGGGCTGCTCAGGGGAATCGTGCCTCATGGGGGCTGTTTCCACGCATTTCGGCTCCCTCCCGGGCACCGCCCCGGCTCCGAGCAGGGTCCGGCCGCGAGCCTGCGAGTGGTGGGGGGCGAGGGGTGTTTTCAGTCCTCGGACGGCGCGGCGGGCAGCTTCTCCTTGATCAGGTTCATCACGGAGGAGTCGGTGAGGGTGGTGACGTCGCCGAGCTCGCGGTTCTCCGCGATGTCGCGCAGCAGCCGGCGCATGATCTTGCCCGACCGGGTCTTGGGCAGTTCCTGCACCACCATGATCTGGCGCGGCTTGGCGATCGGGCCGATGTCCTTGCCCACGTGGTTGCGGAGCGTCTGCACCAGCTCGTCGCCGGAGTCCTCGCCGCTCTCGCGGAGGATCACGAACGCCACGATGCCCTGACCGGTGGTGGGGTCGCTCGCGCCCACCACGGCCGCCTCGGCCACCGCGGGGTGGCCGACCAGCGAGGACTCGACCTCGGTGGTGGAGATGCGGTGGCCGGACACGTTCATGACGTCGTCCACCCGGCCGAGCAGCCAGATGTTGCCGTCGGCGTCCTTCTTGGCGCCGTCCCCGGCGAAGTAGAAGCCCTGGTCCTTGAACCGGGACCAGTACGTGTCCACGTAGCGGTCGTCGTCGCCCCAGATGGTGCGCAGCATCGACGGCCAGGGCTCGGTCAGCACCAGCAGGCCGGTGGAGTCGTCGGAGAGCTCGTTGCCCTCGTCGTCCACCACCATCGCGGAGATGCCCGGGAAGGGGGTCTGCGCCGACCCCGGGACCAGCGACGTGACGCCGGGCAGCGGGTTGATCATGTGGCCGCCCGTCTCGGTCTGCCACCAGGTGTCGACGATCGGGCAGCGACCGCCCCCGATGTTCTGGTGGTACCAGAGCCAGGCCTCGGGGTTGATCGGCTCACCGACCGACCCGAGCACCCGCAGGCTGGAGAGGTCGAAGCCCTTCGGGACGTCCTCGCCCCACTTCATGAACGTCCGGATGACGGTCGGCGCCGTGTACAGGATCGTCACGCCGTACTTCTGGATGATCTCCCACCAGCGGCCGCGGTGCGGCGTCTCGGGCGTGCCCTCGTACATGACCGACGTGGCCCGGTTGGCCAGTGGCCCGTAGACGATGTAGCTGTGGCCGGTCACCCAGCCGACGTCGGCCGCGGTCCAGAAGACGTCGTCGTCGGGCTTGAGGTCGAAGCTCGCCCAGTGGGTGTAGGCGACCTGGGTCAGGTAGCCACCGGTCGTGTGCAGGATGCCCTTCGGCTTCGCCGTCGTCCCGGACGTGTACATGATGTAGAGCGGGTGCTCGGCGTCGAAGGACTCCGGCTCGTGCTCGGTCGACTGCTTGTCGACGACGTCGGACCACCAGAGGTCGCGTCCCTCGGTCCAGTCGACGTCCTGACCGGTCCGCTTGACGACGACGACGTTGCGGACGCCGGGGCTGCGGCCCACCGCGTCGTCCACCGCGGGCTTCAGTGCGCTCGGGGCGCCACGGCGGTAGCCGCCGTCGGAGGTGATGACCAGCACCGCTCCGGAGTCGTCGAGCCGGCTGGCCAGCGCGTCGGCGGAGAAGCCGCCGAAGACCACCATGTGGACGGCGCCGATGCGGGCGCAGGCCAGCATCGCGATGACTGTCTCGGGGATCATCGGCATGTAGATGGCGACCCGGTCGCCGGTCTGGACACCGAGCTCGAGCAGGGCGTTGGCCGCCTTGCAGACCTCGTCCTTGAGCTGGGCGTAGGTGATGGTCCGGGTGTCGTCGGCCGGTTCGCCCTCCCAGTAGTAGGCGACCTGGTCGCCGTGGCCGTCCTCGACGTGCCGGTCGACGCAGTTGTAGGCGACGTTGAGCTTGCCGCCGACGAACCACTTCGCGAACGGGGGGTTGCTCCAGTCGAGCACCTCGTCCCAGTCCTGCGTCCAGGTCAGCCGGCGGGCGGCCTTCTCCCAGAACGCGAGCCGGTCGGCGGCCGCCTCGTCGTAGACGTCGGGGCCGACGTTGGCGTGTGCGGCGAGGTTCTCGGGCGGTGCGAAGGTGCGGCCCTCGGCGGAACTCGACTCGCTCATGTCTACCTCCGTATGACCTACGTGTGGCGCGGCTCCCACCACACCGTATGGGGTCGCCCCGGTTCCCGTCTCCCGATGGGGTGCCCCGCAGACTTGCCCGGTGGACGACGTCGCGCAGGCCTCGGTCGCGGCGCGCCTCCCGGGCGCCGCAGGGCTCGGGTTGGTGCTGCCGCCGGCCGCGCCGCTGGTGCCCGCCGCCGACCTCGCCGACCCCGACCGGGTGGCGCGGCTGATAGCGGCGCGGGCCCGCACCGTCGACCGGGTGACGGCGACGGTGTGGTGGTACTCGGTGTCGACCGTCCTGCTGACTCCCGCGCTGGCCGGGCTGGTCACCGGCATCCCGCTGTCGGGCCGGCTGGCCGACACGGCACTGGCGTTCCGGGGCGACGGGCTGCCGGTCGCGGCTGTCTCGACGGCGAGGACGGACGACGTGGCCGCGGACCTGCACGAAATGCTGACCGCCGCCGTCACCGCGGTAGCCGCCGCGGGACGGATGCGCTCGAGCCCGCTGTGGGCGATCGCGACCGACTCGATCGCGAACCAGCTGCTCGCCCTCGGCCGGGCGCTGGGGGACGTGCCGGGCGCGACGGCGCACGCGGCGCCCCTGGCCTCGGCGATCGGGGCTCCGCTGCCGGTGCCGCGCTACGTCGATGTCGCGGGCGCACGGTTCACCCGGCGGGCGTCGTGCTGCCTCGTGGTCGAGCTGCCGGGAGGGGCCTTATGCACGTCCTGCCCGCGCCGGACTCCGGTCGAACGGCAGGCGCTGCTGGAGCAGGCCGCCCGCTGGTTCTAGCGCCGGGGGGACGACGCGATGTCCCTGAAAGCGGCATCAAGGCAACGTTCCGGCCGATGGGACCGCCCCCGCCGAGAACGTCACCCGGGAAAGACCGACGGCGCGTTACCGAACGGGACGCCCGTGCGCTTCCGGTACAGCCGGCAGATCTTGTCGTCCGGACCTGAGGGCCGCTCACCCTCGGGGTGTCGCTGGACGTAGGAGTGGAATGCGAACCGGCACCGCAGTGGCTTCCGAGTCATGGACCCACGCCAGGAGTCGCCGTTCCCACCCGGAAGGGGAATACGGCGCCTCGGGCGCCAGCCTGTCCGATGCGCGGGCGTACGGCCGGCTGGACGGGCTACGTAACGCTGAAATGGGTCAGCCCGGGCGGAGTCGGGAAGCGTTCGTCCAGGTAGGGCGGCCATGGACGATGTCGTGGGCTCGCAGACGGCGGGCGTTGTGGTGCCCGATGGTGGAGCTGGGTGGGGGACTGTGCATGCCGTGCCCCGGACGGGAGCCGGCCGAGCGTGAGGCGTTGCTGGAGCAGGCCGCCGCCTGGTTCTGAATCACGTGCACTCCGGGTCCGGTTGCCCGATTCGGACAAGAATGCGGTCCCTATGCCCCTGTTCGGCGTCCAGCAATGGCGGGACGATCTCCGCCATGCCGGTGGTGCGTGCAGTCCTCCTGGTCGTCGTCGCCTTCGCGTTCCTGATGGCCGTGTCGCTGGTCTTGATCCGGGACACCGGCCCTCTCGAGAAGGTCGTGCTCGCCGCCGTCGCAGTCCTGCTGGCGACGTTGGTGCCGCGCATCCAGCGGCTCGGCAGACCTGTCACTCGGTAGCCGGTTCCGCGCCGAGGCCGTCCTCACGGCAGGAAGAGCATCGAGTCGCCGAACTCGTGCCAGAGGTACCGCTCGGCGACGGCGCGCTCGTAGGCCGCCGCGACCAGCTCCGGGCCCGCGACCGCCTCCAGCAGCTGCAGGTGGCTGGCCTCCGGCTCGTGCAGGCCGGTGATCAGCCCGGTCACGACCCGGGCCGGCCGCTCGCGGCCCAGGACGACATCCGTCCAGCCCTCACCTGCTCGCGTTCCGCCGTCCTCGTCGGTGACCGTCTCCAGTGCCCGGGTGACTGTCGTGCCCACCGCGACCACCCGTCCTCCGGCCCGCCGGGTGCTGTTCACCAGCCGCGCCGTCACCTCCGGGACGGCGAACCGCTCCGGGTAGGGCGGCTCGTGCAGCTCGGGGCTGGAGACGCCGGTGTGCAGGACCAGCGGGACCACCGGCACGCCACGCGCCATCAGCGCGACCAGCACCTCCGCGGTGAACGGCCGCCCGGCGCTCGCCATCTCCGCGCTGCCCGGCTGGGTCGCGTACACGTTCTGGAAGGCGGCGAGCTCGAAGTCGCCCTGCAGGTAGCCGTACTCGATCGGCGACCCGTGCGCGGGCAGGTACACCGTGGCGTCGACCGCCGGTGACGTGCGGGCGCGCCACAGCCGCGATGGCCGCGCGGGATCGGGATGTCCAGCGATCAAAGTGAGCCGGACGCCGCCAGGGAGCTCCAGTCGCGTGCCCGGTTCGCAGCCGAGGTCGGGCCCGCTGTTGTCCCGCCGGCGCAGCTCCACGACCCAGTCGCCGTCGTCGAGCGTCGTCGACCAGTGCAGCGGCACGGTGACGCCGTCCGCCCGTCGGACGGGCAGCCGGCCCGGCAGGGTGGCCGAGGTGTTGACGACGACCAGGTCGCCGGGATCGAGCAGCGACGGGAGGTCGCGGAAGCGGCCGCTGGTGACGCTGTCGGGGCGCAGGGCCATCAGTCGCACCTCGTCGCGCTGCAACCCGCGCCACTCCGGCGGTGTGGTCGCCGCCGCGTCGGCGGGCAGCGCGAACGTCGGCGTCATCGGGAGGCCTCCGCCGGAACCAGGTCGCCCGCGCGGTAGCGCCCGCTGGGCAGGTCGCCCTCGATCAACGCCAGCAGGGACGGGACGACGGTCTCCGGCGCCGGGCGGTCGCTGATGTCCTCACCGGGGAAGGCCGCCTGGTGCATGGCGGTGGCCATGTCGCCCGGGTCGACCGCGTAGACCCGCAGCTCCGGGTTCTCCGCGGCGAGGACGGCGGTGAGCTGATCGAGCGCGGCCTTGCTGGCGCCGTACCCGCCCCAGCCCGCGTACGCCTCGACGGCGGCGTCGGAACTGATGTCGACGACCGTGCCGCCGGCGGCCCGCAGCGCGGGGAGGGTGGCCTGCACGAGCGCGAGCGGCGCGGCGACGTTCACCTCCAGCACGCGACGGAAATCGTCGGCGCGGAGGTCGGCGAGGGCGGGGAGCGGGCTGGGACCGAGCTCGCTGGCGTTGTTGACGAGAAGGTCGAGCCGGGGTCCCACCGCCTCGGCCAGCACGGCGCGGTGTCCGGGATCGGCGACGTCGCCGGGGACGGCGGTGACGAGTTCGGAGGAGACGGTGGCATGCAGTCGCGCGGCGTCGCGGCCGTCGACGACGAGTCGCCACCCCCGGTCGGACAGGGCGGCGGCGAGGGCTCGGCCGAGGCCGCGGGAGGCGCCGGTGATCAGTGCGGTGCGGGAAGTCATGGGACTACCGTTGAACTTCAAGCGCACTTGAGGTCAAGGGGGTGCCGGGTGGAACTTCTGGCGATCGGCGAGGTGTCCGCGCGCTCGGGGATGGCAGCCTCCGCCCTCCGGTACTACGAGGACCAGGGGCTGATCAGCAGCACGCGGACGCCGGGTGGCGCGCGGCGATATCCCCGCAGCGTCCTGCGCCGACTCGCCGTCATCCGCGCCGCGCGGAACGTGGGGCTGTCCCTTCCGGAGATCCGCGCGGCGCTGGAGACCCTGCCCCCTGGTCGACCGCCGACCGCGACCGACTGGGCGGTCCTGTCGCAGGGCTGGCGGGACCGGCTCGACGAGCAGATCGCCGCCCTCTCGAAGCTCCGGGACGGGCTCAGCTCCTGCATCGGCTGCGGCTGCCTGTCGCTGGACCGGTGTGCGCTGTCCAATCCCGGGGACGTCGCTGCGCGCGAGGGCGCCGGTGCGCGGTGGCTGCCGCCTGCGCTGCGCCGGGTGCCCCCGGGCGGCTGACCGGCCGTGCCCTCGCAACCTGCGACGGCGGGGGCCATGATCGCCAGGACGACAGGGGGGAGGGGTCATGACCGTCATGCCCGCCGCGTTCTTCGGCCACGGGAACCCGATGAACGCGCTGGAGAAGAACCGGTACACCGAGGCCTGGCGGGCGTTCGGGCAGTCGGTGCCCAAGCCGCGGGCGATCCTCGTCGTCTCCGCCCACTGGTACGTGCAGGCGACCGCCATCACCGCCATGCCCAAGCCGCGGACGATCCATGACTTCTACGGCTTCCCGCCGGAGCTCTTCGCCGTCGACTACCGGGCACCCGGGCTACCGGAGCTGTACGACGAGGTCGCCGACATCGTGCACCCGACCTGGGTGGGCGCCGACCTGGACAGCTGGGGAATCGACCACGGCGCCTGGTCGGTGCTGATGCACGCCTTCCCGGAGGCCGACATCCCCGTCGTCCAGCTCTCGATCAACGCGCTCAAGCCGTTCGACTACCACCTCCAGCTCGGTGCCGCGCTCGCCCCGCTGCGGGAGGACGGCGTGCTCGTGGTCGGCAGCGGCAATGTCGTGCACAACCTCGGCGGGGTGAGCCGCGCGCTGCCCGACGCCGGGTTCGACTGGGCGCAGCGGTTCGACGAGCAGGCCAAGGAGATGATGCTGACCGACCCCACCGAGATCGGGCGGCTCGACGGGCACCGCGACTACGACCTCGCCGTGCCGACGCCCGAGCACTTCCTGCCGTTGCTGTACGTGGCCGGGGTCGCGGGTGCTACCAGCGCGCCCACCGACGTGCTCGTCGACGGTTACGCGTACGGCTCGTTGTCGATGACGGCCTACACGGTGGGGATGGAAAGCCCGGCCAGCGATGGCACCGGGTTCGCCGCGAGACTGCCGGACGGACCGCCGCCCGACGGCGCGAACATCTGAAAGGACCCCGTCCTCCCCACCCTTCGCAAGCTCAGGGCGGTGCCCGGGACGGGGCCGCGGGGCCTACTCCCAGTCCGTGTCGTCCGCCGGCGCCTCGTGTGGGCGGTTCAGGCCCACGACCTCACCGACCACCCAGACGGCCGGGGGTCGGACGCCTTCCCGCGCGATCGCATCGGGCAGCTCGGCGAGCGTGGTGCGCACCGTGCGCTGCGTCGCGATGGATCCGTCGGAGACGATCGCGACCGGCGTCGCGCCGGGGCGCCCGTGCTCCAGCAGTGACGCAGCGATCGCCGGCGCGGTGTCGACGCCCATCAGGACGACGACCGTCCCGCGCAGCCGCCCGAGCGCGGCCCAGTCGACGAGCGAGTTCGGATGACCCGGCGGCAGGTGCCCGGAGACGACGACGAACTCGTGCGTCAGGCCGCGGTGGGTGACCGGGATGCCGGCCAGCGCGGGGACGGCGATCGCGCTGGTGATGCCCGGCACGACCTCGACCGGCACGCCCGCGGCGACGCACGCCTCCAGCTCCTCCATGCCCCGGCCGAAGACGAAGGGGTCGCCGCCCTTGAGTCGCACCACCCGCTTGCCCGCCTGCGCGCGGTCGATGAGCAGCGCATTGATTTGCTCCTGCGCCATCGACCTCCCCCGCGGCAGCTTCGAGGCGTCGACGACCTCGACGTCCGCGGGCAGCGAGGACAGCAGTGCCTGCGGGGCGAGGTGGTCGGCGACGACGACGTCGGCCTGCGAGATCGCCCGCCGGCCGCGGACGGTGATCAGCCCGGGGTCGCCGGGGCCGCCACCCACGAGGACGACGGAGCCGCGCCGTCCGCCCGCGGGTACGCGGGACGCCCGGTCGGCGATCGAGCCGTCGGTCAGGCCCGCCACCACGGCGTCCCGGATGCCGATCGCCCGCTGCGGGTCGCCGCCGCCGTGCACGCCCACCACGACGTCGTCGTGCCGCCCGATCGCCGGCGTCCACACGCTGGAGGCACGGCGGTCGTCGGCACGGGCGCAGAAGATGTGCCCCTCCTCCGCCTCCGCGCCGACCGCCGCGTTGACGGCGGGGTCGTCGGTGGCCGCCACCGCGTACCAGGCGCCGTGGAGGTCCCCGGGCTCGTAGCCGCGCCGGATCCAGGTGAGCGAGCCCGCCGCGGCCCGCGACTCCAGCGCCGGGGTCACCTGCGGACTGACGACGGTCACCCGCGCGCCGGCGTCGAGCAGACCGGCGATCCGGCGGTGCGCCACCTGCCCGCCGCCGACGACGACCACGCGCCGGCCCGACAGTCGCAGCCCGACCGGGTAGACGGGTGCGCCGGGACCTGCGTGCGGAGGCGGCTCGGTGCTCAGCAGGACTCCTCGGGACGGACGGGTCGGCACAGGATCCCATCCAGCACGTGCGGCAGCTCCAGCACGCTGTGCGTGATCCTGCTCGGACCGCCCGGTGGCCCGAGTTCTGTGCGGCTCGGGAGGAACCGACCCCGTGGCGCGCCTACCCTTGCTGGTCGGTACACCAGCGAGGAGGAAGCACGCTGTCCGACGACATCGAAGCCGAGACGCGGACCAGCACGGACGACGCCGTGCTGCTGTTCATCGGCGGACCGCTCGACGGCCGGGTGGAGGTCCGTGCCGCGCGGCACGGCGACCCGCTGCCGACGGTCACCCATGTGCATCTCCACGACGGGCCCAAGGTCGTGCACCGCTACGACCTCGAGCCGCTCATCGACGGCGTCGGCATCTACAACCTGCGGCCGCCGGCGCGTAAGCCCGCGCCCGACCGGGCGGACTGACGGCTCACCAGCCCTGCGCGCGCCGGGCCTCGGCGACGACGCGGTCGAAGCGGACCCGGTCCAGCGCCGCGCCCTCCCGGCGGACGGCGCCCGGGTCGAGCACGAGCAGTCGGTCCAGGCGTACCTCGCTCGGCCGACCGCGGGAGTCCCAGGCGCCTGCCCCCAGATCGGTCCAGTGGCGACCGTGGCGGGCCTCGTCGGCGGCGTCCAGGTCGTGATCCTGGCTGGAGAGCATCAGCCCCAGCAGGTCCCTGCCTCGCCGGCCGATGACGAGGACCGGACGGTCCTTCCCGCGCCCGTCGTCCTCGTCGTAGGGCACCCACGCCCAGACGACCTCGCCGGGGTCGGGGCGGCCGTCGTCGCGCGGCCGGTACTCGACGTCAGGGGCCGGCTGCCCGCGGGTGTGCGCCGGCCGGCGGAGCACCCGAGCGACCCGCCCAGCGACACGGAGCAGGTCTCGGGCACGCGGCATGGCGCCACCGTACGACCACTCAACTGTCACTTGTGACACATCGGCACCAATTGGTCACGGACAGGGTTCATTCTGCCGATGAGGGGGCACCATGGTCCCAACGGGGCGTCGTGGCGGGGCCCCCGGGAGAACGGGGACTCCCATGACGACGTCCGAACCGGCTCGTCCGGCGGCACCGCGGGCGCGGGAGGTGCAGGCGAGCGTGCTCGCCGCCTTCCAGCTCGTCGAGGACGCCCACTACTTCGGTAGCGACCGTCGGCCCCGGCGGTGGCGCGCCCGCGTGATGGCCGAGCGCGCCGTCGCCGACCGCAAGCTCGCCCGCGACCTGGCCAGCTGACCTCAGGTCACGCAGAACTCGTTGCCCTGCGGGTCGGCGAGCGTGACCCACTCGTACGGCCCCTGGGACTGCCGCCAGAGCTCGGTGGCGCCCAGCCCGACCAGGCGGACCACCTCGGCCTCGCGGCGCTCGGCCCCCACCCGCACGTCCAGGTGCACGCGGTTCTTGACCGTCTTGGGCTCCGGCACCGCCTGGAACAGCACCCGGGGGCGGCCGGGATCGGGCGAACGCAGGGCCGCGCCCGTTCGCCACACCAGCGCCCCGCGGTGGCGCACCGTGTCCTCCTCGGACGCAGCGCCGGAGTCGACCATCCGCTGGATGAGCGCCTCGTCCTGCGGCTCGACCTGCCAGCCGAGCGCCTCGGCCCACCAGTCGGCGAGCTCGTGCGGGGCCGTGGAGTCGATGGTCACCTGGAGGTCGAACGCCATGGCCGCACGCTAGGGCAGGCCCCGTTCAGGGGCTCGCCGTGAGCTTGCGAACGGTGAGGGGAACGGGGTGTTCTTCTCACAGCTCCAGCGCGAGGTCGGCCCGCAGGGTGGCCTCGTCCGGGATGGTCTCGTCGCGGCAGTGGTCGCGCAGCACCTGGGAGAACGGGGGGAACGCGGAGCGCTCGACCCGCCGCTCCGGGTCCCACAGGCCCGACCGCATCACCGACTTCGAGCACTGGAAGTAGGCCCGCTCGACCTGCAGGACCAGCACCGACAGCGGGGGGCGGCCGAACTCGGTGAAGTCGATGCCGAGCGCGTCGGAGGCCAGCAGGCTGGTCCTTCCGTAGACGCGCAGCGTCTCGTCGATGCCGGGCACGAAGAACATCAGCGCCGCGCGGGGGTTGGCCACCACCTTGCGCAGGCTGTCGACGCGGTTGTTGCCCTGCCGGTCGGGGAGCGCCAGCCGGTTGCCCTCGAGCACGTGGACGAAGCCCGGCTCGCCGCCGCGGGGCGACACGTCCGGATCGCCGTCCGGCGAGGCCGTGGCCAGCGTCGCGAAAGGCGACAGCCGGATGAACGCCGCGCAGTGCTCGTCGATGCGGTGGATGACCTTGTCGAGGACGCGCTGTCCGGGCGTCCGGTACCGGTCGAGGGGGGATTCAGGCACGGGGCGACGGTAGCCGCCCGCTACGGTTCCTCCTCGTGCCGCAGGTCTGGAGCTCGCCGGTTCGCTACGTGGAGTGCGACCAGCAGGGCGTCGTCTTCAACGCGCACTACCTCACCTGGGCCGACGAGGCCTCGAATCACTGGTGGGTCGCGAACGGTCTGCACTGGGACACGGTCGCGGCACGCGTCGACCCCGTTGTGAAGGCCAGCACGCTGGAGTGGACGTCGTCGGCCCGCTGGGGCGACACGGTGACGGTGGACGCCGAGACGGAGAAACTCGGCCGCACGAGCGTGACCGTGCGGTACACCGTCCGCGTCGGGGACCGCGTCTGCTGCGTCGTCCGCAACACCTACGTGGCCACCGACGCGGCTCGGGCCACGCCCTGGCCCGAGGACATCCGGGCGGCGCTCGCGGGAGGGCTCAGCTGAGCCCGGAGCTCACCAGCCGGCCTTCTCCTGGCCGGAGAGCTCCGCGATCGCCTCCATGATCGTGTCGGTCACCTCGCGCCGGGCCTTGCCGTTGTTCGCCTTGCCGCGGTACTCGGGGAAGGTGAGCGGCTTGCCGAACGTCACCGAGAAGCGGTGCGGCCACGGCCAGGGCGCGCCGATCGGCTGGATCCTGTCGGTGCCGGCAACCGCCACGGGGACGACGGGGCAGTCGGCGGTCAGCGCCAGCCAGGCGACCCCGGTCTTGCCGCGGGCGAGCCGGCCGTCGCGCGAGCGCGTGCCCTCGGGGTAGATCCCGAACCCGCCGCCGGCCCGCAGCACGGTCATGGCCGTGTCGAGGGCCTCCTGCGCGGCCCGGTTGGTCTGCCGGTGGACAGGCATCGCGCCGAGGGCGGTGAACAGAGTGCGGGTCAGCCAGCCCTTGAGCCCGGTGCCGGTGAAGTACTCGGCCTTCGCCAGGTACCCGACCCGTCGCGGCGCCATGAGCGGGATGACCATGCTGTCGATGAAGGACAGGTGGTTGCTCGCGATGATGAACGGGCCGGTGGCCGGCACGTTCTCACGCCCGACGATCGTCGGCCGCAGGATGAGGAACGCCGGCCGCAGCACGAACCGGGCTATGAGGTAGAGCACGCCGCATTGTCCCGAATGGCGCCGGCGATGGTGGAGCCAGGCTCACCGGAGGGACTGGGGAGGCGGGCAGGCGTCGCGGATGATGGCCCGGACGTCGTCCGGAAGCTGCCCGTGCCCGGTCGCCGACTCGGTGATGACCTGGGCGATGTCGCGCACCTTCCGGTGGGTGTGGCTGGAGATGTGCGCCAGCAGGTCGAAGGCCACCGGGTCGCTGCAGCTGGTCAGCAGCATCAGGATCCCCTTGGCCTGCTCGATGCACGCCCGGCTGGCCATCGCGGCGCGCATCTGCCCCACCTCGGCCTGCAGCGCCTGCGCGCGGTCGGTCGGCGAGCCCGGCGGGTGGCACTCGGTGATGTCGACAGCCAGTCCCTCGACCGCGGTGACCACACCGTGGTCGTCGGTGCGGCACTCCCCGACGGTCACGACGTCCCGCTGCTGGCCGTCGGCCCGGATGGTGCGCGTCTCCAGCGCGAAGTCGCGCCCTGCCGAGCACGCCCCGGACATGGCGGCGAGGAGCCGGGCGCGGTCCTCGACGTGCTGGTACCGCAGGTAGGTCTCGGTGTCCGGCTGCGGCGCGGTCGGGGGCAGGCCGTGCAGCATGAACATCTCCGGCGACCACCACCAGCCGCCGCTGCGGCGGTCGTAGCGGTAGCGCCCCGCGATGCGGACGGACTCCTCGTCCTGCAGGCGTGGAGCGGGCGGCCCAGGCGTGACCGTGCGTGGCGCGTTGTCGACGAACCGGTGCCGGGACACGGTTGCTGAGGACATGGCTTCCCCCCGGGCTGACGCTCCGATGGGGGGACGGTACGTGCCAGGCGCGCCACGCGCAGGATTCAGGACGTGGGTGCTCGTGCCGTCACGGTCGGTTCCATCGGGACGACGGCGCGTCGGACCGGTCCCTAGGATCGGTGGACATGCGCCTGCCCGGCCGTTACGACGGCGTCGCCCGACCGATCGTCACCTACGGCAGCGATCCCGTGCTGCACCACCCCTGCACGCCCGTGGCGGAGTTCGACGCGAAACTCCGCCGGCTCGTGCTGGACATGTTCGCCAGCATGGAGGCGGCCGACGGTGTCGGGCTGGCCGCCAACCAGATCGGCGTGGACGCGCGGATCTTCGTCATCGACTGCCCGGACGCCGAGGACGAGGACGTCGTCGGGTACGTCATCAACCCGACGCTCACGCTGCCTGCGCCGGTGGGCGACGAGCCGGCCGAGCTCATCACCGACGAGGGATGCCTGTCGGTCCCCGGCCCGTACGCCGACCTGCCGCGGGCCTACCGGGCGCGAGTCGACGGTGTCGACGTCGACGGCAACCCGGTGACGATCGAGACGACCGGCATGGCCGCACGCTGCCTCCAGCACGAGGTCGACCACCTCAACGGCACGGTGTACGTGGATCTGCTGCCCGCGGAGCAGCGCGAGCAGTTGCTGGCCGAGGCGGCCGGGCCGGGCGGCGACCTGCCGGCATGAGCCGGCTGGTCCTCTTCGACCTCGACGGCACGCTGGTCGACTCCTCGCCGGGCATTCACGCGTCGGTGCGGGTCGCGGTGGCCTCGCTCGGCCTGCCGGAGCCGACGGCGGCGCAGCTGCGGGCCATGGTCGGCCCGCCGCTGCAGGAGGGTTTCGCGCTCGGCTTCGGCTTGACGGGCGACGAGGTCGACCGGGCCGTGACCGCCTACCGCGCGTACTACTCGGCGGGCGCGATGCTCGAGGCGCCGCCGTATCCCGGGATCCCGGACCTCCTGGGGCGGCTGCGGGCCGACGGGGCGACGCTCGCCGTCGCCACCAGCAAGCCGGAGCCGTTCGCCGTCGCCGTCCTGGAGCACGCCGGGCTGCTCGGGCAGTTCGCCTCGGTGCACGGCGCGACCCTCGACGGCGCCGTCCGGCACAAGGACCAGGTGGTGGCCGCCGCGCTGGCGCGGCACCCCTCGGGCCGCGACCCGGTCCTGGTCGGCGACCGCGCGCAGGACGTCCGGGGCGCCGCGGCGCACGGACTGCCGTGCATCGGGGCGGGCTGGGGGCCCGCGGAGGACGGCGAACTCGAGGCGGCGGGCGCGGCGATCATCGCGGCCACGCCGGCCGACGTCGTCGGTGCGCTGGCGAAGATGTCGGGATGAGACCCATGACCGAGCAGCAGGTCCGGCGGTCGTTCGTGAACTGCTCGCGGGGCGAGGCCCAGGGCCTCACCCTTCCCCGGGGCTTCGCCGACCTCGACTGGGCGCGGCTCGACGTGTTCGGGTGGCGGGACCCGAAGGCGCCGTTGCGTGGATACCTGGTCCTCGACGTCGCCGAGGGACCGGTCGGCATCGCCGTGCGGGCGGCGGACTCGCGCATGTCCAGCGGGACGGCGGTGATGTGCCTGCTCTGCGAGACCGGGCAGGCCGGCGACGCGGTGTCGCTGTTCACGGCGCGGCGCACCGGCGGGGCCGGGCGCAACGGCAACACGGTCGGTACCTACATCTGCGCCGATCTCGGCTGCTCGGAGCGGGTGCGGACGGAGATCCCGCCGTGGCTGCAGCTGCGTGATCCGGTGGAGGTGGTCGCCGAGCGGGCCACCGAGCTGCGCGAACGGGCCGAGCGCTTCCTGGCCGCCGTCCGGCGCTGATGTGTGAGCACGGTGCGCCGCGGGGCACCTGACCGCGCATGACCGAATCGACGCCGCTGCGCGCCCTCGCCCTCGTCTGCACGCTCTCGCCCTCCCCGACGGAGTCCAGCAGCGAGCTCATGGCTCGTCAGGTGCTCGACGAACTGGCGAAGCACGACGTCACCGGCGACGTCGTGCGGGTGGTCGACCACGACGTGAAGCCCGGCGTCGAGGTCGACATGGGTGAGGGGGACGCGTGGCCGGCGATCCGCGCGCAGATGATGGCGGCAGACATCCTGATCGTGTCCACGCCGACGTGGGTCGGGCACATGAGCAGCGTCGCGCAGCGGGTGCTGGAGCGGCTGGACGGCGAGCTGTCCGAGACCGACGACTCCGGCCGGCCGGTCATCAGCGGCAAGGTGGCGGTCACCGCCGTCGTCGGCAACGAGGACGGCGCGCACAAGATCACCGCTGACCTGATGCAGGGCCTCAACGACATCGGGTTCACGATCCCGGCGCAGGGTGGTACCTACTGGAACGACGAGGCCATGGGCAGCCGCGACTACAAGGACCTCGACGAGACGCCGGAGGCGGTCGCCTCCACCACGGCGACCCTGGCGGAGAACGCGGCAGTGCTGGCGCGGGCGCTGAAGCGCACGCCGTACCCGAGCAGCTGAGCGGGCTCAGGCCGCGAGCGCCTCGGCGTCCTCGGTCCGGGCCGACGCCGGCTCGAGTGCGCGACGGCGGAGCGTCAGCAGGGCGACGGCGCCGAGCGCGAGCACGATGACCACCACGCCGTAGATCTCCGCGGTCCGCTGGAGTCCGATGTCGCCGACCGCGATCCCCGCGGCGACCGCGGGGATGCTGAACGCGAGGTAGCCGACGACGAAGATGCTGGCCAGCAGACCCGCCCGGTAGCCGGACGCGACGCCGGCGGTGATCGTCGCGATGGCGCCGAGGAAGGCCCCGCCGAACCCGAACCCGCTGACCGCCGCAGCGACGAACAGCGCCGGCACCGAGCCGGCGAACAGCGTCGCCACCGTGCCGCCGACGCCGACGGCGAAGACGAGGGCGCCGACCACGAGGGCCCGCTCGGGCGCGGCCTTCCCGAGGGCGAGCGAGCCGAGCACGCCGGTGCCGTTCAGCGCGAAGATCAGCAGGCCGCCGGCCAGGTGGTTGTCGACGCCGAAGACGTCCACCAGCAGCGACGGGCCGAGCGAGGCGAAGAGCCCACCTATCGCCCAGCAGGCGGCCACGACGGGCAGCGCCACCAGGAACGGCCGCCGGTTGGCCGGCGGCACGTGGACTCGCGGCCGCAGCGACGACACCGTGCCCGGCAGGCGGGCGGAGGTCTCCGGCAGCCAGAGCAGCGTGCCGACCGACGCCAGGACGAACACGACCGTGAGGACGGAGAACACCCAGTCGGTCGGCGACGGGACGTACTGCACCAGCAGGCCGGCGCCGACCGCGCCGAGCGACAGGCCGAGCCCGGGGGAGGCAGTGTTGATGAACGCGCCGAGGGGCCGCTCGCGGTTCTGCAGGTCGAGGACCGCGGCGCCCAGCGTGCTGGTCAGCGCGCCGGTCGCCAGCCCCTGGACGATGCGGGCGGCGAGCAGCCAGCCCACGCCGTCGGAGACGAGGAACAGGACCATCGACGCGGCCTCGAGGAGGAACGCGACGACGAGCACGGGCCGTCGTCCCACGTGGTCGGACAGTCCGCCCACGACCAGCAGCGAGATCAGCAGGGCCAGCGCGTAGATGCCGAAGATCGTCGTCAGCACGCCCGAGCTGAACCCGAACTCCTGCTGGTAGACGCGGTACAGCGGCGACGGGACCCCGGACGCGGCGAGCATCAGGACCAGGAGCACCGCCACCCACCAGAAGGCAGCCGGCCTGCCGAGGCGACGAGAGGGCACGAAGAGGGGCAAGCCACCCGGCCGCCGGCGCATTCCCGCGGCTCCGCGCGCCGGGCGGGGAAGGGCCGAGGGGTGCGGTGCGTTGTCGCATGCATGACCCAGTCGTTCGAGATCGACCTGCACTCGGAGTACCTGCGGGCCGACCTGTTCCTGGCCATGGGACAGCCCACGGAGGCGGCGCGCATCCTGACCCACGTGGTGGCCGCGGAGCCGGCGAACCCGGCCGCGGTCGAGCTGCTCGCCCGCGCCTACTTCGGCTCGGCGCAGCTGGGCCGGGCCGAGGAGACGCTGACCCGGCTGATCGGTCTGGCGCCCACCAACGGCTGGGCGCGGCGGGCGCTGGCCCGCACGCTGGAGCGGCAGAGCCGCCACGACGAGGCCGTGGCCCACCACCGCGTGGCGGACGCCCTCGGCGCGGAGTGACGGCACGCCGTCCGGGGCCGCGGGAGGTGGCTGCGGGGGCCGCGGATCCTGCCCGACGGAGGAGCCTGCGCCCATGAGCATGCTCGGACGACTCATGGGCAAGGTGACGGGCACCGTCAAGCAGGCCGAGCGGGGCGACCACGGCGCGCACGGCACCGGTGATCGCAACGTCGGCGGCCGGGTGGGCGGTACGGCCGCCCCCAGCGCCCCCGTGCCGCCGGAACTGCCACTGGACGACGACGGGACCGACGCCCGCAACCTCGGGGGCTGATGGCGGTTCCGGGGCGGGCGCCTCGTACCGTCCTGGGCGTGACCATCCCCGTCCGTTCCGGCGGCGCACGACCGACGGCCCGCGCCGCGGGACCCGACCCACTGGCCCCCCTCCTCGACCTCCCCGGTGTCCGGGAGGCGGCCGACGGTGCGCGGGCCGGAATCGACCGGCTGCTCCGGCACAAGGTGCTGCGCCGCGAATCGGCGGGCGTGAGCACCGAGTCGGCGCTGCGCGGCGCCCGCGCGTCGGCGGCTCTGGAGGGTGTGGACGTCCCGCTGGCCGACCTGCGCGCCGGCAGCGTGTCCGATCCGCTGGTGCAGGGCGCGCTGCGGGTGTCCGCCGGGCTCGGCTCGATGATCGACACCTGGTCGCGGGCCCCGGGTCAGGTGCTGGCGCGGCTGCACGTCCTGGCCGCTGCCGACCTCACCGACAGCGGCGAACTCGGCCGTCCGGCGCCGCACGCCGGCCCGCGGTTGGCGGGCCTGTTCGCGCTGGCCACCGGGACGACGTCCGCTCCGGCCGTGCTGGTCGCCGCGCTGGTGCACGGCGAGCTCGCCGCGCTGGCACCGTTCGGCACCGCCGACGGCGTGGTCGCCCGGGGCGCGGCCCGGCTCACCGGGATCACCCGCGGGCTGGACCCGAAGGCCGTGTCGGTGCCCGAGGTCGGCTTCGCCGAGCTGGGCCGGGACGCGTATCTCGAGGCGCTGGACGGCTATGCCTCCGGCACGCGGCCGGGTGTGGCCGGCTGGCTCGTGCACTGCTGCCGGGCCACCGAGCACGGCGCCCTCGAGGGGCTGGCGATCTGCGAGAGCCTGCTCCGCGGCTGACCAGCGGGCCGCCGCGGGAGCGCGAACACTGACCCCATGGACTACCTCGACGTCGACGGGCTCGGCCCGGTCAGCCGGATCGGGCTGGGCACCTGGCAGTTCGGCTCGCGCGAGTGGGGATACGGCGACGCGTATGCCGACCGTGCCGCACGCGACATCGTCCGACGGGCCCGCGAACTGGGCGTCACGCTGTTCGACACGGCCGAGATCTACGGCTTCGGCCGCAGCGAGCGGATCCTCGGCGAGGCGCTGGGTCACGAGCGGGCCGACGTCGTCGTCGCCAGCAAGATCTTCCCGGTCGCGCCCTTCCCGCCGGTGATCCGGCAACGCTTCGAGGGCAGCGCGAAGCGATTGGGCCTGTCGCGGATCCCGCTCTACCAGGTGCACCAGCCCAATCCGCTGGTGCCCGACTCGGTGATCATGCCCGGGTTGCGCACGCTCCTGGACGACGACCGGATCGGCGCCGCCGGCGTCTCCAACTACTCGCTGGACCGCTGGCGTGCCGCGGACACCGCGCTGGGGCGCCCGGTGGTCAGCAACCAGGTGCAGTTCTCGCTGGCCCACGCCCAGCCGCTCGACGACCTGGTGCCCTTCGCCGAGCGGGAGAACCGGGTGGTGATCGCCTACAGCCCGCTGGCCCAGGGCCTGCTCGGCGGCCGGTACACGGTCGGCCACCGTCCGGGCGGCGTCCGGGCGGTGAACCCGCTGTTCGGCTCCGAGAACCTGCGCCGGGCCCAACCGCTGCTCGACGTGCTCCGCGAGGTGGCCGACGCCCACCAGGCCCGGCCCGCGCAGATCGCCCTGGCCTGGCTCGTGGCGCTGCCGCGCGTGGTCGTCATCCCGGGGGCGTCCAGCGTCGAGCAACTGGAGAACAACGCGGCCGCCGCGGCGATCAGCCTGGCGACCGACGAGCGGGCCGCGCTCACCGCCGCGGCACAGGCCTTCCGCCCGCTGTCCGCCACGCGGACGGCCGTGGACGGCGTCCGCGAGTTCGCCGCCGGCTGGCTCAGTGCGGCGCGAGGAGGTAGCCGGCCACCGCAGTGAGGACGACGCCGGCGCCGGCGCCGGCGGCTGCGGCCAGCCAGGCGCCGGTGAGCGCGCCGGCGGCGACACCGCCGAGGAGGGCCAGCCAGGGCCCGGACAGCGAGACGAACAGGCCGATGCGGCGCCGGCGGGAGCGCCTTCGCCGGCGCGGGGCCGCTCGGGCGGTCTGACCGAACAGAACCGCGGCGCCCACGACGGCAAGCACGGCCAGCCAGGCGAGGACCACGGGAACCACGTCGGCAGGATGGCCCACCCGGCGCGAGGCGGGGGAGTGCCTCGCCGTCGGGTCAGGCGCCGCGGTGGCGTCGTCGGCCGGGAAGCGGACCGAGGGCCGACGGCGGGGCCGAGCGCAGCGCCCGGTGGCGGGCGTACCAGGCCAGGCCGACGACGGCCGCACCCACGCCCATGGCCGCGCCGGTGACGACCGGGGTCGGCGGGGCCGAGAAGCGGGCCCGCATGCTCACCGGGCGGGTGAACTGCAGGACCGGCCAGCCGTTCTGGAGCGCCGCCTTGCGCAGCCCCCGGTCGGGGTTCACGGCGGTGGGGTGGCCGACGGCCGACAGCATGGGCAGGTCGGTGATCGAGTCGCTGTAGGCGTAGCAGTCGGCGAGGTCGTAGCCGCCCTCGGCGGCGAGCCGGCGCATGGCCGCGGCCTTGTTCTCGCCGTAGGCGTAGAAGTCGATCTCGCCGGTGTAGCGGCCGTCCGCGACGATCATCCGGGTGGCGACCACCCGGTCGACGCCGAGCATCTCGCCGATCGGCTCGACCATCTCCGCGCCACTGCTGGAGACGATGACGATCTCGCGGCCCGCGGCGCGGTGCTCCTCGATCAGATCGGCCGCCTCGGCGTAGACGAGCGGGTCGACGATCTCGTGCAGCGTCTCCTGGACGATGTCCTGCACGGTCGCGGCGTCCCAGCCGGTCACCATCGTGGTGAGCTGGGCGCGCAGCCGCTCCATCTGCTGGGCGTCGGCGCCGGCGAGGGAGAAGACCAGCTGCGCGTAGGCTGTCTTGAGCACGGCGCGGCGATTGATCAGCCCACCGTTGAAGAACGGCCGGCCGAAGGCCAGGGTGCTGGACTTGGCGATGACCGTCTTGTCCAGGTCGAAGAACGCCGCGGCGCGGGTCACAAGACACGACTGTAAGTGGACAGGAACGGGGCGGCTGGCTCCGCGCGCCGTCCACACCCGTTCGGGTCATCCACAGTTTCCCTCGGGATATGGCACTGTCTGCCCGCCCGCTGCTGGGCTGGCGCCGTGTCCCCTCCTCACGGCCCCTCCTCCCGCCCGCTCGTCGTCAGTTCGGACGAGGAGCTGATCGACGATCTGCTCCGGTTGCTCGCCACCGCGGGCGCCGAGCCGGAGCTGGCCACCGGCGGCCCGGCTCTGCGTCGCGCGCACCGGGATGCGCCGCTGGTGCTGGTCGGCGCCGACGCCCTGACGGGCAGCGCACTGCGCTCCCTGCCGCGCCGCCCCGGCCTCGTGGTGGTGACCCCACGCGAGCTCCCGGCCAGCGCATGGGCCGCAGCGGTCGAGCTGGGGGCCGAGCGCGTCGCGGTGCTTCCCGTCGACGAGGCGTGGCTGGTCTCGCGGGCGTCGTCGGCGGTGCGCGCCCCGGTCGAGCGCGGGTGGCTCGTCGTCGTCGGCGGCAGCTGCGGCGGGGCCGGTACCAGCACCGTCGCGGCCGCGGTCGCGCTCGCCGCCGCGCCCGGCGTGCTCCTCGTCGACGGCGACCCCTGGGGTGGCGGCCTCGACCTGGTCCTCGGCGCGGAACGCGCCGACGGCCTGCGGTGGCCGGACCTGGCGGGCCTGCGGGGACGCGTTGCCGGCGACGCCCTGCTGGCGGCGCTCCCCGAGGTCGGCGGTGTGCATCTGCTCGCCTCGGCGCGGGAGGCGCCGGACGAGGTCCCCGCGGAGGCGCTGACGGCCGTCGTCGAGGCGGCCCGGTCGGTCGGGTGCCCGGCGGTCGTCGACCTGTTCCGTGCCGGGCCGCACGAGGCCGGCCCGGTGGCCGCCGACGCCGATCTCGCGGTTCTCGTCGTGCCCGGCCGGCTGCGGGCTGCCACCGCTGCCCGGCTGCTCGTGGAAGCGTCCGGTTCGCCCTGGTCGGGCGCCCAGCTGGTCGTGGGCCGGGTGCCCGGCGGGCTCGGTCCGCGCGAGGTGGCCACCGTCGTGGGACGGCCGGTGCTCGCCGAGCTGCCGCACGACCGCAGCGCGGTGGCGCGGGGCGAGCGCGGGGAGCCGCCCGATGTGGGAGCCCGGTCTCCGCTGGGCGGCGTGGCCCGGCGCATCGTCGCGGCGGTCAGCGCGCGGTGACGGCGCTGCTGGACCGGGTCCGCGCCCGCCTCGCCCTCGAACCCGTCGCCCCGACCCACGCACGGGTGGCCGCGCTCGTCCGGGAGGAGACCGGTGGACTGCTGGGGGAGGACGACGTCCTGCGCGCGGTGCGGGAGGCGATCGACGACGTGGCCGGCGCCGGCCCGCTGGAGGTGCTGCTGCGCGAACCCGGGGTCACCGACGTCCTGGTCAACGGCCCCGACGAGGTGTGGACGGATCGCGGCGCGGGGCTGACGCGGACGGCGGTGCGGTTCCCCGACGACGACGCCGTCCGCCGGCTCGCCGTCCGGCTGGCGGGGCTGGCCGGACGTCGTCTGGACGACGCAGCTCCGTGGGTCGACGTGGGCCTTCCCGACGGCACCCGCCTCCACGCCGTCCTGCCACCGGTCTCGGGCAGCGGCACGTGCCTGTCCTTGCGGGTCCTGCGGCGGTGCGCGTACTCCCTGGACGACCTCGGTGCGCTGGGCACGCTGCCCGGGGAGAGCGGTGAGTTGCTGCGGGCGGTCGTGGCGGGACGGCGCCCCTTCCTGGTCACCGGTGGCACCGGCACCGGGAAGACGACCCTGCTGTCGGCGCTCCTGGGCGAGGCGGATCCCGCGGACCGGATGGTCCTTTGCGAGGACGCGTCGGAGCTGAACCCCGCGCATCCGCACGTCGTCCGGCTGCTCACCCGCCCCCCGAACGTCGAGGGCGTGGGCCAGGTGACGTTGCGGGACCTGGTCCGGCAGGCGCTGCGCATGCGGCCGGACCGGCTGGTCGTCGGCGAGGTGCGCGGGGCCGAGGTGGTCGATCTGCTCGCCGCGCTCAACACCGGGCACGACGGCGGCTGCGGCACACTGCACGCGAACCGGCCGGCGGAGGTGCCGGCGCGGCTGGAGGCGCTGGGCGTGGCCGCCGGGCTCGGCCGGACGGCGGTGCACAGCCAGGCCGCCGCGGCCCTCGCCCTGGTCGTGCACCTGCGCCGGACCCCTGGCGGACGCCGGGTCGACGAGATCGGCGCGCCACGGCGGTCGGGCGACCTCGTCGTCGTCGAGCCCGCATGGCGCGCCGACGGCGGCCCCTGCCCCGGCAGGGCGCGCATGGAGGAGCAACTCGCGGCGCAGCCGCCGTGCTGACCGCGGCCCTCTGCTGTGCCGTCGCGCTGCTGGCATGGCCGGACCGGGACACCGTCCGGCGCTGGAGAGTGGCCGCCCTGGCTGGCCGGGGCGCCGTTCCCCGGGGCGGTGACATCCGGACACTGCCCCTGCCGGCCGCCGCGGCTGCGGTCGCCGTGCTCGCCGGCGCCCTCCTCAGCACCCCGCTGGTCGCGGTGCTCGGCGGGACCGTTGCCCTCCTCGGGGTGCGCTCCTGGCTCTCGGCGCGGGCGGCACGGGCGGGCGGCGGACGGCTCCGGTCGCTCGCCGACGGGTTGGGTGCGCTCGCCGCGGACCTGCGCAGCGGCCGGTCCCTGGCGGCGGCGATCGAGTCCGCGGCGGTCGCGTGCGCCGACCAGGACTGCGGGGCCGCCCTGGCGAGGGTCCTGCGGGCACCTGCCCTCCCCGGCGGCCATGCCGATCCGCTGCTCGCGGACGCGCTCACCCGGGTCGCGGCCGCGGTGCAGTTGAGCGGACGCACCGGCTGCTCACTGGCGGCCGTCGTCCGCGCCGTCGAGGACGACCTGCGTGCCCGCCACCGACTCCGGCACGAGCTGCAGACCGCCACCGCAGCGCCCCGCGCCAGCGCAGCGCTGCTCGCCGGGCTGCCGGTGCTGGGGCTGGCGATGGGGCACGGGATCGGTGCGGATCCGTGGGGTGTGCTGACCGGCACCGCTGTCGGCCAGGTGCTGCTCGTCGCGGGAGTCGGGCTCGAGGCCGCAGGCGTGGCGTGGTCGCGCCGGCTGGTCGCGCGGGCTGCGCCATGAAGGCGGCGGCGCTGGCGCTCGGCGCGGCCCTGCTCCTGTGGGCACCGCGGGTGGACCCCCACCGGGTGACCTCGGTGCGCTCGCCGCGACGGTCGGAGGCGAGGGGACGGAGCCCGCTTCCGGTCGGCCCGAGACGGGTGCTCTCCGGCGCCGCGGCGCTCGCCGTCGCGTTGCTGGTCGGCGGCCCCACCGGCCTGCTCGCCGGCGGCATCGTCGCCGTCCTGGGGGAGCGGCTGCTCCGGAGGGGGGCGGACGACGGCCGGCGCGAGACCCGGGCGGCGCTGCTCCGCGACCTGCCGGCCGCATGCGACCTCATCGCCGTGTGCCTGATGGCCGGCGTGCCGGTGCCCGGGACGGTGGCGGCGGTGGGCGAGGCGGATGCCGGTCCGGTCGGCGCCGCGCTGCGTCGGGTGGCGGCGCTGCACCGGCTGGGTGCGGACCCGCGGCGTGCGTGGGACGACGTCCCCGACGAGCTGGCGGGGCTGGGGCGGGCCCTCGTCCGCGCCGGCGAGTCCGGCGCGGCCGTCGTCCCGGCGCTCCGGTCGCTCGCCGCCGACGGCCGAGCGGCCGCGCGGCTCGAGGCCGAGGCCGCCGTCCGCCGGGCCGGGATCTGGGTGCTGGCGCCGCTCGGAGCGTGCTTCCTCCCGGCCTTCCTGTGCCTGGGTGTCGTGCCCCTGGTGCTCGGCATCGCGGGCGACGTCTTCCGCTGGTGACCTCCGTGTCCACAGGCGGCCGCTCTCTCCACAGATCCGACCTGTGCCCGGGCCGGGTGGCCTCCGGCCGCGAGGGTCGGTGCAGCGCCCGGCCAGCGGGCTCGACGGAGGAGGTTCGCGATGACCAGCAGCACCACAGCCAGCACCACAGCCCGCCCACGACCGTGGTGGCGGGCCGCCCTGGTGGCGCGGTGGGCGACGGTACGGGAGAGCGGGGAACGAGGGATGAGTACCGCGGAGTACGCGGTCGGCACGGTCGCCGCCTGCGCCTTCGCCGCCGTCCTCTACCGCGTCGTGACCGGTGGCTCGATCGTCACCGGCCTCACGAAGCTGGTGGAGTCCGCGCTGGCGACGCTGTCCTGAACGCCAGGCTCCGGCGTGGGCGACGGATCCGGGCGGAGGCCGGCATGGTCACGGCCGAGACCGCCGTCGTGCTGCCCGTGCTGCTGTTCGTCCTCGCGGGTGCGGTGGCGGCCGTGACCGTGCTCGGGGCGCAGTTGCGCTGCGTCGACGCCGCCCGGGAGGGGGCGCGGGCGGCCGCGCGCGGGGAATCGGAGGTGGCGGTGCGGCGGCTGGTCGACCAGCTGTCGCCGGGCGGAGCAGTCACGCGGGTGAGCGGCGAGGGCGAACAGGTGCGGGTGACGGTCACCGTCCGGGTCGCACCCCTCGGGCCGATGCCTCTGGCGGTGACGCTGTCCGGCGCGGCGGTCGCCGTCCGCGAGCCCGGTGGCGCCGGGTGAGGGGCGGCCGTCCCGCCGGCGACCGGGGCTCGGCGACCGTCTGGGTCCTTGCGCTGTCCGGCGTCCTGGCGGTCCTCGCCGCCGCGGTCGTGCTGGTCGGCGCTGCCGCCGTCGCCAGGCACCGCGCGGGCACCGCGGCGGACCTCGCCGCCCTGGCCGGAGCCGGGCGGGCCGTCCTCGGGGAGCCGGATCCCTGCGGGCTCGCCGCCGAGGTGGCCCGGGCGAATGCCGCGAGCCTGGTCTTCTGCTCCGTCGACGCGTCGGCGGTGGTCGAGGTCCGGGTCAGCGTGCCGGTACGGCTGGGCCGGCTGGGGGTGCACGCGGCTTCGGCCCGGGCCCGCGCGGGGCCGGTGCCGGTGGGCGGGTCAGACAGCGGGGTCGGGGGAGAGGTGCTCGTGGACCCCGACCCACCGGCCATCCCGTTGGGCGAACACGATCGTCTCCCGCTCCCGCAGCACCTCGGTGCCGGCGTCGGTGGCGACGGTCGTGCGCACCCGGTGGGTCAGCACCGCCGCGTCCCCGAGCAGCTGGACGACCGTGTCCTGGGTGGAGCAGTCGAGCACCCGGAATCCGTCCTCGGCGGCCCAGCGCGCCCACTCCTGCCGGTACTCGGCGGTGGAGGTGATCAGCCGGTCGGTGGTGTGGAACAGGAAGGTCGCGTCCTCGGCGAAGCAGGCGAAGTAGCCCGCGACGTCGCCGCCGCCGAACGCGGCCACGAGCGCGGCCGCGGCTCGCCGCACCTCGTCCTCGGCGCTCATGCCGGCGGTGCCATGGCCGACAGCAGCTCGAACGCCACGTGGGACGCCGCGATGCCGGTGATCTCGGCATGGTCGTAGACCGGGGCCACCTCCACCAGATCGGCGCCGACCAGGTTGGCGCCGGCGAAGGAACGCAGGATGGCCAGCAGCTCGCGGCTGGTCAGGCCCCCGGCCTCGGGGGTCCCGGTCCCGGGGGCGAAGGCGGGGTCCAGGACGTCGATGTCCACCGAGACGTACACCGGGCGGTCCTCGATCCGTGCCAGGACCCGCTCGATCACCCCGCGGATGCCCAGGTCGTCGACCTCGCGTGCATGCACGATCTGGAATCCGAGCTCGCCGTCCTCGACGAGGTCCTGCGTCGAGTAGAGCGGCCCGCGGATGCCCACGTGCAGGCAGCCGCTCCGGTCGAGCAGCCCCTCCTCCGACGCCCGGCGGAACGGGGTGCCGTGGGTGTACTCCGCGCCGAAGTAGGTGTCCCAGGTGTCCAGATGGGCGTCGAAGTGGACGACGGCCACCGGGCCGTGCTTCGCGTGCAGGGCGCGCAGCAGCGGCAGGGCGATCGTGTGGTCCCCGCCGATCGTCAGGAGCCGCCCCGCCCGCTCGAGCAGGGCGCCGGCGCCGGCCTGGATCTCAGCGATGGCGGTCTGGATGTCGAATGGGTTGACCGCGATGTCACCGGCGTCGACGACCTGCTGGCGGGCGAACGGCTCGACGTCCAGGGCCGGGTTGTACGGCCGCAGCAGGCGCGAGGACTCGCGCACGTGGGCCGGGCCGAAGCGGGCTCCCGGGCGGTAGCTCACCCCGGAGTCGAACGGCACCCCCACCACCGCGACGTCGACATCGGACACCTCGTCGATCCGGGGCAACCGGGCGAACGTCGCCGGTCCGGCGAACCGCGGCACGACCGTGCCGTCCACCTGCCCGAGCCGGCCGTCTCGCGTGATCCGCTCGGCCATCACGCGACCGGCTCGGTGGGAACGGAGGCGCGGCGTCCGGCGCGGTGGACCGAGGCCCGTGGGTCATCCACGACCGTCGGCGCCTGGCCGTCACGCACGGGCACCCACCGCGGTCCCTCGGGTCCGAACGCGTACCGCGGCTCCGGGAACGCGAACAGCAGGGCCAGGTAGATGACGGCGGCCAGTCCGAGGGACACCGGGAGGCTGACGTCGATGCCGCCCGCGACTGCGTTGCGGAAGGGCCCCTCGATCAGCGGCGGGTAGTTGGCGAACAGCAGGCCGGCGATGGCGGCCGGTATCCAGGCCGTGATGCCTCGCCAGTTGATGCCGTTGTCGAACCAGTAGCGGCCGCCCGTCCGGCCCTGGTTGAACACCTGCACGTCCGGCGGCGAGTAGTAGCCGCGGCGGACCACGTAGCCGATGGTCATGATGATCATCCACGGCGTGGTGCAGATGACGATGGCACCGATGAAGGCATTGACGCTGCCCAGCAGGTCGAAGGCCAGCCTGCCGACGAGGATGAACAGGAACGCCAGCGTCCCGATGAACAGCGACGCCTGCACGCGGTTGAGTCGCGGGAACACCGAGGAGAAGTCCAGGCCGGTGCCGTACAGCGACGTGACGCCGGTCGACATGCCGCCGAGGAACGCGACGACGATCAGCAGCACCGCGTACCAGAGCGGCGAGGCCTGGATGAGTCCCACCACGTAGTCGTCGCCCGTGACCAGGGTCGCGGTGCCGACGCCGAAGAAGAACGGGACGAGCGTGGCCAGCTGGCCGAGCAGCGTGGCGCCCATCAGCCGGCCGCTGGGCGTCCCCGCCGGGATGTACCGGGACCAGTCACCCAGGAACGCGCCGAAGCTGATCGGGTTCCCCATGACGATCAGCGCGGAGAGGATGAACGTCGGCCAGAAGCCGCCCAGTGCATAGGCGTCGGGGCCCGGGTCGTAACCGAAGTCGAAGACCGACGCGTAGGCCACGATGCCCAGCAGGAAGAGCACCGTGTTGGCCAGGACGACGACCTTGTTCACCAGCAGCATGAACTGGTAGCCGTAGATGACGACGACGATGACCAGGGCACCGAGGACGGCGTAGATGATGCCGCGCAGCAGATCCGAGTCGCCCACCCCGAAGAGCCTGGTGGCCGCGCCGACGATCGCGTCGCCGCTCACCCACACCGAGATCGAGTAGAAGGCGATCGCGGTGAGCAGCGACAGGAACGAGCCGAGCACCCGTCCGCGGACGCCGAAATGGGCACCGGAGGAGACCGCGTTGTTGGTTCCGGTGCGCGGCCCGAACAGGCCCATCGGCATGAGGATCAGCGCGCCGACGAGAACGCCGAGGATGGTCGCGAGGACCGCCTGGACCAGCGAGAGTCCCAGGAGCACCGGGAAGGTGCCGAGGATGACGGTGGCGAAGGTGTTGGCGCCGCCGAACTGGATGCGGAACAGGTCGAAGGGCCCCGACGTCCGCTCCGCGTCCGGGATCGTGTCGATGCCGTGCTGCTCGACGTCGGTCACGCGGGGCCGTGCCGCCTCCGCCGCGAGGCCCGCCATCTCGGGTCCGCTCATGTGCCACCTCCGGGTGAGTCAGTGGCACCCGGCCACCGCGGTGGGCAGAGGCTAGAGGCAGGGTTGTCTGGGGGACAACTAATGTTGCGCGGATTCTTCGTGCGGCATGCTGGTCTCCGGGACCGCGTACGCAGGGAGGCTGGGATGGCGGGGGAGGTGCGCCGGCTGACCCGCCCCGCCGACCCGGTGGGCGCTCTCATCGGCGTCCGCCTGCGGGCGGCGCGCCAGGCGGCGGGACTGACCCTGGCGGCGGTGGCCGAGCAGGCCGGTCTCACCAAGGGGTTCCTCAGCCGGCTCGAGCGCGACGAGGTGTCGCCGTCCGTCGCCTCCCTGGTGACCGTCTGCGGTGTCCTGGGCATGAGCGTCGGCAGCCTGTTCGAGGCGCCGGAGACGTCCCTCGTCCGGTCCGGCGACGCGCCCTTGATCAACTTCGGCGGGCGCGGACTGCGCGAGTTCCTGCTCACCGCCGGCACCCAGCGGCAGCTGCAGGTGATCCGGTCGATCGTCGAGCCCGGTGGCGGCGGCGGTCCCGAGCTCTACGCGCTCGCCTGCGACGTCGAGTTCGTCTACGTCGTCTCCGGCCGGCTGCAGTTGCTCCTGCCCGGCGAGACGGTCGACCTCGCCGCCGGGGACGCGTTCACCATGCCCGGAGCCACACCGCACACCTGGCTCAACCCCTCGTCGCGCGCCGCCGCCGAGGTCCTCTGGGCCCTGACCCCGGCGCCGTGACCGGAGGAGGCTCCGTGAGCGGCTCGCCCGTGCGCGACATCGTCGACCTGTCCCACCCGCTCGCCGACGACACTCCGGTCTACCCGGGCGACCCGGTGGCCCGGTTCACGCCCGCCACGACGATCGAGGAGCACGGCTACAACGTCCTGCACGTGCGGATGGGCTCGCAGACCGGCACGCACGTGGACGCGCCGTTCCACTTCCTCGCCGACGGCGCCCGCATCGACGAGCTGCCACTCGAGCTGTTCCTCGGCCCCGCCGTCGTCGCCGACGTGCGCGGCAAACCGCCCCACGGCTCCATCACCTGGTCCGATCTGGCGCCGGTGGCCGATCGGCTCGCTGCCGGGCGGATGCTGCTGCTGCACACGGGGTGGGACGCCCACTGGGGCACCGACGCGTACTTCGACCACCCGTTCCTCGACGGGGACGCCGCCGCGCGCGTGGTCGCCGCCGGTGTGCGGACGATCGGGCTGGACGCGCTGAGCCTCGACGAGACGGTCCTGGGCGGCGAGCCCGTGGCCGGTTTCGTCGCCCACGCCGTCGTCCTCGGTGCCGGCGGCGTGATCGTCGAGAACCTGCGCAACCTCGGCGCCATCCGCTCCGACGAGCCCGTCGTCAGCGTGCTGCCCCTCCGTCTGGTGGGCGCCGACGGCGCCCCGGTCCGGGCCGTCGCCTTCGACGTCTGATCGCCGGGGATCAGGCGGGGGCGACCCCGAGCAGCGCGGAGCTCAGCACGTCCAAGGCGTCGTCGAGCAGGTCCTCCCCGATGACGAACGGCGGGAGCAGCCGCAGGACGTTGCCGTACGTACCGCAGGTCAGGACGACGACGCCCTGCTCGTGGCACGCGCGCGCCACCGCCGCGGCCGTGAACGGGTCCGGCTCGGTGCTGCCGGGCCGGACCAGCTCGACCGCGATCATCGCGCCCCGGCCGCGCAGGTCGCCGATCGCCGGCTGCTGCTCCTGCACAGCGCGCAGTCGCGCGGTGATCGTCTCGCCGAGCGCGGCCGCACGGGCGACCAGCCCGTCCTCCTCGATGGTGGTGATGGTGGCCAGCGCCGCGGCGCAGGCGACGGGGTTGCCGCCGTACGTGCCACCGAGGCCGCCGACGTGCGGGGCGTCCATGATCTCGGCGCGACCGGTCACGCCGGACAGGGGCAGGCCTGCGGCGATGCCCTTGGCCGTGACGATCAGATCAGGGACGACGTCCTCGTGCTCGCTGGCGAACATCGCGCCCGTCCGGGCGAAGCCGGTCTGCACCTCGTCGGCCACGAACACCGCGCCGTTGGCCTGCGACCATCGGGCCAGGCCGGACAGGAAGCCCGGTGCCGGCACGATGAAGCCGCCCTCGCCCTGGATCGGTTCGATCACGATCGCGGCCACGTTCTCGGCGCCCACCTGCTTCTCGATGACCTCGATCGCGCGCGCGGCGGCCTGCTCGCCGCTCAGGCCGTCGCGGAAGGGGTACGACAGCGGGGCGCGGTACACCTCCGGCGCGAAGGGGCCGAAGCCGTGCTTGTAGGGCATGTTCTTGGCCGTCAGTGCCATCGTCAGGTTGGTCCGGCCGTGGTAGCCGTGCTCGAAGACGACGACGGCGGACCGCTTCGTGTACGAGCGCGCGATCTTCACCGCGTTCTCCACGGCCTCGGCCCCTGACGACAGCAGGATCGACCGCTTCTCGTGGGTGCCTGGGGTGAGCCGCGCCAGCGCCTCGGACACGGCGACGTAGCTCTCGTACGGCGAGATCATGAAGCAGGTGTGCGTGAAGGCGGCGGCCTGCTCGGCGACCGCTGCGACCACCCGCGGCGCACCGTGCCCCACGCCCGTGACCGCGATGCCCGACCCGAGGTCGATCAGGTGGTTGCCGTCGGCGTCGACCAGCACGGCGCCGCCGGCGCGTTCGATGAACGTCGGGAGCATGATCCCGATGCCACGGGCCACGGCGCCCTCACGACGACCGAGGAGCTCCCTCGAGCGGGGTCCGGGGACGGCGGTCACCAACTCCCGGTGCTGGGGGATGCCGTTCACGGTCAGGTCGGCGGACGGTGCTGTGGCGGTCAACGCGCGGCTCCTCGTGAGATGGACGGAGTAGCAGGGGACGGTCGCCCGAGTGTCCGGTCGGACGACGCTCGGAGACCCTCGCCGCACAGGTGCGGTGCGGGCGTGCCGGTGTACAGAGTGGCACCCGGTCAGAAGACCAGGTCCTCCTCTTCTTCTCGGGGGTCGGCGCCCCCCGGCTCGGGTGCGGCCGCGAGCTCGTCGAGGACGACGTCGAGGATGCGGACCGCACCGGCCTTGTCCAGCGGGTCGTTGCCGTTGCCGCACTTGGGTGACTGGACGCAGGAGGGGCAGCCGCTCTCGCACTCGCAGCTGGCCACCGTGGCGCGGGTCGCCTGCAGCCACCGGCGGAGGACGGCGAATCCACGCTCGCTGAACCCGGCCCCGCCGGGGTGGCCGTCGTACACGAAGATCGTGGCGGTCCCGGTGTCCGGGTGCAGGGCCGTCGAGAGGCCGCCGAGGTCCCATCGGTCGCAGGTGGCCAGCAGCGGCAGGATGCCGATGGCTGCGTGCTCGGCGGCGTGCAGCGAGCCGGGCAGCTCGACGTCGTCGACCTCGGCGCGCTCGACGGCGCGGCCGTCGAGGGTCAGCCAGACCGCGCGGGTGCGCAACTGGCGGGCGGGGAGGTCGAGGGGGAACTCGGCGAGAACCTCGCCGGTGCCCAGCCGGCGCCGTTGGTAGGCCACCACCTGGTTGGTCACGTCGACCACGCCGGTGTGCGCGGTGACGGTGCCCAGCCGCTGGCTGCGTTCGATCGAGACGATACCGAGGTCGGTGACGTCGCGTGCGACGGTCGTCCACTCCGGGCTGTCGGCGTGCACGACGGCGCACGCGTCCTCGACGTCGAACTCGTCCACGACGAACGTCTCGCCGCGGTGCACGTACAGCGCGCCGTCGTGCACCGTGGAGTGGGCGGCCCCGCCGTCCACCGTGCCGAGCAGCCGCCCGGTGCCGGCTTCGATGATCGACACCGGCTCGTCCCCGCTGCCCCGGATGTCCACGTCCGGCCGGCCGCGGCCGGCCCAGTACCAACCGGCCGGCCGCCGCCGGAGCTGCCCCTCGGCGACGAGCTCGGCCAGCCGTGCCTCGGCGGCCGGACCGCCGAACTCGGGCAGGTCCTCCGGCCGCAGTGGCAGTTCGGCCGCAGCGCAGCACAGCTGCGGTCCCAGCACGTACGGATTCGTCGGGTCGGTGACGGTGGCCTCGATGGGCCGGCCGAACACCGCGCCGGGGTGGTGGGCGAGGTAGTGGTCGAGCGGGTCGTCCCGGGCGACGAAGACGACCAGGGACTCCCGCTGGGCCCGGCCGGCGCGCCCGGCCTGCTGCCAGAGCGACGCCAGCGTGCCGGGATAGCCGGCCAGGACGACCGCATCGAGGCCCGCGATGTCGATACCGAGCTCCAGCGCGTTGGTCGTCGCGACCCCCAGCAGGTCGCCGGCCGAGAGGGCGCGCTCGAGTTCCCGCCGCTCCTCGGGCAGGTAGCCCCCGCGGTAGGAGTCGACGCGGCCGACCAGGTCGGGCCGGCCACGGTCGTGCAGCAGTCTCCGCGCCTGCTCGGCGACGGACTCCGCGCTCCGCCGCGAGCGGACGAACGCCAGGGTCCGGGCGCCCCGCTCGACCAGATCGGCGAGCAGCCCGGCGGCATCGGAAGCGGCCGAGCGGCGCAGGGGCGCGCCGTGCTCGCCGGTGCGCTCGGTGAGCGGGGGCTCCCAGAGCGCGAACGTCGCCCCGGGCCGGGGGGAGCCGTCGTCGGTGACGGCCGCGACCGGAGCGCCCACGAGCCGGGACGCCGCCGCCGCGGGCTCGGCGACCGTGGCCGAGGCGAGCACGAACACGGGCTCCGCCCCGTAGCGGCGGCAGATCCGGCGTAGCCGCCGGAGCACGTGCCCGACATGGGAGCCGAAGACCCCGCGGTAGGCATGGCATTCGTCGATGACGACGTAGGCGACCCGGCGCAGCGTGCTCGACCACTTCTGGTGGGCCGGGAGGATCCCGCGGTGCAGCATGTCCGGATTGGTCACGATCCACCGGGAGTGCCGGCGGACCCAGTCACGCTCCTCGCCGGGGGTGTCCCCGTCGTAGGCGGCGGGCCGCACGGACGGGTCGGCGAGCGCCGCCACCGAGGCGAGTTGGTCGCGCGCCAGGGCCTTGGTGGGCGCGAGGTAGAGCACGCATGCCCGCGGGTCCTCGGCCAGGCGGGTCAGCGCCGGCAGCTGATACGCCAGCGACTTCCCCGACGCGGTGCCGGTCGCCACCACGACGTGGTGGCCGTCGCGCGCCAGTTGCGCGGCGTCGACCTGATGGCGCCAGGGTGCGCGGACGCCGCGCTCCTCCAGCTTCGACCGCAGGGCCGGGCTCACCCAGTCCGGCCAGGCCAGCGTGCTGCTCTGCCGTACCGGCACGTGGTGCACGTGGGTGATCGGTCGCTCGTCCTCTGCGGTCGCGGAGAGCACCGAGGCCAGCAGGTCCCCGCCCGGCAGGGCGGTTCCCGGGCCGGCGGGGGGAGCCGGACGGACCGGGTGGAGCGTCGTCACCGCACCACTGTCACACCTTCCTGAGACAGAGGTCGGGAAGGAATGCCACGAGTGTGATGCAGACAACAGAACGTCAGGACTCTGTGTACTGCGTGTGACCTCACTTACACTCGCGCCGCGCACCGGTGCGTGGGCTTCTCGCATGCCGGTCGCACCTCCGCCGATCCGGGGTGCACGAACGCCACCCGGCGGCCGTCGACCGCTTGGAGGAAACACATGCCCGACAGTTCGCTGTCCGGCGGGGACATGGCGCTGGTCGCCATCGTCCTCGTCGTCTCCCTGGCCGCGCTCGGTTTCGCCGCCTATCTGGTCAAGGCGGTACTCGCCGCCGACCAGGGCACGGTGAAGATGCGGGAGATCGCGCAGGCGGTGCAGGAAGGTGCGGCGGCCTATCTGAGGCGGCAGTTCCGGACGCTCGGCGTCTTCGCCGTGATCGTCTTCCTCCTCCTGCTCGTCCTCCCGGTCGCCGACGGGGGATGGGGCACGCGTGTGGGCCGCGCGGTCTTCTTCCTGATCGGCGCGGGCTTCTCCGCCTCGGTGGGCTTCATCGGCATGACTCTGGCCACCCGGGGGAACGTCCGGGTGGCTGCCGCCGCTCGTGCCGGGGGCTACCGGCCGGCCTTCCGCATCGCGTACCGCACCGGCGGCGTCTGCGGCATGATCACCGTCGGTCTCGGGCTCTTCGGGGCCGCACTGGCGCTGCTGCTGTTCGACCAGACCGCGCCGATCGTGCTCGAGGGCTTCGGCTTCGGCGGCGCCCTGCTCGCCATGTTCATGCGCGTCGGCGGCGGCATCTTCACCAAGGCCGCCGACGTCGGCGCCGACCTGGTCGGCAAGGTCGAGGCGGGCATCCCGGAGGACGACCCGCGCAATGCCGCCACCATCGCCGACAACGTCGGCGACAACGTGGGTGACTGCGCGGGCATGGCGGCCGACCTCTTCGAGTCCTACGCGGTCACCCTGGTCGCGGCCCTCATCCTGGGCCAGCACTTCTTCCAGGCGCCGGGCATGGTCTTCCCCCTGCTCGTGGCCGGAATCGGCGTCATCGCCTCGGTGGTCGGCATCCTGGCGAGCAACCCCGGCAAGTCCGACTCGAGCGGTCTCGCGCCGATCAACCGCGGCTTCTTCACCTCCGCGGCCGTGTCGCTCGTGCTCGTGGCCGCGGCCGCGTTCATCTACCTGCCGAGCATCGGTGACGGCGCGAAGCTCTCCGTCAGCCCGCAGGTGCTCGGCTTCCTCTCCGTGCTCATCGGGGTCGTCCTCGCGGCAGCCATCCAGCAGTTGACCGGCTACTTCACCGAGACCAGTCGCAAGCCGGTGCGCGACATCGGGCGGAGCTCGCTGACCGGCCCGGCGACCGTGATCCTGTCCGGTATCTCTCTCGGACTGGAGTCGGCGGTCTACGCCGCGCTCCTCATCGGCGCCGCGGTCTACGGGGCGTTCCTGATCGGCGGCGGTGCCGCGCTGTACGCCATCGCGCTGGCGGGCTGCGGGCTGCTCACGACCGCCGGCGTCATCGTCTCGATGGACACCTTCGGGCCGGTGAGCGACAACGCCCAGGGCATCGCCGAGATGTCCGGCGACATCGACGAGGAGGGTGGCCGGGTCCTCACCGACCTCGACGCCGTCGGCAACACGACCAAGGCGATCACCAAGGGCATCGCGATCGCGACGGCCGTGCTCGCCGCGACGGCGCTGTTCGGCTCCTACAGCGCCCAGCTCCAGGTCGCGCTCGACGAGGCGGGGGAGAACGCCGCGAACACCCTCGCCGAGGCGTTCAGCCTCGTGAACCCGAACAACGTCGTCGGCGCGGTGATCGGTGCGGCGGTTGTGTTCTTCTTCTCCGGCCTGGCGATCAGCGCCGTGTCCCGGGCGGCGGGCCGTGTCGTGTTCGAGGTCCGCGAACAGTTCCGTACCCGGCCCGGGATCATGGATTACACCGAGCGGCCCGACTACAGCGCCGTCGTCGACATCTGCACGAAGGACTCGCTGCGCGAGCTGGCCACCCCGGGTCTGCTCGCGGTGCTGGCACCGGTCGCGGTGGGCTTCGGCCTCGGGTTCGGTCCGCTGGCGGCGTACCTGGTCGGCGCGATCGCGGCCGGCACCCTCATGGCGGTCTTCCTCGCCAACTCGGGCGGCGCCTGGGACAACGCGAAGAAGATGGTCGAGGACGGTGCCTACGGCGGCAAGGGCAGCGACGCGCACGCGGCGACCGTCATCGGCGACACGGTGGGCGACCCGTTCAAGGACACCGCGGGCCCGGCCATCAACCCGCTGATCAAGGTGATGAACCTGGTCGCACTCCTGATCGCTCCCGCGGTGGTCACGCTCCGGGTGGGTGACGGCGCCAACACCACGGTGCGCGTGCTCATCGCACTCGCCGCCGTGCTGATCATCGTGATCTCGGTGGTCATCTCGAAGCGGCGCTCGGTGGTCGTCGGTGGCGCTCCGAGCGACACTCCCGACGCGCTCACCACCCGCGCTTCCTGACCTACCCACAGCCGGGATCCTCCGGTCGGCCGACGCCAGCCGGAGGATCCCGGCGGCATTCTGTGGACAGCGACGCCGGCTGTGGACGGCTGCCCCGCGCATCCGCCGGACCGCCCTAGCGTCCGTCTCCTCCGGTCCGCCCTGGGCCGGGACGACGACGGAGGCCGCCATGTCGCATCCCCTATCCGGCACCTCCTTCGCCGTCCTGCCCGACCGGGTGACCGCACTCGCCGACGAGCTGGTCGCGCTCGCGACGGAGCTGACCGGCGACGTCGAGCAGATCCGCTCGGCCGCTGCCTGCTTCCCCGACGCGCTCGAGGGCCTCGAGGGCTGGATGGCCGGTGCCACGGCGACGGCGTGGGCCCAGCTGTGCCACCTGCTGGTGACGCGCACCAGCGCCCTGGCCGACGTGCTGACCGCCGCCGTGGCGGCCTACCGGGCGGAGGACGCGGCCCTCGCAGGTTCTTTCGGGCCCGGTCGGCAACCGCGATGACCGCCCCACTGGCCGACGACGTCCGGTTGCGGAGCCTCGCCGGCTGGGACGTGCAGCAGGTCCGCCGGTCGGTGACCCTGCTCGCCGGTGCGATCGAGGGCCTGCCGACGTGGCGGGCGCGGCTGGAAGGCGTGGAGCGCGCCGTCGGGGCCGGGGACTGCTGGTCCGGTCCGGCCGCGCACAGCGCGGCCGGCGCCCTCGCCGAGGTCGCGGCGGCGGCTCATTCGGTGGCAGCGGCGCTCGAGCAGTCGCTCGCGTGCTACCGCAGGCTGGTCGTCGAAACCGCCCGCGCGCAGGAATCCGCCGAGCAGGCCCTGGCCCAGGCGGTCCTTGCCGACGGCGTCGACGGTCGTCCACCCGCCGCCGACACAGCCCGGTGGCACGCCTCGCTGGCCGGGGCAGCCGCCGACGACGCCGGCGACGCCCTGGCCCGGCTCGGCGTCCGGGACGCCTTCGCCCCCGCGCACTTCTTCCAGCTGCTCGTGCACGTCCCCGTCATGGGACCGATCCAGCCGCCGCCGGTGCCGGGGACCCGGGTGCCCACCGAGGTCGCGCAGTGGTGGGCCGGGCTGTCCGGGGTCCAACGGTCGGCCGTGATCTCCATGTGGCCGGCCGTGGTGGGCGCCCTCGACGGGGTCCCCGCCTGGGCGCGGGACCGGGCCAACCGGCTGCTCCTCGACCGCGCCCTTCAGCATCCCCGGACGTCGACTCCGGCGGCCGGCACGGCTCGCGCCGTCGCGGCCCGGATCGCGCGGGAGGAGGCGGCGGGGCAGACGGTCCAACTCCAGTTGCTGGATCTCGACGGCGACCGAGTGGCCCTGTCGCTGGGGGATCTGGACACCGCCGACGAGATCGCCGTCCTCGTCCCGGGTGTCGGCAACACCCCGGAGGACGACCTCGGCCGGCTGATCGGCAACGCGCGTGACATCGCCTCCGCGACCCGGAAGGCGTCGGACGGGGCATCGCTCGCGACGATGGTCTGGCTGGGATACAGCACCCCGGCGACCATCCTCACCGGCAGCATGCGCTTCGCCGCGGAGGACGGCGGGCCGGCACTGGCCCGCACGCTCGACGGGTTGGCGGCCGCTCGCACGGCCACGGCGACGGGCACGGCGCGCACCACGCTGGTCGCCCACAGCTACGGCACCGTGGTGGTCGACGAGGCGGCGGACGAGCCCGGATGGCTCGCCGCGGATGCCGTCGTGCTCCTGGGCAGCCCGGGGATGGAGGACTACGCGAACAGCCTCGAGGCGCCGGAGGTCTTCGACGCGGCGTCCCCCGGTGACCCGGTCACCTGGTTCCCCTGGAACGGGGACCGGTGGACCGGGGGCTCCTACGGGGCCACCGGTCTGCCCGTCAGCCCCGACATGGGGCACTCGGACTACCTGGAACCGGAGTTCCCGACACTGGCCGCGGTGGGGGAGGTGGTCGCCGGCGTGCGGGCCGCGGAACCGGGCCACTGCTGACCTCGGGAACCGTGGGGAACACCGCGCGGCGCATCGCGTTTGTCCCCGTGACGGCACGCCCACGGAGGGTAGCCCTCGGCGCCTTGTCGGCTGGGTGGCTTACCGTGGCCCGCCGGGGGCCGATTCGGGGCGTTCCTCTTCCGTCGTGGCCGACCGGACGGGAACCGCACGAACACGGCACCACCCCGCACCACCGACAGGAGCACCGTGCCCACGAAGACCAGCCAGACCGGAAGCGAGACCGCGGCAGCGACCGACGGCGACACCGTGGTGCCCGCCCGCCGGGGCGGCGCCGCGGCCAACGGCAAGCCGCTGGTCATCGTGGAGTCGCCGACGAAGGCGAACAAGATCGCCGGCTACCTGGGCTCGGGCTACGTCGTCGAGGCGAGCGTCGGGCACATCCGCGACCTGCCCCGCAACGCCGCCGACGTGCCCGCCGAGCACAAGGGCGCCGCCTGGGCCCGCCTGGGCGTCGACGTCGACAACTCCTTCGAGCCGCTCTACGTGGTCAGCCCCGACCGCAAGCAGCAGGTCAGCCGGCTCAAGCAGCTGATGAAGGGCGCCAGCGAGGTCTACCTCGCGACAGACGAGGACCGCGAGGGCGAGGCCATCGCGTGGCACCTGGTCGACACCCTCAAGCCGCGCGTCCCGGTGCACCGGATGGTGTTCCACGAGATCACGCCCGAGGCCATCGCCCGGGCCGTCGCCAACCCGCGCGCGCTCGACACCGCCCTGGTCGACGCGCAGGAGACCCGCCGCATCCTCGACCGCCTGTACGGCTACGAGGTCAGCCCGGTCCTGTGGAAGAAGGTCCTGCCGAAGCTGTCGGCCGGGCGCGTGCAGTCCGTCGCCACCCGGATCGTCGTCGAGCGCGAGCGCGAGCGGATGGCGTTCCACGCCGCCGACTACTGGTCGCTCGAGGGCACCTTCGCCGTGCCGAAGCCCGCCGCGGCCACCGACGAGGGCGAGCCGACGACGGTCCGCGCCAAGCTGGTCGCCGTCGACGGCAGCCGGGTCGCCACGGGTCGTGACTTCGACGCCGCCACGGGGCGGGTCACCGGCGACGTCGTCCACCTCGACGAGGCCGGTGCCCGAGGCCTCGCGGCACGGCTCGAGGGCCGCCAGGTGAGCGTCACGCGGGTCGACGAGAAGCCGTACCGCCGTCGTCCGTACGCCCCGTTCACGACGTCGACGCTGCAGATGGACGCCGGACGCAAGCTGGGCTGGTCGTCCGCGCAGACCATGCGGGTGGCGCAGCGGCTGTACGAGAACGGCCACATCACCTACATGCGTACCGACTCGACGAACCTGTCGCAGGAGGCCATCAACGCCGCCCGGCAGCAGGCCCGCGAGCTCTACGGCGACGCCTACGTGCCGGCCGAGGCGCGGCGCTACAAGAGCAAGGCCAAGGGCGCCCAGGAGGCGCACGAGGCGATCCGCCCCGCCGGTGACAACTTCCGGACGCCGGGTCAGCTCGCCCCGCAGCTGGCGCGCGACGAGTTCCGTCTCTACGAGCTCGTCTGGCAGCGCACCGTCGCCTCGCAGATGGCCGACGCCGTCGGGCAGACCGTGAGCATCCGGCTGGCCGGGCGCAGCGCCACCGACGAGGCGGTCGAGTTCACCGCGAGCGGTCGGACGATCACCTTCCCCGGCTTCCTCAAGGCCTACGTCGAGTCGCGCGAGGAGGGCAGCGCGTCCGCCGGGGACGACGAGGGCAACGACGACGCCGAGCGCCGGCTGCCGCGGCTGGAGCGCGGCCAGCAGCTCGACACCCGGGAGCTGGACGCGAAGGGCCACACCACCAGCCCACCGGCGCGCTACACCGAGCCGAGCCTGGTCGCCCGGCTGGAGGAGCTGGGCATCGGCCGGCCCTCGACCTACGCGTCGATCATGCAGACGATCCAGGACCGCGGGTACGTCTGGAAGAAGGGCAACTCGCTGGTGCCCTCGTTCATCGCCTTCGCGGTGGTGAACCTGCTGGAGCAGCACTTCGCGCAACTCGTCGACTACGACTTCACCGCCTCGCTGGAGGAGGAGCTCGACGAGATCGCCGGCGGCAACCTGCAGCGCGTCGACTGGCTGACCGAGTTCTACTTCGGCGGCGAGGGCCGGCACACCGGCGGGATCGCGGAGTCCGGCGGCCTCAAGCAGATCGTCGGCCAGCGCCTGGAGGAGATCGACGCACGTGGCGTCAACTCGATCCCGCTGCAGGCCACCACGACCGACGGCAAGCCGGTCGTGGCCCGGGTGGGCCGGTACGGCCCGTACCTGCAGGTCGAGGGGGACGACGGCGCACGGGTCAGCATCCCGGAGGACCTCGCGCCCGACGAGCTGACCAGCGAGAAGGTGCAGGAGTTGCTGGCCGCGCCGTCCAGCGACCGCGAGCTCGGCACCGACCCGCAGTCCGGGCACCCGGTCGTGGTCAAGGCCGGCCGCTACGGCCCGTACGTCACGACGGTCGTGCCCGAGGGCAGCAAGGACGCCCCGCGGACGGCCAGCCTGTTCTCCTCGATGTCCCCGGAGACGGTCACCTTCGAGGAAGCCATCAAGCTGCTGACCCTGCCGCGCACGGTCGGTGCGGCCCCCGACGGCGAGGAGATCCAGGCGCTGAACGGCCGGTACGGGCCCTACCTCAAGAAGGGCACCGACTCCCGGTCGCTCGACAGCGAGGAGAAGCTGTTCACGACCACGCTGGAGGAGGCGCTGGCGATCTTCGCCCAGCCCAAGCAGCGCGGACGTCGGGCGGCGGCGGCCCCGCTGAAGGAGCTCGGGCCCGATCCGGTCACCCAGGGCGTCGTGACCGTCCGCGAGGGCCGGTTCGGTCCCTACGTCACCGACGGCGAGACCAACGCCAGCCTGCGCAAGGGCGACGACGTCGAGTCGATCACCATCGAGCGCGCCGCCGAGCTGCTCGCCGACCGTCGGGCCCGCGGACCGGCGACCAAGAAGAAGGCCGCCAAGAAGGCCACCGCGAAGAAGACGCCCGCGAAGAAGGCACCCGCCAAGAAGGCCGCGGCGAAGAAGACGGCGGCGCCGGTCACGACGGGCTGACCGGCTCGAGGACCTCCGGCCGCGCGGAACCCGTCCCGTCGATCAGAAGGGGCGGGTGGCGACGGCGAAGACCCGGCGGAACGGCAGCAGCGTCGTCCCGTCGGGGCGGCTCGGGTAGGCGCCCCGGAGCGCCGCGGCGTACTCGGCGGTGAACTCGGCGGCCGCGTCGTCGTCGGTCAGCAGCGCGACGACCGGCCGCAGGACGGTGCTCCGGACCCAGGTGAGCACCGGATCCGTGCCGCGGAGCACGTGCAGGTACGTCGTCTCCCACACATCGGGTGCGAGGCCGGCGGCGGTCAGGACGTCGAAGTACTCGGCGGGATCGCGCACCGTGTCCGGCCGGGGCGCGGCCTCCGCGAGCCGGGAGTTCCAGCGCGGGGAGTGGCACAGGTCGGCGAGCAGTGCGTGCGTGGGCGCGCGGAAGTTGCCGGGTACCTGGACCGCGAGCCAGCCCCCGGGTCGCAGCCACCCGGCCCAGCGGGTGAGCAGCGACTCGTGGCCCGGCACCCAGTGCAGGACGGCGTTGCTCACGACGACGTCGACCGGCCCGTCGGGCGTCCACTCGCGGACGTCGCCGGCGGTGAACTGGACGCGTCCGGGAATCGCGGAGACGGCGGCCGCGGCGAGCATCTCGGGGGAGGAGTCCACGCCGGTGACCGAGGCCCCCGGCCAGCGCTCGGCCAGGGTCGCGGTCATCGTGCCCTCCCCGCACCCGAGATCCACCACGCTCGCCGGCGCCTCGGCGTGCACGCGGCTGAGCAGGTCGATGAACGGGCGGGCCCGCTCGCCGGCGTAGCGGAGGTAGACGGCCGGGTCCCAGCCGGGCGGTCGGGACTCGCCTGGTGCACTCACGTCGACGAACTTAGTGGGCCACCGGTCGGCCGATCCCGGTCCTCGTCGGGGTGAAACCTCCCGGAGTCGTCGGATGTGACCGGTACCGTGAGGCCGCCGAGGGACGCACAGCCGCTCCTCCGACCCCCGGGAGTTCCGATCCGTTCCGACACGACGCCACCGGCGCCGCAGCCCGACGACGGGCACGGCGCGCCTGCCGACGTCATGGGAGCCGTCGGGCTGGTCGCCAAGTTGCGCGCGGTCCTGCGGGTCCGTGACTTCCGGCGGCTGTGGATGTCGATGGCACTGTCGAGCTTCGGCGACTGGCTCGGCCTGCTCGCGATCACCGCGACCGCCACCTCGCTGGTCAGGGGGTTCGCGGCGGCCAACTTCGCGCTCGGCGGCGTGCTGCTGTTCCGGCTGCTCCCGGCGATCGTCCTGGGCCCGCTGGCCGGCGCCTTCGCCGACCGGTTCGACCGCCGCAAGACGATGGTGGTCGTCGACCTCATCCGGTTCGGGCTGTTCGCCTCGATCCCGGTCGTCGACAACCTGATCTGGCTGTTCGTGGCACAGTTCCTGATCGAGGCCTTCACGCTGTTCTGGATCCCGGCCAAGGAGGCCGCCGTCCCGAACATGCTCCGCAAGGATCAGCTGGAGCCGGCCAACCAGCTGTCCCTGGTCACCACCTACGGTCTGACGCCGGTGCTCGCCTCGATCGTCTTCGCGCTCCTGACCAGCGTCGGCGGGCGACTGTCGGCCGTCATCCCGGGCGTCGACCAGGTCGACCTGGCGCTGTACCTGAACGCCCTGACGTTCCTCGTCGCCGCGTTCGTCATCTGGAACCTGCCCTCGATCAGCGGCCGCCGGGCAGCCGGTCCGGTGGCCCTGCAGGAGACCTTCTTCGGCTCGCTGAAGCGCGGCTTCTCCTTCGCCGGACACACCCCGCTGGTGCGCGGTCTGGTCGTCGGCATCACCGGCGCGTTCGTGGCCGCGGGAGCGATCATCGCGACCGGGCAGTTCTTCGTCAACGCGCTGGGCGGCGGTGACGCGGCCTACGGCCTGCTGTTCGGCGCCGTGTTCGTCGGCCTCGGCACGGGCATCGCCTTCGGCCCCAGCATCGCCCGCGACCTCGCGCGCGAGCGGATCTTCGGTCTGGCGATCGTGGGCGCCGGCGCCATGGTGCTGCTGCTGTCGTGGACGTTCACGCTGTGGATCGCCCTGCTGCTCGTCGTCTTCATGGGCTTCTTCGCCGGCATCGCCTACCTGGCCGGGTTCACCCTCATCGGCACGGAGGTGGAGGACTCGATCCGCGGGCGCACGTTCGCGATCGTGCAGTCTCTCGTGCGGGCCGCGCTGATTCTCTCCCTCGGGCTGGTCCCGTTCGGGGTGGGCGGGATCGGGCAGCACCAGGTCGACGTCGGCATCTTCACGGTCCCCCTGACCGGCGAACGGGTCATGCTCTTCGCCGCCGGCCTGCTCGCCCTCGGCGTCGGCGTCGTCGCCTACCGGCAGATGGACGACGGCCGGCCGGTACCGCTGCTGGCCGACGTGATGACCGCGCTCCGGCGGGACACCACGGCTCGCCGGCGGCTGGCCGGCGGCGGCGTCTTCATCGCCTTCGAGGGCGGCGAGGGCGCGGGCAAGTCCACCCAGGTGCGCCGGCTGCAGGAGTGGCTGACCAACGAGGGCCTGGTCGCGCGGGCGACCTTCGAGCCGGGTGCGACGCCGTCCGGGGCCGGCATCCGGTCGATCGTGCTGGACCGCGCGCACACCGGGATCGCGTCCCGCTCCGAGGCGCTGCTGTACGCCGCCGATCGCGCCCAGCACGTGCACGACGTCCTCCGGCCGGCGCTCGACGCCGGCGAGGTCGTGATCACCGACCGGTTCGTCGACAGCTCGCTGGCCTACCAGGGCGCCGGCCGCACCATCCCGCTCGACGACGTCCGGATGCTCTCCCGCTGGGCCACCCAGGGGCTCGAGCCCGACCTCACGATCCTGCTCGACCTGCCCCCCGAGGTCGGCCTGGCGCGGGCGCGGGGCCGGGCGGTGGCCGACCGGCTCGAGTCGGAGTCGCTCGACTTCCACCAGCGCGTGCGCCAGACCTTCCGCGCCCTGGCCGAGGCAGATCCCGACCGGTACCTGGTCGTGGACGCCACGCTGGCGCCCGACGAGATCGCCGCGGTCATCCGTGTCCGGGTGGCCGAGCTGCTGTCCGGCCTTCCTCTGCAGCAGCTCGCCCAGACCGGACCCGCGGTGCGGGTCCACGAAGGCGCGCACCATCCGCATGCCCAGACGGGCTCGACCCCGCAGCTGCACCCGTGACCGCACCCGAGGGCGTCTGGGGGCAGGTCGTCGGTCAGGCCTCGGTGGTCGCCGAGCTGCGGGCGGCGATCGAGAGCCCGGCGGCGATGACGCACGCCTGGCTGTTCACCGGGCCCCCGGGTTCGGGGCGGTCGGTGGCCGCCCGCGCGTTCGCCGCCGCGCTGCAGTGCCCGGACGGCGGCGACGGCACCTGCCACGCCTGCCGGACCGTGCTCGCCGGCACCCACGCCGACGTGCACGTGGTGGTGCCGGACGGGCTGTCGATCGGCGCCGCCGAGGCGCGCGAGCTCGTGCGGGTCGCCGGGCGGGCGCCGTCCCAGGGGCGCTGGCAGGTGATCCTGGTCGAGGACGCCGACCGGATGACCGAGCAGGCGTCCAACGCGGTGCTCAAGATGATCGAGGAGCCGCCGCCGCGCACGGTGGTCATGCTCTGCGCGCCGAGCCTGCACCCGGACGACGTCCCGGTGACCATCCGGTCCCGCTGCCGTGTCGTCGCGCTGCGCACCCCTCCCGTGGACGCGATCGCCGACGTCCTGATCACCCGCGACGGCGTCGACCCCGCGCTGGCGGCCTGGTCGGCGGGGGCGGCCGGTGGCCACGTCGGTCGAGCCCGGCGGCTGGCGCGTGACGAGGACGCCCGGCTGGCGCGGAAGGCGGTGCTCGACGTCCCCTTGTCGTTGGTTTCCCTCGCCGCCTGCCTGGACGCCGCCGACGACCTGGTCGGGGCTGCGCAGGAGGAGGCGGACGTCGCCACAGCCGCTCTCGACGGCGCGGAGACCGAGGCGGTGAAGGCCAGCCTCGGGGTGGGTGCGCGCGGCCCCGGTGTGGCGGCGGCGAGCCGGGGGGCGGGCCAGCTGAAGGAGCTGGAGCGCAAGCAGAAGTCGCGGGCCACCCGGCTCGGCCGCGACTCGCTCGACCGCGCGCTGGTCGACCTCGCCGGCCTGTACCGCGACGCGCTCGTCCTGGACGCGGCGCCCGCCCAGGTGCCGCAGCTCAACCACCCCGACCGCAGGGCCGACGCTCAGGAACTGGCCCGTCGCATCGGGGCCGAGGAGGCGCTGCGCCGGATCGACGCGGTGCTCGCGTGCCGGCTGGCGCTGGAGCAGAACGTGAAGCCCCGGATCGCGCTCGAGGCGCTGACGGTCGCACTGCGCCTGCCCGCCTGAGAAAGGACCCCCGTGCCCCGCGCCGCTCGCAGGCTCGCGGCGGGCCCCTGCACGAGGGCCGCTCCGCAGAACCGGCGCGGCGGTGTCGTAGGCTGTCCGGGCAGTCCGCCGCCTTAGCTCAGTCGGTAGAGCATCTCACTCGTAATGAGAAGGTCGTCGGTTCGATTCCGACAGGCGGCTCTCCTCCAACGGCTCATCCAGCGCGAGCTCCACGGCGCCCGCGACGGACATCTCGTCGCCTGCCCGCCAGAGGAGGCGGAAGGTGTCGTCGCCGAGCGACGCCCGTGCCCGGGCGAGCCACGCCTCGCGCCGACGGGCGATGAGCGGCCAAGACTGTGTCCCCTGCCGATTTCGCAGGCATTCCGCCGCCCCCGCCAGGAGCACCGCCCGTTCGACGTGACCTTCGGCCATGGCCAGTTCGGCGTGCGCGTCGAGCACCCCATGGATGCCCAGCCGCTCTCCGGTCCGGTACATCTGCGTCACACTCTCCCGGAGCAACCGCTGGGCGGTGGATAGGTCGACGTCCGCTCTCGCGACGTCGCCCAGGGCCAGATGAAGTAGGGATACGAATCGGGGCAGTTGCAGGCGGAGATAGAGCGCCAGGCTCTCCTCGAGGAGGCGTCGCGCCGCCGACAGATCACCCCGGACGTCCGCGGCGATCAAGCCGAGGTGGTGCAGCGACGCGGCCTCGATGAAGGCGTGACCCGTCGAGCGCGCCGTCCCCAATGCCTCGGACAGAAGACCGGTGGCGTCCTCGGACTCCTCCTGCACCCGGGCGGTGAACCCCGCGGCGAGCAGCGCCTCGGCAAGCCCCGGTTCGTCGCCGAGGGACCGGAAAAGCGCGACGCTCTCGCGCAGCCAGAGGCGCGCCTGCTCGTAGTCGCCCTGCGTCGTCGCTACCTGGCCGGCGCCGAGTAGGGCCTGCGCCCGGGCGCGGTGCAACGGGAGGGCGGCCGGGAGACCCAGCGCCGCCTCCAAGTGCGCACGACCTTCCCCGGCGTAACCGCGGACGTACCAGAAACTCCAGAGGGCGGCGGCCATCCGCAGGGCCGCCTCGGCGTCCCGCGCCGCCACCGATCTCATCAGGGCTGCACGGAGGTTCTCGCGCTCGTCGTCGAGCCGGTCCAGCCACGGGGCCGCTGCCGGAGTGAAGGCAGCGCGTGCGGCCTCCTCGGCCAGGGCGAGGAAGTAGCGGTCATGACGTGCCCGCTGGACGTCGCGCTCGCCCAGCGCCGTCAACTGCTCGTCGGCGAACTCGCGGATCGTCTCGAACGACCGGTAGCGCGGCTCGTCCGTTGCAGAGGGAACGAGCCGCAGGAGACTGTTCCGCTCCAACTCCTCCACGGTTTCCAGCAGGTCGGTCTCCCACTCGCGGCCGGGTCCGTGGATCGCTTCGAGAGCGGCGAGGCTGACCCCGCCCTCGAAGACTGCGAGCGCTCTGAAGAGCCACTGAGCATCCGGTCGGAGCAGGTCGTAACTCCAGGCGATGGTGGCCCGCATCGTTCGCTGTCGCTCGGGGGCATCTGCAGCCGCATCACGCAGCACGGTGAGCCGATGATCGAGTCGCGCCAGCAGGGCCGACGGTGGCAGGACAGGGATCCGGGCCGCCGCAAGCTCGAGCGCCAGCGGGATGCCCTCCAGTCGACAACAGATGGCGGCGACGGCGGCCGCGTCTGCCCGCCGGAGGGCGAAGTGGGCCTGCGCCGCCTGGGCGCGGCGCAAGAAGAGGTCGACGGCGGGATTGGCGGCCAGCGCCTGCACCGAGACCGGATCCCGGGTACCCGGGGTGGGCAGTGGTCCGATCGCGATCTCATGGCCCGTGCGCAGGCGCAGAGCGACCCGGCTCGTGATCAGGACCCGCAGCAGCGGCAGCTTCAGGGCCAAGTCGGCAATCCCCCCGGCGGCTGAAGCGATCTGCTCGAAGTTGTCCAGCAGCAGCAGCGCGCGGCGGCCCTCCAGCGCGCGGCTGAGTGCCTGCGGCAGTGCTGCGGCACCGGCGTCGCGCAGGCCGACCGCCGCGCCAATCGCGGGAAGGACCAGGTCAGGATCGCTGACTGAACTCAACGGCACCCACACCGGCTCAGCGGGGACCGACCGGCGCCACCGAGAGGCCGCCTCGAGAGCCACGCGGGTCTTCCCGACACCGCCGGGACCGGTCAACGTCAGCACCCGCACCTCCGGTCGCACAAGGAGGTCGGTGATCGCGGCGACCTCCTGGTCACGGCCTATCAGCGGGCCGCCGGGCACGGGAAGGACGGCCCCTGGCACGCGCGTTCCGGACAGGCTGCGTGGCCGCGCCGCCGCGCGGAGTTCCTCGCTTTGCAGAGGATCCAGCGCCAGTGCGGCGATCAGCCGGTCGACGGTGTCGCGATTCGGCCGCCTCAGGCCCTGCTCCACGTAGCGCAGTCCCCGGATGCTGAGCTGGGCGCGCTCGGCCAACTCCTCCTGGGTGAGGGCTCTGGCCAGTCGATGCTCACGAAGAAGCTGCCCGAAGCACGCCTGGTCGGCTGCTGCAGTTCTCATCGCTCGCCGTCCGCCCGAACCGGGGCCGTGTGGATCGCGATGCTAGTCAGTCCCGGGATCAGCGGTAGCCGAATCTGTGCCGCTGACTGTGCCGCCGCTTGTTCCTGGTGCCCTCCGACATGCCTGCCTACGGTCCGATCCAGGGCGCCCACTCAGACAGACCGCCACGACAACCCCCGGAGGGACCCATGGCATTCGCGATGCTCGCGCACATCCCCGACCTGACCCCGGAGCAGTACGAGACGGTGGTCAAGAAGGTCAACGAGAACGGCACCCCAGCCGGAGCTCTGTTCCACGCCGGCGGCCCGGTCGAGTCCGGATACCGCGTGGTCGAGGTGTGGGAGACCCGCGAGGCGGCCGACGCCTTCTACGGCTCCACCCGCTACCTCGAAGCCGCAGCCGGGATCACCACCGAGCCAGAGATCGTCATGACCTGGCCGATCCACGGACTCGACGAGGGCAGCGGATGGCACGCCACGCCCTGATCACCCGCTCCTGCCCGGCGCCGCAGCCCGACGCCGAGCAGGAGCCCTCCCGAGGTCCATCCGTACGCCTCGGCGTCCACGTCCGTTTCCAGCGTCCTGGGAGGCCGAGATGCCCGCCGCCTGCAGCGCCATCACGACTCGATGCCCGCGCGCGAGATCGGTCCCGGGCAGCATCGGCATCTCCGCCCGGCTGCTGTTCGCAGCATGTCGATCTGGGAGTACGCCGCCGGCCTGAGCCCCGGTGGGCACAGTCCAGCCGGCGTCGTCAATCAACTCGGCTTCGCTCTCGCGCTCGCCGGATACGCCGTCATGGCAGTCAGCCTTCTCCGGATGCGACCCGGGGGTGACAGGACGGGTGCCGTCACCGGAATATCCACCGACCACCGACAGCGGCCCAATGCGTCGTCATCGGCCTAGGTCGCCGGCAGCCGCCCGACGGATGTGTGCGCGCCGTCGCGACCGGCCGTGTGGTCGGCGTGGGACAGCGCCTGGCGGACCAGTTCGCCGATGTGCTGGTCGGCGAGGCCGTAGAAGACGAAGTTCCCCTCCCGCCGGTTGGTCACCAGGCCGGCCAGTCGCAGCTTGGACAGGTGCTGACTGACGGCCGTGGGGGTGGTACCCGACAGGTCGGCCAGGCAGGCGACGGAGGTCTCGCCCTGCATGAGCGCCCACAGGATGCTCAGCCGCGTCGGGTCGGCCAGCATCCGCAGCGCGTCGGCCGCCCGACGGACGTCCGCCGGAGCGGGCATGTCGAAGTCGTCGATGCCCTCGTGCACGACCTCACGGTAGCGCCCCAGACCAGGACCTGCGCACCTTCGCAGTTGCGCAGGTACTGTCGACCGCGTGACGACGTCGGGCACGAGCGCCCGTCCTGCCGCCCGCACCGATCCGGCCGCACCGCAGCCGTCGATCCTCTGGTCACTGACCGAGGTGCGCTGGGCGGCGTCGGCCCTGGGCCTGTTCGTGCTGGGCGGTCTCGCGCAGTTGGCCGGGGCGCCGACACCGCTCTCCTGGGCGCTCTACCTGGCCTGTTACGCGGCCGGGGGCTGGGAGCCTGCCTGGGCGGGTCTGCAGGCGCTGCGGGCGAAGTCCCTGGACGTCGACCTGCTGATGATCGTGGCGGCGCTCGGCGCCGCGGCGATCGGCCAGATCTTCGACGGCGCGCTGCTGATCGTCATCTTCGCGACCTCGGGAGCGCTCGAGGCCTTCGCCACCCGGCGCACCGCTGACGCCGTCCGCGGGCTGGCGAAGCTGGCGCCGGAGCAGGCCACGCTGCTCCTGGACGACGGCACCGAGCGTGAGGTCGCCGCGGCCGACCTGGTCGTCGGCGACCACGTGCTCGTGCGACCCGGGGAGTCGCTCCCCGCCGACGGCCGCGTCGTGGCCGGCGCCTCGGAGGTCGACCAGGCGTCGATCACCGGGGAGCCCCTGCCGGTGGACAAGACGGTGGGCGAGGAGGTCTTCGCCGGCACGAGCAACGGCACGGGCGTGCTGACCGTCGAGGTGACCCGCGCGTCGCAGGACAGCGTGGCGGCCCGGATCTCGTCGATGGTCGAGGAGGCCAGCGCCACGAAGGCGCGCACCCAGCTGTTCATCGAGAAGGTCGAACAGCGCTACTCAGTGGGCGTGGTGGTCGCGACGCTGGCCATCTTCGCGATCCCGCTGCTCGCGGGCGACGACCTGCAGCGCGCGCTGCTGCGCGCGATGACCTTCATGATCGTCGCCTCCCCGTGCGCGGTGGTGCTGGCCACGATGCCGCCGCTGCTGTCGGCGATCGCGAACGCGAGCCGCCACGGTGTGCTGGTCAAGTCCGCGGTCGTCATGGAGCGCCTCGGGACGGCGTCCGTGGTCGCGCTCGACAAGACCGGCACCGTGACGCGCGGCGTGCCCACCGTGGTCGCCGTCCGTGCGGTCCCCGGCGGTCCGTGTGACGACGAGGAGCTGCTCCGCATCGCCGCCTCGGCGGAGTCGCCGAGCGAGCACCCGCTGGGCCGGGCGGTCGTCACGGCCGCGCGGGATCGCGGCCTGGTGCTGCTGCCGGTCAGCGGCTTCTCGGCAGCGGTCGGCTCCGGCGTCACGGCCACCGTCGACGGGCGATCGGTCCGTGTCGGCTCGCCCGCCTCCGCGGCCGATGGCGCCAGCGCGATCGCGGCGATCGTCGAAGGGGAGCAGGAAGCGGGCCGCACCGCGATCGTGGTCGAGCTGGACGGCCGGCCGATCGGTGTCCTCGCGCTCTCCGACCACGTCCGGGCCGAGGCGCGGCAGGCGGTCGCAGACCTCCGCGAATGCACGGACCGCGAGCCGGTGCTGCTCACCGGTGACAACGCCCGTGCCGCCGGAGCGCTCGCCACGCACGTGGGCCTGACCGACGTCCACGCCGGCCTGCTGCCGCGGGACAAGGTCGACGCCGTCCGGGCACTTCAGGACGACGGCCACCGGGTGCTGCTGGTCGGCGACGGGATCAACGACGCTCCGGCACTGGCCACCGCGGACATCGGCGTCGCCATGGGCGGGATCGGCTCCGATCTCGCACTGTCCACCGCCGACGTCGTCATCGTCCGCGACGACCTCCGCACGCTCCCGGCCGTCGTCCGGCTGTCCCGTCGCGCCCGACGGCTGGTCGTGCAGAACCTGATCGTGGCGGCCACCGTGATCGCGGTCCTCGTCACCTGGGACCTGGTCGGCCACCTCCCGCTGCCGCTCGGCGTCGCCGGCCACGAGGGCTCGACCATCCTCGTGGCACTGAACGGCCTGCGGCTCCTCCGGCGCTCGGAGTGGACCGCGAGGTGACCGAAGGGCCCCTGCAGGGGCCCGCTGCGAGCGTGCGAGCGGGGGGCCTTCCTCAGTGGTGCTGGGGCTCGTTCTTCGCGCGCTCCAGCGAGGCGAGGATCTCCGCCTCGGCCGCCTCGCGGCCGACCCACTCGGCACCCTCGACGGACTTGCCGGGCTCGAGGTCCTTGTAGGTCTCGAAGAAGTGCTGGATCTCCAGCCGGTCGAACTCCGAGACGTCGTTGATGTCCTGGAAGTGCGCCATGCGGGGGTCCGTCGCGGGAACGGTGAGGACCTTGTCGTCCCCGCCCTTCTCATCCGTCATCCGGAACATGCCGATGGCGCGGCACGTGATCAGGCATCCCGGGAACGTCGGCTCCTCGAGCAGCACCAGCGCGTCCAGCGGGTCGCCGTCCTGCCCCAGGGTGTTCTCGATGTACCCGTAGTCCGCCGGATAGCGGGTGGAGGTGAACAGCATCCGGTCCAAGCGGATGCGTCCGGTGGCATGGTCCAGCTCGTACTTGTTCCGCTGGCCCTTCGGGATTTCTACCGTCACGTCGAACTGCACCCGCCTAGTCTGGACTACGGCGGCCCCGCGCGATCAGCGGAGGTCGCCCTTTGGGGGGTGGGCACCATCGCGTCGAGTGGTTCGACGATCGTCAAGGCGAAGACCGGACGGTTCCGGCGACGGCTCGCGATGGGTGTCATCGGCCTCGTGCTGCTGCTCATCGCCGGCGTGGTCGGCCTCGGCGTGCTGCTCGCCGAGGGTGGCGGTTCCGGCAGCGCGAACGACGCCGTGGCCGTGCCCGAGGCGAAGCTTCCCCAGCTCGGGAACCCGACGCCGGTCCTGGCCGCCCTCAGCAAGGACGCGCCCGAGCCCACGAAGGAGGCGCTCACCAGCCGGTTGACCCCGCTGCTCACCGCGGCCGGTCTCGGCACCGGCGTCTCCGCCGAGGTGGTCGACGTCGCCACCAAGGACGTCCTGCTCGATCTCGACGCGAGCGACCCCGCCACGCCTGCATCGACGGCGAAGCTGCTCACCGCCGCCGCCGCGCTGACCACCCTCGACCCGTCCGACACCCTCGAGACCACGGTGGTCGCGGGGTCGTCGCCGGGCGAGGTCGTCCTGGTCGGCGGTGGCGACGTCACCCTCTCGCGCACGGCCCCGTCGCAGACGTACCCGGGTGCGCCCACCGTCGCCGATCTCGCGACCCAGGTCCTCGCGGCGATGCCGGCGGGGACCCCGGTGACCAGGATCGTCGTCGACAGCTCGCTGTTCAGCGGTCCGCTCACGGCCAGCGGCTGGGGCGCCGCGGACGCGCCGTCCAGCTACGCCGCCCCGGTCACCGCGACCGCCGTCGACGGCGCTCGGGTCAGCCCCGGGTCCACCGCGCGCAGCGGCCAGCCGGGCATCGACGCCGGCGCGGCGCTCGCCGACGCCCTCGGCGCCCGCGGGGCAGCCGTCGTCCTCGGTGAGGCCCCGGCCGGTGCGAAGACGCTCGCCACCGTGCACTCCGCGCCGATCTCCCGGCTGGTGGAGCAGGCGCTGTCCATGTCGGACAACATGCTGGCCGAGGCGCTCGCCCGTCAGGTCGCGATCGCGCGCAAGCTCCCGGCGAGCTTCGACGGCGCGGCGCAGGCGGTCATCGGCGCGCTCACCGACGCCAAGATCGACACGACCGGCGTGACCCTCAAGGATGGCAGCGGCCTCTCCCGTGACGACCGCGTTCCCGCCTCGGTGCTGACCGCGGTCGTGCGTGGGGCCGCCGACGACAGCCTGCGGGGAACCTCGGCGATCCTCTCGGGCCTGCCGGTGGCCGGGTACGACGGCACGCTGTTCGACCGCGGCGACGCCGAGACGGCGCCGGGCACCGTCCGGGCGAAGACGGGGACCCTCCTGGGGGTCCATGCGCTGGCCGGCACGGTGCTCACCGTCGACGGCCGGCTGCTGGCCTTCGCGGTGGTGGCCGACGGCTCGGGCAGCGACGCTGCCGCCGAGGCCGCCCTCGACCAGTTCGCGGCAGCGCTGGCCGGATGCGGGTGCCGTTGACAGGACCCTTCCGGCCCCGCCGGTGAAGGCCTCGTCCTCCCCACCCTTCGTAGAGCTCAGGGCGGTGCCCGGGACGAGGCCGGCGGCGGGACCCTGCAGGAGGGCCTAACGTGAGGCAATGACGAGCGCCTCCTCGATGGTCGACTGGGACCTGGCCGGACGGACGGCCCGGAAGCTGATCAGCTCCGGACCGTCGACCACCCGCGAGGAGGCCGCCGACGTCGTCCGCGAACTGCACGAGGCGGCCGCCGTCGCCCACGCCCACGTCGAGAAGCTCACCGGCATGCGGCCGGTCGCCGACGGGCCCACACCCGAGGTCGCGGTGGTCGACCGGCCGGCGTGGGTCGACTCCAATGCCAGCGGCATGGCCGCGCTGCTGGACCCCCTCGTCGAGGCGCTGACCGAGAAGCAGGACAGCCGCCCGGGACCGCTGGCCACCGCCATCGGCTCGCGCGCGACCGGCGTCCAGGCCGGTGGGCTGCTCGCCTTCCTCTCCTCCCGCGTCCTCGGGCAGTACGAGATCTTCGGCACCGGCGGCCGGCTGCTGCTGGTCGCGCCGAACATCGTCGCGGCCGAGCGCAAGCTCGGTGTCGACCCGGCCGACTTCCGGCTCTGGGTCTGCCTGCACGAGGCCACCCACCAGCTGCAGTTCACCGCCGTCCCCTGGCTCAAGCCGCACCTCGAGTCCGAGATCGCGAAGTTCGTCGAGGCCACCGACCTCTCCGCCGACGTGCTGCGCGAGCGCCTCCAGGACGTCCTGCGCGGTGTCGCCGACGCGATCCGTGGCAGCGACGAGAACTCCGAGGGCCTCATGGCGCTGATCAAGGATCCGGCGCAGCGCGCCGTCCTGGATCGGGTCACGGCGGTGATGAGCCTCGTCGAGGGGCACGCCGAGTACGTCATGGACGGCGTCGGCCCCGACGTCGTGCCCACGGTGAAGACGCTGCGCAAGCGGTTCGCCCAGCGGCGCAAGGGCCGCGGACCGCTGGACCGGGTCCTCCGCCGCCTCCTCGGCCTCGAGCAGAAGATGAAGCAGTACGCGGAGGGGCGGGTCTTCGTCGGCGGGGTGGTCGACCTCGTCGGCATGGAGGGCTTCAACCGCGTGTGGGAGGGGCCGCAGAACCTGCCGCTCCTCGAGGAGCTGACCGCCCCCGAGCGCTGGGTGGAGCGGGTGCACGGCCGCCCGGCCATCCCGGCCTAGCCGCGACGTGGCCGGCCCGCACCCGGCGGTCGCACAGCTCCGCAGCGCCGTCCGCCCCGCGCTGACCGCCTCGGACGAGCCGGTGCTGGTCGCCTGCAGCGGGGGAGCGGACTCCCTCGCCCTCGCCGCGGCCATCGCCTTCGAGGCGCCGCGGGCCGGCGTTCCCGCGGGGGCGGTCACCGTCGACCACGGCCTTCAGCCGGGTTCCGCTGCCCGGGCCGATGCCACCGCCGGTCTGCTGCGCAACCTCGGCCTCCAGCCGGTCGACGTCGTCCGCGTCGAGGTCGGTACCGACGGCGGACCCGAGGCGGCCGCCCGGACCGCGCGGTACCGGGCCCTGCGGTCCGCGGCCGCCCGGCACGGCGCCCGCATCGCCCTCGGCCACACCCTCGACGATCAGGCCGAGACCGTCCTCCTGGGTCTGGGCCGCGGTTCGGGTTCCCGCTCGGTCGCCGGGATGGTCGCGCGGAACCCGCCGTTCTGGCGGCCCCTGCTCGGCATCCGGCGGGCCACGACGCGCGCCGCCTGCGCCGCACTGGAGCTGCCGGTGTGGGACGACCCGTGGAACGACGACCCGGCCTACACGCGGGTGCGGCTGCGCACCGAGGCGCTGCCGCTGCTCGAGGAGATCCTCGGCGGCGGGGTGGCGCCGGCGCTGGCCCGCACCGCCGCGCTGCTGCGGGAGGACCTCGACCTGCTCGACGCCCTCGCGGCCGCGGAGCTCGACCGGCTGGCCGGTGAGGTCGGACTGCCCGCGGCGGACGTCGCAGCCCTGCCCGATGCGCTGCGCCGCCGGGTGCTCCGCGGCTGGCTCCGCGCCGCCGCCGTCCCCGATCTGCAGGCGGTGCACCTGGCCGCGGTCGACGCGCTGCTCACCGGCTGGCACGGGCAGGGCCGGGTCGACCTACCGGGCGGCGCCGGCGTCGTCCGGACGTCTGGCACCCTGACCGTGGTGCCCGCGCACGATGGGCCGCCCGCTGCACCCGACCCCGAGGAGCCTGTTCCGTGATCGAGCCTGCGACCAAGTCCGGGGCCCTGGGTCCCGACCACGGCTACGGCCCGGACATCGACCACGTCCTCCTGACCGAGGAGCAGATCCAGGCCAAGATCGCGGAGCTCGCCGAGCAGATCGCCACCGACTACGCCGGCCGGGAGGTCCTGCTGGTGGGCGTCCTGAAGGGGGCGGTGCTGTTCATGAGCGACTTCGCGCGCGCCCTCCAGCTGCCGACGCAGATGGAGTTCATGGCGGTCTCCTCCTACGGCTCGGCCACCAGCTCCTCGGGCGTCGTCCGGATCCTCAAGGACCTCGACCGCGACATCACCGGCAAGCACGTGCTGGTGCTCGAGGACATCATCGACTCGGGCCTGACGCTGTCCTGGCTGCTGAAGAACCTGGGCGGCCGCGCCCCGGCGTCGCTGGAGGTGTGCGCCCTGCTGCGCAAGCCCGACGCGGTTAAGGTCGACGTCCCGGTGAAGTACATCGGGTTCGACATCCCGAACGAGTTCGTCATCGGCTACGGGCTGGACTACGCCGAGCGCTACCGCGACCTGCCGTACGTCGCCACGCTCAAGCCCGAGGTGTACGCGTAGGGCGGCCCTCCCCATCCGGGGCATTCCGAGCCCGCATCCAGCGGTTGCACAGGCGCCCCGGTGTACCGTCGATCGTGACGACGCTGCACCCAGCGCCGGGGTGCTCGCCCCAGTCGCAGGCGGCGTCCCCGGACGATCAGGAGGGTGGACGGGCCGACCGGGTCTCCCGGCGCCCGGCATCGGTGTATGGAACGTAAGAAGATCTTTCGCTCCGTGTGGTTCTGGGTCGTCGTCGTCGTCCTCGTGGCCCTCACGTTCTCCACGCTGTTCACCGGCAAGGGTGGCTTCAAGGAGGTCTCGACCTCCACGGCGCTCGCCCAGTTCCAGGACGGCAACGTGGCGTCGGCCACGATCAACGACAAGGAGCAGACCCTCGACCTCGAGCTGAAGAAGCCGGTCGAGGGCAGCGACAAGGTCACCGCCTCCTACCCCCTCGGCGCGTCCAACGACATCTTCGGGATCGTCTCGGGCACGGCGCAGGGCAGTGACGGCGTCAAGTTCGACACCAACGTCACCCAGGACAGTCTGCTGGTCAGCCTCCTGGTGAGCTTCCTGCCGTTCCTCGTCCTCCTCCTGCTGCTGTTCTGGCTGTTCAACTCCATGCAGGGCGGCGGCCGCGGCGTCATGCAGTTCGGCAAGTCCAAGGCCAAGCAGGTCACCAAGGACACCCCGAAGACGACGTTCGCGGACGTCGCGGGCGCCGACGAGGCCGTCGAGGAACTGCACGAGATCAAGGACTTCCTGCAGAACCCGGTCAAGTTCCAGGCCGTCGGCGCGAAGATCCCCAAGGGCGTGCTGCTGTTCGGCCCGCCCGGAACCGGCAAGACGCTGCTCGCCCGCGCGGTCGCCGGCGAGGCCGGGGTGCCGTTCTTCTCGATCTCCGGCTCGGACTTCGTCGAGATGTTCGTCGGCGTCGGCGCCAGCCGCGTCCGCGACCTGTTCGAGCAGGCCAAGCAGAACGCGCCCGCGATCATCTTCGTCGACGAGATCGACGCCGTCGGCCGCCACCGTGGCGCCGGCATGGGCGGCGGCCACGACGAGCGCGAGCAGACGCTCAACCAGATGCTCGTCGAGATGGACGGCTTCGACGTCAAGGGCGGCGTGATCATGATCGCCGCGACGAACCGGCCCGACATCCTCGACCCGGCGCTGCTGCGGCCCGGCCGCTTCGACCGGCAGATCGCGGTCGACCGGCCCGACCTGCTCGGCCGCAAGGCCATCCTCGCCGTCCACGCGAAGGGCAAGCCGCTCGCGCCGGACGTCGATCTGGAGACCGTGGCCCGACGGACGCCCGGCTTCACCGGCGCCGATCTCGCCAACGTGCTCAACGAGGCCGCGCTGCTCACCGCCCGGCACAACGGCTCGCTGATCAACGACTCCACGCTCGAGGAGGCGATCGACCGCGTCATCGCCGGCCCCGAGCGGAAGACGCGCGCGATGAGCGAGAAGGAGAAGAAGGTCACCGCCTACCACGAGGGCGGCCACGCCCTGGTGGCGCACGCACTGCCCAACCTGGACCCGGTGCACAAGGTGACGATCCTGCCGCGCGGCCGCTCGCTCGGGCACACGCTCGTGCTGCCGACCGAGGACAAGTACACCCAGACCCGGTCGGAGATGATCGACACCCTGGCCTACGCCCTGGGCGGGCGCGCGGCCGAGGAACTGGTCTTCCACGAGCCCACCACCGGCGCCGGGAACGACATCGAGAAGGCCACGTCGATGGCCCGCGCGATGGTCACCCAGTACGGCATGAGCGCCAAGCTCGGCGCGGTGAAGTACGGCAGCACGGACGCCGAGCCGTTCCTGGGCCGCGACATGGGCTCCCGGCCGGACTACTCCGAGGCGGTCGCCGCCGACATCGACGCCGAGATCCGGGCGCTGATCGAGGCCGCGCACGACGAGGCCTGGGAGATCCTGGTCGAGTACCGGCCGGTGCTGGACAACCTGGTCCTCGAGTTGATGGAGAAGGAGACCCTCTCCAAGGAGGACATGGCGCGGATCTGCGCGCCGGTCGTCAAGCGGCCCTCGCTCGCCCCGTACAACGGCTTCGGCAAGCGGACGCCGTCCGACCAGCCGCCCGTGGAGACCCCCGCCGAGCGGGCCGCCCAGAACGGCGGCTCGGTCAACGGGCACACCACCCCGGTCGGGGACGTCGGAGCCCCCGCCCAGCGATGAGCGCGGGGACCGCTCCGCCCGCCGGCGGGCCGATCGACGAGGCGCGCGCCGCCGCTGCGGTCCGGGAACTGCTGCTCGCCGTGGGCGAGGACCCCGACCGTCCCGGGCTGCAGGACACCCCGGGGCGCGTCGCCCGTGCCTACGCCGAGATCTTCGCCGGCCTCGCTCAGGACCCCTACGAGATCCTGTCGACGACGTTCGACGAGAACCACGACGAGCTCGTGCTGGTCAAGGACATCCCGATGTACTCGACCTGCGAGCACCACCTGGTCCCCTTCCACGGCGTCGCGCACATCGGTTACATCCCCGGCGAGGACGGCCGCGTCACCGGCCTGTCGAAGCTGGCCCGGCTGGTCGACGTCTACGCGCGCCGGCCGCAGGTCCAGGAACGGATGACCGGCCAGATCGCCGATGCGCTGAACGAGGTGCTCAAGCCGCGCGGCGTCCTCGTGGTCATCGAGGCCGAGCACCTCTGCATGGCGATGCGGGGCATCCGCAAGCCGGGCGCCACCACGGTGACCTCTGCCGTGCGCGGGATGTTCCGGGACAGCGCCGCGACCCGGAGCGAGGCGATGAGCCTGGTGCTCGGCCGGTGAACGTCCCGCTGCCACGGCCGGGCCGCTGCATCGTGATGGGCGTCCTCAACGTCACCCCGGACTCGTTCTCCGACGGCGGCTGCTTCGACGACACCCCCTCGGCGGTTGCCCACGGCCTGCAGATGCACGCCGCCGGGGCCGACTACGTCGACGTCGGTGGGGAGTCGACCCGGCCGGGCGCCGACCGGGTGGACGCTGAGGAGGAGAGCCGACGGGTGCTGCCGGTGATCGCCGAGCTCTCTGCCGCGGGCGTGCGCACCAGCGTCGACACCACCCGCGCCGAGGTGGCCGAGGCGGCGATCGCGGCCGGCGCGACCCTGGTCAACGACGTGAGCGGCGGCCTCGCCGACAAGAACATGGCGGACCTGGTCGCCGACGCCGGTGTCCCGTGGGTCCTGATGCACTGGCGCGGCCACAGCCGGGAGATGTACGCGGCGGCCCAGTACGGCGACGTCGTCACCGAGGTGTGCGCCGAGCTGATGGCCCGCGTCGAGGACGTCGTGGCGGCCGGTGTGGCACCCGAGCAGCTCGTGCTCGACCCCGGCCTCGGCTTCGCGAAGAACGCCGAGCACAACTGGGCGCTGCTGGCCGGCCTCGACCGGCTGGTCGGGCTCGGGCTGCCGGTGCTGGTCGGGGCGTCGCGCAAGACCTTCCTCGGCCGGCTGCTGGCCGGTGCCGACGGCGCCGTCCGGCCGGCCGAGCTGCGCGACGACGCGACGTTGGCCACGACCGTGCTGGCCGCCCAGGCCGGCGCCTGGGCCGTGCGGGTGCACGACGCGGGCGCCTCGGTCGACGCGATCAGAACGGTCGAGGCCGTGCGGGCCGCAGGGGGAAGCGTTCGTGGCTGAGCGGCACCCGGCACCCGACCGGATCGCGCTGCGTGGCGTCCGCGCCCACGCGCACCACGGCGTCTACGCCTTCGAGCGGGAGCGCGGGCAGCTGTTCTCCGTGGACGCCGTCCTCGAGGTCGACATGCGCGCCGCGGCCGCCGGCGACGACCTGGAGAAGACCGTCAACTACGCCGATCTGGCCCAGAAGTTGCACGCCGTCCTCACCGGCGAGCCGGTCAACCTCCTCGAGACCCTCGCGCAGCAACTGGCCGACGTCTGCCTGGCCGACCCGCTCGTCGACGCCGTCGACATCACCCTGCACAAGCCGCAGGCCGAGCTGGGCGTGCCGTTCGACGACGTCACCGTCTCCATCCGCAGGGTCCGGCCGTGACGCGGGCGGTCCTGTCACTGGGCGCGAACCTGGGGGACCGGGCGGGGACCATCCGCACGGCGATCGCGGCACTCAAGGACGACGGGGTGCTGGTCGCCCGCTCGACGCTCTACGAGACCCCGCCCTGGGGGCCGGTCGAACAGCCGCCGTTCCTCAACGCGGTCGTCGTGGTCTCCGGCCCGCTCGACGCTGCCGGCTGGCTGGTCCGCGCGCACCAGCTCGAGCAGGCCGCCGGCCGCACGCGCGAGCTGCACTGGGGGCCGCGCACGCTCGACGTCGACATCGTCACCGTCACCGAGGACGACGGGACGCCGGTGCTGTCCGACGACCCGAGGCTGACCCTGCCGCATCCCTACGCCCACGAGCGGGCGTTCGTCCTGCTGCCGTGGGCGGCGCTGGAGCCGGGCGCCGTGCTGCCCGGCAAGGGACGGGTGGCAGACCTCCTCGACGCCCTGCCCACCGACGACCTGCTGGCGGTCAACCGCTGGGACCACCTGCATTGAAGCCGGTCCATCGCCGCGACCTCGTCGTCCTGGCCGCCGGTCTCGCCGTCGCGACCTGGCTGCTGGTGCGCGCCTTCTACCAGCAGCTGCCGCCGCTGGACTGGTGGCTGCCGACCCCGCTGGTCGTCCTCGCGATCGCGGAGGCCCTCGGTGCCCGCACGCTGCGCAGCCGCCTCGCGGACCTGCGCGAGGCACGCGCCGCGCGCGACCGGGCGGACGCCCGGCCCCCGACCAAACTGGTCCGCCCGGTCGAGCCCCTGATGGTCGCCCGCCTGGCGGTGCTGGCCCAGGCCAGTGCCTACGTCGGCTCGGTCTTCGCCGGCATCTGGATCGGGGTGCTGCTGCACGTCGGCCCGGCGGTCCATCGGCTCCAGACCGCGGGCCAGGACACCATCACCTCGGCTCTCGGCGTCGTCGGGTCGGCGGGAGTCGTGGCCGCCGGCCTGTGGCTGGAATCGGTGTGTCGCGTGCCCCCGGAGGACCACGACCCCACGCAGGGCGTCAGCGCCTAGTCCGAGCCCCGTGGGCGACGTCCTACCTCACGGTTCTGGGTCCTCCCTCACCGTCGACGGCGGGGGAGGACCCGGAATGATCAGCGACCCTGATCATCGTCGGGCCTACACGGAGCCGGCGGCCTCGGGGACGGTGCCCTCGACCGAGCGACGCAGGGCCGCGTGCAGGGAATCGGGGGTGAGGACGCCGAGGAACCGGTTCCCGTCGAGGACGGCGACCCAGCCCGCCTCCTCCTGCAGCATGACGGCCATCGCGGTCTTCAGCGACGTGTCGACCGGCACCCACGCCTCCATGCGGCGCGCGGACGCGCCGACGGTCCCGGCCCCGGTGGCCCGCTCGGCCGACAGCCAGCCGTGCAGGTTCTCGTCGTCGTCGAGGACGACGGCCCAGCGCGCCCCGGCCTTCTGCAGTGCGGCCCGGGCGTCGGCCAGCCCGTCGGTGACGTGCACGACCGGCGGTCGCTCCAGGTCCTGGACGTCGATGTCGGTCACCGCCAGCCGCTTGAGGCCGCGGTCGGCGCCGACGAAGTCCGCGACGAACGGGCTCGCCGGGCGGCCGAGCAGGTCGGCGGGCGTGGCGAACTGCTCGACGTGGCCACCCTGGCTCATGACCGCGATCCGGTCGCCGATCCGCACGGCCTCCTCGATGTCGTGGGTGACGAACACGATGGTCTTGCGCACGGCGGACTGCAGTCGCAGGAACTCCGACTGCAGCCGCTCGCGCACGATCGGGTCGACGGCAGAGAACGGCTCGTCCATCAGCAGCACGGGGGGATCCGCGGCCAGCGCGCGGGCCACCCCGGCGCGCTGGCGCTGGCCGCCCGACAACTGGGCCGGGTACCGGTCGCCGTGCAGCGAGGGGTCCAGGCCGACGGTCACCATGAGCTCGTCGACCCGCGCCCGGATCCGCTGCTTGTCCCAGCCGAGCAGCCGGGGGACGGTGCCCACGTTGGTCCGTACCGTCTGGTGGGGAAACAGCCCGATGCTCTGGATCACGTAACCGATCCGGCGGCGCAGCTGGTCGGGGTCGACGCGGGTGACGTCCTCGCCGTCGAGCAGGATCCGGCCGGTCGAGGGCTCGATCAACCGGTTGATCATCTTCATGGTGGTCGTCTTGCCGCAGCCGGAGGGGCCGACCAGCACGGTGAGCTCGCCGGCGGCGAAGGTGAGGTCCAGTTCGGCGACGCCGACGGTGCCGTCTGCGTAGACCTTGCTGACGCCCTCCAGCCGGATCTCGGCGGCCGTGCTGCCGGCGTTCGTGCTCGCCCGGTGGGTCGGGCGCGCAGTAGCGTCCACGGGGTGATCCTCCTCGGAAGCGCCCGGTGAGCGCGGCTGCGGGTGCGACCGGGGGGCTCGTGCTGGCAGCGGACGCGCCGCCCAACCCCTGGTTCGACCCTTCCTACGTCGTCGACAACTGGGACACCATTCTGCGGTACCTGGGCGAGCACGTGCGGCTCACGATCGTCGCCGTCGTCCTGGGCGCGGTCATCGCGCTCCCGCTGGCCGTCCTGGCCCGGCGCAGCAGGTTCCTCGCCGGTCCGGTCCTCGGGCTCTCGACGATCGTGTACACGATCCCGTCGCTGGCCATGTTCGCCTTCATCTTCCCGTTCACCGGGCTGTCCTCGACGACGGTGCTGATCGGCCTGGTGGCCTACTCGCTGGTCATCCTGGTGCGCAACTTCCTCGCCGGACTGCAGGGGGTTCCGGACGACGTCCGCGAGGCCGGCCGCTCCATGGGGTACGGCCGGCTCCGGCTGTTCTGGCAGATCGACCTGCCGCTGGCGCTGCCGGCGTTCATGGCCGGGCTCCGGATCGCCACGGTGTCGACCGTGGCGCTCACCACCGTCGGCGTGCTCGTCGGCCACGGCGGGCTCGGCCAGCTGATCACCGGCGGCTTCAACGCCAACTTCTACCGCGCGGAGATCGTCACCGGCACCATCGGCTGCGTCCTGCTGGCGCTGGTGGCGGACGTCCTGCTGGCCGGCGTCGAGCGGCTGCTCACCCCGTGGGCACGGCTGGCGCGGGCATGAACGCCTTCGGGGACGCCCTGGTCTATCTCAACGACCCGTTCAACTGGAGCCGGCCCGGCGGCATCCTCGACCTGCTGGGCGTGCATCTCGCCATCTCCGGGATCGCCGTTCTCGCGGCCTTCGTGCTGGCCTTCCCGATCGGGGTGCTGCTCGGCACGTCCGGCCGCGGCGGCGGTGCGGTCGTCGTCCTGTCCAACGTCAGCCGGGCGATGCCGACGCTCGCGCTGCTCACCCTGTTCGCCGTGAGCGCGATCGGCTTCGGCAACAAGGCGACGACGATCGCGCTCGCCGTCTTCGCCTTCCCCCCGATCCTGACCAACACGTTCGTCGGCTTCCGCGGCGTGGACCCCGACGTGCGGGAGGCAGCCCGCGCCATGGGCCTGAGTCGCATGCAGGTCATCGGCCGGGTCGACCTGCCGCTCGCGCTGCCGCTGGTCATGACCGGACTCCGGACGGCGGCGGTGCAGGTGGTGGCGACGGCGGGTCTGGCCGCCCTCGTCGGCGGCGGAGGCCTGGGGGTGATCGTGACGCTGGGCTTCGGTCAGCAGGACTACGGCCTCATCATCGCCGGAGCGATCCTCATCGCCGCGCTCGCGCTCCTCACCGAACTGCTCCTGGTCGTGCTCACCTGGTCGGTGACGCCCGGGCCGCGACGGTTCCCCTCGCTGCGGCCGCGGGGTCGTCCGGCGTCCGGGCAGCCCGAGCCGGTGGCGGCCGGCATGCCGCTCTGAACCCGGGTCGATAACGAATCAGCAACAACGGGGGCCCCAGGTGCATCGTGCGCAACCGACAGGAGTTGCATGACGCGTGCGGGAGACCTCTCGCCAGACACGCGTCGCGGCCACCAGCCGCACGGGACACAGAAGGCGGGCACCCATGCGCGCGCGGATCACCGTCATCGCACCCCTCCTCGCCGTGGTCGCACTGACCGCGGCCTGCGGGAGCTCGGGCTCGTCCGGCACCGGGGGTGGCAGCAGCGCGAGCAGCGGCAACGCGTCGGGCAGCACGTGCGCTCCGGTCCCAGGCAACAAGCTCGTCGTGCTCGAGGACGACAAGCACCTGCAGAACGCCGACAACGTCATTCCCGCGGTGAACGCCGCGTTCTCCCAGAGCCAGCCGGCGCTCCTGCCGGCACTGAACGCGGTGTCGGCCAAGCTCACGACCAAGGACCTGGTCGACATGAACGCCGCCGTCGACGTCGACCGCAAGAGCGCAGCGGACGTCGCCGCCGCGTGGGTGGACAAGAGCGGCATCACCAGCGGCCTCGACAAGGGCAGCGGCCCGGTGGCGGTCGGCGGCGCCGGGTTCACCGAGTCCACGGTCCTGGCCAACGTCTACGCCGACGTGCTCAAGGCCGCCGGGTTCGACGCCTCGGTCCGGGAGGTCGGCAGCCGAGAGCTGTACCTGAAGGCGCTCGAGAGCGGCACCGAGATCCAGGCGTTCCCCGAGTACCTGGCCACCCTCACGGAGTTCCTGGATGCCGACGAAGCCCGGCAGGTCGCCAGCGGCGACGTCGACAAGACCCTGGAAGCACTGAAGCCCCTGGCCCAGACGGCGGGGCTGGCGGTCGGCGACCCGTCGAAGGCCGTCGACCAGAACGCCTACGCCGTCACCACGGCGTTCGCCGACAAGCTGAAGGTGAAGACGCTGTCGGACCTCGCGAAGGCCTGCGGTGACGGCTCGCTGGTCCTCGGCGGTCCGGCGGAGTGCCCGACCCGCCCGTTCTGCCAGCCCGGCCTCGAGAAGACCTACGGCCTCAAGTTCGCCAGCTTCCAGCAGTACGGCGACACCGGTGGCCCGCTGACCAAGGCCGCGATCCAGAAGGGCGAGGTCTCGATCGGGCTGGTCTTCAGCTCCGACGGCGCGCTCGCGCAGTAAGCCGTCAGTACCAGGCGCCGCCGGGGGGCAGTTGCTCCCCGGCGGCGACCGGTGTCGTGACCCGGTTCCCCTCGGGAGCGAGTGGACACGACCAGCGCGGGTCATAGGTGCACGACGGGTGGTAGGCGAAGTTCAGGTCGACCACCAGTCCCTCACCCACCCCACCGAGGTCGGCTCCCTTGACGGTGTCGAGCAGGTAGCGACCGCCCCCGTACGTGGTCGTCCCCGCGCTGCCGTCGCGCAGCGGCAGGAAGACACCACCGCCGTAACTGTCCAGCCACCACACGTCGAGCCGGCCGACGCCGTCGAGCTGCACCGTCCCGACCCGTGCGAACGGCACGACCCCGTCACCGGCCGTGGGTACCTCCAGCCGCGCCTCCTCGGCCGGCTCCACGACCGCGTCGAAGCGCAGCGCCGGGTCGTACGGCCCGAACGGCAGGCCGCGGAACCGCTCGCGGGCGGCGGCGTCCAGGGGCGAGTCGGGGTGGGTCGCGAACAGTTCGTCGCGGCCGTCCCGCCAGCTGCGCCAGCCGGTCTCCGGGTCGGCGGCGGCCCGCGCCGCGGCGTAGAGCGCGGCCACCCGGCGGCGCCAGTCGAGCAGCGTCAGCGTCATGGCGGCCACTCTGGCAGCAGTACGGTCACGACGCGGAAGCGACCTCGGTGACCGACCGTGCACACAGCGCTGCCGCCGCTACGCTGGGGCCATGCCCCGCCGCGAGGACGACGTCGCCCCGCGGCCGGACGCCTCCACGACCCGGACCCTGACGCTCGTCGGCGGTTTCGTGCTCGCCGCCGCGGCCACCCTCGCCGTCTTCCTGACCGATAACGCCCAGTTCCTGAAGCTGGCGGTCGTCGCGGTGGCGTGGGCCTTCGTCCTGGCCACGTTCGCGGCCGGACGGCGGAGCACCGACCGGGTCGCCGCCGCGGCGCGGGAGCGGGAGCTGCGCTGGGCCTACGAGCGGGAGCTGGAGCGGGAGGTCGCCGCCCGCCACGAGTACGAGCTCGAGCTCGAGAACGACCTGCGCCGCGAGACCGAGGACTCGATGCGGTACGAGCTCGAGGCGCTGCGCGGCGACATCGCGTCGCTCTCGGGTCTGCGCGACGAGGTGGCGCGGGTGTCGCAGCTGCACGGTGACCTCGCGTCGCTGGCCGCGTTGCGCGAGGAGGTGGCCCGGGTGGCCGCCCTGCGCGACGACGTCGCAGCCCTCAACGCGCTGCGCCAGGACCTCGGCCAGCTCGCCGAGCTGCGCGCCGACATGAGCCGGCTGCGCGCCGAGCTCACCGAGCAGCTGTCCAGCGAGATGCTGGTCGAGCGGATCGTCATGCGCACCCAGGCCAGCCGGACGTCGGCCGACCCGGGACGGCTGGATCCCCCGACGCGCACTTTCGAGACCACCCAGAACTGGGCCGACGACGTCCCGCCCCGGGAGCTCACCGGAGGCTGGTCCGCCGTCCGCCTGGACGAGCCCCGCGAGACGCCCCGGTCCGAGCCTGTGCGGGTCGAGCGCGCGGCGACCCGGCCGCCCGTCCCGGCGCCCACCGCGCACGTGCGGCCCTGGGACGCGCCGTTGCCGACCCCGCCCTGGGAGGTGCCGCCGACGACGTCGTGGCCGGCCGTCCTGGAGCCGGAGGCGCCGCCGCTGTGGCCGCCGACGACCCGTCACGAGGAGGCCGCGGCTGCCTCCCGGCACTCGGCGCACGAGGTTCCGGTGCCGTCCACGACCAACTTCCCGATGACGCCGCGGCCGGCCGAGCAGCCGCCGTCGCCGTTGGAGTGGCTCGCCGCCCGGTCGCTGCAGGAACCGTCGACGTCCCCGTCGATGCGCCCGGCGCCGCACCGTCGCCGCTCCGACGCGGGCCCCGGCGACGCGGTCGACCCCGCGGCCGCGCCCACCACGCAACGCCCGGCGGTGCCTCCGGCGCAGCCCCCGGCACAGCCCGCCGTGCGGATCGACGACCGCGGGGGCTACCGCGTCCGCGTCCGCGAGGAACCCGACCCGGAGCCGGCCACCCAGGGCACCCGCGTGGCCGAGATCCTGGCCGAGAACGGCGTCAGCCCGTCGACCGGCGGACGGCGTCGCCGGCGGTACCGCGACGAGGACGACTCCGACGACGTCCTCGCCCGCGTTCTTCGAGGTAACTAGCGGCCGACCGAGAGCCGTCCGCCGTCCAGCACGAGCGTCTGCCCGGTGACCCAGCCGGCGCCCTCGCCCAGCAGATAGGCGGCGGCCTCACCGACGTCGGCCGGCACCCCGAGGCGGCCCACCGGGTAGCCGGCCGCCACCTCCGCCTCGCGCCCCTCGTAGAGCGCCTCGGCGAAGCGGGTCTTCACCACGGCCGGCGCCACGGCGTTGACCCGCACCTTCGGGCCGAGCTCGACGGCGAGCTGGGTGGTGAGGTTGATGACCGCGGCCTTGCTGACGCCGTAGGCGCCGATGTTCTCCGACGACCGGAGGCCCGCCACCGACGCCACGAACAGCACAGAGCCGCCGTGCTCGCCCATCCAGGCGCGCCACGCCTCCTGCACCAGGCCGAGGGACGAGACCACGTTCGTGTCCAGGATCTTGCGGAACGCGTCGAGGTCGAGGTCGACCAGCGGGCCGTAGACCGGGTTGACGCCCACGTTGCCCACCAGCATGTCCAGGCCGCCGAACGTCTCGATCGCCGTGCGCACCGCCGCCGCCCGGTGCGCGGTGTCCCCGGCGTGCCCCGCGACGGCCACCGCGACGTCCGCCCCGCCCAGGGTGTGGACCGCCTCGGCGAGCGCCTCGGGCTTGCGCGCGGTGAGCACCACCCGGGCACCCCGGTCCACCAGGCTCTGCGCGATCGCCAGCCCGATACCCCGGCTGCCGCCGGTGACCAGGGCGGTCCGCCCGTCCATCGTGCCCACCCTGTGCTCCTGTCCTCGCCGGCCGGATCCGGTGCCCACGGTAGGGGCGAGGGCGGCACCCCGTCCGGGTGTGGTGAGCGAAGCCACAGCCCGCACACGTTGCGGGGCGCAGCGGGCGGTCCCACACTCGCCTTCGGCGGCCGCACTGTGCGACACATCCGGTTGCAGCAGGACGTCCGCCGCACGACAGCGCCACCCGCACGACCCGGTGACCCCCAACGGAGGGGGCCACTCCCGACGTCTGGTACCCGACAGGGACTGGAACGAGAGGTGCACCGATGCCTGCTTCCCGCAGGACCCTCCGCGCTGCCGGCCTGACCCCGGCAGCCATCGCTCCCGCCCGCCTCCGCGTGGGTGTCGTGGGTGCCGGCCGGGTCGGGGCCGTCCTGGGCGCCGCCCTCGCCGCCGCCGGCCACGACGTGGTCGCCGCCGCGGGCCTGTCCGCCGCCTCCGCCGAGCGGGCCGCCCGCCTGCTGCCCGGCGTACCGCTGCTGCACACCGACGAGGTGGTCGCCGCCTCCGACCTCGTCGTCCTGGCCGTGCCCGACGACACGCTGCCCGGCCTCGTCGCCGGCCTGGCCGAGACCGGGGCCTGGCGCCCGGGCCAGCTGACCTTCCACACCTCGGGCGCCCACGGGCTGGCCGTCCTCGCCCCGGCCGAGGTGGCCGGGGTGCTGCCGCTCGCGCTGCACCCGGCCATGACCTTCACCGGCAACCCCGAGGACGCCGACCGGCTGGTCGGGACACCGTTCGGGGTCACCAGCCGCCCCGCCCACCGGGCGGTCGCCGAGACCCTCGTGCTGGAGATGGGCGGCGAGCCGTTCTTCGTCGCCGAGGCCGATCGCCGGCTGTACCACGCGGCGCTGGTCACGGGCGCCAACCACCTGGTCACGCTGGTCGCCGAGGCCGCCGACCTGCTCCGGGCGGCCGGCGTCGACGAGCCCGCACGGGTGCTGACGCCGCTGCTGACCGCGGCGCTGGACAACGGGCTGCGCCGTGGCGACCGCGGGCTCACCGGACCGGTCAGCCGGGGCGACGTCGGCACGGTCGCGGACCACCTGGACACCCTCAACGACCGCGCCCCCGCCTCGGTGGCCGCCTACGTCGCCATGGCCCAGCGGACGACGGAACGCGCGCTGGCCAGCGGACAGCTCAAGCGGCACGAGGGCGCGCCGCTGCTCGACCTCCTCTACGAGGCGGCCGACACCACGAGCTCCCGGTGACCACGACGACCGCCCCGGCCGTCGCCGAATCGGTTGCCGAGCTGCGAACGCTCCGCGACGCGCTGCCCGGCCCGGTCGCGCTCGTGCCGACGATGGGCGCCCTGCACGAGGGGCACCGGGCGCTGGTCCGGGCCGCCCGCGAGCGCGCCGGCAGCGTCGTCGTCTCGGTGTTCGTGAACCCGACCCAGTTCGGGCCCGGTGAGGACTTCGACCGCTACCCCCGCACCTGGGACGCCGACCTGGCCGCCCTCGCCGAGGAGGGGGCCGACCTGGTGTTCCACCCGGGCGTCGACGACGTCTACCCGCCGGGATCGGCGGGCGTGACCGTCGAGCCCGGCCCGCTGGGATCGGTGCTCGAGGGCGCGGTGCGGCCGGGCCACTTCGCCGGCGTCCTCACTGTCGTCGCCAAGCTCTTCGGCCTGGTCCGGCCCGACCTCGCACTCTTCGGCGAGAAGGACTACCAGCAGCTGACACTGATCCGCGCCATGGCGCGGGAGCTGGCACTCGGCGTCGAGGTGGTGGGGGTGCCGACGGTCCGTGAGGACGACGGCATGGCGCTGTCCAGCCGCAACCGATACCTCGACCCCGCCCAGCGCTCGGCCGCCGCCGCCATCTCCGCCGCACTCCGCGCCGGAGCGGCCGCGGGGCCCGACGGTGGTGACGCCGTCCTGGCCACCGCGCGCTCGGTGCTCGCCGGGCAGCCGACGCTCACCGCCGACTACCTCGAGCTGACCGACCCCGACCTGGGACCGGCGCCCGCCGTGGGGCCCGCCCGCCTGCTGGTCGCCGCGCGCGCCGGCACCACCCGACTGCTCGACAACGTCGCCGTCCACCTGGCTTCCGCCCACCCACCAGCCCCCGGGGAACTCCGATGATGCGCACGATGCTCAAGTCCAAGATCCACCGCGCCACGGTGACCCAGGCCGACCTGCACTACGTGGGCTCGGTGACCGTCGACGAGGACCTCATCGACGCCGCCGACCTGCTGCCCGGCGAGCAGGTGGCGATCGTCGACGTGACCAACGGGGCACGCCTGGAGACCTACGTCATTCCGGGCGAGCGGGGCAGCGGGGTCATCGGCATCAACGGGGCCGCCGCGCACCTCGTGCACCCCGGTGACCTGGTCATCCTGATCAGCTACGGCGTCATGGACGAGACCGAGGCGAAGAGCTACCTGCCCCGCGTGGTGCACGTCGACGGAGCCAACCGCGTGGTCGAGCTGGGTGCCGACCCGGCCGCGCCGTCCCCGGGCGTGCTCGGACAGGTGCGCGGCGACACGATCGCGTCGTGACGCTGCTCGCGGTCGACATCGGCAACAGCCAGACCGTCCTCGCCACGTTCGAGGGCGACCAGCGGGCCGGTTCCTGGCGGGTCACGACCGCGCCGCGGGCGACCGCCGACGAGCTGCGGTTCCTCTGGCGCGGGCTGATCCGCGACGCCGAGATCACCGGCGTGGCCGCCTGCTCGACGGTGCCGGCGCTGCTGCCCGCCGTCCGCGAGCTGCTGGACTCCCTCGAGGTCCCGGTCGTGCTGATCGGGCCCGGGGTGCGCACCGGCGTCCCGCTGCACGTGGACAACCCGCGTGAGGTCGGCTCGGACCGCGTCGTCACGGCGCTGGCCGCGCACGAGTTCTACGGCACGCGTCCCGACGGGCGGGGCCGGCCGGTCGTCGTCGTCGACTTCGGGACCTCCACCAACGTCGACGCCGTCGGCCCGGACGGGCAGTTCCTCGGCGGCGCCCTCGCGCCGGGCGTGGAGGTCAGCCTGGACGCGCTGGCGACCCGCGCGGCGCAGCTGCGCTCGGTCGAGCTGACCGTGCCCGAGCACGCGATCGGGAAGAACACCGTCGCGGCGCTGCAGTCTGGTCTGGTCCTCGGGTTCGCCGGTCTGGTCGACGGACTGGTGTCGCGGATCGCCGCCGAGCTGGTGGCGCAGTTCGGGGCGGCGCCGGTCGTCGTCGCGACCGGCGGGCTGTCCCCGCTCGTGGTGGACAGCTGCCGGTCGATCACCGAGCGGGAGCCCGACCTGACCGTGCACGGACTGCGGCTGGCGTTCGAACGGCATCAGGCGGCAGGCCGCCGTCCGGGCCCCCCGTAGGCTTCGCGTCCGTGAGCGACGAACCACCCGGCCAGCCTGAGGAAGAACTGCCCGAACAGATGCGGGTGCGGCGGGCCAAGCTGGACCGCCTGCGCGAGAGCGGCATCGACCCGTACCCGGTCTCGGTGGAGCGGACGACGACGCTCGCCGACGTCCGTGCCGCGAACCCGGACCTGCCCCCCGACACCATGACGGGGGAGAAGGTCGGCGTCACCGGCCGGGTCATCTTCTTCCGCAACACCGGGAAGCTCTGCTTCGCCACCCTGCGGGAGGGCGACGCCGAACTGCAGGTGATGCTGTCCCGCGACCGCGTCGGCGAGGAGTCGCTGGCCGCCTGGAAGGCCGACATCGACCTGGGTGACCACGTGCTGGTGACCGGTGAGGTCGGCACGTCGCGGCGCGGAGAGCTCTCGGTGTTCGCCGATTCCTGGCAGCTGACGGCGAAGGCGCTGCGCCCCCTGCCGGTCGCGCACAAGCCGATGAGCGAGGAACTGCGCGTCCGACGTCGTTACGTCGACCTGATCGTGCGCGACGAGGCGCGGCGGACCGTTCGTCAGCGGGCCACCGTCATGTCCACGCTGCGGAGCGGTCTCAATTCCCGTGGTTTTCTCGAGGTCGAGACGCCGATGCTGCAGACGGTGCACGGCGGCGCCGCGGCCCGGCCCTTCCGGACGCACATGAACGCGTTCGACCTGGATCTGTATCTGCGTATCGCGCCCGAACTGTTCCTGAAGCGCTGCATCGTCGGCGGTCTGGAACGTGTCTTCGAGATCAACCGCAACTTCCGTAACGAGGGTGCCGACAGCTCGCACTCGCCGGAATTCGCGATGCTCGAGACCTATCAGGCGTATGCGGACTACCAGGTGATGGCCACGCTCACCCGTGAGCTCATCCAGGAGTGCTGCGCCGGGCTGTACGGCGACCATGTCGCGCGCCACCACGACGGCACCGAGATCGATCTCTCCGGCGAGTGGCCGCAGATCCCCCTGTACACCGCGGTGTCGGACGCCGTCGGCGAAACGGTCACGCCGGAGACGCCGATCGAGACGCTGCGCGCGATCGCCGAACGGCACGAGATCGGTGTCGATCCGGCCTGGATCCCCGGGAAGCTGGTCGAGGAGCTGTTCGAGGCGCTCGTCCAGCACACGTTGCAGTCGCCCACGTTCGTCATTGACTACCCGCTGGACACCTCGCCGCTGACCAGGGCGCACCGCAGCGTGCCCGGGTTGGCGGAGAAGTGGGACCTCTACATCGGCGGGATCGAACGCGCGACGGCCTACTCCGAGCTCGTGGACCCGGTCGCCCAGCGCGAGCGGTTCTCCGCGCAGGCCGTCCTCGCCGCCGCCGGTGACCCCGAGGCCATGGCCCTGGACGAGGATTTCCTCGAGGCGCTCGAATACGGGATGCCGCCCACCGGTGGCATGGGGATGGGCATGGATCGGCTGATGATGACGCTCACGGGCCTCGGAATCCGGGAGACGATCCTGTTCCCGCTGGTCAGGCCGATTTCTTCTTAGGAACCGGGTCGGGGTCGTTTCCCCACAAAGAAGCGCCGCCGCGCAAGGGATTGACGGAATTGCGCGTCGCTGTGATGTAATGGTGCTGTCGCCCTTACTGGGCGTCAATTCCGTTCGGCTTCCGGGCCGCTGCGACAAGTGAGGGTGCTTAATGGCGCGCAAGGTTCAGGTCATCCTGAGCGACGACCTCGACGAGAACCTCTCGGCGGACGAGACGGTCAGCTTTTCCCTTGACGGGACCTCGTACGAGATCGACCTGGCGGAGAAGAACGCCAAGGAGATGCGTGACGCCTTCTCCCGTTACGTCTCGGCCGCCCGAAAGGTCGGCCGCGGGAACCGCGCTTCCGGCGGTGGCCGCTCCCGTGCGACCGGCGGTCGCATGGACCGCGAGCAGGCCGGCGCCATTCGCGACTGGGCCCGCAAGAACGGCCACCCGGTGAGCGACCGCGGTCGCATCCCTGCCAGCGTCGTCGAGGCCTACGAGGCCGCGCACTGAGGCTGTACCCGTGATGTCCGTGTGACGTCCGCGCGTGTCCTGCGCGCGGCGACGGCCCGGTTCCCCGCATGGGGAGCCGGGCCGTCGTCGTCCCCGGGTGCGGACGCTCCCACCTGCACGGAACACCGTCCGCTGTCGGCGTAACGGGCGCGGAAACAGGGCGCCGCCCGCGGGAGTTGGAACGGGCAGCCACCCACCGCCCCGCCGAACCGCGACGGGACGTCGTGGTCCGCGACTACAGTGGAAAGACCGGTGCCCCCAGCGCCGACGGATGTCGGGTGCTCCTTCCCATCACCTGGGAAGGGCAGTGCCGGACCAGCCGGTCGAAGGAGAATGAGCAGATGTTCGAACGGTTCACCGACCGAGCCCGCCGCGTGGTCGTCCTTGCCCAAGAAGAGGCTCGGATGCTCAACCACAACTACATCGGCACCGAGCACATCCTCCTGGGTCTGATCCACGAGGGTGAGGGAGTCGCAGCCAAGGCGCTCGAGTCCCTCGGCATCTCGCTCGAGGGCGTCCGCCAGCAGGTCGAGGAGATCATCGGCCAGGGTCAGCAGGCCCCGTCCGGTCACATCCCCTTCACCCCGCGGGCGAAGAAGGTGCTCGAGCTGTCGCTGCGCGAGGCGCTGCAGCTCGGCCACAACTACATCGGCACCGAGCACATCCTGCTCGGCCTGATCCGCGAGGGCGAGGGCGTCGCCGCCCAGGTCCTGGTGAAGCTCGGCGCCGACCTCAACCGCGTCCGCCAGCAGGTCATCCAGCTGCTGAGCGGCTACCAGGGCAAGGAGCCGGCCGCGGCCGGCGGTCCTGCCGAGGGCACCCCCTCGACGTCCCTGGTCCTCGACCAGTTCGGTCGCAACCTGACCCAGGCGGCGCGCGACTCCAAGCTCGACCCGGTCATCGGGCGGGCCAAGGAGATCGAGCGCGTCATGCAGGTCCTGTCGCGCCGGACCAAGAACAACCCCGTCCTCATCGGCGAGCCCGGCGTCGGCAAGACCGCCGTCGTCGAGGGCCTGGCGCAGGCCATCGTCAAGGGCGAGGTGCCCGAGACGCTGAAGGACAAGCAGCTCTACACGCTCGACCTCGGTGCGCTCGTCGCCGGTTCCCGCTACCGCGGTGACTTCGAGGAGCGGCTGAAGAAGGTCCTGAAGGAGATCCGCACCCGCGGCGACATCATCCTGTTCATCGACGAGATCCACACCCTCGTCGGTGCCGGTGCCGCCGAGGGCGCGATCGACGCGGCCAGCATCCTCAAGCCCATGCTGGCCCGCGGTGAGCTGCAGACGATCGGCGCGACGACGCTCGACGAGTACCGCAAGCACCTGGAGAAGGACGCCGCTCTCGAGCGCCGCTTCCAGCCCATCCAGGTCGGCGAGCCGACGCTGCAGCACACCATCGAGATCCTGAAGGGTCTGCGCGACCGCTACGAGGCGCACCACCGGATCAGCATCACCGACGCCGCCCTCGTGGCCGCCGCGACGCTGGCCGACCGGTACATCTCCGACCGGTTCCTCCCCGACAAGGCGATCGACCTGATCGACGAGGCCGGCGCGCGCATGCGCATCAAGCGGATGACCGCCCCGCCGGACCTGCGCGAGTTCGACGACCGGATCGCCGGCATCCGCCGCGAGAAGGAGTCGGCGATCGACGCGCAGGACTTCGAGAAGGCCGCGTCGCTGCGCGACAAGGAGAAGACCCTCCTCTCGGAGAAGGCCGAGCGCGAGAAGCAGTGGAAGGCCGGCGACATGGACGTCGTCGCCGAGGTCGACGACGAGCAGATCGCCGAGGTCCTCGCCAACTGGACCGGCATCCCCGTCTTCAAGCTCACCGAGGAGGAGACCTCGCGTCTGCTCCGCATGGAGGACGAGCTCCACAAGCGGATCATCGGCCAGGAAGAGGCCATCAAGAGCGTCAGCCAGGCGATCCGGCGCACGCGTGCGGGCCTCAAGGACCCGCGCCGTCCCGGTGGTTCCTTCATCTTCGCCGGCCCCTCGGGTGTCGGTAAGACGGAGCTGGCGAAGGCGCTGGCCCAGTTCCTCTTCGGTGAGGACGACGCGCTCATCCAGATCGACATGGGCGAGTTCCACGACCGGTTCACCGTGTCGCGGCTCGTCGGTGCCCCTCCCGGCTACGTCGGCTACGACGAGGGCGGCCAGCTGACCGAGAAGGTGCGGCGCAAGCCGTTCTCGGTGGTCCTCTTCGACGAGATCGAGAAGGCGCACGCCGACGTCTTCAACACGCTGCTGCAGGTGCTGGAGGACGGCCGGCTGACCGATGGCCAGGGCCGGATCGTGGACTTCAAGAACACGATCCTGATCCTGACCACGAACCTCGGGACGCGGGACATCTCCAAGGCCGTCGGTCTGGGCTTCCAGAAGGGCAACGACACCGCCAGCAACTACGAGCGGATGAAGCTCAAGGTCAACGAGGAGCTCAAGCAGCACTTCCGGCCGGAGTTCCTCAACCGCATCGACGACATCGTCGTGTTCCACCAGCTGACCGAGGCGGAGATCATCCAGATCGTCGACCTCATGCTGCAGCGGGTGGAGACCCAGCTGGCGAACAAGGACATGTCGATCGAGGTCACCCCGGCGGCCAAGTCGCTGCTGGCGACCCGCGGCTTCGACCCGGTCCTGGGTGCCCGGCCGCTGCGCCGGACCATCCAGCGCGAGATCGAGGACGCGCTCTCCGAGAAGATCCTCTACGGCGAGCTGACCGCTGGTCAGATCATCGTGGTGGACATCGAGGGCGAGGGCACCGACGCGAAGTTCACCTTCCGCGGCGAGGCCAAGCCGATCGACCTGCCCGACACCCCGCCGGTGGCCCTCTCGGGCGCCGAGGGCGACGACGAGGGTCCGGCCGCAGCCAAGGCCGAGTAACCCCCGCGCGAACGACAGGGGCCGCTTCCACCGTCACGGTGGGGGCGGCCCCTTCGTCGTCCCGACGGAGGATGCTCGACGTGTGGCCAGGGGTGATCACCCGATGCGGACGCCGGTCTACGGCGGCCTGCTGATCATGGCGGCCATGCTGGGCTCGATCGTGGTCTGGGAGGGCAGCGAGCCGATCTGGTTGCGGACCTGCCTCATGGCAGTCGCGCTGGTGGTGGCTCTCGTCGGATGGCTGATGACGTTCCGCGACCTGACCCCCCGGCGGGGACGTCGTCCGCCCTCAGCGTGATCAGCCCTGCGGGAGCCGGAAGCGGCCGTCGGGGGTCTGTTCCACCAGACCGTCGACGAGCAGCGAGTCGAGGCAGTGCGACCGCTGGACGGCGTCGTCCCACGCCCGGTCCAGCGCGGCGGCGTCCACCGGCTCGTGCGCCGCCCGCAGGACGTCGAGCAGCCGGCCGCGCACCTGGCGGTCGGTGCCCGCGAACTTCTGCACCCGTCGCGCGGGCCCGTCGTGGGGCGGTGAACCGGCCCGCACCCAGGCGCACCGGTCGCGGACCGGGCAGTCCCCGCAGCGCGGCGTGCCGGCGACGCAGACGAGCGCGCCGAGCTCCATCGCGGCCACCGAGAAGCGGGCCGCCCGGCCGCGGTCGGGCGGAGTCAGCGCGACGACGTCGGCCAGGTCCGCCACCCGCGCGTTGCCGGCCTCGGCGCGCCCGTGCAGCAGCCGCGCCACCACCCGCCGCACGTTGGTGTCCACCACCGGCTGCGGGTGCCCGTAGCCGAAGCAGGCCACCGCGCGCGCCGTGTAGGTGCCGATGCCCGGCAGCGCCTCCAGGTCCGCGACATCGTCCGGGACGACCCCACCGTGCCGTTCCACGATGGCCGCCGCTGCCTCGTGCAGCCGCAGGGCGCGGCGGGGGTAGCCGAGCTTGCCCCACGCCCGGATGACCTCGGCCGGTGAGACGGCGGCCAGCGCGGCGGGGGTGGGCCAGCGCGCGATCCACTCCCGCCAGACCGGCTCGACGCGGGCCACCGGGGTCTGCTGGAGCATCACCTCGCTGACGAGCACGGCCCACGCGTCGACGTCCGGACGCCGCCAGGGGAGGTCCCGGGCGGCGCCCTCGTACCAGTCGACGATCGCCTCGCCGGCGTCCGGACCGTTGAGGATGGCGGACGGCGGGCTGCTCACGGGAACCCAGTCTGCCGTGCCGCCGCGGCGGCGTGCCGAGCCGGCCGGCGCGGGAGCCGCGCGCTAGCGTTCCCGGGGTGTTGCACCCGGTCGGCAAGCTCCCTGCGGCCGTCTACTGGCGCCGCCGGGCGGTGCTGCTGCTCCTCGTGCTGGCAGTGGGCGGAGGTGGCGCCTGGTTCGCCGTCACGCTGCTGACCTCCCGGGCCGATGCCGCAGCGGCCACGACCATCGTTCCCCGTCCGGTGCCGGCCCTGGAGCGGGTCGTGCCGTCGTTCGCGTCCGTGGCGACACCGACGCCTCCGCTGGTTCCCACGAGCGCAGCGGCGGTCCCGGCGGCCCCCGCCGTGCCGGTCTCGGCGGCCGGCGGCCCGTGCACCGACGACATGATCGGCCTGCAGGTGCGCACGCCCGGCACGGCGACGGTCGGCAGCAAGCCCACCTTCGAGCTGCTGGTGTCGAACGTGTCGGCCGTGCCGTGCGTGCGGGCGCTGGACAAGGGGCTGCAGGAATTGCTGCTCTTCGACTCGGCCGGCACGCGCATCTGGGGCAGCAACGACTGTTTTCCGGAGGCCGGCACTGATACCCGGACACTCGCACCGGGGGAGACGGTGACCGTCCCGCTCGTGTGGGGCGGCCTGACCAGCGAGCCGACCTGCACGGCCCCGCGCTCGAACCCGCCGTCCGGGAGCTACCTGGTGCGGGGCCGGCTGGACACCAAGGTCTCGTCGGACGCCGCGCTCACGCTGAGCTGAATCAGCTGTAGCGGTCGAGGATCGAGGTTTCGGCCAGCCGGGACAGCCCCTCGCGGATGCCGCGGGCGCGCGCCTCGCCGACGCCCTCGACGGTCAGCAGGTCCTCGATCGTGGCGGCGAGCAGCTTCTGCAGGCCGCCGAAGTGCTCGACCAACCGGTCGATGATCCCGGTGGGGAGCCGCGGGACACGGTTGAGCAGTCGGTAGCCACGCGGACTGACGGGGGAGTCCAGCGCGTCCGGGGACGTCGGCAGCCCGTAGCAGCGGGCGACGACGGACAGGTCGAGCATCTCGGTGGCGGTCAGCGCCCGCAGGTCGGTCAGGACCTGCTCGATGCTGCGCGGACGGCGCCCGCCACCGGGCAGGTAGTCGCGGACCAGGAGCGCCCGGTCCTCCTCCACGCCGGCCAGCATCTCGTCCAGCTGCAGCGCCAACAGGCGGCCGTCGGTGCCCAGCTCGACGACGAACCCCTCGATCTCGTCCGCGATGCGGCGGACCATCTCCAGCCGCTGGCTGACGCTCATGGCGTCGCGCACGGTGACCAGGTCCTCGATCTCCAGTGCCGACAGCGTGCTGGCGACCTCGTCCAGACGGAGCTTGTACCGCTCCAGGGCGGCCAGGGCCTGGTTCGCCCGCGCCAGGATGGTGGTCGGGTGCTCGAGCGTGTAGCGCCGTCCGGCCACGTAGACGCTGATGATGTGCATCGACTGGCTGACCGAGATGACGGGGAAGCCGGTCTGGATGGCCACCCGCTCCGCCGTGCGGTGCCGGGTGCCGGACTCCTCGGTGGGGATCGTCGGGTCGGGCATGAGGTGCACGCCGGCCCGCACGATGCGTGTGCCGTCGTAGGAGACGATCACCGCGCCGTCCATCTTGGCCAGTTCCCGCAGCCGGGTGGCCGAGAGTGCGACGTCGAGCGCGAAGCCGCCCGTGCACAGCGACTCCACCACGCGGTCGTACCCGAGGACGATGAGCGCGCCGGTGCGGCCGGCCAGGATGCGCTCCAGGCCGTCACGCAACGCCGTCCCGGGGGCGATGCGGCCGAGGAGTTCGCGCAACGCGATCTCGGGGTCCACCTCGGCGGGCACGAGCGCTCCTGACGGTCGAGTGGTGCGGCGGCTGAGTCTACGTGGCCCGGATGGCCGGGGCCCGGGCTCGGGTCCCGGCTCCTCCAGGAGATCGCCGCGGCGCGGCGCATACGAAACTCTAGTGAGTCAGAACAGACGGTGGAAGGCCGTACCCAGATCGGGGACCTCCACCAGGCGCATCCCCGGCGGAGCGGCGCCGGCGTCCGGGGGGACGAGGGCCACGGTGTAGCCCTGCCGGGCGGCCTCAGCGAGCCGGCGACCGGTGCCGCCGACCCGGCGGATCTCGCCGGAGAGCCCGACCTCGCCGATCGCGACGATGCCCGACGGCAGGGCCCGGTCGTGGTGCGCCGACGCGATCGCCAGTGCCAGCGCCAGGTCGGCTGCGGGTTCGGCGATCCGGACACCGCCCACGGAGGCGGCGAACACGTCGGCGTCGGCGAGCTTCACGCCGCCGCGGCGCTCCACCACGGCGTTCACCATCGCCACCCGCTGGGAGTCCAGGCCGCTCACCGCCCGGCGCGGGTTGCCGCCACCGCCCGTGCTCGCCACCAGCGCCTGGACCTCCGCCAGCAGCGCCCGGCTGCCCTCGAGCGTCACGGTGACGCAGCTGCCCGGCACCGGGGCCGTCCGGCGGGACACGAACAGGGCGGAGGGATCGGGCACGCCGACGACCCCGGCGTCGCCGATCTCGAAGCAGCCGATCTCGTCGGCCGGTCCGAACCGGTTCTTCGTCGCCCGCACCAGGCGGAGCGTCGAGTGCCGCTCGCCGTCGAAGGCGATGACGACGTCGACCAGGTGCTCCAGCGTGCGCGGACCGGCGATCGCGCCGTCCTTCGTGACGTGCCCGACCAGGATCGTCGTCATCCCGCGGCTCTTGGAGACGGCCGTGAGCGCGCTGGCCACCGCGCGGACCTGGGTCGCCCCGCCGTCGGTGCCGTCGCCGGGGGACCGCACGGTCTGGACGCTGTCGAGGATCAGCAGGGTCGGGTCGACCTGCTCGATGTGACTGAGGACGGCGGACAGGTCGGTCTCGGCGGCCAGGTAGAGCCGCTCGTGCAGGGCGCCGATCCGCTCGGCGCGCAGCCGCACCTGCCCCGCCGACTCCTCGCCGGACACCACGAGCGCGGGACCGTTGGTTCCGGCCACCTTGTGGGCCACCTCCAGCAGGAGCGTGGACTTGCCGACCCCCGGCTCGCCGGCGACCAGCAGCACGGCGCCGGGCACCAGGCCGCCGCCGAGCACGCGGTCGAACTCCGGGATGCCGGTGGGGACGGCCCGGGCACCGGCGAGCTCGACCTCGGCGATCGGGCGGGCCGGAGCGGTCACCGGGCCGGCCGAGACCGAGCGCAGGCCGGGCGCCGGGGCGCCGACCTCCTGGATGCTGCCCCAGGCCTGGCACTCGGGACACCGGCCGACCCACTTGGCCGAGGCGTATCCGCACTCGGAACAGCGGTGGGCGGGGCGGGCGGACTTCACTCCAGCGGGCGGCACCCGGCCACGCTAACTCCGGGGTCGGACAGTTCCGGGGAGGACGCGGGCCGGGGGATCAGCCCTCGGTGTTCGCCTTCTGCTTGTCGTGGAAGTCGTACGCGTCGCCGCGCTCCTGGGCCTTCGGCGGGTTCGCGACCGTGACCGGCAGCGTGACCTCGCCGGCCTTCTCGAACGTGAAGGTCACCTGGAGGTACTGGCCGGTGTTCAGGGTGTCCTCGAGGCCGGTGAGCGTCACCGTGTAGTCGCTGTTCTGCTGGCCGACGAAAACAGACGACCGCGCGGGGATCTCGATCTGGTCCGCGGGCCCGCTGCTGCTGCTGCTGGACGAGATCCGGCTCGCGGGTTTCGCTATCTCGGCGGAGGCGAAGCCCTTCCCCTCGACCCTGACCAGGGTGTCGGCCTCGGAGCCGCCGTTGACGAACGCCACCTGCAGCTCGGCGTCGTCACCACGCTCGTAGCCACCGCTGCTGGGCGCCTCGAGCTCGGCCTGGCGGATGGAGATGTCGCCCACCTGCCCCTGGGCGCCGGTCTTGTCGCGCACCTGGGTGGCGGTCTGCGTCACCTGACCCGCGCTGCACGCGGACAGCGCGACGGGGGACAGGAGCAGCACGCCCATCGTGGCGGCGCGCAGCGCGCGGTTCACAGCCGTCGACCTCCAGCGGAACGGTCCGGCCACCGCGGGATCGGTGGCACGGGGTCGTCCGGAGCCTAACGGGCGGGCAGGGCGTAGCGCTCAGAGGGAACGCGGATCTCGGCGAGTCCCCCGAACGAGGCCCGTGCGGTGCAGTCCGCGCGCCGGTCTGCCGATCAGAGAGGGAGCGGGATCGGACCAGGGCGGGAGGCGGGGCGGATGGCGACCGGACTGCCCTTCGACGACGTCCTGGCGGCCGCGCAGGCGGGCGCCCCCTGGGCCTTCGAGGTCCTCTACCGCGACCTGGCGCCCTCGGTGACCGGATACCTGCGGTTGCACGGCGCGGCCGAACCCGACGACCTGGCCAGCGAGACGTTCATCGGGGTCTTCACCGGCCTGAGCGGATTCACCGGCGACGAGGCGGCGCTGCGCGGCTGGGTCTTCACCATCGCGCACCGCAGGCTGGTCGACGACTGGCGTCGGCGCAGCCGCCGTCCGCAGATCGCCGACGACCCCGGCGACCTGACCGCGTTCCTCGGGGGAGACGTCGAGGACGACGCCCTGGCCGGCCTCGGCACCGAGGTCGTGCACCGGCTGTGCGCCGAACTGCCCGACGACCAGCGCTCGGTGCTCCTCCTGCGGATCCTGGCCGACCTCACGATCGAGCAGATCGCGCAGGCGATGGGCCGGTCGGTGGGTGCCACGAAGGCCCTCCAGCGCCGGGGGCTGCGCACGCTGCGCACGCGGCTCGAGAGCGTCCCGGAAAAAGTCGGCGCCGGCGCGTACCCCTCCGCGGCCCTGCGGCGATGACAGGGGTGAGATGACCACAGCAGCCGACGACGCCGCCGACGAACTCGCCTTCGAGGCGTTCCTCGCCGGTCGGCCCGTGCCCGCGCAGGCCGACGGCTCTTCCCCTGCCGTCGCGTCCTTCGCGGGTGCGGTCCGGGCTTCGGCGACCGTGCCGGGGCGGCCCAGTGCCGCCCTCGCCGAACTGCTGGCCACCGGTCTTCTCACCGACCAGTCGAGCCCGTCCGCCCGGACGGCCCCAACGACCGGGGGATCGCCACGGCGCTCCCGGGTCCGGAGACGGAGATTCGCCATGTTCTTCCCCGCCCTGATCGCCAAGTTCCTGTCCCTCGGCGCCGTGGCCCAGGCCGCGTCCGGTGTCGGCATCGCCGTGGTGGCGTTCACCGGCGCCGGTGCCACCGGGCTGCTGGGCAGCGATGTGCAGACCACGTTGACCGGCGTCGTCGGCGCCGCGGAGGAGAGCGGCGACGTCAGCACGCCGACCGTCTCCCCGACGGCCGAGCCGACCGACACCGAGGCGGTCGAGACCCCCACCGAGAGCCCCGCGCTCGAGAGCCCGGCCCCGGCCGCGGCGGCATTCGACGCGAAGGCGTGGGCCGTCGAGGGCCCGAGCGACACCGAGTCCTTCGGCGAGTGGGTGCGCAAGGCCGCGCGCGCCGGGCAGGCCGACGGCGCCGTCATCAGCTCGTGGGCGCGCAAGAAGCACGTCGACCTCAGCGAGGTCGAGGGCATCGAGGACGTCAAGGGCATCGACCACGCCCCGTCCGCGACGCCGGCGGCGCCCACCGCTGCGGTGCGCACCGAGAGGGAGACCGAGCACTCGACCGAGTCCTCCCACGGCAACGGCCGGGGCAACGGCGGCGGCAACAGCGGCACCAGCGGTCGCGGCAGCCACTGACGCGAGGCGGGGCCGCGGTCAGCCGACCGCGGCCCCGCCCAGCAGCAGCAGGACGACGTCGAGAACGGTCAGCACCATGACCGCCGGGAAGGCGAGCCGGCGGAATCGCGAGGCACCGGCCGCGGCGGCCACCGCGACCGCGGGCGCCGCGACAGCGAGGACGACCCACCCCACCGCCGGAGGTGGGCCGTCCGGGCCGGCCACCAGCACCACCGACGCGCCGCCGAGCAGCAGGGCGGCGACCACCGCGGACATCCGGGCCCCGAGCCGGTGCGGCAGGCCGCGCACCCCGGTCGCCAGGTCGTCCTCGAGGTCGGGTGCCACGTTCGTGAAGTGCGCCGCCGCACCGAGCGCCCCGCCGGCGGTGATCAGCCACCACGGCGCGACCGGCGTCCCCGGGGCGGCCGCGACGACCCCGGCCGGGAGCGCCCCGAAACCGGTCACGTAGGGCAGCAGCGAGGCCGCGGTGCGCTTCAGACCCGCGTTGTAGGCCCATCCGCTGGCGACGAGGACGAGCAGCAGGAGTCCCGGGACCAGGCCCAGGGCGAGCGACAGGACGACGGCCAGCGCGGCCGACGCCAGGGCCGCCGAACGCAGCCGCTCGGGTCGGAGGGCACCCTGGACGACGGGCTTGTCGGTTCGCGCGACGGCGCGGTCGCGGTCGGCGTCGAGCCAGTCGTTGCTCCAGCCGATGGACACCTGACCTGCGAGAACGGCGATCCCGACCAGGGTCGCGCGGCCGCCGGGCACGCCCGCGAGGACCGCCAGCAGCGCCGCCACCGTGGTGACCGCGACCGTGGGTCCCAGATGCGTGGCGAGGGCCCACGCACGGAGCCCGGCCAGTGGTCCACCGACCGGCCGAGGCACATCGGTCACGCTCTGTCAACCCCTCAGATGTCGGTCACTATGGCTCTGACCTGCAGATTTACGGCCCGGGACAGATCCGTTCGCCAGTCTTCCGTGGTAACCTAGGGACAGCGAAAGGGGTCACATCCACATGGGCTTCACTGTCGGCGAGACCGTCGTTTACCCGCACCACGGTGCCGCACTGATCGAGGCGATCGAGCAGCGCACCATCAAGGGCGTCGAGAAGGCCTACCTCGTACTGAAGGTCGCTCAGGGCGACCTCACCGTGCGCGTTCCGGCTGACAACGCAGAGATCGTCGGTGTCCGTGACGTCGTGGGACAGGAGGGCCTGGACCGGGTCTTCGAGGTCCTGCGCGCGCCGCACACCGAGGAGCCGACCAACTGGTCGCGCCGCTACAAGGCCAACCTCGAGAAGCTGGCCTCCGGTGACGTGAACAAGGTGGCCGAGGTCGTCCGCGACCTGTGGCGCCGCGACAAGGACCGTGGCCTCTCGGCCGGCGAGAAGCGCATGCTCTCGAAGGCCCGTCAGATCCTGGTCAGCGAGCTCGCGCTCGCCGAGGGCACCAACGAGGACAAGGCCGAGATCCTCCTCGACGAGGTCCTGGCTTCCTGAGCCTCGCGCTCGATCGCATCTCCCAGACCACTCCCGTGCACGCTGTCGGCATCGTCGCAGCGGCCGGGAGTGGTCTGCGTCTGGGGGCAGATCTGCCCAAGGCACTGGTCTCCCTCGCCGGCCGCCCGCTGGTCTGCTGGGCGGTCGACGCACTGCGTGCCGGGGGGGTCGACGAGGTCGTCGTCGCCGTTCCCGCCGACCAGCGCATCGCGTTCGCCGCGGCGCTCGGCAGCGGCGTCCGGCTGGTCGACGGCGGTGCGAGCCGCACCGCGTCGGTGCGCGCTGCTCTCACCGCGGTGGCGGACGCCGAGGCCGTCCTCGTGCACGACGCCGCCCGCCCGCTGACCCCGCCGGACGTCGTCGCCCGCGTGCTGGCCGCCCTGGCGTCCGGCGCCCGCGCGGTGGTCCCGGTGCTGCCGGTGGCCGACACCACGGTGATCGTCGACGACGACGGCACCGTCACGGCGACACCCGACCGGTCTGCGCTCCGCCGGGTGCAGACGCCCCAGGGTTTCTCGCGCATCGTGCTGGCGGACGCCTACGGCGAGCTCCCGGTGGACGCGGAGCTGACCGACGACGCCGCCGTCGTCCGGGCGCACGGTGTCCCGGTCAGCACGGTGCCCGGTGACGAGCGGGCCGCGAAGGTGACCGTGCCGCACGACCTGGCGCTCGCAGAGCTGCAGGTGCGGGCATGAGCCTTCCCCGCGTCGGCATCGGCAGCGACGTCCACCCGATCGAGCAGGGCCGCCCCTGCTGGCTGGCCGGTCTCGAGTGGCCGGGCACCGACGGCTGCGCCGGGCATTCGGACGGTGACGTCGTGGCGCACGCCGTCGTCGACGCCGTCCTGTCCGCAGCAGGGCTCGGTGACATCGGAGTCCTGCTGGGCACCGACGACCCGCGCTGGGCCGGCGCCTCCGGCCTCGCCGTCCTCGAGCACGCCCGCGAGGCGCTCGCCGCCGCCGGCTGGCAGGTCGGCAACGTCTCGGTGCAACTGGTCGCCACCGACCCGAAGCTGGGCCCGCGCCGGGCCGAGGCGGAGGACGCGTTGTCGGCGGCCCTGGGTGCGCCGGTGAGCGTCACCGGCACGACCACCGACGGCCTGGGGCTGACCGGTCGCGGCGAGGGCCGGGCCGCGATCGCCACGGCGCTCGTGGTCCGGACGGGGGAGACCGACGCCGCGTCCGCACAGGTCACGCGCGACGCTCCGTAGACTCCCCGCAGTGAGCCTCCGCCTGTACGACACGGCCGCCCGAGCGGTCCGCGACTTCACGCCCCTGCGTGCCGGTCAGGCGTCCGTCTACGTCTGCGGGCTCACGGTGCAGGGCCGCCCGCACGTCGGCCACGTTCGGGCCGCGCTCGCCTTCGACGTGCTGCGCCGGTGGCTGGTCCAGAGCGGGCTCGACGTCACCTACGTCCGCAACGTCACCGACATCGACGACAAGATCCTCGCGAAGTCGGAGGCGCACGGTGTGCCGTGGTGGGCCTGGGCCTACGAGAACGAACGGGCGTGCACCCGCGCCTACGACGTCCTCGGCATCCTGCCGCCCACCTACGAGCCGCGGGCGACCGGCCACATCCCCGAGATGATCGTGCTGATGCAGCGCCTGATCGACCGCGGCCACGCCTACGCCGTCGACGGCGACGTGTACTTCGACGTGCGGTCGTTTCCCGCGTACGGGGAGCTGACGGGCCAGAAGGCTGACGACCTGCAACCGGCGGACGACGTCGTGGACTCCTCGCTCAAGCGCGATCCCCGCGACTTCGCGCTGTGGAAGGCGCACAAGGACGGCGAGCCCGAGACGGCGTCCTGGGACACCCCGTGGGGCCGCGGGCGGCCGGGCTGGCACCTGGAGTGCTCGGCGATGGTCGGCAAATACCTGGGACCTGAGTTCGACATCCACGGCGGCGGGCTGGACCTGCGCTTCCCGCACCACGAGAACGAGCAGGCCCAGTCGCGGGCCGCCGGCGACCCCTTCGCGCGGTACTGGCTGCACAACGGCTGGGTGACCCTCGGCGGCGAGAAGATGAGCAAGTCGATGGGCAACACCGCGCTGGTCGACGAGGTCGTGCAGCGCGTGCGGGCGGTCGAGCTGCGCTACTACCTGCTGACCCCGCACTACCGCTCGACGATCGAGTTCACCGACGCCGCTCTCGACGAGGCGGGGATCGCCTACCGCCGGCTGGAGTCCTTCGTCCGCCGGGCCGCCGAGCGGGTGGGTGCGGACGCCGGTAGCCCCGTCCTCTGCGCCGAGTTCACCGCAGCGCTCGACGACGATCTGGGCACCCCGGCCGCGGTCGCCGCGATCCACGAGCTGGTGCGGGAGGGCAACACCGCGCTGGCCGAGGGCGACGACTCGGCCGTGGCCGGGGCGCTCGGCTCGGTCCGCGCGATGCTCGGCGTGCTCGGCCTGGACCCGCTCGACGCCCGGTGGGCGGCCGGCGGGAGCGACGAGCAGCTCACCTCCGTGACCGACGGTCTCGTCTCGCTGGCGCTGGAGCAGCGGCAGGCGGCACGAGCCCGCAAGGACTACGCCGCCGCCGACGCGATCCGGGCCCAGCTCACCACCCTCGGCGTCTCCGTCGAGGACACCCCCCAGGGACCCCGATGGGAGCTGACCCGCTGATGGCCGGCAACAGCCAGCGACGCGGCCGCACGACCGGTGCCGGCAAGAAGACCGCCACCGCGGGAACGGGCGGCAAGAACCGCCGGTCGCTCGCCGGCCGTGGCGCCACCCCCCCGGCGGTCAACCGCCCCGGGCACCCCGCGCAGCGCAAGGCGGCGGCGGAGGCGAAGGCGCGGGCCGACCGCACCCGCGCCCGCCAGCGCGCCGAGGAGGCGCCGGAGCTCCTGCTCGGCCGCAACCCGGTCGTGGAGGCGCTGCGTGCGCAGATCCCGGCGACGGCGCTCTACGTGGTCACCGATGCCGGGCGGACGGACGAGCGCATCACGGAGGCGGTGCAGCTGGCGGCCGACCGTGGGCTGCCGCTGCTCGAGGTCGGCAAGGCCGAGTTCGACCGCATGTCGCAGGGCGCGCTGCACCAGGGGATCGGCCTGCAGGTGCCGCCCTACGACTACGCGCACCCCGAGGAGCTGCTCGACATCGCGCGTGACTCGGGCCGCCCGCCGCTGATCGTGGCGCTGGACGGGGTCACCGACCCGCGCAACCTCGGTGCCGTCGTCCGCTCGGCCGCGGCCTTCGACGCCCACGGTGTCGTGGTGCCGCAGCGCCGCGCCGTGGGCATGACGGCCTCGGCCTGGCGTACCAGCGCGGGTGCGGCCGCGCGCCTCCGCGTGGCGCGCGCGGTCAACCTCTCCCGGGCGCTGATCTCCTACCAGGAGGCGGGCCTGCAGACGGTCGGCCTGGCCGCCGACGGTGACATCGACCTCGACCGGTACGACGGGTTCGCCGACCCGGTCGCGCTGGTGGTGGGCGCCGAGGGCACCGGCCTGTCCCGGCTCGTGCGGGAGCGGTGCGACGTCGTCGTCCGCATCCCGATCGACCGTGCCACGGAGTCGCTCAACGTCAGCGTGGCCGCCGGCATCGCGTTGTACGCCGCGGCGGCCGCGCGCCGCTGATATGACCTGAGGCAGTCCTTCACGGACACCTCCGGAGGTGCTTGGAAGGGACCGTCAGGTTCCTCAACTCGAAGGTCCGGCGTTTGTGCGCCGTGGTCTTCCGGCACCCCCGGAGGTGGGTCCCGTGGTTGTTCATGCTGCCCCAGTCACGTCGTCGACGGTCTCCCTGGCTATCGATGTCGGGAAGTCCTCGTTCGCCTGGTCCCTGACGGATTCAGCGCGGGTGCGGTTGCTGGGGCCGGTCGAGTGCTCGATGACCGGTCCGTCGCTGCGCGAGCTGGTGTCGCGCATCGAGCGCGTGTTGCCGGCGGAGGCGCAGGTCAAGGTCGGGGTGGAGGCGGCCGGGCACTACCACCGGCCGCTGGTGGCCCCGACTGCGTGGCCGGCCGGCTGGGAGGTGCTCGAGCTCAACCCGGCGCATGTCACAGAACAGCGCCGGGTGATGGGCCGGCGACGGGTCAAGACCGACGCGATCGATCTGGAGGCGATCACCGAGCTTCTGCTGGCCGGCCGCGGCTTGGCCGTCACCCCGGCCGAGGCTGTGCTCGGTGAGCTCACCGCGTGGTCGGCGCACCGGAACCGCCGGGTCGCGATCCGCACCGCGACGAAGAACCAGCTGCTGGGCCAGCTCGACCGGTCCTTTCCCGGGCTGACGCTCGCGCTGCCGGACGTGCTGGGTACCAAGATCGGGCGGCTGGTCGCCGCCGAGTTCGCCGACCCGGCCCGGCTGGCCGCCCTCGGCGCCACTCGACTGATCCGCTTCGCCGCCACCCGCAACATTCAGCTTCGCCGGCCGTGGCCGAGCGGCTGGTCACCGCCGCCCGCGATGCGCTGCCCACCGCCGATGCCGCGGTCGCCCGTCAGGTGCTGGCCGCCGACCTGGTCCTGTTGGCCGACCTGGACTCGCAGATCGCCGCGGCCGAGGCCGAGCTGGCGTGGCTGCTGCCGGTCAGTCCGTTCACCACGCTGACCACCGTGCCTGGCTGGGGCACCGTGCGGGCCGGGAACTACGGCGCCGCCCTGGGCGATCCCGCCCGCTGGCCCGGACCCGGCCAGGTTTACCGGGCCGCCGGTCTCTCGCCGATGCGCAATACGAGTCCGCCGGCCACCGCCGGGACGGCGGCATCAGCCGGGAGGGCAGCGTGGCACTGCGCCGCGCATTGATCGACCTCGGCCTCGGGCTCTGGCTCAACGACCAGCCCAGCCGCGGCTACGCCGCCGGACTGAAGGCCCGCGGCAAGCACGGCGGCATCATCGCCTGCGCGCTGGCCCACCGCGCCAACAAGATCGCCCTCGCCCTGGCCCGCGGCCAGGCCCACTACGACCCGAACCGCTGGAGCACACCGGAGGACTGACCGGCTCCCTTCACAACTCCGGCCGGTGGTGCCACCCTGGACCGCACGAAGGGCCGGATCAGACGCCGCATCCGCTATGGCGGACACCTCCGGGTGTTACGTCGTGCCTAGCTTGGCGCCCGGCCCTTCGCCCATGACAGCAGCCCGAACGACGCCAGATGACCCGCCCCCCGCGAGGTCGCATAAACCAGCGTGGGCGCTCGGCACCGGACCCATCACAGCACCACCGGTCAAGATCACAACCAGCTCCGCTACGCGGAGCCGATGCTGCACGTCCACACGAACGCTTGACACGACCTACCGGCAGCTAGGCGACGACGACCTCCACGCCGGCCTTGTCGAGGGCCGCGAGGGTCTCCTCGTCGGCGCCGTCGTCGGTGATGAGGACGTCGACGTCCTCCGGGGCGGCGAAGCGCACCAGCGTCTCGCGGTTGAGCTTCGTGGAGTCGGCGAGCACGATCACCCGCTGGCCGGCGTGGACCATCGCCCGCTTGATCGATGCCTCGGCCTCGTCCGGAGTGGTGAAACCGTGGTCGACGGCGATGCCGTTGGTGCCCAGGAAGGCGACATCGACCCGCAGGTCGGCGAGCTTGCGGATGGCCTCGTCGCCGACGGCGCACTGGGTCACGCCACGCACGCGGCCGCCGAGCATGTGCACCGTGATCCCCGGCGCGTTCGCCAGCCGGGCCGCCAGCGGCACGGCATCGGTGACGACGAGCAGCCGCCGGTCGGTGGGCAGCAGCTCGGCCAGCGCCGCGGTGGTGGTGCCGCCGTCGAGGATGATGCTGCCGTCCATGCCGGGGACGAAGTCCAGCGCCGCGGCGGCGATCTTGGCCTTCTGCTCGGCGAGGTGACCGGTCCGCTCGCCGAGGCCCAGTTCCACGAGGGCCACCGCGCTGACCGGCACCGCCCCGCCGTGCACCCGGCGCAGCATGCCCGCCCGCTCCAGCACGGCGAGGTCGCGGCGGACCGTCTCGGTCGTGACGCCGAACTGCTCGGCCGCCGTGGTCACGCTCAGCCGGCCGCGCTGGCCGACCAGTAGCGCGAGGGCGTGCTGCCGCTCCTCGGGATACATGCCTCCACCTTTCCACGCAGGTCCGATGCCCGGCCGTGTGGTCTCCTGCCGCATATCTGTGGGTTTCTGTTGAAGCGTGTTGACAGACTAGCCCCGCTGCGTGACCCTGGTCACGTCTCGGCCGCCGGCCTCGCACCTCCGGGGGATCGGCCGGGCCCACGGCAGTCGACAACCATCCGTCCCCACGGGAGGAAAGCCAGTGAGCGCGACCACCACCGCACCTTCGGGAGCGTCCGGCGCGAGGATCGCGGTGCAGAAGGTCGGCACCTTCCTCTCCGGAATGATCATGCCGAACATCGCCGCCTTCATCGCCTGGGGCTTCATCACGGCCCTCTTCATCGAGAAGGGCCCGTTCCCGGTCGGCGGGATCGGCGGGTTCGGCAACGGCGCCGACGGGGTGCCGAACGTCGGCCTCGTCGGCCCGATGATCCGGTTCATGCTGCCGCTGCTCATCGCGGTGCAGGGGGGCCGGATGGTCTACGGCGTCCGCGGGGCGGTCGTCGCAGCCGTCGCCGTCATGGGTGTCATCGTCAGCACCGAGCAGCCCATGTTCCTCGGCGCGCTGATCATGGCGCCGCTGGCCGCCTGGGTGATGCAGCAGCTCGACAAGCTCTGGGACGGCAAGATCAAGCCCGGCTTCGAGATGCTGGTCAACAACTTCTCCGCGGGCATCGCCGCGGCCGCGCTCGCGGTGGCCGGCTTCTTCGCCTTCGGGCCCGTCATCGAGGTCATCTCCAAGGGCCTCGGCAACGGCGTCCAGTGGCTCGTCGACCACTCGATCCTGCCCCTGGCGAGCATCATCATCGAGCCGGCCAAGATCCTCTTCCTGAACAACGCCATCAACCACGGCGTGCTGACGCCGCTCGGCATCCAGCAGGCGGCCGACAAGGGCAAGTCGATCCTCTTCCTGCTCGAGGCCAACCCCGGCCCCGGCCTCGGCGTCCTGCTCGCCTACACGTTCTTCGGCACCGGGCTGGCCCGGAGCACGGCCCCGGGCGCCGCCGTCATCCACTTCTTCGGCGGGATCCACGAGATCTACTTCCCGTACGTCCTGGCCAAGCCGAAGCTCCTGCTCGGCATGATCCCCGCCGGCATGGTGGGCATCGGCACGCTGGTCGTCTTCGGCGCCGGCCTGCGGGCGCCGGCCGCTCCCGGCTCGATCATCGCGGTGCTCGCCGAGACCCCGGGCGGCAGTTTCATCGGCGTGATCCTGTCGGTCCTGCTCGCGGCGACGACGTCCTTCCTGATCTGCTCGCTGCTGCTCAAGCTCGACCGGAACAAGGACATCGACCTCGCCGAGGCGACGGCCGAGATGGAGGCCCTGAAGGGCAAGCGCAGCTCGGTCGCGGGCTACCTCTCGCCCGGCGACGAGGCGGTCGAGGACCAGCTGGAGGCCGCGGGGATCCACCACCACGCCGCTGCCGCCGCGGGCAAGCCGATCCACCGGATCGTCTTCGCCTGCGACGCCGGCATGGGCTCGAGCGCCATGGGGGCATCGGTGCTGCGCAACAAGATCAAGAAGGCGGGGTTCGCCGACGTCGACGTCCAGAACGTGGCGATCGCGAACCTGACCGACGACGTCGACCTGATCGTCACGCACCAGGACCTCACGCCGCGGGCCCGGACCATGTCCCCGTCCGCCCAGCACGTGTCGGTCGACAACTTCATGAACAGCCCGCAGTACGACGCGATCGTCGAGGAGCTGAAGACCACCAACGCGCAGGGCGCCTCGCGTTGATCAGACCGGCCGGCCGGCACCAGGATGACCTGGTGCCGGCCGGCCGCACCACATCCTGGGGGAGCCCATGAGCGACGTCCTGACCCAGTCCCATATCAAGGTCCCCGGTGCGGCGCGCAGCAAGGACGACGCCATCCGCGAGGCCGGCCAGCTGCTGGTCGACGCCGGGGCGGTCACCCCCGCCTACGTGGACGCCATGTTCGAGCGCGAGAAGTCCGTGTCCACCTACATGGGCAACTACCTCGCCATCCCGCACGGCACCAACGAGGCGAAGGACGCCATCACCCGGTCGGCGATCTCGGTGGTGCGCTACGACGAGCCGATCGACTGGAACGGCAACGAGGTGCGCTTCGCCGTCGGCATCGCCGGTGTCGAGAACGGGCACCTGGAGATCCTGGGGAAGATCGCGATCGTCTTCTCCGACTCCGACGAGGTCGAGAAGCTGCTGGCCGCCGGGTCGGCCGACGAGCTGTACGAACTGCTGTCCGCGGTGAACGAGGACTGAGAGGAAGACATGAAGGCGCTGCGCTTCTACGCACCGAAGGACGTCCGACTCGAGGACGTCCCCGAGCCCGACTGCGGCCCGGACGAAGTCAAGATCCGGGTGCGCAACTGCTCCACCTGCGGCACCGACGTGAAGATCTTCAACAACGGGCACCAGAACATCAGCCCGCCGCGGACCATGGGCCACGAGGTCGCCGGCGAGGTGGTCGAGGTGGGCGCCGACGTCACGGGGTGGGCGCCCGGTGACCGCGTCCAGGTGATTGCCGCCGTGCCCGACGGCGAGTGCTACGAGTGCCGCAAGGGCTGGATGGCCGTCTGCGAGAACCAGACCTCGATCGGCTACCAGTACGACGGCGGCTTCGCCGAGTACATGATCGTGCCGCCGCAGGTGCTGAAGGTCGACGGACTCAACCGGATCCCCGACAACATCGGCTTCGACGAGGCCTCGGTCGCCGAGCCGTTCGCCTGCGCCATCAACGCCCAGGAGCTGATCAAGGTCGGCGACGGCGACACGGTCGTCGTCTTCGGCGCCGGACCGATCGGCTGCATCCACATCCGGCTGGCCCGTGCCAACGGCGCGAGCCGGGTCTTCCTGATCGACGTCAATGCCGAGCGCCTGAAGATGTCCGCCGACGCCGTGCAGCCCGACGAGGTCATCAACGGCAGCGAGGTCGACGTCGTCGAGCGGGTCAAGGAGCTCACCGGCGGGCGCGGGGCGGACGTCGTCATCACGGCGACCGCGGCCAACATCGCGCAGGAGCAGGCGATCGGGATGGCGGCCCGGCGCGGCCGCATCTCCTTCTTCGGCGGCCTGCCGAAGACCAACCCCTACATCACGTGCGACTCGAACCTCGTGCACTACCGCGAGCTGATGATCATGGGGGCCAACGGATCGGCGCCCGAGCACAACAAGCGCGCCCTGGAGTACATCTCCAGCGGGAAGGTGCCGGTCAAGGAACTGATCACCGCGCGGTTGCCGCTGGAGCGGGCCCTGGAGGCGTTCGACATCGTGGCCAAGGGCGAGGCCATCAAGGTGACCATCGAGCCCTAACACTGCGATCCTCCGGATCGCACCGCGGCCACGAGCCGTCCCCTGCTGTGCTGAGCCCTACCGTCGCACCTGCGCGGAGCCCTCCGGGCCCCACTCGGCGCGACACTGCCCAGGTGCGGGTCAGCCGATCAGCTGCGCCACCGTGTAGATCACCAGGCCGGCGAGGCCGCCGACGACGGTGCCGTTGACGCGGATCCACTGCAGGTCGCGGCCGACCTGCAGCTCGATGCGCCGGCTGGTCTCCTCGGTGTCCCAGCGGGCGACGGTGGTGCTGACCAGGTCGGCGATATCGGGGGAGAACCGCTCGACGAGATAGCCCGCGATCGAGTGCGAGTGCCGCTGCACCAGCTCGCGGACGGTCGGGTCGGTCTGCAGCAGGCGCGCGCCGTCGCGGATGAAGCCTGCCAGCCGGCCCCGCAGCTCGGACTCCGGATCGGCGGCGGCGGTCAGGACGGCGTTCTTGGCGTTCCGCCAGAGCGATCCGGACCAGGTACGGACGGCGGGGTGCTCGAGCAGCTCCTTCTTCAGGTCCTCGATCCGGGCCGCGGCCTCCGGATCCGTGCGCAGCGCGTGCACGTACGCCCGCAGCCGTGCGTCGTAGGAGCGCCGCAGCTCGTGCCGCGGGTCGCTGCCCACCTCCTCCAGGAAGCTCTGCAGGCCGGCGAACACCCGGTCGAAGACGCGGTCGTCGACCCAGTCGGGCACCCACGACGGCGAGGCGTCACCGAGCTGCGCGCGGAAGACCAGGCGGTTCTCCTGCAGGAACCGTGACAGCCCCCGCAGGCCGGCCGACAGCACCTCCTGATGCCGGTCGCCCTCCACCACCAGCTCCAGGGCGCGGGCCACCGGCGGCGCGGCCGGGGTGGCGTGCAGCTTGCGGTCGACCAGGTTCGCGACGGCGGGCTCGAGGTCCTCGTCGCGCAGCAGCCCCGACAGTGCGGTGACCAGGGCGCCGGCGTCACCCGCCAGCCGCTCGGCCCGCCCGGGCGCGGCCAGGAAGCCGCCGAGCCGGCCGGGTACGTCGATCGTGGTCAGCTTGGCCTCGACCACGCTCCGGGTCAAGAAGTTCTCCTGGACGAAGGCGCCGAGGCTCTCGCCGATCTGGTCCTTCTTGCGCGGGATGATCGCGGTGTGCGGGATCGGCAGCCCGAGGGGATGCCGGAACAGCGCGGTGACGGCGAACCAGTCGGCCAGCGCGCCGACCATCGAGGCCTCGGCGGTCGCCCGGACGTAGCCGACCCAGGCGCCCGCATCCTGACCGAGCAGCACGCACGCGAGGAAGACCGCGGCAGCGCCCAGGAACAGGCCGGTCGCCAGCCGCTTCATGCGGGTCAGGTCGCGGGCGCGCGCAGGGTCCTCGAGGGACCCGGCGAGGAGAGATCCGGCGAGGGGGGCGGACGGTCGGGGTGCCGGCACTTGCACCAGCCTAGAGAAAGGACCCCCCTGCCCCCCACTCCGCTCGTGAGCTCGCGGCGCGGGGCCCTGCAGGGGGGCCGTCCTGTCGGACTCAGCTGGCCGAGCCCAGGGTGACCTCGACGGTCTTGGTGTCGTTCCCGCGCCGCACGGTCAGCGTGACCTTGTCCCCGGGAGCCTTGCTGCGCACCGCCGCGGTGAGTTCCGTGGACGTCGTCACCGGCCGGTCGCCGACCGCGGTCACGACATCGCCGGCCCGCAGTCCGCCGTCGGCGGCCGCCGTGCCCGGCTGGACGGACACGATCTCCGCGCCGTCCCCGACACCGGAGTTCTGGCTGTCCGCGGCGGTCCGGCTGCTCACACCGAGGAAGGCCCGGGTGGCCTTGCCGTTGGCGATGAGCTCCTTGGCGATCCGCTGCGCGGTGTTGGACGGGATGGCGAAGCCCACGCCGATGTTGCCACTCTGCGACTGGGAGCCCGGCCCGCCGGCGGCGACGGTCGCGATCGCGCTGTTGATGCCGATGACCTCACCGGCCCCGTTGACGAGCGCGCCGCCGGAGTTGCCGGGGTTGATCGCGGCGTCGGTCTGGATCGCGTCGAGGACGGTCGAGTCGTCCTGCGACGAGCCCGTCTCCACGGCCCGGCCGGTGGCGCTGACGATCCCGTCGGTGACCGTGTTGGACAGCCCCAGCGGCGCGCCGATGGCCACCGCCACGTCGCCGACCTGGACCTTGTCGGAGTTCGCGAACGTGGCCGGCTTGAGGCCGCTGGCGTCCTTCAGCTTGACCACCGCGAGGTCCGACGACGGGTCGGTGCCGACGACGCTGGCGTCGTAGAGCCTGCCGTCGGAGGTGCGCACCTGGACGGTGCCGGTGCCGGCTCCCTCCAGGGTGACCACGTGGTTGTTGGTCAGCACGTAGCCGTCGTCGGTCAGGACGACGCCCGAGCCACTCCCCGAGTTCGAGCCGCTGGACACGTAGATGGTCACCACGCTGGGCGCCGCCTTCGCGGCCGCCGCCGTGGCGGTCGTCGCCGTCTCGGGGTTCTTGATCGTGACGCTCTGGGCCGAGGCACTGGGGGAGTTGCTCGGCGTCGACGAGTCGATCAGGCCGGCCACCCCCGCTCCCGCGCCGCCGCCGATCAGGGCGCCCGCCACGAGACCGGCGATGCCGATCCGCAGCCGGCCCGCGCGCCGCTCCGGGCGCGCTGCGGGAACCGGCTCCGGGGCGGGGAACGGGTGTCCCCCGTAGCCCGGGTAGTACGGCGGCGAGGGTGGCGTCTGCACCTGCGTCTGCGTCCACGGGGCGTGCCCGCCGTAGACCGGCTGGGCGGGGGCCTGGGGCGGCGTTCCGGCCGAGCCCGTCTGGGCGTCGTCCGCGCCGGGCCCGGTTCCGTATTCGCTCACTGCTGTGGTCCTCCCTCCGCGCGGCCGACGTGGCCGCCGCGAGATCTCCACTGTGCGTGCTGCCGCTGGCCCGTCGCTGGAGGCCGGCTGTGAGATTCCTGGAAGTCAGCGCGGGAGGTCGTCGAGGATGGCGCCGCGGGCGATGAGTTCGGTGACCGTCCAGACCGCGAGCACCTGCGCGGCGAGCAGCCCGATCAGGACCAGCAGCTGAGCCGCGCCGGCCTCGAGCGGGCTCCCGCCGCCGAGCAGGACCCCGACGAACGCCCCCGGGAGGGTCACCAGCCCCACCGTCCGGGTCTGGTCCAGGCCCGGCACGAGGGCGGTGGCCGGGGCCTGGCCGCCGACCAGGAGGACGGCGTCCCGGTGGAGGAGTCCCAGCGCGAGTGCGGCCTCGAGCTCGCCACGGCGCGCGTGCAGCTCCTCGCGGAGGCGTCGTCCGGCCAGCGACGTGGCGGTCATCGCGCCGCCGATCAGGATGCCGGCGACCGGGATGACGGCCGTGCCGCGCAGCGGCACCGACCCACTGGCCAGCACCAGGGCCACCACCGGTGCCGCGCCGGTCACGATGGGCACGGCGGTCGGCAGCAGGCGCGCGGTCCGGCCGGAACTGCGCAGTCCCCGGCCGGTCACGCGCCCGGCGGCGGTCGCGGTCGCGACGGCGAGCATGAGGACGACGAACACGGCCGACAACGCCAGCGAGCGCACGACGACGAGAAGGACGGCGGACACCCCGGCCAGCTGGACCGTGGCACGCACGGCGGCGAGCACCACCGGCCGGTCCTGACCGAGACCGGACAGCCGGCCCGCGACCGCAGCCACCACCGCCAGGACCACCAGGACGACGGCCAGGCGCGGCCCGACGGCGACGACCGAGGACCCCACGACCGCCGATCCTGCCCGTGGCCGGGCCGGGACGCGCAGGCCGGGCCGGTCAGGAGGGCGGAGCGGCCTCCTCCGGGGTGCCGCCCTCCGACGAGCGCACCGCCGGCACGAGGGCCATCGGCGACGTGCAGTGCCGCAGGAGCCAGCGATGCGGGCCGTCCATCGACCGGTGCAGCAGCGTGCCGTGTCCCACGCTGATCACCACCAGCGGGGAGGGGCACGCCGCCCCGAGCACCTCGTCGGGCCGGGGCGAGGGCAGGTCGGACCGCAGGACGTGCACGTCCGGGAAGCGCTCGGCCCACGCGTCGTCGTCGTCGACCCAGCTCGCCGCCACGTTCTGCTGCGGGGACCGGGTCAGGAGCAGGGAGAGCGGCACGCCGTCCCGCTGGGCGGCGGTCGCGGCGAAGCGGGCGACCGCCTCGTCGTCGGCCCGGTCGCCCATCCCGAGGACGGCCACGATCGGCCGCCCCGGCTGCGCCGGTCCGCGGCGGCGCGGCACGACGACGACGGGGGCGCGGGACCGGGCGGCCACCCGCACGGCCACGGTGGCCAGCACCATCTCGTCGGCGGCGCCGGTGGCCGAGCTGCCGAGCACCAGCAGCTGGCTGTCGTCGGCGGCGCGCAGCAGCGCGTCGACCGGCTCGTCCGGGACGACGTCGGTGGAGGCCTGCACACCGGGCTGGTTGCGCCGGGCGACCGTGTACGCCACCGCCGTGATCCCGCGGGCATGGGGGAGTTCCGGCGACGGTGCTCCGCCCGGCTCCCCCCGGCCCAGGTAGGGCGCCGCATGCAGGATCAGCAGCGGTGCGTTCCGCCGGGCGGCCTCCTGCGCGGCCCAGCGGACCGCGCCGAGCCCGACCTCGGTCCCGTCGACGCCGACGACGACCGGGCGGCCCGGTGAGGCGGCGTCCGGGGTCTGCGCCTCGTCCTCCCCGGCGCGGTCGGCGGGGGCCATCGGGGCGGACATCGACACGGTGCACCTCCGGGAGCAATGGGTCCTTCCCTGACCTCGAGCCTCCTCGTTGCGAACGTCACAGGGAAGGGGCTCGCGGCCCCGTGTGCATCCGCGGGGACGGGGTATGTCCCGACCGGCGGAGCGGGCCCGGCATCGGCGGGCACCGCCCGCGCATGCCCGAGTGCATCTGGAGGCCGCCTGTGTCCATCCGCCGTCCGGTCGCTCGTGTGCTGCTCGGCTCCGCCCTGGCCGGTGCCGGCGCCCTCGCGGTGGTCGGGGGCCTCGCCCTCGGCGGCCCCGGGCTGGTCGGCGTCGGGCTGGCCGCGGCCCTGGCCGGGTGTACGGCCGCGGGGATCGCCCGGGAGGCGCCGGCTCGCTCACGCGGCTCGGTCCTGGAGGCCGCGGTGTGGGCGGCGGGGTGGACGGCCGGGGTGATCCTGCTCGTGGCCGGGATCTCGACCGTCGCCGGCGGCGCGGTGGCCGCGGTCGTCGTCCTCGCGGTGACGTCGGTTGTCGCGCTGCGGTGGGGTCGCCGCCAGCGCGCGCGGACCGCCCCGGCGGCGGGCCAGGTGGTCAGGCTGCCCGTCGGTCCAGCTCCCTCGGGCTTCCCGGTCGGCAGCCGCATGCTGCCGGTGACTGCCCTGAGCACGCGGGCCCTCGGGGAGGAATGGCTGCGTACGACGGCCGCTCTCGCCGGGCGTCTCTCGCCGGCCGCCCGGGCGTCGCTGGTGGGCCGCCGCGAGGAGGCGCTGGACGAGTTGGAGCTGCGCGACCCCGACGGCTTCGCGCGCTGGCTGGCCGCCGGCCCGGGCAACGACCCGGCGGAATTCGTGCGCGGGGGACCGGCCCAGCGAGGACCGGTCGCGGGCACCGACGCCGCCTGACGAGCGGTCGAAGCGTCGTCCGCACGGTTGACCGACCGCGTAGCACGGTTGGAGACTGGCCGCCTCTTCGCAGGAGGCCGGCCATGGCATGGAACCTCGAGGGCAGCTACACCGAGACGTGCTCGTGCGAGCTGATGTGTCCGTGCAACCTCTCGCTGGACCACGGCGCCACCTACGACTTCTGCCGGGTCGTCCTCGCCTTCAACATCCGTGCGGGGGACATCGAGGGGACGGACGTCGGCGGACGGCGGGTCGTCGCCATCGCGGACACCCCGAAGGTGATGACCGAGGGCAACTGGCGCCTCGGCGTCTACATCGACGACCGGTCGACCGAGGAGCAGTTCGGCAAGCTGGTCCAGGTCTTCGCCGGCCAGCTGGGCGGCCCGATGGCGGCGCTGGCCCCGCTGGTGGGCGAGATGGCCGGCGTCGAGCGGGCGGCCATCGAGTTCGTCGACGACGGCGTCCGGCACAGCGTCCGCGTGGGCGAGGCGATCGACTTCGAGGTCGAGGACGTCGTGCCGTTCGGCAAGGAGGACGGTCAGCCGGTGCGGTTCGACGGCATGTTCCACCCGGTGGCGCCCGATCTGACGATGGCCGAGAACCGCCGCTCGCACATCGATGCCTTCGGAATCCGGTTCGACGGCAGGACCGGACTGTCGACGGCCTCGTTCTCCTGGGCCGCCTGAGCCGATGAACGCGCCGGCCCGGCCTCGCCCGGCGGCGGGCGGCGGCCTGACCCCGGCTTTCGGCGCCGTCCGCACCCGGCGGGGCCTGGTCGCCCTCCTGTTCGCGCTCGCCGGTCTCGGGTGGTGGTGGACCGCCGGGCAGATGCGCGGCATGGACGAGGGGCCGTGGACCGGCCTCGGCACGCTGGGCTGGTTCCTCGGCATCTGGGTCGTGATGATGGCGGCGATGATGTTCCCGTCGGTCGCGCCGACGGTCGCGCTCTACGCCACGATGACGAGACGGCGGTCCGCGATCTCGCCCCTCCTCTTCGTCTGCGGCTACCTGCTGACGTGGGCGGCCGCCGGGCTGGTCGCCTTCGCGGTCATCGCGCTCGTCGGCCGGGCCGCGGGCGACGTCCTCGCCTGGGACCGGGCCGGCCGGTGGGTGGCGGGAGCCACCCTCGTCGTCGCGGCGGCCTACGAGCTGACGCCGCTCAAGGACGTCTGCCTGGGCAAGTGCCGCAGCCCGCTCGGTCTGCTGGTGGGCTCGTGGCGGGACGGCCCACGCGGCGCGCTGCGCATGGGTGCACGCAACGGCGCCTGGTGCGTCGGCTGCTGCTGGGCGCTGATGGCCTCGCTGTTCGCGCTGGGGGTCATGAGCGTCGTCTGGATGGCCGTCGTCGCCGGACTGATCGCGGTGGAGAAGACCCTGCCCTGGCGCCGGGCGGCGACGTACGGGACGGCGGTCCTGCTGCTCGCCCTGGGGATGCTGCTGTTCGCCGCCCCCTACGCCATCCCCGGGCTCACCCTGCCCGCGACGAGCCAGATGAACGGGATGTAGGCCGCCGGGACCACCCGCCCGGCAGTCCGGGCTCGGGGCTGCGCAGACGTGGTCCCTATCCTGGGGTCGGGAGCTCGCTCCCGTGTGCCGCCGACGTGGCGCAACTGGTAGCGCACCCGACTTTGGGTGTCGAAGCACTGTGTTACAGGCGCCCCGTGTCACACATGCTGAGCGTGAGGGCGGGCTAGGCTGCTCAACGGCTTGACGATGGTGTGTTACACGTCCAGCCTGTCCTGCCGGAGTGGCGTAGCGGTAACGCAACTGTCTTGTAAACAGTAGTCGCGGGTTCGACTCCCGCCTTCGGCTCTCTTCCCGTGGCGGTTCCTCTGGGTGCCGCCTCGACGGGTCAACAACGCGCGGAGCGAGGGGCTAGCGCCCGGTGGCCGGTGCCCGGGCTTCCCCGCGACACCTTCGGGAGACGCCTCGGGGCGAGGCGGCGACGCGCCCCGGTAGCGCCCGCAGCGTCCCCCAGGGCACCCCCAGGCGGTCACCCAAATCAATGCGGTCCGAGCCTCCCCGCGCTCGGCCTGGGGCGCGTGTGCCACGCTCCATGCCAAGACATCTCGTCAAGTCGCATGGGTGTGAGCCTGGAGTTGCTTCGCTTGCCGCTCCGGTGGAGCGCGTGGACAGTCTCGCCGCAGATCAGCCGATCTTCCGGATCCGTGACAGGAACCGCCTCGCTGCGCCGATAGACCTCTACGGGGTGCTCGCTGACGGGTGTCCGGTCTTCGAAGGGATAGCAGAGCGGTGGAGCACGACACGACGGACGCGAGGACTTCGTGAGCCCCGTCCGCAACCAGAATCCCAAGGGTCGCCTCGAACTGACCTGGAAGGGCAAGGACCTCGCCCTCATCCCTGCCGAGCACGGCAAGTACGACTACTCCTGGGTCGACCCCTCGGACCCACGTGCGTGTGAGGTCAAGAGCATCGAGCGCCTTGGGCGGGTGGGTGCACCAGACGGTCCCGTCGGAAGTGACGAGAACCTGCTCATCCAGGGTGACTCGGGAGATGCGCTACGCGCGCTCGGCAAGATCCCGGAGTGGTCGGCGAAGTACACCGGCAAGGTGAAGTTGGTCTACATCGACCCACCGTTCAACACCGAGCAGACCTTCGAGCACTACGCGGACCAACTCGAACACTCGGTCTGGCTCACGATGATGCGAGATCGCATTCGGGACATTCAGCCGCTCATGAGTGACGACGCGTCGATCTGGGTCCATCTCGATGACGCCGAAGTGCACCGGATGCGCCTGCTCTTGGACGAGGAGTTCGGGCCGGAGAACTTCGTTGCCACAATCCTGTGGCAACGCGTGGACAACCCGTCATCCCGAACCTCGGGCAAGATCGTCCCCAGCCACGACTTCATCCTCGTGTACTCCCGCAGCCAGGCGTTCACCCCGAACCGGCGACTGGTCGGCGAACTCCCCTCGCACTACGACAGACGCGATGAGGAAGGCCGCCCGTATTGCAGTCGATCCCTCCGCAAGGCAGGCACCGCCGCCTTGCGGACGGACCGACCGTCGATGTGGTTCCCGATCCCTTCGCCGTCTGGCGGCGAGGTCTGGCCGATCCGCTCAGACGGCACCGAAGGGCGCTGGCAGTGGGGTCAGGACAAGGTGCAGCGCGACTACGACCTGTTGGAGTGGTTGCCGAGCCCCCGCGGCCAACTGGAGCCCTTCATCCGCATCTATCCGCCGGACGAGTACTCGGCACCGTTCCACACGTGGTGGCCGTACTCAGAGGTCGACAGCAATCGCATCTCCAAGATGGAGATCAAGGCCCTCGTTCCTGGGATCACCCCGTTCAGCACCCCGAAGCCGGAGCGCCTGCTGGAGCGCATCATCAGCATCGGTTCAAACCCCGGCGACATCGTGCTCGACTGCTTCGGCGGGTCCGGGACCACGGCCGCGGTCGCGCACAAGATGGGGCGTCGCTGGGTGACCGTTGAGTTGCAGCAATCGACCGTGGACGCCTTCCTCCAGCCCCGGCTAACGAAGGTGGTCGAGGGTCAGGACCCAGGCGGAATCACCACGAAGACTGAGCGGGTCGCCGTCGCTGATCTCCCCGAAGGGATCACCGTGGACGACGCTCAGCGGTTCACCAGCCTGCTGGGCAAAGTCGCCAAGGCCATGGAGGGCCTGGACGAAGCGACGCTGAAGGCGCTTCGCGCCGCCACGAAGACCAAGGACGAGTCGACCGCCCAGTGGCAGGGCGGCGGCGGCTTCACCGTCGCTCGACTCGGTCCATCCATGTATGACGTGGACGACGAGGATGGCACGGTCTACCTCTCCGACGCCGCCACGAATGGTGCCTGGTCAATAGCCGTCGCCGGACAACTCGGCTACACGCTCACCCCGGACCACCCGGTCTTCTGCGGTGTCAAGCGCCGCATGCGTCTGGCCGTCGTCGACGGAGTGGCCGACGAGCAGGTCATCCGCACTGTCGTCGAGCACCTGGGTGACGGGGAGCGGGCTGTGATCGTGGCTAAGGCTGCACTCCCAGACGCCGAAGCATTGTTAAAGGACCTCTCTCCAGGTTCGCGGCTGCGCAAGGCACCCGACGACCTGTTCCCGAAAGCGACGGTGAAGTAAAGCCGTGGAGATCGCATACGACGAAACGCTCATCTACGAGATTGCCGCACGCTTCGATCTTCGGGAACCGAACCGTCAAGCCCTTGAGGCCGTGATCGCGGCCATCGTCAAGGCGGACGGAAGTTTCACCGAGATGGTGGCTGATCTAGCCACCGGCGTCGGCAAGACCTTCCTCATGTCCTCCCTCGTCGAGTACCTGGCGACCCAGGGGGTCCGGCACGTCCTCGTCGTCACGCCGAACGCGACCATCCAGCGCAAGACCCTCGCCAACTTCGATGCCGCGTCCGCCAAGTACGTGGCTGGGGCCGAGATCGCCCCGCTCGTGATCACTCCGGAGAACTTCCAGATCGCTTCGGTCGGAACTGCTCTGCGCAATCCCAACCGCCTGAAGGTCTTCGTCTTCAACATTCAGCAGTTGATCCGGCCCACGGACAACGTCTCGCGACGAGTGCGAGAAGACGACGAGAACCTCGGTGACGCGCTATACACCTACCTGGAAAACACAGACGATCTATTCGTCATCGCAGACGAGCACCACATCTACCACGATCGCGCCCAGGCATTCTCCGCCGCGGTGCGCCACCTGAACCCAGTCGCCCTCATCGGGCTTACCGCGACCCCAGACCCTGCCGACGTAGCGAAGATCATCTTCCAGTACACCCTGGGAGAAGCCATCGCCGACGGCCACGTCAAGACCCCCGTCATCGTCTACCGCAAGGACGGGCAGCGGGACGAGCGCACCCAGTTGGCCGACGCCTGCCAGTTGCTGCGGCACAAGGAGGCCGCCTACCAGGAGTACCGGAGCCTCCATCCCGACCTTCCGCAGACTCATCCGGTGCTCTTCGTGGTGTGTCAGTCGATCGACCACGCCACCGAGGTCGGGCAAACCCTGGCAGGGCCGAACTTCATCGGGGATCCCCAAGCCGTTCTGGAAATCACCTCTCAGTCATCGGAAGAGGCCCTCCAAGCCCTCGCCGACGTGGAGGCTTCCGACTCGCCGATCCGGGCCATCGTGAGCGTGAACATGCTGCGCGAGGGCTGGGACGTGAAGAACATCGCCGTCATCGTCGCCCTGCGCAGGCTCGCGTCACAGACCTTGACCGAACAGATCCTCGGGCGTGGTCTTCGCCTGCCATTCGGCCACCGCACCGGCGTCCCTGCGGTCGACCAGGTCGACTTGGTCGCGCACGACTCCTACCAGCAGTTGCTCCAGCAGAAGGATGTCCTTCGGGAACGCCTTCAGACCCCTGCCGTGCAGACGGCGGTCGACGAGCACGGCGCCGCGCCGACGACCATTGCGCCGCTGGGCGCAGAGGCGACCCCAACGGCGGTCGGTGGATCCGACTCACAATCTCCGGTGACGTCGACTGGCGGTGTGCCGTCACGGGCTGCCGCTGTCCTCCCCGGTCAGGCCGCTCTGTTCGGACTGGACGGCGAGGACGAGCCCGCGTCAGAGGCAGCCCCAACCCTCTTCTTCGAGGAAGTCGACACCCGACAGGCGGCTCCCACTCCGCAGCCGCAGGGGCGAACCGACGGAGCGCCCCAGATCACGTTCCCGCGAGAGGTATCACGGCTCGTCGTGTCTCCGTTCTCGCTCGTGGACATCCCCGACGGCGATGCTGAGGCGGCTGGCGCTCGGTTCATCCGGGAAGTGCCCACCTTCATCTACCGCGACGCGCTGGAGGCCCGGCGCAGCGGGGCCGACGTGCGCATCACGGTCACCCCGCAAGCCAACGCTGAGGCCCAGCAGGTGCTCGTCGGGATCGACGTTGTACGGCTCCAACTGACGCACGAGATCGTGCGACAGCCCGAGGTGACTGCGGACCGCCGCGAGAAGAACGCGGCGAGACGACTCGTCGACGCCTTCCTCAAGGGGGCTGGCGTCTCGTCCTCCGAGCAGGCATCGGCCGAATGGGGCGAACAGCGGCGGCGCCAAGCGGTTGAGGGGCTCCGTGTCTTGATCCGTAGCGCCATCGGTAACCGTAAGCAGGAAAGGCAGGTCGACCTGGAACCGGTCACCCTGCCGCTGGAGCCCGTCCTCGTGGACCCGAACGCTCCGAATGCGTACAACGACCCCTACATCAAGGGCGTGCACTTCCAAGGCTGGCGCAAGTCGATCATGCCTACCGCAGCGTTCGACGCGAAGACCACCGAATGGGAACTTGCCAAACTCCTCGATCGTGACGACGAGATCGTCTGGTGGCTACGCCTTTACACCAGCGGTCAGGCATTCATCCCCACGGAGACCGGCCGGTACTTTCCCGACTTCATCGCACTCGACAAGAGCGGTACCTACTGGGTCATCGAAGGCAAGGCGGACAGCGATGCACGCGACACCGACGTGATCGCCAAGAAGGTCGCCGCCGAACGATGGGCACGCCTCGTCCGTGACGAGGAGGAGTACGGCACCTGGCGGTACATGTTCGTCACCGAGTCCAACATCAAGTCCGCTGCCGGATCCTGGAACGGCCTCTACACCGCTACCAACCCCGAGTGAGCCGTGTCAGGAGCCGTCCGTCGCACTGATCCACCGATCACCGAGCAGCAGAACACCGAGCCGTTCCTTCGGCTCCTTGCCGCGCAACGGCGCCTGTATGCCGATGTGAAGGCCAGCCATAACCGCAGGCTGATCGCACTCGCGATCATCGCGGCGGTCACGATCATTGTCGGCGTCCTCGCTTCATCAGCGCGCAACTACATCGGCGGGATCGTCGCGATCGGGATGGGCCTCTGGGCTGTCCTCGGCGAAGTGGTGGAGAAGCGGAAGAACGGAACCGCGGCCAGCATTCAAGAGGAGTTCGACACCGGCCTCTTCCGTCTCGACCGCCACCCCTACCTGGCCACCCGGCCCAGTGACTGGGACATCACCGAAGCCGCCAACCGCGGGTCCCGCGATGGACTGCCCAACTGGTATCAGCCGCGCTCCCTCAGCGACCTCGTTCGCCCTCTCGATGTCCTGGTTTGCCAGCGGGCCAATCTGGACTATGGGGTCTCCCTGCACCGCGCCTACGCCCGCTTCCTGATCCTCGCCTTGGGCGTAGCCCTCGTCCTCGCGGTCACAGTCGGGGTGGCTTTCCAGTACACGCTGCTCAACTGGCTGTTCGCGCTCGTCGCGCCTCTGGCGGCGACGGCCGCTGCTCTGGTCAAGGAGGCTGTACTGCATCGGGAGAGCGCCATCCACAAGGCGACTCTTCAGGCCAAGGTCGCGGACATGTGGCGCAAGGCGCTCGACGACCCGGCCTCCGTCAGTGACACGGACTGCCGCGCGGCGCAGGACCGCATCCTGCAACTCCGGCAGACGAATGCCCGCGTCCCCGACTGGTTCTACAACCGGATGTGGGACCAGGACGAGGCAACGATGCTCGCGAACTCATCCCATCTCGTCGAGGAAGCCCGAGCCCGCGGGCACGTCCTGCCGGATCGCGGCGACACCTAACCGACACCGGCAGCAGCGCCTTGGCACAACGGCGACCAGCGTCTTCGACTGGTCTGGGCAGCGGCACTGTCGTAGGGCGGGGTTACGGTCCCGCCTCACGCCAGCCGACTACACCAGCAGCGGTGCCTACGACTGGGCCTGCGCGCCGATCACTACGGGGGAACCGATGCCTTACACCGTCTCCAAGTCCTTCGACGAGTTCCAGGCCAACATCGCGCTCACCGCGACCCAGCAGCAGGAGGTCCGCGACAAGAAGGCCAGCGCCACCGCGGCCGTCAAGCGCGGGTTCCCCGCCTCATCGAACATGCCGACTACGGCGCAGAAGTTGATCGGCTCAGCGGCACGCTCGACGATCATCCGGCCACTCGATGACATCGACATGCTCGCCGTGTTCGACCACACCCTCGTCTGGCCCACCTACCAGTACGACTCTCAGGCGTTCCTCTACCGAGTTCGGGACGCCCTCAGGAGCGAGACGAGCGTCCGCCTCGTCGGTAGCAAGGGCCAAGCCGTCCGGCTCCAGTACGTCACCGGCGCACACGTCGACCTCACCCCCGCCTTCAACCGGCAAGGAGGCGGCTACCTCATCCCCAAGGGCGACGGAGGCTGGCTCGCCACCAATCCCGACCAGCACGCCGACTTCATGGCCACCCGCAACCAGGCACTGAGCAGTCGCCTCAAGCCGCTCGTCCGCATGCTCAAGCGCTGGAACCGCAGCCACAGCAGTCGGCTGAAGTCCTTCCACCTGGAGGTCATGGCCCAGCACGGCGTCGGCTACCTCTACTCCAACGAAGGCGAACGCATCGAGGACTTCTTCCAGAATGCCGAGTACCGACTGGACGTGGCCGATCCAGCGGGTCTCAGCGGCACCTTCACGTCAAGTTGGTCCTGGGACAAGCGTCAGACAGTCATCACCAGCCTGCGCAGCGCGCGCGACCGCGCGTCGAAGGCTCGCGAGTACGAGCGAAACGGGCAAATCGCATCAGCCGTCGGGCAGTGGCAGATCATCTTTGGCAAGGACTGGTTCCCCGCCTACGGGTAAACGAGCGTTGGTGCCGCTGCTCAACCCCTCGCGTGCCAGTGGGATCTTTAGAGCAGGACGAGACACTGGACACCCTGAAGCCGCTCACTTGATGGCTATCGGCCTGGGAGGACTTCGGCCAGAGAAGGTACGCCCTGACTGGTCGGGCTCGTAGCAGTCCCTTAATGACTCCCTGTCTGCCGCGGGAGTCGCGCGACTAACAGATTGCGGGTCAGGTGGTCGCTAGCGTTAAGGGCATGACGTTGGACGAGTACAACCGCATCGCCGGAATCGCGACATTCTGGCTGCTCGAAGTCTTCGGAGAAGACGAGAACGCCATGCCCGAGGACTCCCCATGGTGGTATGACGCCGCAGAGGAACTCCTGCGCAACATCGGCATCAACCGGCCGCAGTAATGGCACGCTGGTCGGAGTGAGCGTTGCGCGCATCACCTGCAAGCCCGTTCACTGAGGCTCCGGCGCCCCTGTGGCTCGGGCAGCGGCCAGGGGGATCTCGGGCACCCATGTCGCCGCGCGAGTCCGTTAGCCTCGGCCGCACAGGCAGCGAGGAGGGGTCTTGGCTCACGAGTCCAACGGATGCACGTGCTGGCAGTTCTCTCTCCCCACCGGTGAGCACCACCCTGCCGCCCGGCTGTTCTCAGAGGACCGGGTCGCCGTCACATCCAAGGCTGGGGATCGTGTCCAGGGCATCCCTGGCGTCGTGTGGCAGGACGGCGACACCCCCCTGGTGAGCGTTGACCTCGACGACAGCAAGGACTCGTGGTTCTGCGCGCCGGAGGACGTGGCTTCAGTTGAGATCGTCTCCAAGATCGATGCCGACGCAGCCCTCAAGGCAGTCCGCGCGGCGCTCGTCGACCCCCTCAACCGGCTGGAGGAGGACCTCCTCCTGTCAGTGGTGACCGGAGACCACGAAACCGTGGAGATCACCGTGCAGCGGAGAACCTGGAGTTGCTGCCCGCCCGGCGCGGAGTGGTGACCTGCTGCGGCCCGAGCCGACGGGCGGGTAGCCGATCCATGTGTGACCACCGCGCATAGACGACCAGCGGTCGCCCGCAGGATGTAGCAGCAGCCTGACGTCGTCGTAGGGCGGCGCTACGGTCCGTTGCGGCTGTCCCAGGAGCATGACAGGCCCCTGGGGCTGCCGGGCCTCTGGAACGCAGTAGCGGGCGGCTCAGGGGCTGTCCGAGTCGGATGACCGACTGCTCGGGCACCCCGCTCCGACCTCGATGGCCGGGGGCCGGAGCGGGGCCACCGGCGGAACGACTGACGTACTCCAGCCCTGTAGATCCTGCCGGGACTGGAGGAACGGGTGAGGCGATGTCAGACCCTCCACCTACGTTCGCGGCGTCCGGGATGGACGTGGACGCTGCCGATAGCGTCCGTGGAGTCCGAGACGAGCGAGGGGGTGGAGACGTGGCGAGCAAGAGCACCATCGAGTGGACCGAAGTCACCTGGAACCCCACGACCGGCTGTGACCGAGTCTCGGTGGGCTGCGACAACTGCTACGCGCTGACCCTGGCCAAGCGGCTCAAGGCGATGGGCGCAGAGAAGTACCAGAACGATGGGGACTCGCGCACCAGCGGCCCTGGGTTCGGCGTAACCGCGCACCCACAGGCCCTTTCCGCGCCGTTCTCTTGGCGCCAACCGCGCTTGGTCTTCGTCAACTCGATGAGCGATCTGTTCCACGCGCGCGTTCCACTCGACTTCGTTCGCCAGGTCTTCGACGTAATGGCAGCGACGCCGCAGCACACCTACCAGGTGCTAACCAAGCGCGCCGCCCGCCTCCGAAAGGTCGCCGACCAGTTGGACTGGCCGGACAACGTCTGGATGGGTGTCAGCGTGGAAAACACCGATGCTCTATGTCGGGTGGATGACCTGCGCGATGTTCCGGCAGCCGTTCGCTTTCTGTCTTGCGAGCCGCTTCTGGGGCCGCTCGATGACATCAACCTCCATGGGATCGACTGGGTCATCGCCGGTGGCGAAAGTGGATCCGGGCACCGACCGCTTGACCCGGAATGGGTCATCAACCTGCGGGACGACTGCACGGCGGCCAAAGTGCCGTTCTTCTTCAAGCAGTGGGGTGGGCGCACTCCAAAGGCCGGTGGGCGCACGCTTGAGGGGCTGATCTGGGATGAGATGCCCGCTCGGGGGCTCGCGACCGCCTAAGTAGGGGGCTGGACGACCAGTTCACGGGTCTTGCCACCGATGCCGGTACTGGCGGTGCCGCCCTGGTGGTGCAGTGCCTTCACCGCCTTCCGGACCACCGACTCACGGACCTGCCCGTAGAAGTCGCCGAACACGGCCTTGGTGTGGTCGACCACTCGGAACCCGACAGGGTACGAGCGCAGGAGGGACCGCAGGTTGTCGGTGATGACCGGCAGGGCAGCCTCCTCGACGGTTTCCAGTACGGGGCGGACCGTGGCCGTGGTGGTGAAAAGCGTTCCCTGGTCCTCCTCGGCCTGCGCATCCACTTCGACTTCCTCCAAGGTGTCCCACCACGCCTGCGTGCTGCGCGCGACCGCGTCCCCGAACACCCAGAGGCCGTGCGGTGCCCGCGTACCGAAGATGAGGTCGTAGACCGGCTTGTGCGTGGGCGCTCGCCGGACCGGAACCGGCACCAGGTCCATTCCGGTCGCGGAGGACAGGCGGTTGGAGAAGCCAGCAACAACCGCCTCAACGGCGGCGTCGGTCACCCCGCCCGCGAAGTGCTCCCGCCACCAAGGGCCGCCGACGGTGTCGTCCATCCGCTTCATGGTCGCCGCGTTGGGTTGGCTGGCGGTGACGTGCCCGCCAATCCGACGAACGGCTTCCAGGCTGAAGTTGAGCAGGAACTCCGTGGGCGGCCACCCCTTCTTCCGCTCGCCGTTGAGGAGCCCGCTCATCCGGTCGAACGGCAGGCCCAGCCCGCACGGGTCCAGGAACAAGAACAGGGGGCATCCGACGGCGGAGGCGACGACGCGGTCCAGGACGTCTTGCACGTCTCCCCGGTGGGCGTGGGCGGTCACGCCCTTTGCGGCGTACTCGTCGACGACACCGGCGAGGACGCGGGCCGATTCAGCGTCCTGCTCGACGAAGAAGCAGGTCCATGCCAGGTTGACGCTCGCGTACTGCGCCTGCGCGACCATCATGATCTTCTCGGCCGAGGCGGGCGTGCCGTTGGCATACCGCCCTCGGCCGGCGTAGCCGTCGAGGTAGACAACCCGACGCCCGATTGAGCCGGTCATCCCGGCAAACGGGGGCACGTACTTGTCGAGCAGGGTGTGCTTGAAGACGCTGGGTAATGCCTGCCCCGACCAATACTTTTCCCTGGCCCCCGTCGCCATGAGTGCCCCCTCACTGTGGTTGGGCGAAGCGTGCCAGAGGACGGCGACAGCACCTCAGCCGACGCCCGTGGTCACGTGCGGCGTTTCGTGCTGTCCAGTCGCGTGACGGATCGCTCTGCTTCCAGTTCCTCGCGAAGCAAGCGGTTCTGCTCGGCGAGGAAGACGATCTGACTGGCAGCCCGGTCACGCTCCCCTCGGGCGGTTTCCCTTTCCTCGCGGTACCGCCGAGCAAGCCGCGTCGCCTCCGCGAGGTCTGCACGCAGCCGATGGATCTGCGCCTCGCGCTTATCCGGCATCTGGTCGCTCTGCCGTAAGGCGTCTGCACGCCGCTCGAAGTCCTCGGCGATCGCGACGTACTCGGTGCGGTAAAGGTAGTTACGGGGAACGCCTGCCTCTGTTGCCAGGGACTTCAGCGTCAACTTTCCGTCGCTGACGGCAGCGTCTCCGGCCAGGATGCGGGCGGCGGCTTCTTCGAGTCGTCGCCGGTTCCGCTGGGTCGGGTTCTCGGTTTCGGTCATGCCTCCTCCTGGGCGAGTAACGGCTCGATGAGGTCTTCCACTTCGCGGATCTTCTGCTGCACGCGCTGGCGCTCCCCGGTCGGTATCCGGCGGTCGGATAGAGAGACCTTGAGCGACTCCAGGCCCCCTACCCAGACGGGTGCGTGCTCGCGGTGGATGGTCGCGTTGGCGCACTTGGTCGGCTCGCAAGAGCCCACGAGTGGCCGGGTCTTGTCCGCGACGCCGCGCAAGCACCTGGCGCGGCTGGGATCGGTGAACCAACAATGCGCCAGTGGGCCGATGTGCAGCGTGTCAGCACGAGCCTTCAACAGGGTCCTGACTGCATCATCGCGGTCGCGGACCTGCGGGGCATCGCTCGCGTCGGCGAGACCCGCGTCAGCAATGGCGGCGGCGAGGCTTGCCGCACCGAGGCCAATGACCGGCTCTCCTCGTTCGGCGGCGTCGATGACGCGCTCGACTGCCGCCGCCGTGGCTTGACGGCGTTCGTGTTCCACTTCGGCTTGGAATGCTGTGACGGACTCGCCGTGCTTTCCGGCATAGCCCTCGGTCGTGGCCACCGAGATGTGCTTGAGGTGAACCTTCCCCGCAATGACGCCGTTGGGGCGCCAGCCGATCTCGCGTGCCAACTTCCTGCGAAACTGGCGAGGAACCAGGTCCCACTCCACGGGGATAGGTGCAAGCCCGGCCGTACCACCGTGCTCCCCGACCCACGACCGGAACTCGGAGAAGTGGTCCGCAAACGCGCTGATGACGAGTGGATTCCGGCTAGTTGTAAGTGCCTCCGCGAGTTCGATCGCCTGCACGACCTCGTCGATGACGACCCAGGTCTCTCGGCGTCCGCCCGGCGGTTCGCCCTTCAGCAGACTGCTCTGGATGCGTCGGCGGATGACTCCGGGAGCGAACTCTTCACGCTTGATGGAGTTGCGTTCGATCGCCGCGATCTCGCTGCTACGCATTCCTGAGAGAGCGGCGACGACGATGTAGCAGGCGATACGGACGAGGTTGGTCATGCCCGCTAAGGAGTCCAGGCTGAACTCCCCACGCCAGGGCTGTGCAGCATCACTGTCGGACGCGAGGGCAACGCTGCTGACCTCGGTGAGGATCCCGCCCCTAGCGACTCCTAGTTTCTCGGCTGCTCGCTGGATTGCTTCCAGGCGCTCCGGCTTCAGCAGGACGTCCGGATCCTTGACTCCGATGTTGAGCGCGATGGTCGTGCGGCAGACATCGCCGCCGATACGGCCGATGCGGGGGGTGGCTGCCGGGAGTTGGCGGCCCTCGGCCCGGAGCCGTTCTAGGTACTCCGTCAGTGCGTCGTCCACACGCCGGGCGCCAGGCACGCCGCGTTGCGCTGGTGCACTGCGAAGCCGCTCGACCTCACGCTTGGCCGCCAGCAAGTCTGGCCCGGCGACCTGAACGAGGAACAACGCAGCGGCAAGCAGGGGGGCAAACACCTCGTCCGGGATCAGGGGGGTCTTATTTCCGTTCGACCCAACACTCGGTTCACCGGCGGCGGCGACGGCGCTGATGTCACCCCAGGGGCGGAAGCCTGCTGCGTATGCGTCATGTGTCAGCAGCGAGCGGTAGTCGGCGAAGACTCTCAAGGCGCTGACGGCGATGTGCCGTGACTCGGGTGTGATCGTGTCCAGGAAGCCGTCGCAGTGCCCCTGGGTGACGCGGCTCAATGAGCGGACACCCTGGTCATCGAGGTATGCGAACCAGCGTCGCCAGTAGGAGAGGCGCTGTGGCGGCAGCGCCCATGGCGGGTACGCCGAGCGACGGACGTCGGGCAGGTGATGCTCGATTCCGACTCGGGGCTGCATTAGACACAGCGCGACCTCTTTGGCGGTGATTCGCCAGAGAGGGTTCCTAATGCCGGTCCAGTTGATGACGGTGTACCGCGCGTACGCGGGCCAGACGTCGAGCGCACCCAAGTCCCAGCGGTCGCTGCTGAACGGAACGGCGCTGCTGTCAGCAGGCGCTGTCCAAGAGAGGTATCCGAGCACATCGAGATCCGGCGGGAACACGGCCGACTCAAGCGGCGCGGCGTGCAGACTGTTGGTCGTCATTGGAGTTGCTCTCCCGGTCCAACGGGCAGGGCGGCTGCTTCAGCGGCCACGACTGCGCTGGCCTCCGCGAGGGCAGCAGTCGAGTAGCGCGGCAGGATCCGCGTTGTCAGTTGCACCCAGGCCGCCCCGTAGACGCTCAGCCACTCGCCTTGGGGGAGGTCGTCGGCCCGCTTGCGGATGTAGTCCTCCAGCCGAAGCAGGTTCGGCAACTTGGCTGGTGTGATGACGGCGAGCGGGCAGACGAGACACGACCAGACGCTGGCTGTGCAGAAGTTGCCCTTCGCGACGAAAGGTGAGTCGTACGGGTCCCGGCAGGTCGCCGCGAACATGTCCCATTCACCCGTGGTGGCGGGCACTGCCCGTTGGCTCATCACGTCAGCGCCGTCCACGGCGTCTGCGAGTTGCTCGTCATCTGTGAGGATGAGGGCCACCGTTTCGGCCCGGCGCAGAAGGTCTTGCTGAGCCGCCTCGACCGTTTCCGCCATGACTTCGGGGTCCGCCGACCGCGACAGGTAGTGGTCTCCCTCAACCGCCGCAGTGCGATTCGGGTCGATGGTGACGGCGCCGTGCCAGTCCCGGCCCTTGCGCACGGTCCACGTGGTCCTGAGGCGGCGGAGGTCGAGCGGCAGTGGCTGGCCGTCGTCGTCGGTCAGTCCTGTCCGCTCGATGAAGCGTCTACGGTGCTTCCCCCAGCGCGCGTCTGCGAAGTCGGCGACAGCGCCGCCCCCTGCCTCGGTGAAGCAGATCCACACGTGCGACTCGTCGTTCATGAGTGACCGCAGACGTTCCGACGTCCGCAACCAGTCGCGTAGCAGTGCAGGCCCACTCCACGGGCCCGCCTCCCTGTAGACCATCGCCTGGCGGTCTGACGCGCGCCGTTTGCGGAAGGCGACGCGCAACTGCCGCTTGCCCTGCCATTCGAGGTCGGCAGTCATCAGCGCGTTCATGCTCTCGGGAGGCAAGCCGAACTCCAGGCCGAGTAGCACGCGATAGGCAAGGGCTGTATCCATGTCGGGCAGCAAGGCTCGGCGGTAAGCCGTGAAGGCATCCGAGTCCGTAAGCCACCCGTCGGGGTGTCGCTGGCGCAGATCGTCAACCGGTTCGAGGCTGGAGCCTGCGAGCCACTGCAACCATGCCTGGCTACCGCCAGCGGACGGGCCTGTCTCGGACAGCAGTGCAGTGACTCGGCGCTGCTCCACGCGCCCCGCGCGCACGATCTCTTTGCACTTCGAAACGAGGCGTGTGTACTCGCCATGCGTGTACGCGGCGAGGGGAGTGCTGCGTGCCTTCGAAGCGCTGACGCGCGTGCCTGCTAGGTGGGGCGTCACATCGGACGAGACGGGGCGGCTCACTCCCGCTGCGGGCGTGGCTGCCGTGAGCAAGATCCGATTGCGGTTCTCGACGGCGCGCTTCTCCTGCTGCCAGTAGTCGTATAGCCGCTCCACCGTCAGGTCCCGAAGGTCCCCACGGAAGCCGTCGTCGTCCAACCACCTGGCGAAGCGGCCGATCGCGTCGCGGTACTTCTTGGCGGTCCACGCGGTCTTGACTGTCCCGTTCGCGTTCGTCAAGGACAGCAGCGCAAGAGCCAGAGGGCGAACCACCGCCGGGCACGGCAGATGGCTGAGGTCCAGCCGGAGTGGCTCGTCGCCTTCGAAACGCAGGTGCAAGGCCAGCGGTACCTGGACGAGCCCGTGGCGCGGGGCGGTCATGACGCACCCGCCAGGTCCTCTGCGTCGAAGTCCTCTTCTTCGGCCAGCAGTTCCATCTCGGCGTCGGTGAGGATCCGCGCGGGGTCTTGCAGGGCGAGGTAGACCTCTGTCGTCTGGAGGCTGCTGTGTCCGAGCAAGTCTCTCAGGATGAGGAGGGGGTCCTTCCGTCGCAGAATGGCCATGAGGAGCGGGTCCCCGCCGCTGAGTTCAGCCAGCCGCTCCGCCCGAGACAGGGAGCCCCTCGTCAGTTCGTTGAGGGTCTCCACGGCGAACGTGTGTCGCAGCATGTGGGGCGTGACCACAGGGAAGTTCGGGTCGAACTGCCGACAGCGGTCTGCGGCAGTCCTGAAGGTGTACCGCCAGTTGCCCTCTGACACGGGCGCACCGGTGCTCCTCACGAACAGGAGCCCGCTGCCGCCGTCGGGGGCCACAAGACGACGTCGCTGCGGAATGCTCAGGTGGGACCAGCGCACCCGCCGTCCGTTAATCGTCGCCCCCTCCCTCGTCGGATCCGTGACGATCAGGGGCCGCTGTGGCTCCCACGATGAGCCGTCGGTGTAGAGCGGACGCTCCAGGGACGCGTAGTCAGCGACAGCGCTGAGTGCGGGGGCTGTCACCCACGTCGTCCTGGCCCGCGCTCCCTTCGCAATCTTCTGCGACACCGGGAGCGGGATGTAGTTCTGGAAGGGGCCAGCAGGCTGTGGCATCTCCCAGACCAGCAGGTTCGAGAACTCCTGGCGACGGAGGCCGCTGTGGCGCACCAGTTCCCCCATGGCGCGGTTGCGGGTGGCGAGGCGCCCCGCGAAGTCGCCGTCGGGTTGACCAGTGGGGGCAGCGCCTCCGAGACCGGTAGAGACGAACATGTCTGCGTAGTCGACGTCGAGGTGTCTCAACGTGGCGAGGGCGGACCCGGCCTTGGCGCGGGCGAGGTTCCGCTTCACCGTGTCCTGGCCCCTGTGGGAGCGGGGGAGGCGCAGCACCTTGTAGTTGAACGGCGGCGCGCCGATCCTCCCGACCTCGACCGCCCATGCGTAGAAGTTCTCCATGGCTGAGACAGCGCGGTTCCAGGCCGACCCGCCGATGGCCTGAGAGGCATCGTCGGCGTCACCCTGGAGCCGGACCTCCCGGTAGTCCGACACCGCTGCCTTCAACCGGTCGACGTCGTCGAACAGCCACTGGTCGCGCGATCGCAGGAACTGCGCCCAGGCGAGGACATCATCGGCGTAGCCCGCCCACGTCCGTGGCGAGTGGCAGCCTCGCTCGCGCAGCGAGCGGAGCCAGGCGTTCAGGTCCTCGACGGGGCGCATCTCGTCGTCGAGTACGAACGGCAGCCCGTCGGGGATCGGCACGGGTGGGTTGCGGGTCAGAGCCTGGACGTGGGACCGGCTGAACACGTAGGTCTGCACGGGAGGCTGCTCCTCGACGGGGGACTGGGTGTAACACGGCGCCACACTTCTGCAAACGGTATCGGTCACCTCCGACAGGTCCTGGAGATGTCACACGTACCGTTTCAACCCCTAACCGACTTGTAATCGGGCGGTTGCGGGTTCAAGTCCCGCCGTCGGCTCCGTGCTCGCCTGTTGCCCGGGTGGACCCTCGACGTGACGCCGGCGGATCGTCTGCGAAAAAAGATGGTCCCCCCTCGTTACGGGAAGTCCAGCATTGCGCTAATTTCCTCCGCGCCGACAGGCCGAAGCAATCGATCAATTCCCGACCGGGTCCGTCGGATGGCATTTCCATTCCCTTTCGGAGGTATCGCCATGCCCCTCAAGCTCTCCGCTCTCGACGGCATCACCGACGGCATCTCGGGTGCCCTGCAGAGCAGCGCGGGCGCCGGAGCCCACTCGTCCCTGCCCGCCTTCCTGCCTGACGGCCTGCCCGCGCACCTGGTCAGCGCCTCGATCGAGGGCGCGCTGGCTCCGATCGCCGCTGCGGCGGTCCTCCTGGCCGCCGGGGGGCTCCACGTCCTGCGCACCCGGCCGACCGTCGCACTGCGTTTCCCCTTCGCCTGACGCTCAACGTCGGCTGCGCTCGACAATTCGGCCCGCGATCGGCCGGAGGGCAATTCCTCGACTGCGCACCGCATCGACCACAATTCCGCTGCGAATGGTTCGGCGGGCGCATTTTCACGGTCAACTCCGTGGCGGAGTATTCGGTCGCGAGAGTAGCGCGGACTGCCGAGAGTCTGGACTGTCGCGGGGCGCCACGGCAGGATGACCCGGTGATCGGGACGGCGGGGGTCCCCTACGTCGGCAGAACGCACCACCGGGCAACGGTGGCGGCGGCCTTCGCCGAGCCCGGCCACATCGTGCTCGTCTGCGGTGAGGCCGGCGTCGGCAAGTCGTCGCTCGTGGCCGCCGCACGTGCCGGCGCGACCACCGACGTCATCGAGGGGTCCTGTCTCCAACTGGCCGGGCAGGCGCTGCCCCTGGCCGCGCTGGAGCAGATCTTCTACGCCCGCGGCGGGTGGCCGACCGCACCGGAGGACTCCGAACAGCAGTCGTCGGAACAGCGGCTCAAGGCCGTGCGGCAGTGGGCGGACGCCCTCGCGCCGAGCGGCGCGCCTTCGCCGACCACGCTCGTGATCGACGACCTGCAGTGGGCCGACGAGACCACCTGCGACTTCCTGGTCTACCTGGCGTCCACGGCCGCGCGCCGCGGGCTCAGCCTGGTGCTGACGCTCCGCGACGACGAGACGCCGCGGCTGGACCGGGTGGAACAGGCCGTCTCCGAGCTGATCCGGCTCCCCGGCGCCAGCTGCGTGGAGCTGCAGCGACTGGACCGGGAGGAGACGCGCGAACTCGTCGCCGCCCTCACCGGCAGCGACACCGTCGACGTCGAGAGCTGGTACGAGCAGTCGCAGGGGAATCCCTACCTGCTCGGCGAGCTCGTCAAGGACCCGGGCTCGCGCCGGGTCAAGGACCTGCTGCTCTCCCGGGTGCGCGCCCTCGGCCCGGACGCCGCCGAACTCGTCGGTCTGGCCGCCATCTTCGGGCTCTGGGTGCCCGACCGGCAGCTCTGCCGCGCGTCGGGGCTCCCTCCGCGGCAGTACGGAGCCGCCGTGCGGGAAGCGGTGCATGCCGGCGTCCTCGTCGTCGACGGCGCCGACTACGCCTTCCGGCACAGCCTCATGTGCGAGGCGGTGCTCGCGCAGCTGCTGCCGTTCGAGCGCCGCGACCTGCATCAGCGCGCCGCCGAGGCCCTGGCGGAGGCCGCACCCGACGACGTGGTGACGGCCGCGGCGGTGAGCATGCACTGGACGGAAGCGGGCATCCCGGAGCAGGCCGCGGAGTGGAGTCTCCGAGCTGCCCGCGCCGCACGGTCCCGCCGGGCGTTCGTGGAGTCCTGGGGCTACTACCAGCGGGCCGTCGACTTCGGTGGGCGGACGCCGGGGCTGGACCTCGCCCTGGAGGTGGCGGGAACCGCCCGCCTGGCCGGGGATCCGGCTGCTGCTGCGGCCGTGCTGGAGAAGGCGCTGAGCGCCGGAGCCTCGGAGCCGGCCGAGCGGGCCACCGCGCTCGAGCGCCTGGGCCTCTTCCGCTGGGAGGCCGGTCTCACGGCCGGCAGCAGGGATGCGTACCTGGAGGCGGAGCGGGCTCTCGCTGCGGACGTCACGGCGGTGCACGCGCAGGTCTGGGGAGCGCTCGCCCGAGCGGCGCTGATCATGGCGGAGTTCGACGAGGCGATCGAGATGGCCGATCGTGCGGTGGACGCGGCCCGGTGCTACGGCACCCCGGGGGTGCTCGCCGACGCGCTGATCACCCGCGGTATCGCCGCCGCCATCTCCGGGCAGCCGCGCGGCCTCGACACCCTTCGCGAGGGGGTGGCCCTCGCTCGGAACGTCGAGGACCGCGGCGTGCTCTGCCGGGGGTACGCGAACCTGATCCTCGCGTACGAGTTCTCCGACCTCCCGGCGCAGGCGTGCGACGCGGCGCTGGAGGGGCTGGCCCTCCTGCCGGAGTACGGGTTGGAGCTCGCGGTCGGCGCCGCGTTGGCCTGCAACGCCGCGAACATGCTGATCCGCCGTGGTCACTACGAGAAGTGCGCGACCGTCCTCGCCGATCTCCTCGATGGGCGCGCCGTGCGCGGCCAGGGTCTGCACCTGTACATCGAGCGGGCAGAACTGCACCTGCGGATGGGGGATCTGGCCGGCGCACGAGCGAGCCTCGCCGCGGCGGCACCGCTGAGCGAGACCGATGAGCCCGCCGTCGTCGCCGCGCTCGCAGCCGCCACCGCCGAGCTGCTCGCACAGGAGGGTGACCGACACGGTTGCCTCCGGACGGTGGACGACGCCCTCGGGCGGCTGGCCGGCACGCAGGACCGCCGGTTCCGCACCGAACTGGTGGGCATCGCGCTGCGCAACGAGGCCGACCGGGCCCTCCCGCCGGCACGTCGGCGCGACGCCACGGCCCGGGAGCGACTCGACCGCCTCGCCGCAGAACTCGAAGGACTGGCGCCCGGGGCGGACGACGACGTCGACCAGACCGCGCACCATCGGACGGCGCGCAACGAGCTCGCCCGCGCGCAGGGGGCGGCGACCGCGGAGGACTGGCACGAGGCGGCGGCGCTCTGGCGCGCAGCGCAGCGCCCACGCGAGGAGGCCTACTGCCTGCTGCGCGCCGCGGAGTGCCACGTCGACGACAAGCACCGGGAGAAGGCGGCGGTCGCCGCACGCGAGGCGCGCGAGATCGCCGTCCGCCTGGGGGCCGCGCCGATCCTCGCGGAGGTGGACGCCCTGGTCGGTCGCACCCGCCTGTCCGCGGCCCCGGCTCCGCGCACACCGGCGGACGATCGACCCTACGGACTCACCGAGCGCGAGTACGAGGTCCTCGCGCTGCTCGGCACCGGTGCGACGAACCGGGAGATCGCCCGGAAACTGTTCATCAGCGATCGCACAGTGGGTGTTCACGTGTCCCGTGTTCTGCATAAGCTGCAGGTCACCAACCGTGCGCAAGCCGCAGCCCTTGCGGTCAAGGTCGCCCGGTAGGAGCCGGACGCCTCGCTGGAAGGGACTTCGATGTCGCCGTTCAAGCTGTCGCTCGTCAACCCGGGGAACGACGACCCGGACGAGACCGTGGAGCTGGACGACGAGCTCGTCGCCAAGCTCAAGCGGGTCGTCGACGACAACCCCGACCTCACGCTGGCCGAGGCCCTGCGGCAGGGAATCATCCACGTCGCGGAGAACGGCCCCGCCAGCCGCTGATCGGCCGGCCCGGCCTGCGCTCAGCGCAGGCTGGGCTCCAGCTGGGCGCGCAGGGCGCGGACGGCGCGGCCGCGCAGCGGGCCGAGGCTGCCCCGCGGGATGCCCAGCTCCTCGCTGAGCGCGTCGTAGGACGACGGCTCGCGGAGCAGCGCGCGCACGATCCGGCGCTGGCTCGGGGGGAGCGTCTCGACCGCCTCGTCGAGGGCGCGCCGCAGCTCGTCGTCCATCAGAGCCGTGGCGACGTCGGTGTCGTCGGGGGCGACGCGGTCGGCGACGTCCTCGGTCGGGATGGCCCGCTGCTGGCCGCGCAGGACCGCGAGCGCCTCCCGTCGCGCCGTGGTGGACAGCCAGCCGGGCAGGCAGCGCGGGTCGTGGATGCGGTCGGCGTTGCGGAACAGCAGCACCCACGTGCGCTGGACCGCCTCGTCGATGTCCGCCTCGCCGCGCAGGACCACCCGCGCCGCCGACCGCAGCAGGCCCTCGTACCGCCGCACGGTGCAGTGCCACGCGGTGGGGTCGCCGGCGCAGAGGGCCTCGAGCAGCCCGCGGTCGTCGTCCGCACGGTCGTCGGGAGCGGTGCGAGGGGTGGGAACCAGGGTCAGGACGGACATCGGGTGCGCTCCTTCGGCGTCGTTGCGGAACGACGCGAAGTCTTCGGAGTTCACCGGGTGCCGAAATCCGTCGGACGACGTATTCGGGGCCGCGGGAAGTACGTACGTCAGGGCGACGGGTCATCCGCACGACGTACGCAGAGGGCGCGCGCGACGCCGGTTTCTGCCACGGTCGACGCATCAACCCCTCAGCAAGGAGGAGGCATCGTGAGTGACCACGTGTACAGGCTCACCGAGGTCGTCGGCAGCAGCGAGACGAGCGTCGCCGACGCCATCCGGACGGCGGTGCGCAAGGCGTCGCAGACCGTCCGGAACATCGAATGGTTCGAGGCGAAGGAGGTCCGCGGCCAGGTGGTGGACGGCGACGTCGCCTACTTCCAGGTCACCGTCAAGCTCGGCTTCCGCGTGGATTGAATGGTTCTTTCGGCTCCGTCCAGAGGCTCGCCGCGAGCTTGCGAGTGGTGAGGGGGACGGGGTCCTCTTTCAGTCGAAGCTGCCCGCCCCACCGTGGCGGTACGGGGACCGGCGCTCGACCCGGTCCCGCTCGGCCCGTTCGGCGCGGACCCGCGCCGCGGTGCCGGGCGGGAAACCGGCCTTGGTGGCGCGGTGCTCGATGGTCTCGGTCATGAAGGCGATCGAGAACATCAGGGCGATGCCCAGGCCGCCGAACGCCGCGGTCAGCCGGTAGGCCAGCGGGACCGGGGGCAGCAGGAGGCAGAGCGCCATGAGCGGCAGGGCCTGGACGGCGGTCCGCACCAGGTGCCGCACCATCCAGGTCCGGCCGGTGGTGTCGGCCAGGACCCACGGGGCCAAGCGGCGGGGGAGTCCGCCGCCCATGGCGTACCAGACCCACTGGGCCGGATTGGGTCGCTGCACGGGCACCCATCGACGGTAGGCCGGTTTCGCGCGGCGTTGCCGTTCGCGTGCAGCGGGTGCACACTCCCGGCACCGTTCCGCGCAGGAGTCCGTCAGGAGGTTCCGGTGCAGATCAGCCAACTGCTCCGCCACAAGGGCCGCGAAGTGGCCACCATCGACGGAGCGCAGACCGTGCGCGACGCCCTGGGCGTGCTGGCCGAGAAGGGGATCGGCGCGCTCGTGGTGTCCTCCGACGGACGGCGGGTCGAGGGCATCGTCTCCGAACGCGATGTCGCCCGGGGGCTGCACGAGCACGGCGCCGGGCTGCTGACCCAACCGGTCTCCAGTGTGATGACCGCGCAGGTGCACACCTGCGCGCCGCACATGAGCGTGCACGACCTCGCCCGGACGATGACCGACCACCGGGTGCGGCACGTGCCCGTGGTGGAGGACGATGTCCTGGTCGGCATCGTCTCGATCGGCGACGTCGTCAAGGCCCGCCTCGACGAGCTCGAGGAGGAGCGCAAGCACATGGTGGACTACATCCAGACCGCCTGAAGAAGGACCCCGTCCCCCTCACCACTCGCAAGCTCGTGGCGAGCCTCCGGACGGGGCCATTACCGTGCGGGAGTGGACGAGAGACGCCTGGGAGTTCTCTCCGGGCTCTCCGCCTACGCCCTGTGGGGACTGTTCCCTCTCTACTTCCCCCTCCTGGAACCGGCCGGTGGGCTCGAGATCGTGGCCCACCGGGTGCTCTGGTCGGTGGTGTTCGTCGGCCTCCTGCTGACCGTCCGCCGGCACTGGGGGCAGGTGCGGGCCCTGGTCTCCGACCCGCGCCGGCTGCTGGTCCTCGCCGGCGCCGCCCTCCTCATCGCGGCCAACTGGCTGGTCTTCGTCTACGGCGTGAACTCCGGCCAGGTCGTCGAGACCTCCCTCGGCTACTTCATCAACCCGCTGGTGAGCGTGCTGCTCGGCGTCGTGGTCTTCAGCGAACGGCTGCGGCCGCTGCAGTGGTGCGCCGTGGGCATCGCCGCCGTCGCCGTCACGGTGCTCACCGTCGACTACGGCCGCCCGCCGTGGATCGCGCTGGCGCTCGCGGCCAGCTTCGGTCTCTACGGCCTCATGAAGAAGCTGGTCCGGGTGGAGGCGGCGCCCGGCCTGTTCGTCGAGACGGCGCTCGTGGCGGTTCCCGCCGCGGTCGTGCTGGCGGTCCTGCACTCCTCGGGGAACGGCACCTTCGCCAACGCCGGGGCCGGCCACGCCCTGCTGCTGGCGAGCTCGGGCATCGCGACCGCCATCCCGCTGCTGCTCTTCGCCGCGTCCGCCAGCCGCATCCCGCTGTCGACGGTCGGGCTGCTGCAGTACCTGACCCCGCTCATGCAGCTGGCGATCGGCGTGTTCGTCTACGACGAGCCGATGCCACCCGCCCGGCTGGCCGGGTTCGTGATCGTCTGGGTGGCGCTCGCGGTGTTCACCGCCGACAGCCTGCGACACGCCCGGACCGCAGGCCGACGTGCGATCGTCGACACGATTCCCGCCGGTCTCTGACGCCTCTCGAGTCCCAGCGGCCCGCGCCCACCGTCGGCGCCCGCCGAAACCGTCGGTACCCCCCGCTAGCGTCGGCGGCGAGCGACCGAGTCGCGGCTCGCCCGTCACGTGAGGAGTTCCACCGGCCATGACCGACGACGCGACCGCGCTGGTCTCCCCGCCCCCGGCCGAGGCTCTCGGCGACGAATCCGCGCAGGTCACGGGGGGAGGACTGTCCCGTCGCGAACACGAGATGCTCGCCTTCGAGCGTCATTGGTGGCGGCAGGCGGGTGCGAAGGAGACGGCGATCCGCGACCGTTTCGGAGTTCCGCCGACCCGCTATTACCAGGCGCTCAACGCCCTCGTCGACCGTCCGGACGCCCTCGCTGCCGACCCGTTGCTGGTCCGCCGGCTGCGTCGGCTCCGACGCGCGCGGGCACGAACACGTTCGTCTCAGGGTTCTAGTCAATGAGAGTTACAACGATTAGATTCGCTCACTGTGGGCAGGCACGCCGAATCAGGCAGTGACGGGCGGGACCGGGGCAGCAACCCTCCGGTTGCCGCGAATCGTCGGCGCACGGACGCCCCCGATGGCCTCTGGCGAGGAGCCCCGAGCATGAACGATCAGGCCGGCGCTCCCTCGCGTGACCGCTCCGTCGACGCCGGGCGCCCGGCGCCTGCCGGCGTTCGCCGCGCCCCCGACGCCGGCCGCCAGGTGTCCCGCTCACGTCTTCCGCTGCCCCCGGTCCCGGCCGCCCCCGCCCGGCCGAGCGTGCCGCGCACGCCCGCCGGTCCGCGTACCACCGCCGCCCCCTTCGCCGCCGTGCCGTCGCCGGAACCGCGTTTCGAGCTCGACCTCGACGACGCGTTCCCCGCCGCCGGCGGCCGCGCCGCCGGCCGCTCGTCCGGTTCGGCTCCGGCGATCGCCCGCCCGAGCCGTGCGCGGGTCGATGCGGAGCCTGCGCTCGCCTCGACGGGTCCCGGCGTAGCCGGTGGCTTCCGCCCCACGCCCCTCCCGCCGCGCGTCCCGCGCCAGACGGGGCCGACCAGCGCACCGTCCCCCGCGTACGGCGACTGGACGAAGCCGTCCCGCTCCGGCGAGGTCGACCTCGTCGCGGACGAGTTGTCGATCCGTGGGCAGCGGGTGCCCGCACCCGGAACGACGGCCATCCCCGAACGGCGCAGCTCGGGTCGCCGCCGCCAAGCGGTCGCGCCCATCCGGGACTCGATCGACCACGAGTTCGACGCCGACTACGAGCTCGACCACGACATCGACCGCGCCCACGACGACGACCGCGCGCCCCCGCCCGTCCGTGGGCCCGTCAGCGGGCCGGTCGTCGGTGGGCGGGCGGCCATGCGCGCCGAGCGGCAGGCCGCCGACATGGCTCGCCGCAAGCGGGAGAAGCAGACCGGCTCGGCCGTCGCCGTGCTCGACGAGCTCGACGCGGACGGCGCGGCCCGCAAGCCCCGCCGGGTCGTCAAGGGCCTGCTGGCGATGACGGTCGTCGCCCTCGGCGTGCTCGGCGTCTACTCCTACGTCTCGCCGGAGACCAAGGAGGTCGCGTCCCAGTCGACGGCGAATGCTCCGGCGATCGTGCCGGACGCGACGGCGCCGCTGCCCGAGCTGCCCAGCGCGCCGGTCGACACCCCGGTGGAGGCCACCACTCCGGTGCGCGCGCCGCTCACCGTCCTCAACGCCACCGAGACCACCGGTATGGCCGCCAAGGCCTCGGACGCCTTCGTGGCCGGCGGCTGGGAGTCGGCGGGAGTCGGCGGGTACAAGGGTGGCGACATCGCCGCCAGCACGGTGTTCTTCACCGAGGGCGACGAGACGCAGCGGCAGGCAGCCCTCCAGCTGGTCGACGCGTTCCCGCAGCTGCAGGGGCCGAGCCCGCGGTTCTTCGACCTTCCGGCCGGCGTCCCCGCTCCGGGCCTCGTGGTGGTCCTCGCCGCCGACTGGCAGCAGCCCTGATCGGTCGCTGACCAGCGGCGGAACACGACCGGCCGCTCGTCCGTTGGCCGCAGCGTGCGCTCCCTCCGCGGGTCCGTGCGCTCCCGCCCGCGCTCCGGCGCCCGTGCGACGCTCGCCGCCCTGCTCGCCGTCCCGCTGCTCGCCGGCACCGTCCTCGTCGCGCCGTCGGCCACCGCGGACGGCGTCCGCACCGAGGACGCCCGGGTCCCCTCGGGAACCGGCGCCGACGCCGTCGAACTCGACACGACGACCTACCTCCCCTCCGGTGGCGGCCGCGCGCCGGCGATCGTGCTCGCGCACGGTTTCGGGAGCAGCAAGGACGCGATGGCGGCCGGCGCACGCGACCTGGCCGAGCGCGGCTACGTCGTCCTCACGTACTCGGCCCGTGGCTTCGGCCGCAGCACCGGCCAGATCGGGCTGGACGATCCGCGCTACGAGGTCGCCGACCTCTCGACGCTGATCGACCGGCTGGCCCAGCGGGACGACGTCCGGCTCGACGGTCCCGGCGACCCGCGGGTCGGTGTCGCCGGCGGCTCCTACGGGGGAGCGCTGGCCCTGCTCGGGGCCGCCTACGACCACCGCATCGACGCCATCGCGCCGCAGATCACCTGGAACTCGCTCACGTCGGCACTCTTCCCGTCACAGGCGGGCACGGTCGACGCGGGCACGGTCGCGGCAACCCCGCAGACCGCGGGCACCGGCGTCTACAAGCGGCTGTGGTCCGGACTATTCTTCGGTGAGGGCGCGGCCCCCAGCGGCGGCCTGCTCGGCGCGCTGGGCGGTGGCGGCACCGGCGCGGGGGCGCCGTCCGGCGCCATCGATCCGTCGGCGCTGACCTGCGGCCGGTTCCGCGCCGACATCTGTGCCGCGTACCAGACGGCCGCCGCCACCGGCACGCTCACGCCGGAGATCGCCGCCGTCCTCGACCGCAGCAGCCCGGCCGGCGTGCTGGACCGGATCACGGCGCCCACGCTGCTGATCCAGGGCACCCAGGACACGCTCTTCGGCCTGGGCCAGGCCGACGCCAATGCCCGCGGGATCGCCGCGAACGGAACCCCGGTGAAGGTCGTCTGGTACGCCGGGGGGCACGACTCACAGGCGTCGGACGACGTGACCGCCGACCTGCGGGACCAGGTGGCGCAGTGGTTCGACTTCCACCTGCGCGGCACGGGCACCGACCCCGGCACCGGCTTCCGGTTCCCCGAGCCCACCGGGCTGGGCAGCACCGCCGGTGTCACCCGCGTGCAGGGCGGCAACCAGACCGTCGTCGCGAGCCGCTATCCCGGTCTGGACGGCGGACCCGCGGCGCGCCGGGCCACCGTGGCGCTGCGCGGCCCGACCCAGCCGGTCGTGACCCCCGCCGGCGGCGCCCCCGCGGCGCTGACGACCGTGCCGGGCCTCGGCGCGCTGTCCGCGGCGCTGGGCGGCAGCACGCTGGAGATCCCCGGCCAGTTCGCCGCGTTCCAGAGCGAGCCGCTGGACTCCGCCGTGGAGGTCGTCGGTGCACCGACGACCGAGATCGCCGTTTCCGCACCGTCGGGCACCGCCACCCTGTTCGCGAAGCTGTACGACGTCGCACCCGGCGGGACCACCAGCCTGCCGGCCGGGCTGGTCGCGCCGCTCGCGCTGACCGGGCTCTCGATCGACCCGGCGCGGCCGACCCGGGTGCCGATCACCCTGCCGGCGATCGACCACCGCTTCGAGGTCGGGCACACGATGCGGCTGGTGGTCTCCTCCACCGACCAGGGGTTCGCGCTGCCCGCGCAGGCGGCGGTGTACTCCGTCGGCCCGGCCGGAGACGGTCTGGCTCTGGGGGTGCCCGAGGTCGGTGGCCGGACGCAGAACGATGCCGGGTCGTCCCGCTGGTGGGTGCTGCTCGGCGTGCTGGCCGGGCTCGGGCTGCTGGGCTGGGCGACGGCGGAGCTGTGGGGCCGACGCCGCCGTCGGCGGGTGTCGGCCGTCGAGCCCGACGGCGAGGACGTGCCGCTGCGCTTCGAGGGCGTGACCAAGGCCTACAAGGACGGGTTCGTGGCCGTCCGCGACCTGTCGTTCGAGGTGCGCCGCGGTCAGGTGCTCGGCCTGCTGGGACCGAACGGGGCCGGCAAGACGACGTCCCTGCGCATGCTGATGGGGCTGATCCGGCCGACGGAGGGGCGGATCAGCATCTTCGGGCACGCGGCCGGCCCGGGCGCACCGGTGCTGTCGCGGCTGGGCTCCTTCGTCGAGGGCACCGGCCTCCAGCCGCATCTCTCCGGGCGGGACAACCTCACCCTCTACTGGGCGGCGACCGGCCGGCCCGCCGAGGACGCCCACCTGGACGAGGCCATCGAGGTGGCCGGGCTCGGGACCGCCATCGACAAGCGGGTGCGCAGCTACAGCCAGGGCATGCGCCAGCGGGTCGCCATCGCCCAGGCGATGCTGGGCCTGCCCGACCTGCTCGTGCTCGACGAGCCGACCAACGGCCTCGACCCGCCGCAGATCCACGCGATGCGGGAGGTGCTGCGCTCCTACGCGGCGACCGGCCGCACCGTGATCGTCTCCAGCCACCTGCTCAGCGAGATCGAGCAGACCTGCAGCCACGTGGTCGTCATGGCCAAGGGGCAGAAGATCGCGCAGGGCACGGTGGAGGAGATCGTGGGCACCGGTGGCGCGGTGCTGATCGGTCTGGCCGCCGACGGGGACACCGCGCGGGCGATCGCCGTCCTGGAGGACCTCCCGGGGGTGAGCGCCGAGGTGACCGACGACGGCCTGGTCGCCGAGCTCGACGGCACCAGCCGTGCGCGGGCGCTGCAGGCCCTGGTGGAGGCCGGCGTGGAGGTCGACCAGTTCACGCCGCGGCGCCGGCTCGAGGACGCCTTCCTGGCGCTGGTTGAGGAGAGCTCGTGAGCACCACCGAACACGTGCAGGTGACCGGGGCGGTCGCCGGCTACAAGCCGGGCCGCACGCTGCGCCTGTCGGTGGAGCTGCGCCGGCAGTTCAAGCGACGTCGCACGATCGGCGTCTTCGCGCTGATGGTCGCCCTGCCGCTGATCCTCATCGGCGCGCTGCAGCTCGGGGCGAGCGACAACGCGCAGCAGAACAGCCGGATCAACCTGGTCGACGTCGCCACCGCGAGCGGGCTGAACTTCACCCTGTTCGTGCTGTTCGCGACCACCGGCTTCTTCCTGGTCGTCGTCTTCGCGCTGTTCTTCGGCGACACCGTGGCCAGCGAGGCCCAGTGGGGCTCGCTGCGCTACACGCTGGCCACCCCGGTGCCGAGGGCGCGGCTGCTCCGGCAGAAGTGGTACGCGGCGCTGGTGCTGTCGGTCGGGGCGTTCCTGCTGCTGGTGGTCGTGGGGCTGGTGGCCGGCGGCATCGCCTTCGGGTTCGAGGCGATCACCACGCCGGTGGGCGTGGCGATCGGCCAGGGCGACGGTCTGCTGCGGCTGGCCGGGATGGTCGGCTACCTGACCGTGCACCTGCTCGTGGTCGGCACGCTGGCCTTCTGGCTCTCCACGGTCACCGACGCGCCCCTGGCGGCCGTCGGTGGCGCGATCTTCACGATGTTCGTGTTCGCCATCCTCGACCAGGTGGAGCAGCTCGGATCGATCCGCGACTGGTTCCCGACGGCGGGCGAGTTCGCCTGGACCGACCTGCTGCAGACGCCGGTCGATTCGGGCGCCCTGTTCCGCGGGGTCATCCAGTCACTGGTGTACGCGGCGATCTTCACCGCGCTCGCCTTCCGCCACTTCGCCCGCCGGGACGTGACGTCGTAGCGGCATTGCCTCTCGCACCGAGTGGCTCTGAAGGCGGTTTCAGGGCAACGGCCTGGAGCCAGCGCCGCGTTGCCGCCGCGGGGAGACCGTAGCGTGCGCTGACCTCGATGCACCCCTGAATGGGCATGTCAGGGACATGACGCCGCTCTCGCCGGGGACGACTTCGTCAGAGGCTTGCTCTGACGGCCTGAGCCCAGCCTTCGCCCATGGGCCCATCCGTGGCCCAGACGTTGGGGATGGCGTCGATGCGTGCGGCCATCCCGTCGACCGCGGCACCGTTGGCGGTGATCCAGAGCCGTCCGACCGCGGGTGCCATCTCCAGGTCGCTCACGCTGTCGCCGATCGCGATCGCGTCCGCCGGGCTCAGCCCTCGTCGCTCCAGGTCCCAGGCGATGGCGGCGCCCTTGGTGATGCCGCGCGGCATGAGGTGGTAGATCCGCGCCGGCGCCGGGTCGTCGTCCAGGGTCGTGCGGGCCCGCGGCGGCAGCGCACCGTTGTCCTTCAGGGTCAGCCAGCTCGCGCCCTGCTCGGCGAGCCACGCGTCGACCGCGAGCGGGTCGACCCGGCCGCGCAGCAGGGCATCGGTCTCGTGGGTGGCGTGCCAGGGTGCGTGCCACTCGAGCCGGCCGGGATGCGCGGCGAACAGCCGGTCCACGATGCCCAGCTCCGCCATGACGGCCATCGGCGTCCGGCCCTCGTAGTCGGCGGGAAGTTCCCCGCCGAGCCGGTGCAGCTCCCGGCCGCCGTCCCAGGCGATCGTGGCGCCGAGCTCCGCGATCGCGCCGTCCGCGGCGAAGATCCGGGCGGCCTCCACGACCTGCTCGAAGGTCCGTCCGCTGACCAGGACCAACGTGACGCCGGCCCGGTGCAGCTCGAGCAGTGCGGTCGCCGGGTCGTCGGTCAGGTCGCGTCCTGCGGTGTGCCAGAACGAGCCTCGCGGTCCGACCATCGTCCCGTCGAGGTCGGTGTAGACGATGCGCGCGGAGGAGGGAGGAGCCACAGCTCACATCCTGACCGGCGGTGGGGAAAGGCCCGCGCCTGGGTACAGTGAGCGGCGTTCCACTCATCCAGAGGGGCAGAGGGACACGGCCCGATGAAGCCCCGGCAACCGCCGTCCGTCGCGATGCAGCGACGGCGGGAGGTGCCAATTCCGTCCCGCGCGGCTCGACGGCCCGACGCGGGGAAGATGAGGAGGTAGTCGTCGCATGACTCTGACCGCTCCCACCGCCACCGAGATCCCGGCGTGCCCCGCGCGAGGGCTGGTGTGCCGCAACTGCGGCGCCACCTTCGGGCTGATCGCTGAACACGCCTGCGCCGAATGCTTCGGACCGCTCGAGGTGGACTACGACCACGACCTGCTCACGGCGGTCACCCGCGAGCAGATCGAGGCCGGCCCGCAGAACATCTGGCGGTACGCCGCGCTGCTGCCCGTGGGCCAGGACCCGGCTTCCCGGGTCACCCTCGACCCCGGGATGACGCCGCTGGTGCGCGCCGATCGCCTCGCCGCGGAGCTGGGCCTCACCGGCGGCCTGTGGGTGAAGGACGACTCCGCCAACCCGACCCACTCCTTCAAGGACCGCGTGGTGTCGCTGGCGGCCACCGCGGCCAAGGGGCTCGGCTACCGGAAGATCGCGGCCGCCTCGACCGGCAACCTCGCCAACTCCGTCGCCGCGCACGCCGCCCGGGCCGGCGTCGAGTCCTTCGTCTTCATCCCCTCGGACCTCGAGCCGGGCAAGGTCGTGCAGTCGGCGGTCTACGGTCAGACGCTCGTCGCCGTCGACGGGTCCTACGACGACGTCAACCGGCTGACCAGCGAACTCGCCGAGACCGACGAGTTCGAGGACACCGCGTTCGTCAACCAGAACGTGCGGCCGTACTACGCCGAGGGCTCCAAGACGGTGGGCTACGAGATCGCCGAGCAGCTCGGCTGGCGGATCCCGGCGCAGGTGGTCATCCCCATGGCCTCGGGTTCGCTGCTCACCAAGGTGGACAAGGCCTTCCGCGAGCTCACCTCCGCCGGCATCGTCGAGGCGACCGAGTGGACGATCTTCGGGGCCCAGTCGGCGGGCTGCGACCCGATCGCGACCGCGTTCGACAACGGCTGGGACGTCGTCAAGCCGGTGAAGCCCACCGGCATCGCCAAGTCGCTCAACATCGGCAACCCCGCCGACGGCCCTTACGCGCTCGACGCGATCCGGCGCACCGGCGGCTCGGTCGGCCGGGTCGGGGACGACGAGATCGTCCAGGGCATCCGCGACCTCGCCCGCACCACCGGCGTGTTCGCCGAGACGGCCGGTGGCGTGACGGTGGCGGTGCTGCGGCAGCTGGCCGAGGACGGCCGCCTGGACACGAGCAAGGAGACCGTCGTCCTCAACACCGGCGAGGGACTGAAGACCCTCGACCCGCTGGAGCCGGTCGTCGGGCCCACGCACCGGGTGAGCCCGTCGCTGAAGTCGGCGCGGGAGTCCGGCCTCATCGCATAGCCCGTCACCGGACCGGGGGACGACGTCGCAGAACGTACATATCGATTCTGCGTGGATTACCTGATTTCCGGGCTTTCTTGTTGTACCTTTCCGCGCGGTTCGAGTTCCACGTTCGTGCTGACGGGCGGAAGAGCAGAAACCCGGCCCCCCGATTCAGAGGGGTCGTCCGTCGCACGAAACGTGGGAGCACACGTGGCACAGGGCACCGTGAAGTGGTTCAACGCCGAGAAGGGCTTCGGCTTCATCGCCGTCGACGGCGGTCAGGACGTCTTCGTCCACTACTCGGCCATCCAGATGGACGGGTACAAGAGCCTCGAAGAGGGCCAGCGGGTCAACTTCGAGGTCGTCCAGGGCGCCAAGGGCCCCCAGGCGGACCAGGTCACCGCGGCCTGATCTCTCAGCTCGACACCGAGGCCCGGTCCCCTTCGGGGGGCCGGGCCTCGCTGCGTCTCCGGAGCCTCGGGAACAGCAGGCCCGGGTACCCCGTTCTTGCACTCACAAGGGTCGAGTGCCAGACTCGTTTCTGGCACTCGGGACACCCGAGTGCCAATCAGGTCGGAACGGTGAGGCACCGGTGCGTGGGCCGCAGGAGCGTCCACGCCACTGGCGTCGTCCGTCGCGGGCACCACCCGGCCGTGCACGACCAAAGCCTGGAGGACATCACCACATGGCCAAGATGATCGCGTTCGACGAAGAGGCGCGCCGTGGCCTCGAGCGAGGGATGAACATCCTCGCCGACGCCGTGAAGGTGACGCTCGGCCCCAAGGGCCGCAACGTCGTGCTCGAGAAGAAGTGGGGTGCCCCCACCATCACCAACGATGGTGTGAGCATCGCCAAGGAGATCGAGCTCGAGGACCCGTACGAGAAGATCGGTGCCGAGCTCGTCAAGGAGGTCGCGAAGAAGACCGACGACGTCGCGGGTGACGGCACCACCACCGCCACCGTGCTGGCCCAGGCGCTCGTGCGCGAGGGTCTGCGCAACGTCGCCGCCGGCGCGAACCCGATGGCCCTCAAGAAGGGCATCGAGAAGGCCGTCGCCGCCGTCTCCGAGTACCTGCTCTCGACGGCCAAGGACGTCGAGACCAAGGAGCAGATCGCCGCCACCGCGTCGATCTCCGCCGCTGACCCCGCCATCGGTGAGCTCATCGCCGAGGCCATGGACAAGGTCGGCAAGGAAGGTGTCATCACCGTCGAGGAGAGCAACACCTTCGGCCTCGAGCTCGAGCTCACCGAGGGCATGCGCTTCGACAAGGGTCACCTGTCGGCGTACTTCGTCACCGACCCCGAGCGCATGGAGACCGTGCTCGACGACCCGTACATCCTGGTCGTCAACTCCAAGATCAGCTCGGTCAAGGACCTGCTCCCGCTGCTGGAGAAGGTCATGCAGTCGGGCAAGCCGCTGGCGATCATCGCCGAGGACGTCGAGGGCGAGGCCCTCGCGACCCTGGTCGTGAACAAGATCCGCGGCACCTTCAAGTCCGTCGCCGTCAAGGCCCCGGGCTTCGGTGACCGCCGCAAGGCCATGCTGGCCGACATCGCCATCCTCACCGGTGGCCAGGTCGTCAGCGAGGAGGTCGGGCTCAAGCTCGAGAACGCCGACCTGTCCCTCCTCGGCCGCGCGCGCAAGTTCGTCACCACCAAGGACGAGACGACGATCATCGAGGGTGCAGGTGAGGCCGACCAGATCACGGGTCGGGTGAACCAGATCCGCGCCGAGATCGAGAAGTCGGACTCCGACTACGACCGCGAGAAGCTGCAGGAGCGCCTGGCCAAGCTGGCCGGTGGCGTCGCCGTCATCAAGGCCGGCGCCGCGACCGAGGTCGAGCTCAAGGAGCGCAAGCACCGCATCGAGGACGCCGTCCGCAACGCCAAGGCCGCCGTCGAGGAGGGCATCGTCGCCGGTGGTGGCGTCGCTCTCGCGCAGGCCACGGCCGTCGCGTTCGACAAGCTCGACCTCGAGGGTGACGAGGCGACCGGTGCCAACATCGTGCGCGTCGCGCTCGAGGCCCCGCTGAAGCAGATCGCGATCAACGCCGGCCTCGAGGGTGGCGTCGTCGCGGAGAAGGTCCGCAACTCCGACACCGGCTGGGGCCTCAACGCCGCCACCGGCGAGTACGTGGACCTGGTCAAGGCCGGCATCATCGACCCGGCCAAGGTCACCCGCTCCGCGCTGCAGAACGCCGCCTCCATCGCGGCGCTCTTCCTCACCACCGAGGCCGTCATCGCCGACAAGCCGGAGAAGTCCGCGCCGGCGATGCCGGGTGGCGACGGCGGCATGGGCGGCATGGACTTCTGAGTCCAGCCCCCTCGTAGTACAGCAACGCCCGGCAGGGGCGGTCCGCTTCGGCGGGCCGCCCCTGTCGGCGTCTCCAGGGGTGTTGTGCACGCTTCGGGAGTCCTGCAGACGCCAGGAAGCGTGCACAACACCCCCGAAGCAGGGCCTCAGGGGGTGAAGACGCAGAACTCGTTGCCCTCGGGGTCGGCGAGCACGTCCCACTCGATGGCGCCGTCGGGCTCGGTGTCGGCGTCCCGCATCCGGACGAGGGTGGCGCCGGCGGCCAGCAACGCCTGGGTGTCGCCGAGGACGTCGTGGTGCATCCGGTTCTTGACGATCTTGGCCTCGGGCACCGGCACGATCCAGATCAGGGGACCCGCGCCGGAGGGATCGACGATCGGCACCGGCCAGTCGAGGGGCCGGGTCCAGTCCTCCTCGGGCGGCGCGACCGTGTCGCGGCGCACGTAACCCATCGCGCCGCACCACCAGTCAGCGAGCGCCTGGTGGTCGAGCGCGTCGAGGCAGAGGTCCTTGAACCGGGCGGGTGCGTCAGCCATGACGCCGCAGGGTAGGCGGCTCTCCGTGACCGTGATCATCGGGACGTCAGGCTGGCAGTACCGCGACTGGCGCGGCGCCTTCTACCCGCCGAAGCTGCCGCAGCGGTTGTGGCTCGAGCACTACGTCGGCCACTTCGACACGGTCGAGAGCAACAACGCGTTCTACCGGCTCCCCGAGTTCGAGACGTTCGTGAAGTGGCGCGAGCGGACGCCGCCGGACTTCCGCTGGGCGGTCAAGGCCAGCCGCTTCCTGACCCACATCAAGCGGCTGCGCGAGCCGGAGGAGCCGGTCGGCCGGCTCATGGAGCGCGCGGCCGGCCTGGGTCCGAAGCTCGACACGATCCTGCTGCAGCTGCCGCCGACGTTGAAGGCCGACGCCGACCTGCTCCGTGACTGCCTGGCGCAGTTCCCCGGGGGAACCAGGGTAGCCGTGGAGCCGCGGCACGAGAGCTGGTGGACCGACGAGATCCGGGCGCTGCTCGAACGCTACGGCGCCGCGCTGTGCTGGGCCGACCGCGACGAGAAGGCCATCGCGCCCCTGTGGCGGACCACCGACTGGGGCTATCTGCGCTTCCACCACGGCTTCGAGCAGTGGGCCTACCGCCCGGAGACGCTCCAGCTGTGGGCGGACCGGCTGGCCGCGACCTGGGGGCCGGGGGAGGACGTGCTCGTCTACTTCAACAACGACCCCGGCTGCGCCGCGGTCGCCGACGCGGTGGTCTTCGCCGACGCGGTCCGGCGGGCCGGAGGGACACCGACCCGGGTGCCGACGGCGGAGCAGGCCGGGGGACTCGCATGGGCGGAAGGCCAGAAGACCCCCGGCTAGAGGACGGCGGGATCCTCCGCCTGCCGGACGCCGAGCTGCTCGGCGGCCTCGCCGAGGACGGTCTGGACGGCCAGGGTGTCCGCGAGCGGCATGACGCTGCTCTCGATGCGACCGGCACGCACGCACTCGGTCACCTCGATCAGCTCGTGCGAGTACCCCGCCCCCAGCGGGTGCCGCGTGATCGTCTCCGGCTCGGCGCCGGGGCGGTGCAGCACGATCGTCGTCGGGTGGTGGAACCGGGGGAGGACGTCGATCCAGCCCGTCGTCCCGAAGACCCGCGCCTGGCCGGGCAGGGCATTGCGCAGCGAGGTGGTGAGCGTCGCCGTCCGTCCGTCGCCGTGGTCGAGCAGCAGGGCGGCCTCGGCGTCGGCGCCGGAGGGGAACAGCGACCCGGCAGCCACCACGCGTTCCGGCGTCCCGAGCAGCATCTGCGCGAAGGAGACGACGTAGACGCCGAGGTCGAGGAGGGCGCCACCACCGTGGGCCAGGTCGAACAACCGGTCGGTCGGGTCGTACTCCCGCGCCACCCCGAGGTCGGCCTGGACCGAGCGCACCTCACCGATCGCACCCTCGACCACGAGGTCCCGCAGGGCGACGACCGCCGGCTGGAAGCGCGTCCACATGGCTTCCATGACGAAGACGCCGGTCTCGCGCGCGAGGTCGACGATCTCCGCGGCACCGGCCGTCGTGGCGGTGAACGCCTTCTCGATCAGCAGCGCCTTGCCGGCCCGCAGCGCGGCGAGCGCGATCGCGTGGTGCTGCGGGTGCGGGGTGGCGACGTAGAGGACGTCGACCTCCGGGTCGACGACGATGTCCGCGTAGGACCCGTGCGCCCGGTCGAGGTCGTGCCGGTCTGCGAACGCCCGCGCGCGGTCGGTCGAGCGGGACGCGACCGCAGTGACGCGGGCGCCGTCGACCACGGCGAAGTCGGCGACCACCTTCTCCGCGATGCGGCCCGGCCCCACGACTCCCCAGCGGATCTCAGCGCTCACCCGCCGAACGCTAGCCGGACCCGGCAGACTGCCGTCCGTGACCGTGCTGATCGACACCCCGGTGTGGCACTGGCGCGGCCGGCTGTGGTCGCACCTGATCAGCGACATGTCCTACGACGAACTGCACGCCTTCGTGCAGGGAGAGCTCGGCATCCCTCGGCGGGCCTTCCAGGGCGACCACTACGACATCCCGCAGGACCTCTACGACGTCGCCGTCGCGGCCGGAGCGCAGCCGGTGGGAGCGCAGGAACTGCTCAGCCGGCTGCTGGTGGCGGGTCTGCGGGTGCGGAAGCAGCGCGCGCCCGGAGCAGGCTGAGCTCCGCGGTCAGGTTGGCCGCCGCCCGGGCCGCCCACTGCGCCGCCGCCTCCGGCGTGCGGTAGAGGGCGGGCAGCGCGAGCAGGTGCTCCAGGACGGCGATCCGGCCGGCCGTGAACTCGTCGTCCGACAGGTGCGCGTACTCCTCGCGCACCGCCGAGGCGTAGGCGGCGTAGGCGTCGGGCGGCCCGGCCAGCACGGCGAGGTCGGCGTCGCAGAGCACCGCGCCGTTGGCGTCGTCTGGCCCGGGATCGTGGGCCGCCGTGAGCAGCACGAGCCGCTCCACCTCGTCGAGGCGGGCGTCCGGGACCAGCCCGCGCAGCCCGACGCGTGCCCGGGCCGCACTGACCTGCTCGTTGTCGGTGCGGTCGGGCTCGTAGACGACGTCGTGGTACCAGGCGGCCAGCCGGACGGCGTCGGGATCCTCGGCGCCCGGTAGCGCACCCACGATCCCCAGGACGGCGGCCAGGTGGGCGAGGTCGTGGTACCGGCGGTGCGGCTGGCTCCAGGCGTCGACGACGGCGGCCCACTCGGTGCGCGAGGTGGGGGAGTCGCCCGCGAGGAGGGCCCAGGCCTCGAACCCGACCAGCGAGCCGGCGGAGAGGTCCGACATGGTCGCGAGTCTGGCACGCGCCGCTGCGCCCCCGCGGACGTCCCGGGGCGCTAGCTTTCCCGCCGTGACTCAGCCGCCGCCTCCACCAGGCTGGTACCCCGATCCCGCCGGCACCGCCGGAACCCGCTGGTGGGACGGGCAGGGGTGGACCGACCACGTCCAGGAGGCGACCCCGCCGCCCCCGCCTCCGCCTCCGCCGCCTCCGCCGTCCTCAGCCGTTCCTCCGCCACCCCCGCCCGGCGTCGGCCCCTCGCTCTTCGAGCAGCCCGTCCTGCTGGTCTCCCAGAAGACCAAGCTGATCGAGCTGACCAACGAGTACGCGGTCTACGACGGCGAGGGCCAGCAGATCGGGGTCGTCGTCCAGGTCGGGCAGAGCGGACTGAAGAAGGCGATGCGGTTCGTCTCCAACCTCGACCAGTTCATGACCCACCACCTGGAGGTGCGCGACGCCCGGGGCCCGGTGCTCGTGCTCACCCGGCCGGCCAAGGTGATGAAGTCGCGCGTACTGGTGCAGCGGCCGGACGGTTCACCGATCGGCGAGATCGTGCAGGCCAACGTGTTCGGCAAGATCCGGTTCGACCTGGTCGCCGGCGGGCAGCTCGTCGGCGCGATCCAGGCCGAGAACTGGCGGGCCTGGGACTTCTCGATCACCGACGCGGCGGGGACGGAGGTCGCCCGCATCACGAAGAAGTGGGAAGGCCTGGCGCGGACGCTGTTCACCACCGCCGACCGCTACGTCGTCCTCGTGCACTACCGGCTGCCCGATCCGCTGGCGAGCCTGGTCGTGGCCTCGGCGCTGACCGTCGACACCGCGCTGAAGCAGGACGACCGCGGCTTCAATTGACATCGTCGTCCTCCGGACGACACCGCGGCCATGACATTGCGATCCTCCGCATCGCATCGCACCGCGGCCACGAGCCGTTCCCGAGCAGGGTTGAGCGCGTTCGTCGCGCCTGCGCGGACCCTCCGGGCCCACTCGGCGCGACAGGACCGTGCTCCCGTTGGCGCGTAGACTTGCTCGTGTCCGGGCCGGGTGCATCGTGCCCCCGGGTGCCATTTGGTTACGCCTTCACGGAATACCGCCCCGACCTCGGTCGGGGGCTGGAGCCGGGTTGTGCATCTCGCCGCGAGGCGGCCGTCATCCGGTCCGGACCTGCTCATGACACGCGACAGCCCCCGTCCTCCGTGAGGGCGGGGGCTGTCGCGGCTACGCCGGTGTGGATCAGTAGGTCTCTTCGGTGGTGCTGCGCCGGACGGGGGCGTCGGCCGGAGCCGCGTAGCCCTCGCTGTGGGTGACCCGACGCCGGGTGCGCGGTCCCCAGACGGCCAGCTCGAGGACGATGCCCAGGGCACCGACGATCATCAGGATCCAGCCAACGACGTCCAGGTTCACCCCGGAGACGCTCACGTTCAGCGCAAAGGTGAGGATCGCACCCAGCGCGATGAGGACGATCGACGTTCCGAGCCGCATGATGACTCCCTTCGTGGGGGTCCGGCGGGGGATTGCGCATGCCGGACCGGCGGCGGGCGCCGCGCTGCGGACCATGCCCTCAGCGCACTAGTTCCAATCGTCTGACCTCGACGGATCCCTCGATCGGGTGGGTCTGAGGGGTCTCAGCCCCATGCAGCGGCCAGGACTGCGTGAACGCCCGATGCCAGGGGGCACCCCTTAGGCCGAACGTCGTCGTCGTCCACTCCGGACGACGAAGGGAATGTCATGTCACCGCGCCAGCCCAACCCCGCTCTCGACGAGGAGCTCGCCTACCGGCGGCAGCTGCTGGAGGAGGCGGCCCTCACGGGCGGCTCCGGACGTCGAGGCGCCTGGTTCCGCCCCCGCCGACGTCGCCGCTGATCCCCGCGACGTCCGTGGCGGCCCTGTCGGAGGGGCGTGCCACGATCGATGTCGTGCCGCGCTGGGATGACGCCCCGATCGTGGGCCGGGCCGAGGAGCTCGGCCGCCTGCTGGCGCACGTCCAGCGGGCGGCCGAGGGGCACAGCTCCGCCGTCCTGCTCGCCGGCGACGCCGGGGTCGGCAAGACCCGGCTGCTCGACGAGTTCACCGCGCGAGCGACCGAGCGCGGCGTCCGGGTCCTCTCCGGCCACTGCGTCGACCTCGGGGACGTCGGGCTGCCCTACCTGCCGTTCGTCGACCTGCTGCGGCCGGTCGCCGGCGACCCCGAGCTCGCACCCGACGCCGCGGCGAATCCACTCCTGATGGGCCTGCTCGCGGGCCGGGCCTCCGGGCCGCCACCGGTGTCACCGCCGAGTGAGGGGCGTGAGCTCAGCCGTCCGCTGTCGCACCGGGCGACGCCGCAGCCGGTGGACGACGGCCGGCTCCAGCTCTTCGAATCGGTCGCCGGACTCATCTGCGAGCTCGCTGCGGCGGCACCGCTGGTGATCGTGCTGGAAGACGTCCACTGGGCCGATCGGTCCAGTCGTGACCTGCTCCGCTACCTCTTGTCCCGGCTGGTCGACGACTCGGTGCTCGTCGTCGCGTCCTACCGCGCGGACGACCTGCATCGCCGGCATCCGCTCCGTCCGTTGCTGGCTGAGCTCGTCCGACTCCCGATCGTCGAGCGGATCGATCTGGCACCGCTGCCCGACGCGGACGTGGCAGCTCTGGTCCGCGAGCTCGCCGCCGGGGGCGTGCCCGAGTCGACGGTCGACGACGTGGTGGCCCGAGCGGAGGGCAACGCGTTCTACGCCGAGGAGCTGCTGGCCGCGGGCCTGCAGGGCGAGACCCTGCCGCTCGGGCTCACCGACGTGCTCCTGGCGCGGGTGGAGCAGCGATCGCAGGCGGCCCAGCAGGTGCTCCGGATCGCAGCCGTGGCCGGCCGGCGGGTGCGGCACGAACTGGTCGCGGCGGTCGGCGGGCTCGCCACGGGCGTGCTGGAGGAGGCGCTGGCCGAGGCCGTCCACCACCATCTGCTCGTCGTCTCAGACGACGGCCGCTACCGCTTCCGGCATGCCCTGCTCCGCGAGGCCGTCCTGGCCGACCTGCTGCCCGGCGAGCGGGTGCGGCTGCACGCGTCGATCGCCACCTACCTCGCGGAGAACCCGGGCGCAGGCACGGCCGCCGAGCGCGCGCACCATGCCCGGGAGAGCAACGACCTGCCGCGCGCGTTCAGCGCCTCCCTCGAGGCAGCGGTGGACGCCTGCAACGTCGGGGCTCCCGCCGAGCAGCTGATGCACCTCAAGGAGGCGCTCGCGCTGTGGTCGGTGGTGCCCGACGCCGCCGAACGGGCCGGACGCGACCAGGTGGCGCTGCTCCTCGAGGCGGCCGCGGCCGCGCGGACGGCGGGGGAGCCCCACTGGGCCGTCGCGCTGCTCCGCTCGGCGCTGGACGAGCTCGGGCCGGACTCGCCGGCCGCGGTGCGGGCGCGCGTGCACTACACGCTGGCGCAGGCCATGGTCCGCGTCGAGGACGACGCCGGGGCCCACCGCGAGAGCTCGGCCGCCATGGCGCTGGTGCCGGCCGATCCGCCGTCCGAGGTGCGTACCTGGGCGGCGGCGACCCATGCCCGCATGAGTTACACCGTGGGTCTCATGGCCGAAGGTGACGCCGCCGCCGATGAAGCGCTCGCCGCGGCCGACGTCCTCGGACTGGACAGCGCCTGGTCCGACACCGCGGTCTCCCAGCTGCGGGTGCGCCCCGACACCGATCCGGCGGAGGTGCGACACCGGCTGGACGAGGCCCTCGAGCGGGCCCGCCGCTCCGGCGACCTGGACGTCGAGATGCGGGTTCTGTACAACCGCGCGAGCGTCGCGTTCGAAGGCGGCGACATCGTGGAGGCCCTGACCTGGACGCGCCGGGCGACGACGCACGCGCGGGACCTCGGCATCGAGTGGTCGTTCTATCCCGCGGAGCTGCGGCATCTGCACGTCACCGCCCTCTACCTGGCCGGCGACTGGGACGCGAGCCTCGCCGAGGCCGACCTCCTGGCGCGGGTGCCCGAGATGGCGGCGCACGTGCGGGCCGCGGGCCTGCTGGTGCAGGTCGGCCGCGGCGATCCGGCGGCCCGGGAACGGCTGGCGTGGGCCACGGCGCTCATCCCGCGCCTGCACGAGCACGTGCTGCTCGGCCTGGTGACGGCCGGCGCGGAGATCGACCTGGCGGCCTGGGACGGCGACCCGGGCCGCGCCGTGGAGGCCGCGCTGGTCGCCTGCCGCCGGCTGCAGGCGCAGTGGCCCGACGACCACCTCGGCGTCCTGCGCCTGGTCGGGACGGCGCTGGCGCCGGTGGCCGACGCGGCGGCAGGGGCCCGGCTGGTCGGCGACAGCGGCAGCGCCGAGCGGTGGGTGACCGCCGGGGAGGAGCTGGTCGTCATCGCGCGGTCCGCGGTCGACATCTACGGCGCCGCGTACGGACCGCTCGGCATGGAGGCGGTCGCCTGGCTGGCGCGGGTCGACGCCGAGGACGCGCGCCTGCACGGCGACGCGTCACCTCAGCTGTGGTGGGCCGCCGTCGAGGCGTTCGGGTTCGGGCACGCGTACGAGGAGGCTCGCTCGCGGTGGCGGCTGGCCGAGGCGTTGCTGGCCACCGGCGACCGTGCGGGCGCCTCCGAGCAGGCAGGCGCGGCGCACGAGGTGGCCGTCCGGCTCAGGGCCGGGCCACTGCGGACGGCGGTCGAGGCGCTGGTGCGGCGCGGCCGGCTCGACGTCGCACTCCCCGGCGTCCGCCCGGCCGGCATCGCGGCAGTGCTCACGCCCCGGGAGGCCGAGGTGCTGGCCCTGCTCGCACAGGGGCGCACCAACAAGCAGGTCGGCGCCGAGCTGTACATCAGCGAGAAGACGGCGAGCGTCCACGTCAGCAACATCATCGCGAAGCTCGGCGCGAGTGGCCGCACCGAAGCCGTGGCGATCGCTGCCCAGCGCGGCCTGCTCGCCGATCGTTGAACCACAGAGGCCCATGACCCTCGCCATTCCGGGCATCTCCGGTTCAACGCTGCCCGAGCCGAAGGTTCTGGAGTGCCGCTCGTCCACCCCGTGACGTCGGCCGGGAACAGGGCGTCGATCGAGGAACACGGACTCGATTGCGTCGCATGGGAGCCCGGAAGGACATTCCGCCGACCAGAGGACGACTTCGGCTCAGAGCATCGTGCGGAGGCGCTCGCGGCGGGCGCGCAGGACGTCGACCGAGGCGGACGCCGACGGCGGCCCCGGCACCGAGGCCCGCAGCTGCGTGTGCACCACCGCCTGCGGCTGTGACGTGCGCGCAGCCACCCGGTTGACCAGCCGGTTGATCTCGCGGCGCAGCTCGGCGGCGTCGCGCCACGACCGGCCGGCGTCGTTCTCGTCGGGGTGGTCCTCGACGATCAGGAAGTCCTCGCCGTGGTCGCGGTGGCTCTGCGCGATCCGCAGCCGGAGCTCCTCGTCCCGCTTGGACAGCAGCTCGGCGGTCTGCGCCGGGGTCAGCAGGCCCGGGATGCCGAGGAACTCCTCGTCCTCCTCGCCCACCACCACGGTCGGGCCGGAGCCCTCACCGGTGTGCGCCGTCCCGCTGTGCAGCACGTGCGCGAACCGCGCGTCGGCCTCCAGTGCCTCCCACTGCGGAAGTCCGTCCGGGTCCTTCTCCTTCGGCGGCAGCGGCTCGAGATCGAGCTCGTCACCCACCTCCGTCTTCGGCGGAGGCATGACGTGGTTGCGCTCCTCCTCCATCGACGCGGCGAGGGAGAGCAGCGGGCGCACGGCCGGGAGGAACACGGTCGCCGACTCGTGCGGGGCCCGCGAACGCACCACGCGGCCGACGGCCTGGGCGAAGAACAGCGGCGTCCGGTAGGAGGTCATCCACGCCAGGACGGCGGCCCGCGGCACGTCGACGCCCTCGGAGATCATGCGGACGCACACGGCGATGCGGGCCGACCCCGTGGCGAACCGCTCGATCTTCTTCGACGCCTTCGGGTCGTCGGACAGGATCAGCTCAGCGGCCTTGCCGGTCACCCGGCGGACGATCTTGGCGTAGTCGCGGGCGTCGTCCTGGTCGCTGGCGAGGATCAGCCCGGCGGCGTCCGGCATGCCGTTCTCGCGCAGGTGGGTGATCCGGTCGTCCATCGCGGCGATCACGTGCGGCACCCACTGGCCCTTGGGATCCAGCGCCGTCCGCCACGCCTGCATCTCCACCGACTTGGTGCCGGCCTCCGACAGCGACGCGGCCACGACCTCGCCGGCGGAGTTCCGCCAGCGCGACGTCCCGGTGTAGGCGGCGAAGACGACCGGACGGACGACGGAGTCCGCGAGCGCCTCCTTGTAGCCGTAGGTGTAGTCGGCGCGGCTGACCAGCCCGCCCTGCCCCTCGAAGCTGTCCTCCTCGTACCGGACGAACGGGATGCGCTCGTCCGGCTTGGTGCGGAACGGCGTCCCGGTCAGGCAGAGCCGGCGGGCGGCGCGGCCGAACGCCTCCTCCGACGCCTGGCCCCAGGACAGGCCGTCACCGGCGTGGTGCACCTCGTCGAGGATGACCAGCGTCTTGAGCGAGGTCGCCCGCGCCGCGTGCAGCATCGGCTTGCCGGCGACCTGGGCGTAGGTGGTGACGTAACCCTGGGTGCCCGCACGCACCGGGCCGACGGCGTTGGTCAGGCCGGGGTCGAGCACGATGCCCAGCCGGTCGGCGGCGTCGGCCCACTGCAGACGCAGGTGGTCGGTCGGGCAGACGACGATGACCCGCGCGACCTCGCGGCGGGAGAGCAGCCGCGCGGCGAGCGTCAGCGCGAAGGTCGTCTTGCCCGCGCCGGGTGTAGCGGTGACCAGGAAGTCCTTCGGGGACTGCTGCTCGTACTGCTCGAGGGCGGCCTGCTGCCACGCTCGGAGCGGCCGGCTCATCGTCTGCGGGCTCAGGGCCTCCGCTCGTGCTGCACTCCCCATATCGGGACCCATTCTGCGGTCCGCGGAGGCAACACGCCCAACCGATCGCCTCCCGCGCGCCTCCCCGAAGGCGACGTATAGGCGTGGTCCGCAGGGCGCTGACCAGCGCATATCGATGTCAGCCCCGATGCGTGTGGCGATCCTCATGTTCGTGGCGGACCGTCACGTCACGCCCCGGCGGCCCCGGCTTCCCCAACGGCCGCACGAGTCGGCCCGGGACGCTCCGTCCCAGCCTCCGGCGCATCCTGGACGCGTGCGGCACCACCGTCTACGAGCGCTCGCGGGCGCCGCAGTCATCGTCGCCGGCCTCGGCGGGTGTGGCGCGCAGGCCAGCCCGCCCGGTCCGTCCCTGCCGGCGCTGGCCGCCACGGTGGTCCCCGGCCCGCGGGGCGAGGTCGAGGACGTCCACCTGGCCGGCAGCAGCTTCGGCGCCCACGGCGACTACACGATCTACCTGCCGCCCGGGTACGGCCTGGACCCCGAGCGGCGCTACCCCGTCGTCTACCTGCTGCACGGCGGATCGGACACCGTCAGCTTCTTTCTCGAACTCGGCATCCAGGAGGCCATGGAGGAGGCTCTCGGGTCGGGCACGGTCGGCCCGATGCTGCTCGTGCTGGTCGACGGCGGGCCGAAGTTCGACGGCGACGGCCATGCGACGAGGAGCTTCGACGACTACCTCGCCGCCGAGCTGATCCCGGACGTCGACCACCGATGGCGCACGCGGGCCGAGCGCACCGGCCGGGCCGTCGGCGGGGTCTCCCTCGGCGGACGGCACGCCCTCGAGTTCGCGGCGGCGCACCCGTCACTGGTCGGCGCGGTGGGTGGGCACAGCACCACGGTTCCACGCTCGCCCGAGGCGCTCGCGCAGGCGAAGATCCCGATCTACCTCGACGTGGGCGAGAGCGACGGCCTGTACGACGACGACGCGGCCCTGGCGAGGCAACTACGTCGCCTCGGCGCGCACGTTCTGTGGCATCCCGCCCCCGGTCAGCACGGGCGGCCCTACTGGTCGGCCCATCTGCCCGACTACCTGCGCTTCTACTCCGATGCGCTCGGTGCCCGCGGCGGCTGACAGGCTGCGGAGGTGAGCGGGAGCGATCTCCGACTGCAGTGGCTGAGCCGGCCTGACGACGTCTCCGACCAGCTGCACCGCGCGCTGACGGAGTGCTGGCGGGACGTCGTGAACGCCGGGGGAGCGGTCGGGTTCGCCGAAGAGGTACCCGTGACCGAGGACGTCGTCGCGCCGGTGATGCGCCAGATCGTCGACGGCCTGCACCCGCGGCTGAGCCGACTGCTGGTCGCCACGACGGACGACGACGTCGCCGGCTGGCTGCTGCTCACCGGCAACGCCGACCCGGTCGTGTCGCACTGGGGCCGGGTGACCCGCCTGCAGACCGCACCGTCGGCACGGGGGACCGGGGTCGGCCGGGCGCTGATGGCCCTCGACCTGCGGTGAGCGTGTGCGCCCACCACCCATTTCCGGGCGCAAAACGGGGCGTGGGCGCACACGCTTCGTTCAGTCGGCGGGTTCGTCGGTCCAGTCGGGGCCATTGACCTCGCCGAGGCCGGCCAGGTCGGCGGCGTCGACGATCGTGTACGCGTAGCCCTGCTCGGCGAGGAAGCGCTGCCGGTGGGCGGCGTACTCCGCGTCCAGGGTGTCGCGGCTGACCACCGTGTAGAAGTGCGCCTGGCGGCCGTCGGCCTTCGGGCGCAGCACCCGGCCGAGGCGCTGGGCCTCCTCCTGCCGCGACCCGAACGTGCCGGACACCTGGACGGCGACCGCGGCCTCCGGCAGGTCGATCGAGAAGTTGGCCACCTTCGAGACGACGAGCGTGCGGATCTCCCCGTTGCGGAAGGCGTCGAAGAGCTTCTCCCGCTCCTTGTTGGTCGTCGAGCCCTGGATGACGGGCGCGTCGAGCGCGGTGCCGAGCTCCTCGAGCTGGTCGAGGTAGGCGCCGATCACCAGCGACGGCTCGTTCGGGTGCCGCTCGAGCACCCGGCGGATCACCGGCAGCTTCGACTGCGCGGTGGCCGCGATCCGGTACCGCTCCTCGGGCTCGGCGACGGCGTAGGTCATCCGCTCCTCGTCGTCGAGCGACACCCGCACCTCGATGCACTCGGCCGGGGCGATGTAGCCCTGCGCCTCGATGTCGCGCCACGGCGCGTCGTAGCGCTTGGGCCCGATCAGGGAGAAGACGTCGTCCTCACGCCCGTCCTCGCGCACGAGCGTGGCGGTGAGCCCGAGCCGGCGACGGGACTGCAGGTCCGCGGTCAGCCGGAAGATCGGCGCGGGCAGCAGGTGCACCTCGTCGTAGACGATCAGGCCCCAGTCCTGGGCGTCGAACAGGTCCAGGTGCCGGTACTCGCCCTTCCGGCGGGTGGTGATCACCTGGTAGGTGGCGATGGTGACCGGGCGGATCTCCTTGCGCTCGCCCGAGTACTCGCCGATCTCCTCCTCGGTCAGCGACGTCCGCGCGACCAGCTCGCGCTTCCACTGCCGGCCGGCGACGGTGTTGGTCACCAGGATCAGCGTGGTCGCCTTCGCCTCGGCCATCGCCGCGGCGCCGACCAGCGTCTTCCCGGCGCCACAGGGCAGGACGACGACGCCGGAGCCGCCGGCCCAGAAGCCCTCGACGGCCTCCTGCTGGTAGTCGCGCAGATGCCAGTTCGACTGGTCGAGCTCGATCGGGTGCGCGGCGCCGTCGACGTAGCCGGCGAGGTCCTCGGCCGGCCAGCCGATCTTGAGCAGCGCCTGCTTCAGCCGGCCGCGCTCGGAGGCGTGGACGACGATCGAGTCGTCGTCGATCCACGCGCCCAGCATGGGGGCCACCCGCTTGGAGCGGATGACCTCCTCGAGCACGGCCCGGTCGGAGGTGGTGAGCACCAGCCCGTGCACCGGGTTGTTCGCCAGGGTCAGCCGGCCGAACCGGTCCATCGTGTCGGCGATGTCGACCAGCAGCGCGTGCGGCACCGGGTAGCGGGAGTACCGCACCAGCGCGTCGACGACCTGCTCGGCGTCGTGACCGGCGGCGCGGGCGTTCCACAGCGCCAGTGGCGTCACCCGATAGGTGTGCACGTGCTCCGGGGAGCGCTCCAGTTCCGCGAACGGGGCGATCGCCGCGCGGCAGTTCTTGGCCAGCGGGTGGTCGACCTCGAGGAGCAGGGTCTTGTCCGACTGGACGATCAGCGGGCCGTCACTCACGCGTGGCTGTTCCTTCGGGGGGAGAAAGGGGGACTCTCCACCGTAACCGTGAGGGGCGACCGAGACTTCCCGGTACTGCCATCCCGAGCTGACCCCGACGGCGGTCTGTGCCAGTGACCGCGCGACGGTTAGTGCACAAACCGCCGCTCGGTGGCGTCAGACGCGGCGGGTCAGGTCCAGTCGCGGTGCAGCGGCGGTGGGGTGGCGCCCCGCCGCTGCAGGAGCACCTGGTTCAGACCCATCTTTCCTTCCTCGAAGCCGAGGGCGCTCGCCGACATGTAGAGCCGCCACACCCGGGCGCGGCCCTCGCTGGTCAGCGCCACCGCCTCGTCCCAGGAGGACTCGAGATTGCGCACCCACGCGCGCAGCGTCAGCGCGTAGTGCCGGCGCAGCGCCTCGACGTCGATCACCTCGAGGTCGGCCGTCGTCAGGGCGTTGAGCATGTCGCCGATGCTCACCAGCTCGCCGTCCGGGAAGACGTAGCGGGCGATGAAGCTGTCGTCCTCCCAGGTCGTCTCCCCGGCGTCCCAGGAGATCGCGTGGTTGAGCAGCCGTCCGCCGGGGCGCAGCAGCGCCGCGAGGTTCTGCGCGTAGCCGGGCAGCTTGCCGCGGCCGACGTGCTCGGCCATGCCGACCGAGCTGATCGCGTCGAACGGGCCGTCGTCGATCACGCGGTAGTCCTGCACCCGGATGTCGACCTTCTCCGTCAGCCCGGCCTCGGCCACGCGCTTGCGGGCCAGCGCTGCCTGCTCCTGGGACAGCGTGATGCCCACGACCTGCACGTCGTAGCGTTGGGCCGCGTGCAGGGCGAGGCTGCCCCACCCGCAGCCGACGTCGAGCAGCCGCATGCCCGGGCGCAGCGCCAGCTTCCGGCAGACCAGGTCGAGCTTGGCCTCCTGCGCGACCTCCAGGCCCACCGACTCGTCGTCCCAGACGGCGCAGGAGTAGACCATCGAGGGCCCGAGCACGAGCCGGTAGAAGTCGTTGCCGACGTCGTAGTGGTGCGAGACCGCGGCCGCGTCGCGCCGGCGGCTGTGCCGCCGTCCGTACCGGCGGACCCGGACCTCCTCCGCCGGCGGCGCGGGCTCGCGCCCGACGACGCCGAGGGCCAGCCCGGTCCGCACGAGCGACACCCGGTCGGCGACCGAGGGCCCGCCCGACTGCCCGGGAGCCAGGCGGCCCGACGAGCTCAGCGCCGCGAACGCCGCGTACAGGTCGTCGCCGGCCACGTCCAGCTCTCCGGCGACGTAGGCGCGGGCCAGGCCGAGCTCACCCGGCGCCCACACCAGCCGGCGCACGGCCTGCGGCGAGCGGACGACGACCTCCGGGGCGTCCTCGGGCCCGGCCGTGCTGCCGTCCCAGGCGGTCAGCCGGACCGGCAGCCGCTCCACGCCGAGGACGACGGCGAGCGCTCCCGCCAGCCGATCGGCAACGGTCTCCGTCATGTGGGCCTCCCGCCCAAGATGTTGGGGAGATCAACTTTACTGCGCCGGGGAAGCCCCCTGGTCCTCCTCGACGAGTGCGACCGAGGTGATCCGGTGCACCGCGAACGTGCTGTTCTCTCCCCGCCGCTCGTCGTAGCCCTGCAGGAAGCCGCCGGCCAGGGACACCGGGCGCACCACCCGCTGACTGCCGCTGCCCTGGGCGTCGACGTAGCCGAGCCAGACCGGCAGCCCCGCGCTGACCGCCCGGGAGAGCAGCTCCAGCGTGCTCGCCGTGGTCACGCCGGGGATCTGCCGGACCGCCTCGCCGCGGCGGGCGGCCAGCGCCGCGTCGCCGGCGCGCATCTGCCGCACGGTGGCATCCAGTTCGTCGGTGGTGAGCGGCCGCGGGAGGGGAGAGTGCTCGGTGCCCGTCCGTCGTCCGGCTGCCCGCGGACGGGCGGGGGGCCGGGTGAGGACGGCGCCGCCCGGGTTCTCCCCGGCCGGGGCGTACCCGGCTTCGCGGAGCACCGTGAGCACCTCGTCGGCGCCCAGGCCGCTGACCAGCACGCCCGGGGCCAGCCGCCGCAGCTCCGCCGCCGCCGCGCGCCGGTCGTTGAGCACCTGCGACAACAGCCCGTGGTCGTCGGAACGGACGTAGGACTCGACGGCCCCGACGCGGAGCCGGCCGTGCTGCCGCGCGACGTCGTCGATGAGGTAGTCCAGCGCCTGCGGCACCGGGGTGCGCGAGGCCTTCGAGAAGAAGTCGTGCAGGTCGGTCGCCGACCAGCCCGAGTCCAGCGCGCGCCGCACGCTGAACTCCGAGACCCGGAAGACCGTGGCGCCGCCGGAGGACTCGACGTCCGCGACGACGGCGAGGGTGTCGGCCAGCTCGGCGACCAGCGGCCCCGGCGCGATCAGCGACAGGTCGGGCTGGGCCAGCACGTGGTCGACCGGCTCGGGCAGCAGCCCCCGCATGCCGTCGCCCGCGCCGTCCTCGCCGGAGGCCAGCAGGCCGCGGCCGGCGGTGGACAGGACGCCGCCGACGACGACGCCCAGGCGCGCGGCCTCGGCGAGCATCGCCGTCACCGGCGCGAGCCGGTCGGCCCGCCGGGGGGTCCGCCAGCGGAGCAGGGCCACCAGGTCGTCGCCGGCCAGCCCCGAACCCGGCGGGAACTCGGCCAGCACGGTGAGCGCCGAGCGGCGGATCGCCGGTGCCGTGTGGCGCACCAGATCGGGGGAGAGCGGGTTCACGGCCTTGCCGGCCACGTCCCGCTGGCCGACCAGCGACGGCAGCCGCACCCCGGCCAGCCAGCCCACGGCGAGGGCCGCCCACCGGTCCGGCAGGTCCTGCTCGCGCCACACGTCGTAGGTGCGGGTGGGCAGCCACTCGTCGCGGTGCGGGCCGCCCACGTCGAGCAGCCCGGCGGCGTAGGCCAGCTCGAGCAGCCAGGCCGCCTCGGGCTCACCGACGTGCAGCACCCGCGCCAGCCGCTTCTGGTCGCGCACCCCGACGCCGCCGCTGCGCAGCAGCCCGGCCGGCTCCTCCTCCAGGACGGCCAGCAGCTCGCCGACCTTGCCCACGCTCTCCAGCGCCGCCCCGGCCGCGCGCCGGTCCACCGAGCCCTGCTCGTGGGTGGTGAGCGCAGGCTCGGGGCGCAGCCGCGGCGGGCCGTAGGGGCGGTCGCCGCGCAGGCGCAGGCCGATCTCGCGGGGCAGCTCGACGTTGAGCGCGTCGATGCGGGCCAGCAGGCCCCGCTGGAGCAGCCGCCGGGCCGGCGTGCGGGCGCCGTCCGCCGGCCCGTCCGGCAGGTGACCGACCGGGCGCTCGCCGGCGAGCCGCTCCAGCACGGCGCGCTCCTCGGGATCCAGCTCGCCGAGGGCGACGTCGAGGTCGGCCGGCAGCTGCAGGCGCAGCTCGGCCGCCCGCCGGCCCAGCCCTGCCGGGTGCCGGACGGCGCGGCGCACGGGGTCCGGCGCGCGCAGCAGCTCGTCGCCCCACAGCAGGGCCCGCGTGGCCAGCCGGTCGAGCGCGGCGACGAGGACGTCGTCCGGCAGCTCGGGGAGCGCCGCGGGAAGCTCGTCCGCCGTGACTCCGTCGGTGGGCGCGAGCAGGACGACGTCGAGGACCTGCAGGGTCGCCGCGTCCAGCTCGTCGAGGGCGCGGTCGACCGAGACGGGGACGGCGAGCCGGCTGGCCAGCGCGACGACATCGGAGGGGGCGGGACGGGCGACGTCGGGGCGGGCCACCAACAGCGCAGCCAGCTGCTCGTCGCTGCGGGTGCGCAGCCAGGCGGCCAGCGTCGCTGGAGGTTCCGGAGGCATCCGGTCCACGCTACGTCGTCCCGGCAACTACCCGGTCGGAGCACCCTCCGCGTGGCTAGGGGAGACACCGGAGACGCGGCGCGAGAAGATGGGGCGAGACGTCCCCGAGATCCGGAGCTGAGATGGCCAAGCGCAAGGCGAAGAACGTGCACCTGGTGGAGCCGACCTGGGGGGAGTCCGACGGCGGCGGCCCCCCGCTGACGGAGCTCTCCGCGTCGGTCGCCGGGCCGCTCTCGCCGTTCGGTGAGGACCACAGCTTCCCGCTGCCGGTGAGCGCGATCCGCTACGCGCACCCGACCGACAAGCCCAACCGGGCCGGCGTGCAGCTGGTCGACTGAAGGGCCCTCCTGCCCCCCACTGCTCGCAGCGGGACCCTGCAGAAGGGCCGACTCCAAAGGAACGAGGCACCCATGTCCACTCCTGCGCTGCCGTCCTACAGCAGCGGGACCTCCACGGTCCCCCTGCTGGGCGACACGATCGGGGCCAACCTGGATCGGACGGCAGCGCGGGTCGGCGCCCACGAGGCGCTGGTCGAGTGCGCCACGGGCCGCCGGTGGAGCTATCCGGAGTTCCTCGCCGAGGTCGACGCCTGCGCCCTGGGGCTGGACGCCCTGGGTGTGCAGAAGGGCGACCGGGTCGGCATCTGGGCGCCCAACTGCGCCGAATGGGCGTTCGTCCAGTACGGGACGGCGAAGCTCGGCGCGATCCTGGTCAACATCAACCCGGCCTACCGCACGCACGAGCTGTCCTACGTGCTGAAGCAGGCCGGCATCTCGGTGCTGGTCAGCGCCCCGCAGTTCAAGACCAGCGACTACCGGGCCATGGTGGCCGAGGTGCGCGGCGAGTGCCCCGACCTGCGTGAGGTGCTCTTCATCGGCGACCCCGACTGGGAGCAGCTGATGGACACCGGCCGGGCGGGCGACCGGGCGCTGCTGGCCGAGCGGGAGACCCAGCTGTCGGCCGACGACCCGATCAACATCCAGTACACGTCGGGAACGACGGGTTTCCCGAAGGGCGCCACGCTCACCCACCACAACCTGCTCAACAACGGGTTCTTCGTGGGCGAGGGCTGCACCTACACCGAGGCCGACCGCATCTGCATCCCGGTGCCCTACTACCACTGCTTCGGCATGGGCATGGGCAACCTGGCGGCCACCTCCCACGGCGCGACGATGGTCATCCCGGCGCCCGGTTTCGACCCCGCCCTGACGCTGCAGGCGGTGCAGGACGAGCGGTGCACGTCGCTGTACGGCGTCCCCACGATGTTCATCGCAGAGCTGGCGCTGCCCGACTTCGCCGACTACGACCTCTCCACCCTGCGCACCGGGATCATGGCCGGCTCGCCCTGCCCGGTGGAGGTGATGAAGCGGGTGGTCGCCGAGATGGGCATGGAGGAGGTGACCATCTGCTACGGCATGACCGAGACCTCGCCGGTGTCCACCCAGACCGGTGCCGACGACGACCTGGACCGCCGGACGTCGACGGTCGGGCAGGTGCACCCGCACCTCGAGGTCAAGGTGGTCGACCCGGCGACCGGCCTGACCGTGCCCCGCGGTGAGCCGGGGGAGTTCTGCACCCGCGGCTACTCGGTGATGCTCGGCTACTGGAACGAGCCGGAGAAGACCGCCGAGGTCATCGACGCCGCGCGCTGGATGCACACCGGCGACCTCGCGGTCATGGACGCCGAGGGCTACCTGAACATCGTCGGCCGGATCAAGGACATGGTCATCCGCGGCGGGGAGAACGTGTACCCGCGGGAGATCGAGGAGTTCCTCTACAGCCACCCCGACATCGTCGACGCGCAGGTCATCGGTGTCCCGGACGAGCGCTACGGCGAGGAGCTCATGGCGTGGGTGCGCCTGCGCCCCGGGGCCCCGCCGCTCACCGCCGAGGGGCTGCGCGAGTTCTGCGCCGGCAAGCTCGCCCACTACAAGGTGCCGCGCTACGTCAAGATCGTCGACGAGTTCCCGATGACGGTGACCGGCAAGATCCGCAAGGTCGAGATGCGCACGGTCTCGGTGGAAGAGCTCGGCCTGGAGTCGGCGGCGTCGATCAAGAACGCCTGAACGGCGGTCGGTGCACCGACCGCCGCTACGCCTTGGCCTTGTCCGACGACGTCGGGGTGAACCGGACGATCAGCTTCGACAGCAGGCTGCCGGCGACGACCCAGATGAGTGCGGCCAGCCCGTCGTTGATCGCCTCGGCGATCTTCGGGTCCGACGGCGTGAAGAGGTTCTTGGTGAACCAGCCGAAGGTGTCCCGCCAGCCGGCCGTGAACGTCACCAGCGGGTTGGTCGGGTTCGCCTCGAACAGCACGAAGACCGCGTGGATGACGATCAGCGCGGCGATGACCGAGCAGACGACCCGGACGACCGTGGCGAGGAGCGAGAAGACGCGCGCTGAACCGGTGCTGGCCATGACCGCATCGTGACGCACGAGGGGCAGGTACGCGAGTCGTCGGGTAACGGTCAGACCGGCCCGCAGGGGACGACGAGCGGGCGGTGATCGGACAGCCCGAGGCGCGGTGTCTCGGCGGGACCGGTCGCCCGGAGCCCGCCGCGCACCAGCACGTGGTCGAGCTGCCGCCGGGGCTCGTCGATCGGGAAGGTCGGCGCGGCCCCGGTTCCGCGCATGCCCGTCACCTGGGTGGCCTGGGCCGGCCCCATGTTGAGGTCGCCCATCAGTACCAGCGGCTCCGGCGTGCCGGTGAGCGACCGGACGAGCCGGCTCAGTTGCAGCGCGCTCCAGGCGGGGATGAAGGACAGGTGCGTGGTGCAGACCGTGAACTCCCCGAACGGCCCGTCGAGGACGGCGGCGACCGCGACCCGGGGCTCGTCGCGCACCCAGACCGGCTTGCGCGAGCCGGTGAACCACATCGGCACACTGACCCGCAGTGCCGGCAGCCGGATCACCCGCCACGAGACGACCGGGTAGCGGGACAGCAGGGCGATGCCGTAGGTGGCGGAGCCGGGCTGCTCGTCACCGGTGGCGGCCATCCAGGTGCCGCCCGGGGTGCCGGCGAGGGCGGCGACGAACTGGTGCTCGGTGGCGCCCATCGCCTCGGCGGCCACGGCCGTGAGGTCGGCGCCGAGCGATCGCGGCTGGTCCCGGTCGACCTCCTGGAGCCCGAGCACGTCGACGTCCAGGCTCTTCACGGCGGCGGCCAGCCGGTCGATGTCGACCGCGCCGTCGTCCAGGGAACGACCGTGCAGGATGTTGAAGGTCGCGATGCGCACGTCCGCCATGTGCCCCGCCCGGGCCGCTTCTACCGTGTTCGTGCGTGCCGCAGGCGCCGACGGGTAGCAGGACCGGCGTGCAGCCATCGGACCGGGACGAGATCCGCGACCTCCTCAAGCGCACCGCGGTCGCGCTCAAGCACGGCGACGTCCCGTTCGCGCTGTGCGGCGGGTACGCCGCCTGGGTGCGGGGCGCCCCGGAACCCGACCACGACGCGGACTTCCTCATCCCCGAGGCGGAGGCGGAGCGGGCCGCCACGGCGCTGGCCGACGCGGGGCTGGAGGTGCAGGAACCCGCCGAGGACTGGCTGGTCAAGGTCGTGGCGGGGGGCTCGTTCGTCGACGTGCTCTGGCGCACCTGCGGTCACCCGGTGGAGTCGGACCTGATCGACCGCGCCGACGTCCTGCCCGTCCTGTCGGTGCACATGCCGGTGCTGACCGCCACCGACATCGTCGTCACCAAGCTGCACGCCCTCGACGAGCACTACTGCGACTTCGGCCGGCTGCTGCCGGTGGCCCGCGCGCTGCGCGAGCAGGTGGACTGGGCCGCGGTCGGCCGCGAGGTCGCGGACAACGACTTCGCGGCCGTCTTCCTGCAACTGCTGGACCGGCTCGGGATCGTCGAGGATCCGGCCGCCGCCTGAGCTCCGGTCGTCCGTCGCCTCAGCCGCCGGCAGGGACCCGGACGTCGGCGCGCGCGGTCCGGACGCTCCGGACGGCGCCGGTGAGGTCGAACGCCACGATCGTGAGGCCGGCGGCGACTCCCCACTGCGCGGCGATCTCGAGCGCGCCGGAGAGCCCGGCGAAGTGCACGAGCGCGGCCGCGCTGACCACGGCCGGGCCCCACCAGCGGACGGCCCCGGACCGGGCCAGCGCCAGGCAGGTCAGGGCCACGACGGGCATGCCCAGGAGGCCGACGACCCCGACGGGCACCGACCACCATCCCGGGGCCTCCGAGAGGCGGTCGAGGAACGCGTTCATCGCGGCCGGATCCAGGTCGGCGGCCGTCGTCTCCAGGGCCAGCAGGTGCAGCATGCCGAAGGCGCCGAAGCAGGTGGAGAGCACCAGGACCAGCGTCGCGCCGATCCGGCCGCCGGTCCGGCCGCGGAGCCGCGCGAGCAGTCCGACCGCGGCATACGCGAGCAGCACTCCCGAGAGGACGTGCAGCAGCCCGGCGGACGCGATCCGGCCGGCGCCGCCGGCCATCGCGGCGACGTCGTCGAGTGCGTCGAGATCACCCAGCAGCGTCTCGGCGACCGCGATCGGCACCCAGCTCAGGCCGAGGGCGAGGGCAGTGGCGCGGCCGCTCAGCGGAAGGTCGCCGTGTCCCTGCAGGTCGGCGGTGGGCGTGGGTGCCATCGAGTGCTCCTGTTCGTCGATCGGAGCGGCCGACGCTAGGAGCGCGGTGCGGCCGCCGTCGTCCTCCCGGCGCCGATGGTTCTGTCAACCCTGGGTGATCACCCGATCGACGCAGGGTGCTGCTGGAACCGGCCTCCACGCCCTAGCGTGGCTCCGTGCGACCGCTCCCGGCCTCCGCGCGGCCTCCCGTGCTCGACGCGGTGCCGGCGCTCGCGCTGCTCCTCCTCGGGTGGGCCAACATCGCGTTCGGGCTGGGCAGCTTCGACGCCGGCGAGTCGCGCGTGCTCGACGCCGTCCTCCTCCCGGTCAGCGTCCTGCCGCTGGCCTGGCGCCGCGTCGCGCCCTGGCCGGCGTTCCTGCTGGTCGCGGGCGGCATCCTGGTGCCCGACCTGTTCATCCGCACCGGCTTCACGACCTACGGTGAGTTCCTCGCGCTCGTCCTCGCGCTCTACACGGTGTCCGCCCACGCCGCCGTCCGGTACGCCGTTCCCGCGCTGCTGATCAGCCAGCTGGAGTTGCTCGTGCTGGCCGCGCGGCGGCCGGACTTCGACGACCTCGGCGCCTACCTCTTCTGGACCGTCGTCACCGTCGGGCCGTGGGCCGCGGGACTGACTGCCGCCGCTCTGCGTCGGCGCAATGCCGCGCTGCACGACCTGGCCGCCCACCAGGCGGAGCTGGCGCGGCAGGCGATCGTCGACGAACGTGTCCGCATCTCGCGAGAGCTGCACGACGTGATCTCCCACCACGTGACCCTCATGGTGGTGCAGGCGTCGGTGGCCGACCGGCTGCTGCATAACGACCCCGCCCGGGCCCGGGCGGCACTCGCGCACGTGGCGCGCGCCGGACGCAGCGCGGTCGAGGAGCTGGAGCTCCTCCTGCAGGTGCTGCGCACCCAGCCGGACGAGAGTCCCGCGTCGCCACCGCCGTCGCTGGCCCGGCTCGGCCAGCTCCAGGACGACCTGCGGGCCGCGGGCCTCCGCGTGGACTGCACGGTCGAGGGCGACCGGCGCGAGCTCGCGCCGGCCGTCGACGCCTCCGCCTACCGGATCCTGCAGGAGGCGCTCACCAACGTGCTGCGGCACTCCGGCGGGGATACCGCCCGGCTGTGGCTGCGGTACGGCCCACGACAGCTCGAGCTCGAGGTGTGCGACGACGGCCGGGGGCGTCCGGTGCCTGCGCGCTCAGGCGGAACCGGTCTGGTGGGCATGCGGGAACGGGCGCTGTTGCACGGCGGCACGTTCGAGGCCGGCCGGTCCGCCGGCGGTGGTTTCCGCGTCCACGTGTCCCTGCCGGTCGCCCCGGGAACCACATGACGTCCCCGGCCATCCGCCTGGTCATCGCCGACGACGAGGAACTGATCCGTAGCGGCTTCCGCTTCCTCCTCGACGCTGAACCCGATCTCCAGGTCGTGGCCGCCGTCGCGGACGGCCGCGCGGCGGTTGCCGCCTGCCGCGAGGAGCGGCCGGACGTGGTGCTGCTCGACGTCCGGATGCCCGTCCTCGACGGGATCGCCGCCGCTGCCCAGATCCTGCAGCTCCCCGATGCGCCCCGCGTCGTCATGCTGACGACGTTCGACCGGGACGAGTACGTCCACGAGGCGCTGGGTGCCGGCGTCAGCGGTTTCCTGCTGAAGACCGTCTCGCCCGCCCGCCTGGCGCAGGCCGTGCGACAGGCCGCTGCGGGCGAGACGTTGCTCGCGCCTCAGCTGACGCGGCGGCTCGTCGACGACTTCGTCCGGCGTCCGAGGCTCCGCGACGGCCGGGTCCCGCAACTGACCGAACGGGAGGCGCAGGTGCTCCGCGCCGTGGCCAAGGGGCGTTCCAACGCGGAGGTCGGGGCCGAGCTCTTCCTCAGCGAGGCGACCGTGAAGACCTATCTGAGCCGCATCCTGCTCAAGCTCGGGCTCCGCGACCGGGCCCAGGCCGTGAGCTACGCCTACGAGCAGGGGCTCGTGCGGCCGGGGGAGTGACCACGGTCAGTACGCGACGACCACGCCGACGGCGGCCGCTGCAGCGGTGGCCACCGCGACGGCGGTCACCGCGGCGACCATGCCCGGCGCAGAGACGGCCGTGCTCGTGGCAACGCTCCGGCGCACCTGGCGGTAGCGCACTCGGGCCAACCCGGCCAGGGTGCCCAGCCCGCAGAGGGCCGCCACGCACCCCGCGACCAGCAGGGCCGGCGAGCCGCTCCGTATCGCGCTGTGCGCCAGGAGCCCGGCCACCGCCAGCGCCCCGAAGCCGGTCCGCTGCCAGGACAGCGCCGTCCGCTCCGGCTGGGTCTCCATCGGGGAGCTCACCGGCCGATCACCTGGACGGCGACGAGGACGGCGACCACGGTGATGACGGCGGCGACCGCCGTGGCGACCGCGGGCAGCAGCCGGCTGACCGGCAGCGGCCGGTCGGCGCCGATCGCCTCCTCGTTGGCCCGCCAGCGGCGGTAGCCTGCGACGGCCGTGCCGAGCCCGGTCAGGACCAGCGCGAACGCCACCGCGGCGCTGCCCCAGCGGACCCCGAGGTCAGGGGCGTAGGTCGCCACGGCGACCCCGCCGGCGACGAGCGCCAGGCCGGTGCGCAGCCAGGCGAGGAGGGTGCGTTCGTTGGCGAGGGTGAACCGGTAGTCCGGGTGCGCGGGAGGCTGCTGGTCGGGGCGCACCGGGTCAGGCTAGGGCGGGGACGTCGTCGGCACTAACCTGGGCGCGTGCGGCCACCACGCCGCCGTCGTCCCTCCGGCCCGCGTGCCGGCCCTGGTAGCGAGTGACTGAGGAATCCAACGTGCCCACCGGCAAGGTCAAGTGGTTCAACCCGGAGAAGGGTTTCGGCTTCCTCGCGCGCGAGGACGGCCCCGACGTCTTCGTGCACAAGGACGCGCTCCCTGCGGGGACGGCGGAGCTGAAGCCGGGCCAGCGGGTGGAGTTCGGCATCGTCGCCGGCAAGCGCGGTGACCAGGCGCTGCAGGTGCGCATCCTCGACCCGCTGCCCTCGGTGGCGGCCAAGGTCGCGGAGCGCAGCCGGAAGAAGCCCGACGAGCTGATCCCGATCATCGAGGACCTCATCAAGCTGCTCGACGACGTCGGCGAGGGCCTGCGCCGCGGGCGGCACCCCGACCGCGGGGAGTCCCGCAAGGTCGCGTCGGTGCTGCGCGCGGTCGCGTCGGACCTGGAGTCCTAACCGGCCGGCGGGGCGCTGCTGGACGGCGCCCCGCCGACGTCGCCGCCCGCACGGAGGAAGCCGACCGGCCAGGCGCCGGAGAACTCCCCGCAGGCCCCACCCTTCTTCTCGACCACGACGAGGTAGAACGCCGGGGGGACGACGTCGGAGGTGTTGATCCCGTCGAAGACCCGCTTGCCGTCGGGGACGTCGACCTCGCCGATCGCCTGCTCGAGCTTCTCGTCGAAGACCTGGACGCTCCAGCCGCGCTCCGCCACTGACGCCGGCACCTTCAGGGTGATCGCCGAGTCGGGGGAGACCTCGATGATCGGCGGGGTGGTGTCGTAGCGCTTGCCGTCCCCGTCCAGGCAGAACTGGGTGGGGTGGACCGGAACCTGCTGGGAACCGACCGCCACGTCGACGTCCTCCGGGGCCGCGGCCTGCCCGCGGCTGCACCCGGCGAGGACGAGCAGCAGCAGGGCAGCGGCGCACCTGCCTACGACCACCGCTGCTCCACAGGGGTCGTCGGGGCGTCCGGGGAGACCTCGCGGAACGGGCGCGGGGTGGCGCGGTACATGCTCCAGACGATCAACCCGACGGTGAGCACCAGCAGCCCGGCCGCCACGGTGAAACCGAGCCAGCCGGTCGGGGGGAGTGCGATGCCGAAGGCGCCGCCGACCACCCACGCCAGCTGCAGCCAGGTCTCCGAGCGCGCGAACGCGGAAGCCCGCAGGCTCTCCGGCACCTCGCGCTGGATGATCGCGTCCAGCGAGACCTTGCCCAGCGCGTTCGTCACCGAGGAGACGAGCACGACGGCCGCGGCCATGGCGAAGCTGTAGAAGACCGCGGCCACGACCGTGATGGCCGCGGCCGCGGCGGCGGAGAACAGCACGAGCCGGTCGGGGTCGGCGGCGTGCAGCCGGGAGCCGGCGGCCGTGCCGGCGAAGCTGCCCACCCCCGCGGCCAGGGCGAGCGCACCGAGGGCCAGGGTCGCCTTCCATCCCCCCGGGAAGGTGGCCTGGATGAGGAACGCGGCGAAGATCGTCAGGAACCCGCCGAGGCCGCGCAGCGCCGCGTTGGCGCGCAGGGCGAGGACGACGTGCGGGCTGACGCGGCGGCGGCGCCCCTTGCCGACGGGGATCTCCGCGGTGGTCAGCACGTCGGCCGGCAGCTCGCCGCCGGGCACGTCGACGTGGTGGGGGAGCCGGATCGCGAACGCCCCGCCGACGAGGAACACGGCCGCTGTCGCGCCCAGCTCCCAGTCGAACCCCAGCACCTTCGCGATGCCGGCGCCGATGCCGCCCGCCACGGCCGCGGTCGCCAGGCCGAACACCGACAGGCGCGCGTTGGCCGACGTCAGCGACATGGCCTGCGGCAGCACGCGGGGGACGACGGCAGCCTTCAGGACGTTGTGCGCCTTCGAGAGGACCAGCACGCCGAGGGCCGAGGGATAGAGCCACAGGTCGTGGAAGTGGCTCATCATCACGAGGGCGAGGACGCCGCGGCCGAGCTGGCTGCCGGCCATCGCCCAGCGCCGTCCGCGCTGGAGCTTGTCCAGCGCCGGCCCGATCACCGGCGCCAGGACGGCGAACGGCGCCATCGTGACCAGGAGATAGAGCGCCACGTTGCCGCGCTGGGTGCCGCTGGCGGCCGCGAAGAAGAGGGTGCCCGCGAGCGAGACGGCGACCATCGCGTCACCGGCCATGTGGAGCGCGTTGACCCACAACAGCTGGGTCAGGCCGCTCTCGGCAGCCCCGTCGGCCCGGCTGGCCGCCTGCACCCGGTGGGCGGCGGCCGCGGTGAGCTGGCGGGAGCGGGCCACGGCCACGCGGGTCACGGTCACCTTCGGAGCCGGGGAGGTCACCGGCGGCACGACGTCCGTCGGTTGCTCGTCCGGTCGCCACCAGCCACCGGCGTCGTCCGAGGGCCCGCCGGGCCGGGGCACGCCCAGGGGCGTGGTGTCGATCCGGTCGGGCCCGGTCGGCTCGGAACGCCCGGAGGACCGCACGCGCCGACCCGAACCGGGCGGACGACGGGAGGCGGGCACGGGTCCATGGTGCCGCACGAGTCCGTGCGCGGGAGCCGGTCGACCCCCGCGGGCGGTTCGTCAGGGACAATGGCCGGGTGAGCGACTTCTCCGGACACGCACGGTCCGTTCCCGACCCCGCCCTGGTGGCCGCGGTGGACCTGGCCCGTGCCGCCGCGGTCGAGACCGCGGGCGACCCGCAGGTCGTCGGCGACCACCTCGGCGCGACGCCCGAGGCGGTGGCGCCGGAGACCGGCGAGGTCCCCGTCGAGGCGCTCGGCAGCGTCCTCACCCACAGCTTCGAGAGCCGTCTACCCGGCTACGTCGGCTGGCACTGGGCCGTCACCGTCACCCGTGCGGCCGGCGACGACGAGGTCACCGTCGACGAGGTCGTGCTGCTGCCCGGCGAGTCGGCGCTGCTGGCCCCGGCGTGGGTGCCGTGGCACGAGCGGCTGCGCCCGGGCGACCTCTCGGTCGGCGACGTCCTGCCCTCGACCGAGGACGACCCCCGGCTCGCGCCCGCGTACACCGTCGACGACGACTCGGCCGACGACCCCGAGGGCAGCGTCGTGGCCTTCGAGCTCGGGCTGGGCCGCGAGCGGGTGATGTCCGCGGAGGGCCGCGGCGAGGCGGTCGGGCGCTGGACGGCCGGGGAGTTCGGTCCCGAGTCCTCCATGGCCCGGCACGCGCCCGGTCCGTGCGTGACCTGCGGGTTCTACCTGCCCCTGGCCGGCTCCCTGCGTCAGCAGGTGGGTGCGTGCGGCAACGCCTACGCCCCCGCCGACGGCCGCGTCGTCACCGCCGATTACGGCTGCGGGGCGCACAGCCAGGCGACGCTCGTCGTCGACGAGACGACCGAGGTCGTCCGGACGGCGCGCTACGACACCGGCGGGTTCGACGTCCTCACCGACTGAAGAAGGAACCCCCTTCCTCCCCGCCCTTCGCACGCTCGGGGCGGGCCCCTGGAAGGGGGCTGCGCTGCTCAGTCCCGGTGGCGGTCGCGCCGGGGGAGCTGGCCCTGCAGGCGCATGATGCCCAGGCCCAGCAGCCCCAGCCCGATCGCCGCGACGCACGTCCAGGTCCACATCCGGTCGACCCGGTCGCCGAGCAGCAGCAGGGCCACGAGGGCGATAGCCCACAGACCGGTGCCGGCGAGCACCACGCGCGCGGTGTCCACCTGCAGCGGGGGCGGGGCCTGCTTCGTCGGTCCGGGCACGATGTGACCTTAGGCGGACTACATCACGATCCGTACCGACCTGGCCTCCGGCGGACGATCATGTGGCACGCTGTCGCCGCCCAACCGGCCGGTGGGGGGCGCGCCCCCGGACCGGTCAGGAGACCGTTCGCACCGGGGAGTCCGAATGCCCGACAAGTCTCGTCCCTCCAGGGGAGCCGGCAGCGCGAAGGCCACGGCCGTCGACGACACCGGCACGCCGGCCGACGTCATCGGGGGCGCCGCCCCGCCCCGCCGCAGCGAGGGGCCGCGACCCCGGCCGAGGAACGGGCTCGACCGCTACTTCGAGATCAGCGCGCGCTACTCGAGCGTCGGCCGCGAGCTGCGCGGCGGCCTCACCACCTTCTTCACGATGGCCTACATCGTGGTGCTCAACCCGATCATCCTGTCCGGCGCGGACATCCACGGGAGCAAGCTCCCGTTCACCTCGGTCGCGGCGGTGACCGCGCTGGTCGCCGGTGTGATGACGATCCTCATGGGTGTCGTCGGCCGCTACCCGTTCGCGGTGGCCGCCGGGCTGGGCATCAACGCGATCGTCGCCGTGTTCGCCGCCACGCAGATGACGTGGCCGGAGATCATGGGCCTGATCGTCCTCGAGGGCCTGGTGATCACCGTGCTGGTGCTCACGGGCTTCCGGCGGGCCGTCTTCGAGGCGATCCCACCGCAGCTGAAGACGGCGATCGCCGTCGGCATCGGCTTCTTCCTGACGATCATCGGGCTCGCCGATGCCGGCATCATCCGCCCGGGCATCCCGCTGATCAGCTTCGGCGTGAACGGCGAGCTCGCCGGGTGGCCCACGCTGATCTTCGTCGTCGGCCTGCTGCTGACCAGCGTGCTCGTCGTCCGCAAGGTGAAGGGCGCGCTGCTGATCGGCATCGTCGTCTCGACGATCCTGGCGATCATCATCGAGGCGGCCGCGAAGATCGGGCCGCGCACCGGTGCCGACGGCAAGGAGGTCAACTCGCACGGCTGGGCGCTGCAGGTGCCGAAGCTGCCGAGCAGCGTGGTCGACAAGCCGGACTTCTCGGTCATCGGCCACTTCTCGCTGTTCGGCGGCTTCTCCCGCATCGGTGTCGTCGCGGCCATCCTCATCGTGTTCTCGCTGATGATCGCCGACTTCTTCGACACGGTGGGCACCGTGACGGCGGTGGGCGCCGAGGCCGGGCTGCTCGACGAGGAGCACAACCTGCCCAAGTCGCAGTCGGTGCTGCTGATCGACTCGCTGGCCGCCGCGGCCGGTGGCGCTGGCAGCGTCTCGTCGAACACCACCTACGTCGAGAGCGCCTCCGGTGTCGCCGACGGCGCCCGCACCGGGCTGGCCAGCGTGGGCACCGGCGTGCTCTTCCTCGTCGCGATGTTCTTCACCCCGCTGGTGCAGATCGTGCCCTCGGAGGCCGCCGCCCCGGCGCTGGTCATCGTCGGCGCGCTGATGATCAGCCAGCTGCGCTACCTGGTCTGGGACGACATGGCCCTGGTCATCCCGGCGTTCCTGACCATCGCGCTCATGCCGTTCACGTACTCGATCACCAACGGCATCGGCGCCGGCGTCCTCAGCTACGTGCTGCTGCAGTCGGTCACCGGCGGCCGGCGGCGGATCCACCCGCTGATGTGGCTGATCGCAGTGCTGTTCCTGGTCTACTTCCTGCTGAACCCGCTGCAGCAGCTGCTGTAGCAGCTCCCACATCCGGGGTGTTCTGGACGCGAAGGCGTGCGGAACACCCCGGACGCGCGTCCGCCGTCGGCGCGGTGCTGAGCACTGCTAAGGATCCGGGGCTACCCTCGGCCTCGTGAGCCGGACGACGCTGGACACCGCGGCGCTCGCCCACGACCTGCGCCTGGCGGTCATGCGGCTGTCCCGCCGGCTGCGCAGCCATCGTGTGAACACCTCCGTCACCCTCACCCACCTGGCCGCCCTCTCCACGCTCAAGCGGCACGGCCCGATGAGTCCCGGTGAGCTGGCCGCCCACGAGCGGGTGCAGCCGCCGTCGATGACCCGCGTGGTCGTCGCCCTGGAGGGCATGGGGCTGGTGACCCGCACACCGCACCCCACCGACGGGCGGCAGGTCGTCATCGGGCTCACCGACGGCGCCGACGAGTTGCTGTCGGCCGAGGCGCGAGCCCGGGAGGCCTGGCTCAGCGGCCGGCTGCAGCAGCTGCCGGCCGAGGACCGTGCCGTGCTGCGCGAGGCGGCGGTCATCATGGACAAGCTGGCCAGTGGGTGACCCGGCTGCCGACTGACTCCAGCACCGAACCCGCGGCCCCCGCCCCGGACAACGGCATGTTCCGCGCGCTCCGGGTGCGCAACTTCCGCATCTACGCGTCGGCGAACCTGGTCAGCCTCACCGGTACCTGGATGCAGCGGATCGGCCAGGACTGGCTGGTCCTGCAGCTCTCCCACGACAGCGGGGTCGCCCTCGGCCTGGTCACCGCGCTGCAGTTCGCGCCGACGCTGCTGCTCAGCATGTACGGCGGGGTGCTCGCCGACCGCTACGCCAAGCGCCGCGTCCTGCTGATCACCCAGGCACTGATGGGGCTGCTCGCGCTGGTGCTCGCGGTCCTGGTCGCCACGGACGGGGTCGCCCTGTGGCACGTCTTCGTCCTGGCCGGCGGTCTGGGGGCGGTGTCCGCCGTCGACGCCCCGGTGCGCCAGGCGTTCGTCTCCGAGATGGTCGGCCCGGCGCTCCTCACCAATGCCGTCAGCCTGAACTCGACGATCTTCAACGGCGCCCGGCTGGTCGGCCCGTCTCTCGCCGGCCTGCTCATCGGGGCCTCGGGGGGCGACACCGCGCCGGCGTTCTTCGTCAACGCCGCGAGCTTCGCCTTCACCATCGGCGCGCTGGCCGGGATGCGGGCCGCGGAGCTGAAGCCGAGCCGCCCGGTCGCCCGCGGCAAGGGGCAGCTCCGGGCCGGGCTGGCGTACACCTGGGCGCACCCCGACCTGGTGCTCGCCATGGTGCTCGCGTTCGTGATCGGCACGTTCGGCTTCAACTACCAGGTCACCATCGCGCTGATGGCCCGCGAGGTGTTCCACCTCGGCGCCGAGGCCTTCGGCCTGCTCTCCACCGCATTCGCCGTCGGGTCGCTCAGCGGCGCGCTGCTGTCGACGCGGCGCAGCGTCCGCCCGCGGCAGCGGTTCCTCGTCGGCTCGGCCGTCGTCTTCGGGCTGCTCACCGTCGTCGCGGGCCTGATGCCCGGTTATGCGTCGTTCGCCGTGCTGCTGGTGCCCACGGGCGCGGCCGCCCTGGTGTTCAGCGTGGCCAACAACAGCTTCGTCCAACTGGGCGCCGACCCGCAGATGCGTGGCCGGGTCATGGCGCTCTACTTCATGTGCTTCATGGGGGGCACGCCGATCGGGGCACCGCTGATCGGCTGGATCTCCGAGAACCTCGGCGCACCGTGGGGGCTCATCCTCGGCGGCGCGGTCTGCGTCGTAGCCGGGCTGACCGCCGCCGCCTTCCTCGCGCGTGGCCGTGCGGTGCGGCTGGAGGCCCGGCTCACGCCGCCCCGGCTCTACCTGCGGGTCGGCCCGCCGGCCGTCGCGTCGCCACCGCTGCGGGCGGCGGAGGAGGCCGTCGCCGACCGTGCGCCGGGGGTCCAGGCCCGCGGCGGCTGACCCGGGCGGGAGTAGCCTCGCCGCCATCCCACCGGTCGGGGAGGCGCGATGGTCGTCCCACTCCTGCAGATCGGCGGCACCGTGGCGGTGACCGCCGCACTCATCGCCTGGACCGGCCCGACCGTGCGGTGGGTCCTCCGCCGCCGGGGGAACCGCCGCGCCGCCCTGCATCCCGAGTCGCAGCGCCGTCCGTTGCAGGTCGTGGCCGCCGACGTGCGACGGCTGGGCAGGCAGCTCGCGCTCGTGCCCGCCGGTGCGCCGATGGCCCGCCGTCGCGCGCTGGCCGCCGCCTACGAGGACGTCCTGATCGAGGCGGCGGTGCTGCTGGACGTCCCGAACGACCTGCGGACCTCGCCGGTCGGCCCGGTCCGGGACGCGGCCCGGCTACGGCTGCTCGCCGACCTGGAGAACGCCGGGCTGGCGGTGCACGCCTGACCCGGCGGCTGTTCCTTGCCGTCGACCCGCCGGACGAGGCGCGCGCGGACCTCGAGCGGGCGCTGCAACCGCTCCGGGACATGCCCGGCGTCCCGCGGTGGACCGCGCCCGACCGCTGGCACCTCACCCTGCTGTTCCTGGGCGCGGTGCCGGAGGACCGGGTCCCTCCGCTGACCGAAGGCGCCGGGGCGGCCGTCAGGACGGCACCCCCCATGAGCCTGCGCCTGGCGGACGCGGGCCGGTTCGGGTCGGTGCGCCGTCCGCAGGTGTTCTGGGTCGGCCTGGACGGCGACGTCCCACCGCTCGTGGCCCTGGCGGAGCGGCTGGCGCGGGCCGCCCGGGCGCTGGACCTGCCGGTGGAGGACCGGCCGTTCCGCCCGCATCTGACCGTCGGTCGCTGGCCGCCGCGGCGGCCGGCCGACGGCACGCTGCCGGAGCGGCTGGCCGGCTACCGCGGTCCGAGCTGGCCGGTGGACGGCGTCCGCCTGGTCGAGAGCCACCTCGGCCGGCGGACGCCCTACGAGACGGTGGCCGCCTGGCCCTTGGTGACGTGATGGAGCGGCCGCGTCGCAGGGACCCATGCCGAGCGTGCGAGGCATGGGGGGCGACGGGGTCCTTCACCAGGCGTACTCCATGGGAGCCGCCTTGTAGCCGGGGAAGATGTCGTCGAGCCGGGCGAGCTGGCCGGCGTCCAGGGAGATGTCGAGCGCCTGCAGTGCCCCCTCGAGCTGCTCCATGGTCCGCGGACCGACGATCGGGGCCGTCACGGCCGGCTGGTGCAGCAACCAGGCGAGGCCTACGTCGGCCGGTGCCGATCCGATGTCGCGGCAGAACGCCTCGTACCGCTCCAGGGCCGGGCGGTGCTGTTCCACCCGCTTCTGCGTGCGCTCGTCGGCCCGCCGTCCGCCCTCGGCCTTCTCCAGCACGCCGGCGAGCAGTCCGCCGGCCAGCGGGCTCCACGGGATGACGCCGACGCCGTAGTGCAGTGCTGCGGGCAGCACCTCCAGCTCCACGTGCCGGGTGAGCAGGTTGTAGTGCGACTGCTCGCTGACCAGCCCCTGGAAGTTCCGGCGGCCGGCGGCCTCGTTGGCCGCGGCGATCTGCCACGCGGCGTGGTTCGACGAGCCGATGTAGAGCACCTTGCCCTGCGCGACCAGGGTCTCGCAGGCCTGCCAGATCTCCTCCCACGGCGTCCGGAGGTCGACGTGGTGGAACTGGTAGAGGTCGATCCAGTCGGTCCGCATCCGGCGCAGCGACCCCTCGCAGGCGCGGACGATGTTGCGGGCGGAGAGGAACGTGTCGTTCGGCCAGTCGGACATGCCGCCGTACACCTTGGTGGCCAGCACCGTCTTCTCGCGCCGCTCGCCGCCCTGGGCGAACCAGCTGCCGAGCACCTCCTCGGTGCGGCCCTTGCCCGCGTCGAAGCCGTACACGTTGGCGGTGTCGAAGAAGTTGACGCCCTCGGCGAGGGCCCGGTCCATGATCTCGTGCGAGTCGGTCTCCGCGGTCTTCCAGCCGAAGTTCATCGTGCCGAGGCAGAGGCGGGAGACCGACAGGCCACTGCGTCCGAGGTGCGTGTATTCCATGCGCAGCACCCTGGCACCCTGATCGGCGTGCCGCAGGACGATGTCGCCCCCGCCTCCTTCGCCGCCTCGACGGCGGTCCGTCGCGCCGACGGCGGCGTCGTCGCCGACCTCGACCCGGGCTGGGACGTCGGTGGCAGCATCCTCAACGGCGGTTATCTGCTCGCCGTCGTCGGCCGCGCCGCGGTGCTGGACAGCCCGCATCCCCACCCGGTGGCGGTGTCGGCCAGCTACCTGCGGGCGACCGGCCCCGGCCGCGCGACCCTCGCGGTCACGCCCGGGCCGGCCGGGCGCACGCTCGCGCACAGCACCGTCCTGCTCTCGGGCGCGGACGGCCCGACCCTCTCGGCGCAGGTGACGACGGCGACCCTGGGCGCCGACGAGCCGGTGTACGCGCTGCCTGCGCCGGAGATCCCGCCGGTCGAGGAGTGCCTCTCGGGCCGGGGTGGCGAGGATCTCGGCGGGCGCCCCATGCCGGAGGTGGGACTGCGCCGCCGCGTCGAGACGCGCCTGGACCCGTCGACCGCCGGCTGGGCGATGGGCCGACCCGCGGGGGAGCCGGTCATGCGCGGCTGGGTGCGGCTCACCGACGGCAGCGCGCCCGACCCGTTCAGCCTGCTGCTGTTCGCCGACGTGCTGCCGCCCACGAGCTGGTCGATCGGCCTGATGGGCTGGGCGCCGACGGTGCAGCTGCAGGTGCTGGTCCGCGCCCTGCCTGCCCCCGGCTGGTGTGCCGTGGAGGCGCGGGCCAGCGAGGTCGCCGGCGGGTGGCTGGACGAGGACTACCGGATCTGGGACTCGACCGGCCGCCTGGTGGCCCAGAGCCGGCAGCTGGCCCGCGTCCCGCGATGATGATCAGGTGAAGGACCCCGTCCCTCTCACCCCTCGCTCGCTCGGGGCGAGCCTCCGGACGGGCCCACGGTGTGGCCGGACGGCGGTCAGGGCGCGGGGAGGACGACGTCCCCGGTGAGGTAGTGCTGCACGTTCGGCCCGATCGCCGCGACCAGCCACTCCGGGGACGCCGACGCGAGCGGCTCCACCTTGAGCACGTAGCGGGCCATGACGATCCCGATCAGCTGGCCGGCGACCAGTCCGCCGCGGATCTCGCGCTCGGCGGGGGAGAGGTCCAGCGTGCCGACGACGCGCCGCAGCACCTGCGTCACCAGGAACTCGCGCAGCAGTTTCGCCGTCCACTCGTTGCCGACGGCGGACCGGACCAGCGCCAGCCCGGCCGGGCGCATCGGGCCGTCCCAGACCTTCAGGAGCAGCCGGACGACAGCCGCGCCGAGCTGGTCGCGGCCGGCGGCGAGCACCTCGGGCAGGAGGTCGGCGGGGTCCGCCGGTGCCTCGATGGCGGCCAGGAACAGCTGGTCCTTGTTGCCGAAGTAGTGGTGGACCAGCGCGGGGTCGACCCCGGCGGCGGTGGCGATGCCCCGGATCGTCGCGCCGTCGAACCCGCGCTCGGCGAACAAGGTCCGGGCGGCGGCCAGGACGACGTCCCGGGTGTCGGGGGTGCCCGGACGCCGTCCCGGCCGCCGGTTCGCGGCGGCGCTCAGGGGGTCCTCCGGCGCAGCGTGGCCGCCGCCAGGGACAGGGCGAGCAGCGCGACACCGGCGACGACCGCGAGGTCCCTCCAGAGGGTCCCGGTGGCCGAGGCCGACCGGCCGACCTCCTGCAGCGCGTCCACGGCGTACGTCAGCGGCAGCACGTTGCTGATCACCTGCAGCCAGCCGGCCATCTGGTCGACCGGCACGAGGAGGCCGCACAGGAAGAACTGTGGCAGCACGATCACCGGCATGAACTGCACCGCCTGGAACTCGGTGCGGGCGAATGCGCTGGCCAGCAATCCGAGAGCCACCCCGAGGACGGCGTCCAGGACGGCGATGAGCACGACGAGCCAGATGGAGCCGGCGACGTCGAGGCCGTAGACCGTCGTCGCGATCGTGACGGTGACCAGTGCCTGGACCGCGGCGGCGATCCCGAAGGCGGCCCCGTAGCCGAGCAGCAGATCCATGCGGGCGAGGGGAGTGGTGAGCAGCCGCTCGAGGGTGCCCGACGTCCGTTCCCGCAGCATGGCGATGCTCGTGACCAGGAACATGACGACGAACGGCAGGATGCCGAGCATGGTGAGCCCGACGCGGTCGAAGATGCTGGGCTGACCGGGGAAGGTCGGCACGTCCTTCCACAGCAGGTACAGCAGCCCGAGCAGCACGCTGGGGAGCACCAGCATCATCGCGATGGTGCGGTGGTCGTGCCGCAGTTGGCGCAGGACCCGGCCGGCGGTGGCGGCGGTCAGGCGCGGGCTGAGGTGGGTCGCGGCGGGGCGTCGGATCGTGGCGGTCATGCCGCCACCTCCGCCCGGGCGCGGACGACGTTGAGGAAGGCCTCTTCGAGGTCCTGGGATCGGCCGTCGGCGCGCAGCTGCGCCGGGGTGGAGTCGGCGAGCAGTTCGCCGTCGCGGAGCAGGAGCAGCCGGTCGCAGCGGCCGGCCTCGTCCATCACGTGGCTGGAGACGATCAGCGTCGTCCCGGCCGCGGCCAGGGCGTGGAAGCGCCCCCACAGCTCGACGCGGAGCACCGGGTCGAGGCCGACGGTCGGCTCGTCCAGGACCAGGAGCTCGGGGGCCCCGACCAGCGCGCAGGCGAGCGAGACCCGGCCCCGCTGGCCGCCGGACAGGTCGGCCACCAGCTGATCGGCGGCATCGGTCAGGCCCACGTCGGCGATCGCCACCTCGGCCTCGCGTGCGCTCACGCCGTACAGCGCGGCGAAGTAGCGGGCGTTCTCCCGTACCGACAGGTCCTCGTAGACGCTGGGCGCCTGGGTCACGTAGCCGACCCGGCTGCGCAGGCCGGCGGATCCGGCGGGCTCGCCGAGCACCGTGACCGCACCCGAGCGGACCTGCTGCACCCCGACGATCGCGCGCATCAGCGTGGTCTTCCCGCTGCCGCTGGGCCCCAGCAGGCCGGTCACCTGCCCCGGGACCACGGCGAACGACAGGCCGTCGAGCACCTGCCGATGGCCGCGGTCGACGAAGAGATCGGTGACGGTGACGGCGTCCATGGCGTCCTCCGAGAACTCAACAACTGATGAACTCAACGCTAGATGAGTTAAGCGGCGCCCGTCAACGGAGCCCTTCGTCCCTGCCATGTTGATCAGCGAACCTGATCGTTCTGCGTCCTCCCTCGCCGTCGACCGTGGGGGAGGACCCCTTTTGACCAGGGGACCTGATCAACACGGGAGAGCGGCGGGCAGAATCGGGGCGTGCCCGCACCCGTCGTCATCACCGACCCGGACGACCCGCGGGTGGCCGACTTCCGCGACCTGAAGGCGGGGGACCGGCCGGAAGGAACGCCGCGGTGGGGCGGCCCGGTGATCGTCGAAGGGGTTCCCGCCGTCGAGCGGCTGCTCGCCTCGGACTACCGGATCCGTGCGGTGTTCGGCGTCCCCGGCCGGGTGGCGGCGCTGGACCTGCCGGACGGCGTGCCCGCCTACGAGGCCGACAAGTGGTTGCTGTCGGAGGTGATCGGGTTCCGGCTCACGCGCGGGGTGCTCGCGTCGGCCGACCGCCGTCCGCCCGCGGACCTGGACCATCTGCTGACCGGACCGGATCCCGCGGCCCCTCGCCGGCTGGCCGTGCTGGAGGCGCTCAACGACGCGGAGAACCTCGGCTCCATCGCCCGCTCCGCCCTCGCGCTCGGCGTCGACGGCCTGCTGCTGTGCCCGCGCTGCGCCGACCCGTTCTACCGCCGCTCCGTGCGGGTCTCGATGGGGCACATCCTGGCGCTGCCGTTCGCCGTGCTGCCGGGGTGGCCCGGTGACCTCGAGCGCGTGCACGCGGCCGGCTACACGACGGTCGCGCTGACCCCCGCGATCGACGCGGTCGACCTGACCTCGATCGACCCGGCCGAGCACCCCCGGACGGCGGTGCTGCTCGGTGCCGAGGGCCCGGGCCTGACGCCCGAGGCGCAACAGGCGGCCACGATCCGGGCGCGGATCCCCATGCGCGAGGGCGTGGACTCCCTCGGTGTCGCGGCGGCGGCCGCGATCGCCTTCGCCACCCTCCGCTGAACGGCGGCCGGGGCACCGACCGCCGGTCAGCCGCGCAGCGCGAAGTGGGCGAGCAGCGCCCGGGCCTCCTCGGCGTGGGACGGCGCGCACATCACGTCGTACCGGTTGGCCATGATCTTGCTCGTGCTCGTGAAGTCGCGGCGCCCACGGGTGGCGGCGTAGCCCATCCAGCCGAACGCGGCGCCGAAGGCCAGCCCGATCAGCAGGCCGGTCAGCACCGAGCCGATCCAGGTGCCGCCGTTCGTGGAGAAGATGCCGAGCAGCAGCCCGACGAACAGCCCCCACCAGGCGCCGCCGGCGGCCCCGGCCGCGATCGCGCGGCCCTGCGTCAGCCGGCCGGTCACCGTCTCGATCATCCGCAGGTCCGTGCCGATGATCGTCACGTTCTCGACCGCGAACTTCTCGTCGGAGAGATAGTCGACGGCGGCCTGCGCCCGCTCGTAGTCGTCGTAGGACCCCACCTGGACGCCGCCGAGCGGCATCGACACCGAAGCAGCCATGTCCGTTCAACTCCCGGGCTCGTGGATCGTGCCCAGTATCGCTCTCAGCGGTGCCGGCGCACCCCGAACACGATGTCCTCCCACGCCGGGATGCGGGCGCGCGGGTCGTCGTCCTCGGGCTCCTCGCCGGAGCGGCCGAGGACCACCGTGTCGTGATCGGCGACCTCGTCCAGCAGCGCGTCGATCGACCGGTCGTCGTCGGGCGAGCCCGTGGCGGGGTGCACGTCGCGGACGCGCTCCTCGTCGTAGGCCGCGAGGTCGGTCGGGAGGATCTCGGGGGTGACCGTGTCGTGCACGACGTCGTCCTCGGCGCGGGCGGGCTCGCGGACCACGGACACGGCCCGGCGCGCGGCGGCGACGGCCAGGCCGGCCGGCACCTCGGGGACGACGCGCACCAGGCGGGTGCCCTCGGCGAAGTCCAGCGTGGCGGCATCGGACGGCGCCACGGTGCGCGAGGGGATGTCGAAGGCCCAGCGGGTCGTCCCGGACTTGTCGCCGGCCCGCCATGCGCCGGTGACCTGCCACGTGCCGTCGTCGCTGCGGTAGGCGTCCCAGGTGACGGCGTCGAGATCGGAGTCGATCAGCCGCAGCCGGTCGGTCATGAACTGCTGGAGCGCGACGCCGGCCGGGCCCTCGCTGAGCCGGACGCGGGCGTCGCGGCCCTGCTCGGCGACGCGGGCCCGCTCCTGGATGACCGGGTGGGCGAAGCGCATGATCCGCTCCACTCGCGTCCCGGACGCGGCGGCGACCTGCTCGGGGGTCTCGCCGGCCCGGATCCGCGACTGGATCACCCGCGGGGGCAGCTCGGTGCCGAGGTCGACGTCGATCTGCGTCAGCCGGCGGGCGTCGCCGCGCGCGGCCGCCCGCAGCCGGTCGTCGATGGCGAGCTCGAACTTCTCGCCCTCGCCGTCGGAGCCGTCGGCGACCAGCACCACGCTCTTCCCGTCGTCGGAGAGCGCCACGAGGCGCAACGTGCGCATGGGCGTACCTCCGCGGTGCGTGTGAGCGGGTCCGGGACCGAGACCGGAGTCCGAGGCTATCGGCGCGCGCAGCGCACGCAGCGCAGGCCGCTCGGCGTGGCGAGCGGCGACCCTCCGTGAACGCGGTGCGGGGACGGCGGGATCCCGCCGATGAGGGACGGGTGTGCCCCGTTCGTGCCGCGGACTCGGCACAGTGAGCCGCCGAACGGGCGAAGGAGGTGCGCGATGGCCGGACCGATGATCCAGCGGCGTCCCGTCGCCGCCACCGATGGGCTGACGGACGACGTCCGCCGCCGGATCGCCGCCATCTCCGGAGCACCCGGGGCCTGTGCCGCGCCGGCCGCCGCCGGCATCGCCGAACCCGGGCGGATCGGTGCCCACGGGTGGTCCTACGGCGGCTACCTGACCCGCGTCTCGCTGACCCGGTGGCCGGACCTGTTCGCGGCCGGTGCCACGCTTGCCGGGATGAGCGACCTGCGCACCTTCTTCGCCGGCACCCAGTCGTGGATGGCCGGCCTGCACCGGCTCACCTCACCGGTGCCCCTGGCCCACGGCGACCGGGACACCGACGTGCCGGTCGCCGAGTCGGTGCAGGCACACCGGCAGCTGCAGGCCCGCGGGGCGCCCAGCGAGCTCCTGCTGCTGCCCGGCGAGGGCCACACCGTCGTCGGCCGGGACGACCTCGTCGAGCTGAGCGGGCGCGTCGCCGCCTGGTTCGACCGCTGGCTGTGAGCCGGCCGCTCCTCGACGGCTACCCCGCGACGCCCGCCGACGAGGCGGTCACCCCGGACGGCCGCCTGCGCGACGGTTACGCGGCGCTCGCGCCCGCCCTGGAGGACCTCGGCGTCGTGGGCCTCGCCGCCGCGGCCGACGTGATGGCCGTCGAGCGGGGGGCGCGCGGGGTCACCGTCGCGTCGTGGACGGACGGCCGACAGACGGTGCGCCCCCTGCCGCTGGACCCGTTCCCGCGGCTCGTGTCGGCCGCCGACTGGGCCCGGGTCGCCGCCGGGGTCGAGCAGCGGCACCGCGCGCTGAACGCCTTCCTGGCTGACGCCTACCGGGCGGCCGGACGGCGGCGCGGGGACGCCGACCGCGACCCCGAGCTCGTGCGCGCCGGGGTCCTGCCGCAGTGGGCGGTCGCCCACAGCCCCGCCCGGCACGCCGATGCGGTCGGGCAGGCGTGGCCGGGGCAGCCCCGCGCCAGCGTGGCCGCGGTGGACGTGCTCCGGACCGCGACCGGGGAGTGGATGGCCGCGGCCGACCACGTGCAGGTGCCGGACGGGCTCGGCTACGCGCTGGCCAACCGGGAGAGCGCGCGGGCCGCGCTGCCGGCCCTTTCCGCGCCCGACGATCCCGGGGCCGCGGTCGACGTGCTCCGCGAGGGCCTCGCCACGGCGGCGCCGCCGGGCACGGGCAGCCCGCGGATCGCCGTCCTCAGCGCGGGGGAGAGCGACAACGCCTGGTTCGAGCACCGCGTCCTGGCTGACGCGCTGGGCGTGCCGCTGGTCCGCGCAGCCGACCTCTGGCCCCGACCGGACGGCGGTGTCGAGGCGTCGCTGGACGGCGTCCGGCACCCGGTCGACGTCCTCTACCGGCGGTTCGACGACGGCATGCTCGGCGCCTTCCGCACCCCCACCGGGCAGTCCCTGGACGCGCTGTTGACCGAGGGCGTGCGGTCGGGCCGGCTCGGGCTGGCGAACGTGCCCGGCAACGGGCTCGCCGACGACACCTCGACCTACGCGTGGGTGCCGGCGATGATCCGGTTCTACCTGGGCGAGGAGCCGATCATCGGCTCGGTGCCCACCTGGGTGCTGGCCGACGACCGCCAGTGGGCGCAGGTGCGCGACCGGCTGCACGAGCTGGTCGTCAAGCCGGTGGCCGGCTACGGGGGCCGGGGCACGGTCTTCGGCCCGGCGTGCTCGTCGGCGGAGCTGGCGTCGCTGGAGGCCGAGGTCGCGGCGGCGCCGTACCGCTACGTCGTCCAGGAGCCGGTGGCCGCGACGACGTTGCCGACCCTCGTCGACGGGACGCTGCAGCCCCGCCGGGTGGACCTGCGGGTGCTGTCCGTCGCGGGTCCCGGCGGCACGGCGAGGGCGCTGCGCGCACCGCTGACCCGGGTGTCCCTCGGGCCTGGCGCCGGCCGCGGCACGAAGGACACCTGGCTGCTCGACTGAGCCCGCAGCGTTGAACCCGAGAGGCCCAGAACCGCACCGGTTCTGGGCCTCTCGGGTTCAACGGTCCGCCGGGTGGCTCAGAGGCGCTCGACCACGTGGTCGATGCAGGCGGTCAGCGCGCTCACGTCGTCGGGGTCGACGGCGGGGAACATGCCGATCCGCAGCTGGTTGCGGCCGAGCTTGCGGTAGGGCTCGGTGTCGACGACGCCGTGCGCCCGCAGGATCTTGGCGATCTGCGCGGCGTCCACCGAGTCGGCGAAGTCGATCGTGCCGACGACCAGCGACCGGTGCGCCGGGTCGCTGACGAACGGCGTCGCGTACTCCGACTTCTCGGCCCAGCCGTACAGCCGGGCCGACGACTCCCGGGTGCGGTCGACGGCGCCTGACAGGCCGCCGAGCGAGTTCAGCCACCGGATCTGGTCGGCGAGCAGGAACAGCGTGGCGACCGCGGGGGTGTTGTAGGTCTGGTCCTTCGACGAGTTGTCGACGGCGATCGAGAGGTCCAGGAAGCCGGGGATCCAGCGGCCCGACGACTTGATCTCGGCGACCCGGGCCAGCGCGGCCGGGGACATCACCGCCAGCCACAGGCCCCCGTCGGCCGCGAAGGACTTCTGCGGGGCGAAGTAGTAGACGTCGGTCTGCGCGATGTCGACGGGGAGCCCGCCGGCGCCGCTGGTGGCGTCGATGAGCACCAGCGCGTCGTCGTCCGCCCCGGCCGGGCGCGCGATCGGCGCCATCACGCCCGTGGAGGTCTCGTTGTGGGCCCACCCGTAGGCGTCGATGCCGGCCTCGCCCGTGGGCAGCGCCAGCGAGCCCGGGTCGGCCTTGGTGATCACCGGGTCGCTCAGGAACGGCGCCTCGGCCACCCCGGAGGCGAACTTCGCGGAGAACTCGCCGTAGGTGCCGAAGGCGGCGCGGTCGCGGATCAGCCCGATCAGCGCGGCGTCCCAGAACGCCGTCGTCCCGCCGTTGCCCAGGACGACCTCGTACCCGTCGGGCAGGTCGAACAGCTGGGCCAGGCCGCTGCGGATCTCTGCGACCAGACCCTTCACCGGCGCCTGCCGGTGCGAGGTGCCCATGACCGCGGCGCCGTCGGTGGCCAGCGCCTGCAGCGCCTCCGGGCGGACCTTCGAGGGTCCGCAGCCGAAACGCCCGTCGGCGGGCAGCAGCTCAGCGGGGATCGTGATGCTCATCCGGGGAATTGCCTCTCGGTTTCTCTGTGCCGGTACGACCGGTCATCGGGATTCGGACGACGGTGTCCGGCGGGAGACGGCGACGGCCCGGGACCGCGCAGGGCGGGACCGGGCCGTCGACACGTCGGATCAGGCGCTTCAGGCCGGCGCGACCTGCGTCGTCGCCTTGGTCGTGATGGTGTCCCAGCCCTCGACCTCGTCGGGCTTGCGCGGGTCGGGACCGATGTAGCGGGCCGAGGGGCGCACGAGGCGGCCGGTGTTCTTCTGCTCGAGGATGTGCGCGCACCAGCCGGCGGTGCGGGCACACGTGAACATCGAGGTGAACATGTGGCTGGGCACCTCGGCGAAGTCCAGGACGATCGCCGCCCAGAACTCCACGTTGGTCTCGACCGGGCGGTCGGGACGCCGCTCGCGCAGCTCCTTGAGGGCCGCCTTCTCCAGCGCCAGGGCGGCCTCGAAGCGGGGTGCGCCCAGCTCCTCGGCGGAACGGCGCAGCACGCGGGCGCGCGGGTCCTCGGCCCGGTAGACCCGGTGCCCGAAGCCCATCAGCCGTTCCTTGCGGTCGAGCAGGTCCTTCACGTACTTCTCGGCGTCGCCGGTCTGCTCCACCTCGTCCAGCATGTGCAGGACGCGGGAGGGGGCGCCGCCGTGCAGCGGGCCGGACATGGCGCCGATCGCACCCGACAGCGAGGCGGCCACGTCGGCGCCGGTGGAGGCGATCACACGTGCGGTGAAGGTGGAGGCGTTCATGCCGTGCTCGGCGGCCGACGTCCAGTACGCGTCGACGGCGGCGACGTGGCGCGGGTCGGGCTCGCCGCGCCAGCGGATCATGAACCGCTCGACGATCGTCTTGGCCTCGTCGATGCGCTTCTGCGGGACGGCGGGGATGCCGATGCCGCGCGCGGACTGCGCGACGTAGGACAGCGCCATGACCGCGGCCCGGGCGAGCTCCTCGCGGGCCTCGTCGGCGCTGATGTCCAGCAGCGGCCGGTAGCCCCAGATCGGCGTGAGCATGGCGAGCGCGGCCTGCACGTCGACGCGGACGTCGCCGGTGTGCACCGGGATCGGGAACGGCTCGGCCGGGGGCAGGCCGGGGCCGAACTTGCCGTCGACGAGGAGGGCCCACACGTTGCCGAACGTGACCTTGCCGACCAGGTCCTCGATGTCGACGCCGCGGTAGCGCAGCGCGCCGCCGTCCTTGTCGGGTTCGGCGATCTCGGTCTCGAAGGCGATGATGCCCTCGAGGCCCGGTACGAAGTCGTCGGCCATCTCGCAAACTCCTCTGCGCGCGGGTCGTGAGGCCGGGAAACAGCCCACGATTGCCTGCCGACCCTAGGCGGTGGCGACACGCCCGGCACACGCGGGGGCGGCCCGACGGCCCGCCGCGAGCCTGCACGGTTGCGCGGTGCCAGCATGGCCACGTGCCTGACCTGTCGCGGATGCGCAACGAATACACGGCCGGCCGCCTGCGCGAGGAGGACCTCGCCCCGACCTGGGTCGAGCAGTTCGACCGCTGGTTCACCGACGTCGTGGCCGCCGAGCTGCCCGAGCCGAACGCCGTCGTCGTGGCGACGGCGGACGCCGACGGTGCACCCGATGCGCGGATCGTGCTGGTGAAGGGCTACGACGAGAGCGGCTTCCTCTTCGGCACCAGCTACGCGTCGGCGAAGGGCGCACAGCTCGCGGTCAACCCCCGGGCGGCGCTGGTCTTCCCATGGCACGCCCTGCAGCGCCAGGTGCGGGTGACCGGCCGGGTCGAGCGGGTCGGCGACGCCGCGTCCGACGGGCTCTGGGACCCGCGGCCGCGCGGGTCGCAGCTGGCGGCGGTCGCCTCGGTCCAGTCGACGGTCGTCGATTCCCGCGAGGAGCTGGCCGAGCGGGTGCGGCTGCTCGACGAGCAGACGCCGGGGGACAAGGTGCCGCGTCCCGCGATCTGGGGCGGTTATCGGGTCGTGCCGGAGACCGTCGAGTTCTGGCAGGGCGGGAAGGACCGGTTGCACGACCGGCTGAAGTTCGTCCGGGACGACGCGGAGGGTGGCGGCTGGATCGTGCAGCGACTCGCTCCATGACCTCTCCGGTCGACCCGGTCGAGGGGGGCGCGGCGGTCGAGGAGCCGGTACCGGCGCGGCGGTCGGGCTGGGCGATCGACACCGCGCCGCTGCGCAACCCGCACTACCGGCGGCTGTTCGGCGGTGTCGCCGCGACGATGCTCGGCCAGCAGATGACGCTGGTCGCCGTCCCGTTCCAGGTCTACGAGCTCACCCGCTCCTCGCTGCTGGTCGGTGTGACCTCGATCGTGGCGCTCGTGCCGCTGATCGTCTTCGGCCTGCTCGGCGGCGCGATCGCCGACGCGATGGACCGCCGCAAGCTGATGCTCATCACCTCCAGCGGAGCCGCGGTGACCAGCGCGTTGCTGGCGGTGCAGGCCCTGCTGCCCGGCGGCGGCAACCTCGCGGTGCTCTGGGTGCTGGCCGCGTGCGTCTCCGGCTTCGCCGCGGTGAACCAGCCGACCCGCAGCGCGGTCATCCCGGCGCTGGTCGGACCCTCGGGGGTCGCGGCCGCGAACGCGCTGTCGATGACGGTGCGCCAGGCAGGGGTCATCGTCGGCCCGCTGATCGCCGGCGTGCTCATCGGGCTGGGCGACCTGTTCCTGGCCTACGCCGTCGACGCGCTGGGCTTCCTCGTGGCCACGGCGCTGCTCCGCGGGCTCCCGCCCCTGTCGCCGGGGGTGGCGGTCGGGAAGCTGCGGCTGAGCGCAGCCGTGCGCGGCGTCGGGGAGGGCTTCGCGTTCCTGCGGACGCAGCCGGCGCTGCTCATGACCTTCGTCGTCGACATCATCGCGATGACGTTCGGCTGGCCGCAGGCGGTGTTCCCCGAGCTGTCGCAGACCCGGTTCGCCGAATCGGCCAACAGCCTCGGCTGGCTGTTCGCCGGCGCCTCGATCGGAGCGCTGCTGATGGGGCTGTCCTCGGGTTGGGTGACGCGGCTGGACCGGCAGGGCGCCGTCGTCCTCGCCGCCATCGCCGTCTGGGGGGTGGCGATCGTCGGCTTCGGTTTCGCACCCGCCCTCTGGCTGGCCGTCATCTGCCTCGCCGTGGCCGGCGCCGCGGACATGGTGAGCGCCGTCCTGCGGACGTCGATGCTGCAGATCGCGGCACCCGAGGAGATGCGCGGACGCATGCAGGGCGTCTTCATCGTCGTCGTCGCCGGCGGCCCGCGGCTGGGTGACCTGCGGGCCGGGGCGCTGGCGACCGCGACCTCGGTGACCGTCGCGATGGTGTCCGGCGGCGTGGTGATCGTGCTGGCGATGCTCGTCGTCGCCCTGGTCGTGCCGTCGTTCCGGCTCTTCCGCGCCGGGCGGCCCGCGGAGCAGGCCCGGCCGGGTTCGCCAGCCCCCGAGGATCGCGAGGACCGGCCGGGCCCCTCCGTCGCCTGAACGAATACACGACTTCGGGCCGTTTGTGTACCGGAACCGGCGCTTCAGGCCAGGGCGTGCGCGACCACGGTCAGGTCGGCGACCAGGGCGTCGTAGGCGGCGGCCCGGCCCTCGTCGGGGGTGCGCAGGATCGCCGAGGGGTGGGTGGTCGCGAGCATCCACGTCTGCGCGGGGGCGCCCTCGTCCGGCTCGTCGTCGTCGGCCTCCTGGTGCCCGTCGTCGGTTCCGGCCGACGGTGCGGGCGGCGTCCAGGGGATCAGCTGGCCGCGGTCCTTCGTGATCCGGAACGACGGCGAGATCAACGCCTTCGCCGCGGTCGCGCCCAGGCAGACGACGATCTCCGGCTGGAGCACCGTGAACTCGGCCTCCAGCCAGGGCCGGCACGCCCGCAGGTGCTCGGGGCCGGGCGTCTGGTGGATCCGGCGCTTGCCCTTCGGCTCGAACCGGAAGTGCTTCACGGCGTTGGTCACGTAGGCGTCGCGACGGTCGATGCCGGCGTCGGCCAGTGCCCGGTCGAGCACCTTGCCCGCGGGTCCGACGAACGGTTCGCCCGCTCGGTCCTCCTGGTCGCCGGGCTGCTCGCCGACGAAGACGATCCGCGCGGTCTCCGGGCCCTCCCCGAACACGGTCTGGGTGGCCGGCTCCCACAGCTCGCAGGCCTTGCAGCCGGCGGCCGCGGCGCGCAGCCCCTCGAGCCCCACCCCCGACGGCGGCTGGGCCGGCACGTTCTCGGTCATGTTCCGATTCGACCGCAGCCCACCTCCCCGCGCGAGCTCACGCCGTCGATACGGTTCGGCACAGGACCACGGAGGGCGGGAGACCAGGTGCTCGAGTTCGACGGGCTGCACAAGAGCTTCGGTGACAACCACGTGCTCGACGGCGTCGGCTTCAGCGTCGCGGCGGGGTCGATGTTCGGCTTCTGCGGCTCCAACGGCGCCGGGAAGACGACGGCGATGCGGATCGCGATGGGGCTGCTGCGGGCCGACGCCGGCGAGGTGCGGTGGCGCGGCACACCCCTGAGCCAGGAGACCCGCCGCCGTATCGGCTACATGCCGGAGGAGCGCGGGCTGTATCCCAAGATGAAGGTGGGCGAGCAGGTCACCTACTTCGCCCGCCTGCACGGACTGGACGCCGCGGCCGCGGTGCAGGCCAGCGACGAGTGGGTGGGTCGACTCGGTCTGGCGGGGCGACGGGGCGACCCGGTGGAGAAGCTCTCACTGGGCAACCAGCAGCGCGTGCAGCTGGCCGCGGCGCTGGTGAGCCGGCCGGAGGTGCTGATCCTCGACGAGCCGTTCTCCGGCCTCGACCCCGTCGGCGTGGACTCCCTCGCCGAGGCGCTGCTGGACCAGGCGCGCCAGGGGGTGCCGGTCGTCTTCTCCAGCCACCAACTGGATCTGGTCGAGCGGCTGTGCGACTCGGTGGGCATCCTCGCCCGCGGCCGGATGGTGGCCACCGGCACCGTCCAGGAGCTGCGGCGCCGCGAGGGAGGCCAGGTGCTGCGGGTCGTCGCCCCGGACGCCGCGCCCGGCTGGGCCGCCGCACTGCCCGGCGTGCGGGTCGTGTCCGAGCAGGCGGGGGACACCCTGCTGGAGCTGGCGGACGGCGCCGACGACCAGTCCGTGCTCGCCGCGGCGGTGCGCACCGGCCGGGTGACCCACTTCGCCTGGCGGGAACCCAGCCTGGTCGAGCTGTTCCGCGAGGTCGTCGCCGTTCCCACCGAGGAGGTGGCGGCGTGACCGCCCCGCGTACGCCCGGCAGCAGCGAGCTGGTCCGGCTGGTCGCCGCCCGGGAGGTCTCGACCCGCATCCGCGACAAGACGTTCCTGATCAGCTCCGCCGTCATCCTGCTCGTGGTCCTGGGCGCCATGGTGTTCCAGGCCGTCGTCGCCTCCGGGGCCAACGACGTCACCGTCGGGGTGGTCGGCGACGCGAGCACCCTGGAACCCGCGCTCGTGGCGCAGGGGAAAGCCGTCGGTGCCGACGTCACCGTCCGCACGCTGGCCGACGAGGCCGCGGCGCACCGAGCGCTGGCCGACGGGGACGTCGACGGCGCGCTGATCGACGGCTCGGGCCGTGCGCCGCGGCTGCTCGTCGAGCGCAGCCCGGACAGCACGTTGACCGCGACGGTGAAGGGCGCGGTCGGCCAGGTCGCCGTCGGCCGTCAGCTGGCGGATGCGGGGATCGCCCGGCTCGACGTGCCCGATCTGGCGGTCACCGCCCTCGCCCCGGGCGGGGATCCCACCGGTGAACGCACGGGCATCGCCGTCATCGGGATCATCGTGCTCTACACGTTGCTGATCCTGATCAGCCAGTTCGTGGCCCAGGGCGTCGTCGAGGAGAAGGCGACCCGCGTGGTCGAGCTGCTGCTCTCGACGATGAAGCCGTGGCAGTTGCTGGCCGGCAAGGTGATCGGGCTCGGGCTGCTCGGGCTGGCGCAGATCGTCGCGATCGCGGCCGTCGGCGTCACCGGGGCGCTGGTCTTCGACCTCGTCAGCCTGCCGGGTCAGCTCATCAGCACCGTGCTGTCGGTCGTGGCGTGGTTCGTCCTGGGGTACGCCTTCTACGCGTCGCTCTTCGCGGCGGCGGCGTCGCTGGTGAGCCGCCAGGAGGACCTCGCCGGCGTGATCACGCCGATGTCGATGGTGCTGGTCGTCGGGTTCTTCGTGGCGCTGCGGGCCGCCTCCGACCCGGCGGGCTCGCTGGCCCGGATCACGTCGTTCGTCCCGGGCCTCTCGCCGCTGGTCATGCCGGTGCGGGTCGCGGCCGGGGGCGCGGCGTGGTGGGAGGTGCTGGTCGCCGTCGGGCTGATGCTCGTGGCCATCGCACTGGTGGTGCGGCTCGGCGGCCGCATCTACGCCGGCGCGCTGCTGCGCACGAGCGGCAAGACCAAGCTGCGCGAGGCGCTGCGGGCCGAGCGGGTCTGAGCCGGGTTGCGCCCGTCCACCCGCGGGTAGCCGGGCGACATGGGCATGCAGCTGGGCTACACGATGATGACCGAGCAGGCCGGGCCGAAGGACCTGGTCGGCCACGTGGTGGGGGCGGAGGAGGCGGGCTTCGACTTCGCCGTCAGCAGCGACCACTACTTCCCGTGGCTGGACGAGATGGGCCACTCGCCCAACGCCTGGACGACGCTCGGCGCGGCCGCGCAGGCGACCAGCCGCATCCCGCTGATGACGTACGTGACCTGCCCGACCTTCCGGTACCACCCGACGCTGGTCGCGCAGCAGGCCGCGACGCTGCAGATCCTCGCCGACGGCCGGTTCACCCTCGGGCTGGGCGCCGGCGAGAACCTCAACGAGCACGTCGTCGGCGGCGGCTGGCCGCCGGCCGACGTCCGCCAGGACATGTTGGTGGAGGCGATCCAGATCATCCGCGACCTGTTCGACGGCGACGGGTACACCAACTTCCGCGGGGAGCACTTCGACGTCGAGTCGGCCAAGCTCTGGGACCTCCCGGACACGCGGGTGCCGATCGGCGTCGCCGTCTCCGGGCAGCAGTCCTGCGCGATCGCCGGCGAGCACGCCGACGTGATGATCGGGGTCGAACCCAAGCCGGAGCTGGGCGAGATGTTCGACGCGGCCGGGGGCGCGGGCAAGCCGCGGATCGGCCAGATGCCGATCAGCTTCGGCACCGACGAGGCCGCGGCCGTCACCCGGGCCCACTCGCTGTTCCGCTGGTTCGGGCTGGGCTGGAAGGTCAACGCCGAGCTGCCCGGCCCGCCCGCGTTCGACGCGGCCAGCCAGTTCGTGCGCGAGGAGGACGTCGCCGGCAGCATCCCGTGCGGGGACGACGTCGACGCGGTGCTCGAGGCGGCGAAGGAGTACGCCGACGCCGGCTTCACGCACCTGGCCCTGGTGCAGATCGGCGGCGACCAGCAGGTGCCCTTCATCCAGTGGGCCGAGCAGAAGCTTCTGCCGGCCTGGCGGGACGCGTTCGGGAACTGACCGGGTCACGCACACCTTTGGGGTGAGGTCACCCGGACGGGAGACGCGCAGCGGCGTCCGGCCCGGAATCATCGCCAGCATGACCGAGGACCTGGACGCGCGCCTCCGGCGGCTCCAGGCCTCCGGAGCGGCCGACGCCGACGAGCTGATCGACCTGGGCTGCGACCTGGCCGACGCCGGCCGGCAGTCCGACGCCGAGTGGTGCTTCCGCCGCGCCTCGGACATGGGCGACACCGTCGCCTCGTTCAACCTCGGCAACGCGCTCGCCGCGCAGCAGCGGTGGGAGGAGGCCGTCGCCGCCTACGAGCTGGCGCTGGCCGGTGGCGAGCCGGACGCCTGGCGCAACCTGGGCAAGGTGCTCGAAGACCTCGGCGACCTCGCCGGCGCCATGCGCGCCTACCGCGGCGCGGCCGACGCCGGCGACCTCGAGGGCGGCCTGCAGCTGGCGTTCCTGCTCCGCGAGCAGGGCGAGCGGCACGCCGCCATGGACGTCGCCCAGGAGATCGCCGCCATGGGCGACCAGGAGGCCGCCGCCGTCGTCGCCTGCTGGCGCTGGTGCGCCACCCTCGACCCGGCGCTGGAGCCCGAGCTCCGCGCGGGCCAGAACTTCTTCCCGGCGGCCCGGGCCGACCTCGCCCACCTGCTCCGCTCCACCGGCCGCGCGGCCGAGGCGCGCTTCGTCCTCGAGCGCGGTGCCAAGCTGGGCGAGGCGGTGGCCTGGCTGCCGCTGGGCAACTTCTACGCCGACGAACTGGAGGACGACGAGGCGGCGGAGGAGGCCTACCGCGGCGGTATCGCCGCCGGTGAGGCGTACTGCCACCACAACCTCGCCGTCCTGCTTGCCGAGCGCGGTGACTTCGACGGAGCGGTCGAGCAGTTCCGCCTCGGCGCGGCCGCCGGTGACCAGCTCGCCGCCGAGGCGCTGCGGGAGCTCGAGCGCGGCTGAAGAAGGACCCCGTCCCTCTCACGCTTCGTAAGCTCAGCGCGAGCCTCCGGACGGGGCCGTAGATACTGCCTGCGTGTCCGAAGCCACAGTCGACGTCGCCGACCTCCGCTCGTCCGAGGCCAACGAACCCCAGAGCGACGCGCCACTGCGCGAGGACATCCGCGTCCTGGGGCGCGTGCTCGGTGACGTGATCGGCGAGCAGGCGGGCCAGCACGTGCTCGACCTGATCGAGTCCACTCGCGTCGAGGCGTTCAAGATCCGCCGCTCGGAGGTCGACCGCGAGGAGTTGGCCGACCGGCTCGGTGGCCTCGACGTGAAGTCCGCGAACCACGTCATCCGCGCCTTCAGCCACTTCTCGCTGCTGGCCAACCTGGCCGAGGACATACACCACGAGCGCCGCCGCCGGTTCCACCGGCGCGAGGGCTCGCCGCCGCAGATCGGCAGCCTGGCCGCCGCGTTCCAGGCGATCGACGCCGCCGAGCTGGAACCGGAGGCGGTGGCCCGGGAGCTGGCCGGCGCGCTGGTCTGCCCGGTGGTCACCGCCCACCCCACCGAGGTGCGGCGCAAGACGATCTTCCAGGTGCAGCGGCAGGTGGCCGCGCTGCTGCGGGAGCGCGACCGGGTCACCGACATCGACGAGAAGGAGTGGTCGGCGCAGCTCTGGCGGTCGGTGCTCACCCTCTGGCAGACGGCGCTGCTGCGGCTGTCCCGGTTGCGGCTCGAGGACGAGATCGACGAGGCGCTGCGCTACTACGAGCTGTCGCTGTTCGACGTCATACCCGCGATCAACGCCGAGATCCGGCGGGCACTCGAGGAGCGCTGGCCGGACGCCGGCCTGATGCCCCGGCCGATGCTGCTGCCCGGGTCGTGGATCGGCGGCGACCGCGACGGCAACCCGTTCGTCACCGCGGGCGCCCTGCGGCGCGCCACCACGCAGAACGCCGCCGCGGCGATGGGGCACCACCTGCGCGAGCTGGAGGCGCTGCGCGGGGAGCTGTCGATGTCCGATCGGCTGGTCACCCCGACCGAGCAGCTCTACGCGCTGGCCGAGAACTCCGAGGACGACTCGCCGTTCCGGGCCGACGAGCCCTACCGCCGGGCGCTCGGCGGCATCTCGGCGCGGCTGGCCGCGACCGCGCACGCGGTGCTCGGCCGGATCCCGGGGCCGACGCCGGATGTCCAGCTGCCGCCCTACGACTCGCCGGACGAGCTGCGCGCCGACCTCGACGTGGTCGACGCCTCCCTGCGCAGCCACGGCGCCACCGAGCTGGCCGATGACCGGCTGCTGCGGCTGCGCGAGGCCGTCGAGGTGTTCGGGTTCCACCTGTGCGGGCTGGACATGCGGCAGAACTCCGCCGTCCACGAGGAGGTCGTGGGGGAGCTGCTGGCGTGGGCCGGCGTCTGCGACGACTACGCGAGCCTCGACGAGGAGGCGCGGGTGGAGCTGCTGTCCGGCGAGCTGACGCGGCGCCGTCCGCTCGTGCGGCCCGACGCCGAGCTCTCCGACACCGCGCGCGGGGAGCTGGACGTGCTCCTCGCCGCCGCCGAGCAGGTGGTCCTGCTCGGACCGCGGACCATCCCGAACTACGTGATCAGCATGTGCGAGTCGGTCAGCGACGTGCTCGAGACCGCGGTGCTGCTCAAGGAGGTCGGCCTGCTCGACCCCGGTGCGGACGGCGGCCCGGCCTGCTCGATCGGCATCTCGCCGCTGTTCGAGACGATCGACGACCTGAGGAACGCGGGCGCGACGCTGACCGCCGTCCTGGGTCAGCCGCTGTACCGGTCGCTGGTGGCCGGCCGGGGGAACATGCAGGAGGTCATGCTCGGCTACTCCGACAGCAACAAGGACGGCGGCTATCTCGCCGCGAACTGGGCGCTGTACCGGGCCGAGCTCGACCTCGTCGAGGTGGCGAAGCGCGAGGGCATCCGGTTGCGGCTCTTCCACGGCCGCGGCGGCACGGTCGGCCGGGGTGGCGGCCCGAGCTACGAGGCGATCCGCGCGCAGCCGCCCGGCGCCGTCGCCGGGGCACTGCGGCTCACCGAGCAGGGCGAGGTGATCGCCGCCAAGTACGCCGAACCCGACCTCGCCCGCCGCAACCTGGAGGCGCTGGTCGCCGCCACCCTGGAGTCGAGCCTGCTCGACATCGAGGGGTTGGGGGACGACGCCGAGCCCGCCTACGAGCTGCTCGACGACCTCGCCGCGCGCGCCCAGCAGGCCTACCGCGCTCTGGTGCACGAGACACCTGGGTTCGTCGAGTGGTTCCGGGCCGCAACGCCGATCAGGGAGCTGGGTGAGCTCAACATCGGCAGCCGGCCGCCGTCGCGCAAGGCCGGGGACAAGATCTCCGACCTGCGTGCGATCCCGTGGGTGTTCAGCTGGTCGCAGGCCCGGATCATGCTGCCCGGCTGGTACGGCACGGGTGCGGCCCTGGAGTCGTGGGTCGAGGGGTCGGACGAGAAGCTGGCGAGGCTGCAGGAACTGCACCGGCGCTGGCCGTTCTTCCGCAGCGTGCTGTCCAACATGGGCATGGTGCTGGCGAAGACCGACCTGGAGCTGGGCGCGCGCTACGCGGAGCTGGTGCCCGACGAGGACCTGCGGGCCCGGGTGTTCGACCAGATCACCGCCGAGCACGAGCGCACCTGCCGGATGTTGCTCGCGATCACCGGCGACGACCACCTGCTGGCCGACAACCCGTCGCTGGCGCGCTCGATCCGCAACCGGTTCCCCTACCTGGAGCCGCTGCACCACCTCCAGGTGGAGATGCTCCGGCGCCGGCGGGGTGGGGACGACGACGAGCTGACCCGCCGGAACATCCAGCTGACGATCAACGGGATCGCGACCGCCCTGCGCAACAGTGGGTGAGAGGGGACCCCGTCCTTCGCACCCCTCGCACGTACGGGGCGAGCCTCCGGACGGGGCCTGAACGGTCGGGGTCACTCCCGCGCGGGGGGAGCCCCGGCTGCGCCTGCTGGTCGACGACGCGGCCGCGGCGGTGCTGCTGCGCCGGAAGGCGATCGACCTCTGCCTGGTGGCGGACGGCAGGCCCCTCGCGCTCGGTCGAGCCGGCTGAGCTCAGCGCCGGGTCGCGGCGCGGACGGCGGCCAACAGGGCCTCGCGCTCGTGCAGCGTCGTGCGGGCCCGTCCCCGGGTGGCGCCGAGCGCGACCTCCGCAGCGTCGATCGCCTTCCAGTCGTCGATCAGGACCGGCTCCGCCCCGCGCGCCACGAGCGTCTCGACCAGGTCGCCGACCGGCCCAGAGGCCCGCAGCGTCCCGTCGGCGGCGTCGGCCAGCAGCGCGGCGACGGTCTCGCGCGCGTCGTGCTTGTTCGTGCCGACGACGCCGCTGGGCCCGCGCTTGATCCACCCCGCCACGTACTCGCCGAGGGATGGCCGGCCGTCCCGGAGCACCCGCCCGGCCTCGTGCGGCACCGTGCCCGACCGTTCGTCCACGGGCAGCCCGGGCAGCGGCATGCCGAAGTACCCCACCGAACGGACGACGAGGTCGGCGGCGAGCAGGTCGACCTCGCCGGTACCCATGGCTCGTCCGTCGGCATCCACCGCGGTGCGCTCCACCTCGACCCCGGTGACCCGCTCCTCGCCCAGCAGCCGGACCGGCCGGGCGAAGAACCGCAGGTGCAGCCGCGTCCGGCCCGGCTCGGGCACGTGGTCGGCCCACCCGCGCAGCACGGCGAGATTGCGGGCCACGTTGCGGTCCTCGGCGGCGCGCTCCTCGGCGACCGGGTCCAGCTCGAGGTCCGCGGCGTCGACCAGCACCGTCGCGTTCTCCAGCCCGTCGAGCTCCCGCAGTTCCTGGGTGGTGAAGGAGGCCTGGGCCGGGCCGCGCCGGCCCAGCACGGTGACCTTCTCGACGGCGGTGCCGGCGAGGGTGTCGAGGACGTGCTGCGGCATGTCGGTCGATTCCAGCTCCCCGGGGGTGCGCGCCAGCACGCGCGCCACGTCCAGGGCGACGTTGCCGACCCCGACCACGACGACCGACCTGATCCCGGCCAGCGCCGCTTCGACGCGTTCCCGGTCGGCGTCGGGGTGGCCGGTGTACCAGGCGACCAGGTCGGTGGCGGCGAGGCTGCCGGGCAGGTCCTCACCGTCGATCCCCAGGTGCCGGTCGAGCGAGGCGCCGTAGGTGTAGATGACGGCGTCGACGTGACCGCGCAGCTCGTCCAGCGAGATGTCCCGGCCGATCTCCACGTTGCCCACGAACCGGACCATCGGGTGGTCCAGGAACCGGTGCAGGGTGTCGCGGATGGCCCGCATCTTCGGGTGATCGGGCGCGATGCCGTGCCGGACCAGCCCGAACGGCGTGGGCAGTCGGTCGATCAGGTCCACGGCCACCGGGACGTCGTCCTGGCGGGTCAGCGCGTCGGCCGCGTAGATGCCCGCGGGGCCGGCGCCGACGACCGCCACCCGCAGGGGGCGGTCCTCGGACGGGGGACTGGCAGAACCGTCGGCGGGCACGACTGGCATCCTGACCCGGCCCGGGGCCCCGGCGCCAGACCAACACCCGGGTCCGTCCCGATCCCGTGCCACCTGGAGGACCTGTGTCCGTCGTCGTCGTCGCCACCATCACCCCGAAGCCGGAGCAGGTCGACGCGGTGCGGGAGGCGATCCTGGCCGCCGTCCCGAAGGTGCACGCCGAGCCGGGGTGCGAGCTCTACGCGCTGCACGAGGGCAAGGGACAGTTCGTGATGGTCGAGCGCTGGGAGAGCGCCGAGGCGCTGAAGGTGCACGGCGCGGCAGAGGCGCTGACGACGCTCGGGGGACAGCTGGCCGACCGGCTCGCGGCTCCGCTCGACGTCCGGCGGCTCACCGCCGTTCCGGCCGGTGACGCCGGGAAGGGTGCGGTCTGACTCAGCTGCAGGACACGTTGCGGTCCAGGTCGCCACGCAGGTATTGGGTGAGGGCCACCCGTCCGCCGGGCACGAGCGCCGGTTTGAGGCAGGCCCTCTGGGCCTCGGTCAGACTCGACGCTCCGGCGAGCCAGCTGTCGGCCGCGGCCAGGGTGCTGCCGGCGGGGACGGTGCCGACGATCTGGGCCCACTGCTGGCCGGTCGAGTAGATGCCGACGCGGCCGCCGGCCGCGAGCAGGTAGCTCGCCATTCCCTCGAGCGCGGCCCGGTTGCGCGCCAGCGCGTCGGAGCTGCCGCTCTGCCAGGTGTTCATGGTCTCCACGTCCAGCCACCAGGTGTAGCTGCTGGGCCGGCCGTCGATCTGGGCGGTGCGGGCGGCCGGGGTGAAGAACGAGTCGATGCTGTTCTGCGTGCGCTCCCAGCCGTACTGCCAGGAGCAGGCCGCGCTGTTGCTGCCGTCGCACGCGCCGTAGGGCGTGGACCCGGTCTTCGGCCAGGTGGTGACCTGGTTGCGCAGCTCGCCGGGGTTGGCGGTGTTGAGGTACACCTGGGCGCGGGGTTGCGCGGGCAGCGCCCCGGAGGAACCCCAGGCCCAGGTCAGCTGTGCGGCCAGGCAGGGATTGCCGCGGGTCGACAGGCCGCCGTTGATGCCCACGACGGCGAACGCGCGGTCGGAGGGGAGGGTCGTGCCGCATTGCGGGTAGGAGACGTCGTAACCGATCGGCGCGGGTGCGGCGGAGGCCGTTCCGGGCAGCGCGAGGAGCGCCGCGACCGCAGCGAGGGTCACGACGATCACCGCACGCAGTGCCGACGTCATCGGCCGCGAAGTTACACGTCATCCCGCGGTTACGGGATCCCTCGTCGGAGTCATCGGACTGATTCGTACCGCAATGGGGGTGCCTTGTCTCGCTCTCAGGCCGGCTGGCAGACCGGGCACCAGTAGAGGTTCCGGCCGACCATGACCTCGGTGCGCACCTCGGTGCCGCACACCCGGCAGGGGAGTCCGGTCCGCCGGTAGACGTAGTGCGCGTCCTCCCGATCGGCCGGGCCGCGACGGCGACTGCGGTGCTCGGGGCAGGTGGTGACGATCCGCCCGAGTCGCACGCCGGCCCGCATCAGCCGGACCAGGTCGGTCCACATCGCCGCCCACGCGTCGCCGTCGACGCTGCGGCCGGGCCGGAACGGGGAGACGCCGTGCCGGAAGAGCAGCTCCGCGCGGTACACGTTGCCGACGCCGGCGAGCACCGACTGGTCCATCAGGAGGGCGCCGATCGCCGTCCGGCTGCGAGTGATGCGCTGATGTGCCACGAGGGGATCGGCCTTCGGTCGCAGCGGGTCGGGGCCCAGCCGGGCGAGGATCGTCGCGACCTCGGGTGCGGCCACCACCTCGCACGCCGTCGGGCCGCGCAGGTCGGCCCACACCCCGCCGCCGTCGGGCCCGTCGCCCTCCCAGCGCATGCGCAGTGCGCCACGCGCCACCGGCGGCTGGCCGGACCCGCTGATGAAGGTCCCGTAGAGGCCGAGGTGGACGTGCACGGAGTCGCCGCCGAAGCGGGCGAACAGGTGCTTGCCGTAGGAGAAGACCTCCTCGAGCTCCCGCCCGTCGAGCAGCGCGGCGCCGGCCGCGAACCGCCCCTGCGGGCTGGTCACGTGCACCGGCCGGCCGGCGAACAGGGTCGACAGCTGGCGGGCCAGCCGGAACAGGGTGTGCCCCTCAGGCACCGGACCGGACCTCCTGGTAGCGGGCGAGGGCGACCTGCCGCTCGTGTGCGTGCTCGACGATGGGCTCGGGATAGCCGGCGGGCACACCACCGGGCGCGAGCCACGGTTCGTGCACGAAGCGGGTCGGGACGTCGCGCAGCTCGGGCACCCAGCGGCGGACGTACTCGCCGTCCGGGTCGAACTGCCGGCCCTGCCGGGTCGGGTTGAACACCCGGTAGTAGGGGGAGGCGTCCGTGCCCGTGCCGGCCACCCACTGCCAGCCGTGGTTGTTGCTGGCCAGGTCGCCGTCGACCAGGTGCGCGAGGAAGTAGCGGGCGCCGCGCCACCAGTCCACGTGCAGATCCTTCACGAGGAACGACGCGACGATCATGCGCACCCGGTTGTGCACCCACGCCTCGCCCAGCAGCTGCCGCATCCCGGCGTCGACGATCGGATAGCCGGTGCTGCCCTCGGCCCACGCCGCGAACCGGGCGTCCGCGTCCGGACCCTGGTCGTAGGTCATCGCTCCCATGCGCTCGTCGAAGGCCCGGTGCGCGGTCTCCGGCCGGTGCCACAGCACGTCGGCGTAGAACTCGCGCCAGGCCAGCTCGTCGGTGAAGCGGCCCACGGCACCCGCGTCGGCGCCCTCGTGGCGGGCCGTCGCCAGCTCGGCCAGCAGCGTGCGCGGGTGCAGGCAGCCGTACTTCAGGTACGGGGACATGCGGCTGGTCGCGTCTGCCGCCGGGCGGTTCCGTCCGTCGTCGTAACCGGACAGGGCCTCGTCGCGGAACCGCTTCCAGGTGGCCAGCGCGGCCCTCTCGCCGGCATCCGGGAGGCGTGCGGTGAGCTCCTGCGCCGGCGGCAGGCCGTCAGACGTCACGCCCGTCGCCCACCGGACGCCGTCCGGCCGGGGCGCCGGCGCCCGCCAGCCGTGCGCGCGCCAGGCGCGGGCGAACGGCGTGTACACCTTGAAGGGCGTGCCGTCGCCCTTGGTCACCCGGCCCGGCGTGACCGCGTAGGGCGAGCCGGTGCGGACCAGCGGGACCGCGCCCAGCGCCTGCTCGACCGCCGCGTCGCGTCGCCGTCCGTACGGGCCGGCGTCCGCGGAGACGTGCACGCTGCCTGCCGCCAGCTCGCGCACCAGGCTCGGGACGACGTCCGCCGGGTCGCCGGCGCGCACGACCAGCGCGCCGTCGAGCTCCTCCTGCAGCGCGGCGAGACAGTCGCGGAGGAACTGACGCCGGGGCGCGCCGGACGGGCCCCAGAGCCGCGGGTCGACGACGAACAGCGGGACGACGGCACCGTCCGCGCCCGCGGCGTCGACGGCCGCGAGCAGCGCCGGGTGGTCGGAGAGCCGGAGGTCGCGGCGGAACCACAGCAGCGACGTCGGCACCTGCGGAGCCTAGGCGGGGCCGGCCGGTGCCCGCAGATCAGCGGTCGGCGGTCTCCAGGCCGAAGTGCGGTCGGTCCTCCGCCGCGACGAGGTCCATGTGCTCGGGGTGCTGCTGGATGTAGTGCCGGACGAAGGAGCAGTAGGGCAGCACCGTCAGCCCACGCTCGCGTGCGGCCGCGAGGACGCCGGCCACGAGGATGCTGCCGATGCCCCGGCCACCGACGGACGGGTCCACCTCGGTGTGCGGAAGGGTCATCGTGGTGCCGTCGACGTGATAGCTCGCCAGGCCCACGACGCGGTCGTCGACCCGGACCTCGAAGCGTCCCCTCTCCGGGACGTCCACCACCTTCGCGTCCATGCTTTCCTCACCTTCCGTCCCCCGGCGCCGTTGCCGGAGCCTGACGTGTACCCGCACGGTAACCCGGTATGTGCCGCCGGGGGTTCACTTCTAGTGACGAGTCGGGTGTGGCGGGTGTTCCCGGCGGGCCGCGATCGGTGGCTCCGTTAGCCTCTGCGATGCGGCCCCGTAGCTCAGGGGATAGAGCATCGGTTTCCTAAACCGTGTGTCGGAGGTTCGAATCCTCTCGGGGCCACCAGCCGTGTCGGCCGTCGGCCGAGCAACTGGTCGACCTTGGTCACCGGTGGAGCAGGTGACGGCGTAAGTCTGCGGCCTCCCGGGACGGGATCAGCCGGCGGCGCGCCTTCCGGCGTTCCGGCCCGGGTACCCCCTCGGCTCGGTCGCTCGCGCCTGCAGATGCGGAGAGCAGCCGTCGGGACAGCTTCGGTGGTCACCGCTTCGCCCCCGTGCCAGTGTGTGAGCCACGTCACGCACCGATCGGCGTGGAGGTGGACGACGGGCGTACTCATCCGCCCGACCGATGGAACCGGCCGCGCACCCGACCGGACGACGACACGAGGGGCCTTCCATGCTGCTCTCACTGCACGAACGTGAACGCCTGATGATCTACACGGCGGCCAAGCTCGCCGGTGAGCGCAAGGACCGTGGCCTGAAGCTCAACCTCCCCGAGGCCACCGCGCTGATCACCTCGTTCCTCCTCGAGGGGGCGCGCGACGGCCGGATGGTCGAAGACCTCATGAGCGCCGGCCGCGACGTGCTGCACCGTGGCGAGGTCATGGAGGGCGTGCCGGAGATGCTCGCGCAGGTGCAGGTGGAGGCCACGTTCCCCGACGGCACCAAGCTGGTCACCGTCACCAACCCGATCTCATGACTGCCCGCGGCGAGCACCCCAGCGACGACCCCGGCGGCAAGGACAGCCGGGGCCGGGACGGCGAACGCCACCCGCACAGCGGACAGAACAGTCCCAGCCAGCCTCGGCGCCCGGGCACCGGTGAACGTCAGGCGCCCCGGCGGCGCTACACCGGCGACGACCCGCACGGCGACGAGCCGCTGATCCCCGGGCAGATCCTCTACGGGGACGACCCGGTCGTCATCAACGCCGGCAAGGATGTCGTCACCCTGCGTGTGGAGAACACCGCCGACCGTCCCGTCCAGGTGGGCTCGCACTATCACTTCGCCGAGGTCAACCACGGCCTGTCGTTCGACCGGAAAGCGGCCTGGGGGCGGCGACTCAACGTTCTGTCCGGCGGCTCCATGCGCTTCGAGCCCGGTGCCGCCGAGCAGGTCGAACTGATCCCGATCGCCGGTCAGCGCATCGTCGCCGGGCTGCGCGGCGAGTGCGGAGGACCGCTCGATGGCTGAGATCAGCAGGCAGGAGTACGCCGCCTCGTTCGGCCCCACCACCGGCGACCGGATCCGGCTCGCCGACACCAACCTGTTCATCGAGGTGACCGAGGACCGTTGCGTGGGCGGCGACGAGGCGGTGTTCGGCGGCGGGAAATCCATTCGCGAGTCGATGGGCCAGTCCCGAGCCACCCGCGCCGAGGGCACTCCGGACCTGGTCATCACCGGCGCCGTCGTCCTGGACCACTGGGGGGTCGTCAAGGCCGATGTCGGCATCCGCGACGGTCGCATCACCGCGCTGGGCAAGGCCGGCAATCCCGAGACCATGGATGGCGTCCACCCCGATCTGGTCATCGGCCCGTCGACCGAGATCGCGTCGGGCAACGGGCTCATCCTCACCGCGGGCACGATCGATACCCACGTGCACCTCGTGGCCCCGGCCTCCTTCGAGGTCGCGCTGGCCGCCGGTACCACGACGGTGGTCGGCGGGGGCACCGGACCCACCGAGGGATCCAAGGCGACCCTGGCGACCCCGGGGGCGTGGTGGCTGCAACGGATGCTCGACGCCGTCGACCCGTGGCCGATCAACGTTCTCCTGCTCGGGCGCGGCAACACCGTCAACCACGAGGCGCTGTGGGAGCAGCTGCGCGGCGGCGCCGGCGGGTTCAAGGTGCACGAGGACTGGGGCGCCACGCCCGCTGCCGTCGACGCAGCTCTCAGCGTCGCCGACGAGTCCGGCGTCCAGGTCGCCATCCACAGCGACACCCTCAACGAGGCCGGTTTCGTCGAGGACCTGCTCGCCGCGGTGAAAGGGCGGACGTTCCACGCGTACCACACGGAGGGTGCCGGGGGCGGTCACGCGCCCGACATCATCCGGATCGCGGGCGAACCCTACGTGCTCCCCGCCTCGACCAACCCGACCCGGCCGTTCACGCACAACACGATTCCCGAGCACCTCGACATGGTCATGGTGGCCCACCACCTGAACCCGCAGGTGCTCAACGACCTCGCGTTCGCCGAGAGCCGGGTGCGCACCGGCACGATCGCCGCCGAGGACGTGTTGCAGGACATCGGTGCACTGTCGATCATGTCCTCCGACGCGCAGGCGATGGGCCGGATCGGGGAAGTGGTGATCCGTACCTGGCAGACGGCGCACCGGATGAAGCAGCTGCGCGGCGCTCTGTCCGGAGACGGGCGCGCCGACAACAACCGCGCCCGCCGCTATGTCGCCAAGTACACGATCTGCCCCGCCGTCGCGCACGGTCTCGAACACGAGATCGGTTCGGTCGAGCCGGGGAAGATGGCTGACCTGGTGCTGTGGCAACCGGCCCTGTTCGGCGTCCGCCCGACCGTGGTGTTCAAGGGAGGCATGGCTGCGGTCGCCGCACTCGGTGACCCGAACGCGTCCATTCCGACCCCGCAGCCGGTGCTGCCGCGCCTGGGCTACAACGCGCACAGCCCGGCGAGCGCCGATACCGCCGTCGCGTTCGTCTCCCAAGCGGCGATCGACGACGGACTGTCCGACCGGCTGACCACCCGCCGTCCGCTGGTCGCGGTCGGCAACGTCCGCGGACGCACCAAGGCGGACCTGCCGGAGAACACCGCGCTCCTGCGCATCGAGGTCGATCCCGACACCTACAGCGTCCACGTCGACGGCGAGCTGATCGAGCACGAGCCGGCCACCGAACTGCCCATGGCCCAGCGTTACTTCCTCTTCTGAATGAGCATCACGTCAGCGGTTCCCGGCCCGGGCGTCTCGCCGGCGCTGCTTCTCCTCGCCGACGGCCGGTTGCCCGCCGGCGGGCACGCACACTCCGGGGGGCTGGAGGCGGCCGTCGGCCTGAAAGGTGTTCATGACGTCGCCGGTGTCGTCCACTTCCTCGAGGGCCGACTGCAGACGGTCGGTGTGGTCGCGGCCGCGTTCGCCGCGGCAACCTGCCAGCAGGCTCACGACGGCGAGCTGACCCGACCGTCGAGGGTCGCGTTGCTGGACCAGGAACTCGACGCGCGCATCGCGTCGCCGGCGTTGCGCGTCGCCTCCCGGCGGCTGGGGCGGCAACTGGTGCGAGCAGGGCGCACGATCTGGCCGCACCCGCTGCTCGACGAGCTGTCGACCGCCGTCGGACGCGGACCCCATCAGCCGGTCGCTCTCGGAGTCGTGGCGGCCGCTGCCGCACTGACAGCTGCTGACGCTGCCCTGCTCGCGGCGCACGAGTCGGTCACGGGGCCGGCGACTGCGGCGGTACGGCTGCTGGGACTCGACCCGTTCACCGTCCACGCGGCCCTCGCCAGGCTGGCACCCCAGGTCTCCCGCATCGCCACGGAGGGAGCGGGCTACGCCGCCTGCCCACCACCGGATCTGCCCTCCACCACGGGCCCTCTGCTCGATGTCCTCGCCGAACACCACGCCACCTGGGAGGTGCGTCTCTTTGCCTCATGACCACGCCGACGAGTCCCACCCGCACGAGCACACGCACTCCCATGCCGACCGATCCGGCGCGCTCCCGCGGTCCGCGGGCCGGGCGCTGCGGATCGGTATCGGTGGGCCCGTCGGATCCGGCAAGACGGCGCTGGTGGCGGCGCTGTGCCGCACGCTCAGCACGCAGCTGGCATTGGCAGTGGTGACCAACGACATCTACACCACCGAGGACGCCGACTTCCTGCTGCGCAACGGTGTGCTGCCCGCGGAGCGAGTGCGTGCTGTGGAGACCGGCGCCTGCCCGCACACCGCCATCCGCGACGACATCTCGGCCAACCTCGAAGCGGTGGACGAGCTCGAGGAAAGTCTGCCGCCGCTGGATCTGATCCTCGTGGAGAGCGGCGGGGACAACCTGACCGCGACGTTCAGCCAGGGCCTGGTCCACCACCAGATCTTCGTGATCGACGTCGCCGGGGGGGACAAGGTGCCGCGCAAGGGCGGCCCGGGCGTGACCCGGGCGGACCTGCTGGTCATCAACAAGACCGACCTGGCACCTCTGGTCGGCGCCGACCTCGAGGTGATGCGGCGCGACGCCCACGTCAAGCGCGGTGATCTGCCGGTCCTGTTCACCTCGCTGACCCAGGACCCCACAGCGGCCGACGTCGCCGGTTGGGTACGCGAGCGTCTCGCCGTCCCCGTGGACTGATGGACGCCGCCGCCGAACTGGTCGTCGAAAGAACTCACGGTCCAGCGGGACGCACGCGGATCAGCCGGCTCCATTCCGCGACCCCCTACCTCCTGCGACCGACCCATGCCGCCGCTGCCGAACCGGTGCCCTGCTGGCAGCTGGCCGGCCAGGCGCCGGCACGGGTCGCGCTGGTCGCCGGGGCCGGGGGGCCGGTCGGCGGAGACCGACTGAGCCTGCAGATCGACGTGGGACCCGGAGCGATCCTCATACTCCGCGCGGTCGCCGCGACGCTCGTCCTGCCCGGCCCGCACGGTGGGCGATCGCGGGTGATGGTCACCGCCCGCGTCGCGGACGGCGGCACCCTGGTGTGGCTGCCGGGCCCGACCATCGCTGCCCGCGGCTGCGACCACCACGCCACCACGCAGGTCGACCTCGCCCCCGATGCCCGACTGCTCGTCCGGGAAGAGCTGATCCTCGGCCGCAGCGGCGAGCAGCCGGGCGCCGTCCGCCAACGGCTGCGAGTGACCGTTGCCGGGGTGCCCCTCCACGATCAGGACCTGCACCTCGGCCCGGGCGCCTCGGGGTGGAACGGGCCGGCCGTCACCGGTGGGCGACGGGCCCTGGGCTCGCTCCTGATGGTGGACCCGACGCTGGGCTCGGTTGCGGCCGAACCCTGCCTGGACGCATGCGCGGATTCGGCTGTACTCCCGTTGGCCGGCTCCGGCCGCCTGCTCACCGTTCTCGCGGCCGACGCACTCGCCCTGCGGACCCGGCTCGACGCCGTGCTCACCGCCTTCGGACCCCCGCCGGGCGACGTGCGAAGCACGCCGGCCGTCCGCGCGGTGGCCGCGCCACCGCAGCTGCCGGCGCTGCAGACTCCCGCCTAGCAGCCGCGGACACGTCTTCATCCGCTCCGGTCGTCCTGGGCCTCCGCTGCCGGGGGCGGGGCCTGCCGGGCCGGCCGGCGGCCCCGCGGCTCAGGCGGCCTGGAAGGAGCGCTTCGCCAGGCCGATGGCGTAGCCGTCGATCGTCGTCGTCACCGGAGCCGTCGGGTCGGTGGCCGCGCCCAGGGCGACGAACAGCGGCGTGAAGTGCTCGACGGTGGGGTGCGCGTACGGCATCCCCGGTGCGCTGGAGCGGAACCGGGCCAGCTCCTCGACATCGCCCCGGTTCAGCGCGTCGGCCGCCCACAGGTCGAACTCCGACGACCAACCGGGCACCGCGTTCGGGTTGTGCCAGTCGATGAAGGGCAGCCCGTGCGTCATGTAGCCGGAACCGATGACCAGGACGCCGGACTCGCGCAGGCTGCGCAGCCGCTCCCCGAGGGCCAGCAGCCGGGTGCTGTCGTGGGTCGGCATCGACAGCTGCAGGACCGGGATGTCGGCCTCCGGGTACATGATCTTCAGCGGCACCCAGGCGCCGTGGTCCAGCCCGCGGGTGGCGTGCTCGTGCAGCGGCTCGCTGTCGGGCATGAGCGCCGCGACGTCGCGGGCGAGGCGGCTCGCGTCCGGGGTGTCGTAGCGCATCCGGTAGTACATCGGGTGGAAGCCGCCGAAGTCGTAGACCAGCTCCGTCGGCGCGCTGGTGCTGATACTCAGGGGAGCCGACTCCCAGTGCGCGGAGACGATCACGATCGCCCGCGGCTTCGGCAGCGCCCGCGCCCAGGCGTGCAGCTGGGTCATCCAGTCGGTCATCTCGAACAGCATCGGGGCGCCGTGGCTGAGGTACAGGCTCGGCAGCGGCCCGTCGTCCGGCGTCCAGGGCCGGTGCTCGCCGGTGGATGCGGCCCGGAGCAGGTGCGCGGCGAACGGGTGGGTGGCCGGGATCAGCGCGTCCGCGGCGGCGGTCGTGCTCTGTCCTGCGAGCTGGGTCATCTCTGCGTCTCCTCGTCCTGGCCGGCACGCGGCTCTTGGTACTCATTCTGCCCAACTCGTTTGAAAGTTCAAGCATTCCCCGCTCCGGGTCGTCGTGCTTCCTGCGCGGGCACGGCGGACGTAGCGTCGGATCCGTGGTCATGGGTCTGGTCGAGCTGCTCTTCTTCGCGGTCGCCCTGGGCCTGTTCCTGCTGCTGGGCTGGACCGTCTGGACGGCGGTGCGCGGCGGCACCCGGGGGGCGGGCGCTCTGCCCTCGCGGGAGCGTGCGGAGATCGCCGCGGCGATCGCCCAGGCGCGATGGGTGCCCGGCCACGACGAGGTCGACGGGACGACGCGGGTGCTGGTCCGGCGGGCGTACACGGGCCTGGACGGCCACCCGGTCGTGCTCGAGGAGCGGGTCCTGGAGTCGTTCCCGGCCGACGACCCCGCGTGGGAGGGCCGGTTCACCGAGGCCATGTCCAAGGCCCGGTTCCGCTGCACGTACCTGAACACCGAGGAGGGCTCGTAGCCGCCGCAGGGCCGCACGGGAGGATGGCGGCATGAGTGAGGTCGTCGCCACCGCAGAACACGTCGTCCGTGCCCCGTCGGAGCGGGTGATCGCCGCGCTCGGCGACTACGCGGAGACCCGGCCCCGGCTGCTGCCGGAGCAGTTCAGCCAGTACCGGGTCGAGTCGGGCGGTCAGGGGGCCGGCACCCGCGTGCGCTGGCGGTTCGCCGCCACGTCCAAGCGCGTGCGGGACCAGCTGATGACCGTCACCGAGCCGGTCCCGGGCACCCTCGTCGAGTCCGATGCCAACTCGTCGATGGTCACCACCTGGACGGTGCACCCCGCGGATGCCGGAGTCACCACCGTGCGGGTGCGCACCACCTGGAACGGCGCCGGGGGCATCGGTGGGTTCTTCGAGCGTACGTTCGCGCCGAAGGGCCTCCAGCGCGTGTACGGAGAGATCCTCGGCCGACTCGACCGCGAACTCGCCGGCGGCTGAGCGCCCGGCGCGGTTGCCGATCCGCTGGGACCATGGACCGGTGACCGCCGCGCCCACCACCGAGCTGCGGCCGGGGTCGCTCGACGCGCTCGCCGACCTGGTCGCCGACGGCGACGTCGTCGTCCTCTCCGGGGCCGGTCTCTCCACGGACTCGGGCATTCCCGACTACCGGGGCGCGACCGGCAGCCTGCGCCGGCACACCCCGATGACGTACCAGACCTTCACCCGGGACCCCCGCGGCCGGCACCGGTACTGGGCGCGCAGCTACGTCGGCTGGCGGCAGATCCGCGGCGCCCGACCCAACGACGGGCACGTGGCCGTGGGGGAGTTGCAGCGCGCCGGGCTGATCGGCGGGGTCATCACGCAGAACGTGGACGGGCTGCACCAGGCCGGCGGGGCGACCGGGGTCGTCGAGCTGCACGGCGGGCTCGACCGGACGGTGTGTCTGGGCTGCGGGGACGTCGCGGGCCGCGCCGAGCTCGACGTCCGGCTGCGGGAGGCGAACCCGACGTTCGGTCCCCGGGTCGACGAGGTGAACCCCGACGGGGACGCCGAGCTGCCCGACGAACTGCTCGACGGGTTCGTCATGGTCGGCTGCCTGGCCTGCGGGGACGGCCCGCTGAAGCCCGACGTCGTGTTCTTCGGCGAGACCGTGCCCCGGGACCGGGTCGAGCACTCGTTCGGCCTGGTCGAGGCGGCGGGCAGCCTGCTCGTGCTCGGTTCGTCCCTGACGGTCATGAGCGGCTACCGGTTCGTGCTGCGCGCCGCGAAGCTCGGCATCCCGGTGGCGATCGTCAACTCGGGGCCGACGCGCGGCGACGCGAAGGCCGACGTGCGGATCGACGCGCCGCTGGGTGTCGTGCTGCCCGAGCTGGCCCGCCTGGCCGGCTGAATTCGGCATGCAGACCTTCCTCCCGGTCGCCGACTTCGCCGACAGCGCCCGGCTGCTGGACTCCCCGCGCCTGGGCAAGCAGCGGGTGGAGACCCTGCAGATCCTGCGGGCGATCGAGCTGCCCGACTACGGGTGGGCCAACCACCCCGCCGTCCTCATGTGGCGGGGGCGGACGCCGGCGCTGGTGGCGTACGGGCTGGCGATGGCCCGGATCTGGCAGGAGCGTGGCTTCGCCGACAGCACCGCGAGCCAGATCGGCGAGTTCGCGCCCGACGTCGTGGGCCGGCCGCAGGACGAGCTGGCTGCCGCTGGTCTGCTGCCGTCCTGGCTCGGCGACGAGGAGTTGCACCGCTCGCACCGGTCGAACCTGATCGCCAAGGACCCCAGCTTTTACCGCGCGCGTTTCGGCGAGCGGTTCGGCGCCGAACCCGACGACCTGCCCTACGTGTGGCCGCCCCCGGACGACGTGCCGCCGGTGCCGCCCGCCGACGGCGTCCGGGTCTGGGTGGTCCGCCCCCGCTCGCACGACGAGCTCGGTGCGTGCGTGGCCGCCGGCGTCGTGGGGCTCGGGACGCAGTCGGGCGTCGACGTCGACGCGCGAGGACTCACGCCCGTCGAGCTGCGAGGGCTGGCACGAGAGCTGTCGGGACGGCGGCCGGCGAAGGACCTCCGCCAGCTGTCGGCGTTCCTCGACGAGGTCGCGGTCGGCGACCGGGTCGCGCTGCTGATCGAGGGCGGCGCCGCGTTGCTGGCCGGTGAGGTGACCGGCGACTACTCCTTCCAGGGGCGGGAGCGGCTGCCGCACCGCCGCCGGGCCCGCTGGGACCGGGTCGTCCCCCGGGCGGCGGCGCTCCCGCCGGCGACCTTGCAGGATCCGCGAGCCCTGTTCCAGGTCACCCTCGACCCGGCGGCGCTGGCCTAACCGCCGCCCGGCAGCGGCACGTTCTGCAGCCGCACCTGACCGCGGGCGACCAGCTTCCCGTCGTCGGCCCGGGTCAGCACCACCTGCCAGAGCTGGAGGGTGCGGCCCTGCTGGATCGGCTCGGCCACGACGTCGAGGACGCCGGAGGTCATGGGGCGCAGGAAGTCCGTGCTGTTGTTGACGCCTACCGAGAACTGGCCGCGGTCGGCCACGGCCGCGCTCGCCCCGATGCTGGCGGCGGACTCGACGACCGTGCAGTAGACGCCGCCGTGCACGACGCCCCACGGGGTGTGCTGGTCCGGTCCCAGGTCGACCGTGCCGGTGACCCGGCTGCCCGTGGCCTCGCTGACGGCGAACTTCGTCGACGCCACGAAGGCGCTGGCCGCGCTCAGGTCCACGGACGGCAGGTCGGCGCTCATGCGTCCCACACCAGGCAGAAGGGGTGGCCCACCGGATCGGCGTAGACGCGGAAGTCGCCCCCACCGCCGGGCAGGCGCCGGGCGCCCAGCTCGAGCACCTTCGGCTCGGCCTCCTCGACGTCGGCGACCCGGATGTCGAGGTGGAACTGCTGGGGACGGTTCGGGTCGGGCCAGTCCGGGGGCTGCAGGTCCGGCGCCTGCTGGAAGGCGAGCCGGTATCCGGCGCCGGTGATGACGACCCAGTCGTCGCCGGGGCTGCCCTTGACCTCCATGCCGAGCACGTCGGCGTAGAAGGTGGCGAGCGCGTGGGCGTCGGGAGCGTCGAGGACGACGGAGTGGAGCTGGCCGATCATGAGGCCATCCTGTCGTGCTCCCCGGCCTCGCGACAGTCGGATCCCGGCCGGTCAGCGCGGCGTCCCGGCCACCCCCTCTGCCGCCGGACGCGCCGGTGCCGCAAGATCTGCCCGTGCCCTCGCGACCTGGTCCCGCCCGATGAACGCCCCTCGCCTGGGCTCGCTGACCTGGCTGCCGGCCACCGAGCGGCCGGATCTGCTGGGCGCCCCCGTCGCTGCCGCCCTCTCCCTGCTGCCGGGCCCGGCCTGGGTCGCGGAGATCGACGCCGACCTCGCCGACACGGCAGCCTTCTGCGCCGCCTACGACGTGCCGCTGGAGTCGTCGGCGAACTGCGTGGTCGTCGCCGCACGCCGCGCCGGGCAGACGACGCTGGCGGCGTGCCTCGTGCTCGCCACCACGAGAGCCGACGTCAACGGGCTGGTCCGGCGGCACCTGCGCGCCCGCAAGGCCTCGTTCGCGCCGCAGGACGTGGCGGTGGCCGAGTCGGGCATGGAGTTCGGCGGGATCACCCCGGTGGGCCTCCCCGACAGCTGGCCCCTGCTCATCGACCCGGAGGTCGAGGCGGCCGACTTCGTCGTCATCGGGTCGGGCACGCGGGGCGGGAAGCTCGCCGTGGCAGGGTCGCTGCTCGCCGCGCTGCCGGTCGCCGAGGTGCTCGAGGGGCTCGGGCAGCCGGTTCCGCCCGTCCCGGCCGCCCCGGCGGAGGTCGCCCCGGCCCGTCCGATGCGCGCGCCCGACGACAGCGATGTCGGCTGGGGGGAACGGCCCGCCGATCCGGCTGACGACGACCGTCGCTACCTGGAGGACCGCCCGCCGCACTGGGGCAGCGACTAGAGCTGCCCCGGCAGGACGGTCGTGCCCGGGCCGGACGGGTCGTGGCCCGGGCCCATGCCCTGCTGCGCGCGGAGCAGGTCGCGGATCTCGAGCAGCAGTTCCACCTGCGTCGGCTCGGCAGGGCCCGCCTCCTCGCCCCGCTTGCGGCGCTCCATGATCGCCTTCATGGGCAGGACCACGACGAAGTAGACGACCGCGGCGGTGAGCACGAAGGTGATCACCGCGTTGATGAACGCGCCCCAGGTGAACGACTGGCCGTTGACCGTGGCCGTGCCGCCGTCGACGCCACCGCCCCCGATCAGGCCGATGAGGGGTTCGAGGAACGACTTGGTGAACGACGTGACCAGCGCGGTGAACGCCGTGCCGATGACGACCGCGACCGCGAGGTCGACGACGTTGCCGCGAAGCAGGAAGTCCTTGAATCCCTTGAGCATGGAGCCCATCCAGCCATACGGCGGCGGAGAGGGACAGGTCTCTTCGGCGCGTCATGGTGGTGGAAGTGTCACGGTGAGCGTGGCGGAGGTCGCCGCCGCAGCCAGCCGCGCCGCCGTCTCCGGGTCGACCGCGAGCAGGAGCAGCCCGGTAGCGGACCGGTCGTCGGCGGCACCGGTCGTCGCGACGACCAGCGCGCCTTCCGCGATCACCTCCGCGGATGCGGCGTCGGCCGTCGTGGCCAGCACGTCGACCCGGTCGCCGGTGCGCACCAGTGCAGCGACGGCCAGGTCGGCCAGCCGGACGGGGGCAGCCACCTGTCCGGGTGGGAGCAGGGCTGTGACACCCGCCCCGACGAGCCGCGCATCGGTGACCGGCTCGCGGGCGCGCATACCGCCGGCCAGGACCCGGTGCAGCAAACCGTGCGGATCGTCGACCACCCCGGCGGGGATCACGGCTGCCGGATAGCCGGCGATCGTGAGGTCGGCTGCCGTGAGGACGGTGCCGGCCGGGAGGTCGCGCGCCGACACGACGACCGGGACGGTGTCGGCGTCCGATGCTGTCGGCGCCGGGGACGGCCGCACGGCCAGCACGAGAGCGAGAACGGTCAGGACCGCCGCGGCCACCTGCCGCGCGAGGTGTACCGGAGAGCGGGGGCGGCGGAAGCGCGGCATGCCCCGAGGCTCGCCGGCTCAGCGGCCCTGCGCGAGGACCTGGGTCAGGTTGTGGACGAGCGGACGGCCTGTGGACGGACGGGACGGTCCTGGCGGTCCTCCGTGGTCAGCTGGCGGCCTTGGAACCGCCGGCGGACGTCGACGGCGCGGGCGTGGAGGAGGAGGTGGTCGATGAGGACGAGCTGTCCTTGGAGGTCGACGAGGAGCCGTCCTTCGACGTCGACGAGGAGGCGCTGTCGGACGCGCTGGCGCTCGTGCGGCTGTCGGTCCGGTAGAAGCCGGAGCCCTTGAAGACCACGCCGACGGAGCCGTACACCTTGCGCACGGGCGCGCCGCACTCCGGGCACTCCGCCACGGGTGCGTCGCTGAAGGACTGCACCACCTCGAACTGGTGCTTGCCCTCGGGGTTGGTGCAGGCGTACTCGTACGTGGGCACGGCGGTGGCTCCCATTGATGCTCTGGTCCGGTGGGCCGGGATTGGCACTCGCACCCGGCGACTGCCAATGATGCGCCATTCGGCGACGGCCCGTCCACGCGCGTCGCCCACGTCACGCCCGGGGGAGGGACGCGGTCAGTCCGGACGGCGTCCGGTGCCCACGAGCAGTTCGCAGGGGGCGACGAAACCGTGCGGCCCGTCGAACCGGCTCAGCTGCTCGCCGATCTCGGCCCACACCGCCGTCCGGGCGTCCGCGTCCAGGCCGGCCAGCATCTGGTGCAGCGCACCGAAGGACTCCTGCTCGAAACGGACGCAGTCCTCGACCGACGTCAGCCGAAGCGGCGCGGCGACCGGCTGCACCCGCACGTCGTCGAAGCCGGCCTCCTGGAGCGCGGACTCCAGGACACCGGGGTCGCCGAGGCTGAACGGGCCAGGCTGGCCCAGGACCGGCGGGCCAAGCTGCGCCCGTGCGCGGATCACCGCCAACGGGAGGGCGAAGAATCCGTTGGCCTCGGGGGTGGAGTAGGTGATCGTCGCGAAGCGGCCGCCGGGCCGGAGCGCTCCGCGAATTCCGGCCAGGGCCGCACTCCGGTCCGGGAAGTAGATGAGGCCGACCCGGCTGGTCGCCGCGTCGTAGTCCGCGTCGACGTCCAGGGCCTCGCCGTCGAGTTCCTGCACGGACACGTTGTGCAACCCGGCCTGGTCCGCCTCGCTCTTCGCGTAGCGGAGGATCGCCGGGGAGATGTCGGTGGCCAGCACGTGACCGCCGGGACCGGCCCGGCGTGCCGCCGCCAGGGTCTGGCCCCCCGCTCCGGCCGCCACGTCGAGGACCCGTGCACCGACGTCCACCCGGGCCATGTCCAGCATCAGCTCGGTGGCCGGACCCAGCCAGGCCTCCAGGGTCGGGCCCCACCGGTGCCAGGCGTCGGCCGTCTGCTCCCACTGGGCACGGGTGCTCGACTTGTAGGCGACCGGATCGAAGGTCGGGGGTGGGGTGGTCATCGTCGGCTTTCGGGGGGAGGGGACGGGCTCCTCGATCGGCCCATGATCGCCCGGAGTCGACCGCCGCAGAAGGGACCGGCGACCCCGACGACCCGTCGACCAGCACGTGCTGAACTGCGCACGGGGCCCGGAACTGCACCGAGTAGCCCGATAGGTTCGACGCGTGACTCAGCGGTGGCTGGACGAGGAACAGCAGCGGACCTGGCGTGCGTGGCTCGCCGTCTCCGAGCTCGTGCCTCGCGCGCTCGACACCCAGCTGCAGCGCGACGCCGGCCTCAGCCACGCGGCGTACGTCGTCCTCGCCATGCTGTCCGAGGCGCCCGGTCGCAGCCGCCGGATGAGCGACCTGGCGCGCCGGGCCAACCAGTCGCAGAGCAGGCTGTCGCACACGGTCGCCCGGCTGGAGGAGCGGGGCTGGGTGCGCCGCGAACGCTCCGCCGACGACGGCCGCGGCAACGTCGCCGTGCTCACCGACGCCGGCTGGGACATCGTCCGCACGGTCGCTCCCGGGCATGTGGACGCCGTCCGCGAGGCGCTGTTCGCCCCGCTCACCGCCGAGCAGACGCGCGTCCTCGGCGACGCGATGGAGGCGATCCTCGAGCGGCTCGATCCCGATCGCAGCCTGCGCATCGACCTCTCGGCCGACGCGGAACGCTAGCCCGGGTCAGCGACCCAGGTGCCGGTAGCGGTGGAGCCGGCTGCGGAAGCGCTGGGTGTCGTCGCGGCCGAGCAGCCCGGCGAGCTCCTCGCCGAGCACCCGGCCCAGCCGCTGGCAGAACTCGGTGGGCTCGTCGGCGGCGTCGGGGCGCTCGGGCACGACCCGGTCGACGATCCCCGCGCGCCACAGGTCCGTGGCCCGCACCCCCTGCGCGGCGGCCATCTCCCCGGCGTGCGTGATGTCGCGGTGCACGATCGCCGAGGCGCCCTCCGGGGGCAGCGGGCCGAGCCAGCCGTTGGCCGCGGCCAGCACCCGGTCGGCCGGCACCAGGGCCAGCGCGCCACCCCCGGTGCCCTGGCCCAGCAGCACCGCCAGGGTGGGGGCCTTGAGCATGACCAGGTCGTGCAGGCAGCGGGCGATCTCCCCGGCCATGCCGCCCTCCTCGGCCTCCCGGGAGAGGGCGGCGCCGGGGGTGTCGATCAACGTGATCAGCGGCAGCCGCAGCTCCTCGGCCAGATGCATGCCGCGCCGGGCCTCGCGCAGCGCCGCCGGGCCGAGCGGAGCCGACAGCGACTGCCCGCGCCGGTCCTGGCCGAGCACCACGCACGGCGCGCCGCCGAACCGGGCCAGCGCGAGCAGCAGCCCGGGGTCCTTCTCCCCGGCGCCGGTGCCGGACAGACCGACGACGTCGGTGGCCGCCGTGCGCAGCAGCCGCCGCACGCCCGGCCGGTCCTCCCGGCGGGAGGCGGTCACCACGTCCCACGCGGTGCGCCCGTCCTCGGGGTCGTCGGCGTCGGTGCCGTCCTCGGCCGTGGGCTTCTCCGCGCCGCTGACGTCGAGGTGCCAGGTCTGGCGTGCCGCGAGCACCCGCAGCGCCCGGTCGGCGACGTCGGCGATCTCCTCGTGCGGGACGACGGCGTCGATCAGCCCGTGGACGGCGAGGTTCTCCGCGGTCTGCACGCCCTCGGGGAACTGCTCCCCGTACAGCGCCTCGTACACGCGCGCACCGAGGAAGCCGATCGCGGCACCCGGCTCGGCGATGGTCACGTGCCCGAGCGAGCCCCAGGACGCCAGCACGCCGCCGAACGTCGGGTTGCGCAGGTAGACCAGGTACGGGAGTCCGGCCTCCTTGTGCCGGGCGATCGCCGCGGTGATGCCGACCATCTGCAGGAAGGCCACCGTGCCCTCCTGCATGCGGGTGCCGCCGGAGACCGGGGCGGCCAGCAGCGGCAGCCCTTCCTCGGTCGCCCGCTCCACGGCGGCCATCAGCCGCTCGGCGGCGGCGACCCCGATCGAGCCGGCGAGGAAGCCGAACTCGCCGGCGACGACGGCCACCCGCCGGCCGCGCAGCATGCCCTCGCCGGTGATGATCGACTCGTCCTGACGGCTCTTCTCCGCCGCGGCCGCGAGCTCGGCGGCGTAGGACTCCGACACCTGTCCCCGCTGCACCGGGGAATCCCACGACGACCACGACCCGGGGTCCAGCACCAGGTCCCGCAGGGCCCGGGCGTCCAGCCGCGCGGGGCGGTCGGCGCTCACGTGGCGGTCCCGTCGACCGACAGCCAGGCCCGGATGGCGGCGCCGTCGGCACCCAGCACCGGGGGAGCGGCGTGGTCGTGGCGGGTGGTCTCGGTCTCGCCGTCCGGACCCGGTGCGAAGAACCGCAGGGGCGGGCCGGGCAACTGGATCCGGCCGAGGGTGGCGTGCTCGACGTCGACGAGGAGCCCCTGCGACAGGGTCTGGTCCCAGCCGTAGACCTCGTCGAGGGTGCGCACCTTCCCGGCCGGGATGCCCGCGGCGGCCAGCCGGCCGAGCAGGTCCTCCGGGTCGATGTCGGCGAACGCCTTCTCGAGCAGGGCGATCACCTGCTCGCGGTTGCCGACCCGCTCGCCGTTGGTGGCCATGCCGGGCGCCTCGGGGTCGAAGCCGAACTCGGCGCACAGCCGGCGCCACAGCCCCTCCGACCCGCAGGAGAGCTGCACGCTGCCGCCCCGGCAGTGGAACAGGCCGTACGGGACGATCGACGGGTGGTGGTTGCCCTGCGCCCGCCCCACCTCGCCGGCGACGGTCCACCGGGTGCCCTGGAAGGCGTGCACCCCGACGATGGCGGCCAACAGCGAGGTGCGCACGACCTGCCCGCGGCCGGTCCTCTCGCGCTCCAGCAGGGCAGCGAGCACGCCGTAGGCGCCGTACATGCCGGCCAGCAGGTCGCCGATCGGGACGCCGACCCGCTGCGGGTCCTCCGGCCCCGACCCGGTCAGCGACATCAGCCCGCCCTCGCCCTGGGCGATCTGGTCGTACCCGGCGCGGGTGCCCTCGGGACCGTCGTGGCCGAAGCCGCTGATCGACAGGGTCACCAGCCGAGGGTTCAGCTCGGCCACCACGTCGGTGCCGAAGCCGAGCCGGGCGAGCGTGCCGGGGCGGAAGTTCTCCAGCAGCACGTCGGCGCGGCGCAGCAGCTCGGTGAGCACGGCCTTGTCGGCGTCGTCCTTGAGGTCGAGGGTGATCGACTCCTTGTTCTTGTTCGTCGACAGGAAGTACGTGGACTCCCGGTCGCCGGAGTCCGGCTGGACGAACGGCGGACCCCAGCCGCGGGTGTCGTCACCGCTGCCGGGGCTCTCCACCTTGATCACCCGGGCGCCGAGGTCGCCCAGCATCATCGCGGCGTGCGGCCCGGCGAGGGCCCTCGTGAGGTCGACGACGAGGACGCCGTCCAGTGGTCCGCTCATGCGAGGAATCATGGTCGCCATCGGCGCCGCCCCCCACATCGGGCCTCATCCCATGGCAGACACGGTCTGCCAACCCCCTGACGGTGTGACCACGGCGGTGACCGGCCGGTCGTGCGGCTCGGCCGGCAGTTCGTCGAGGAACTCGTCGTCGAACAGCAGGGCGACCACGACCGCGTCCGGCCGCGCGTGCTGCAGGGCGCGGTCGTAGTACCCCGCTCCTCGCCCCAGCCGGATCCCGTTCCGGGCGACGGCGAGAGCCGGGACGACGACGATGTCCGCCATTCCCACCGCGGTGGCACCGAGCCGCGGCCCGAGCGGCTCCAGCACGCCGTGTCGCCCGGGGGCGAGCCGGCCTGTGTCCACGGCCCACGCCAGCTCACGGCCGTCGGTGGGGGTGACCGGCAGCAGGACCCGGGCGCGGAGCTGGGTGAACGCCGCGGGGATCCGCCCGTGCCCCGGCTCGTCGTCCTCCGGCACGTACGCCGCGAAGACCCGCACGCCGGCCAGCCCGCGCAGCAGTGCCCTCGTGACCGCGGCTGCTGCCGCCTCCCGCTCGCGCACCGGGCGTTCCGCGCGGCGGTCGAGGATCTGTGTGCGCAGCGCTGCCTTGGCCGCACCTGCCGCGGGATCCCGGGTCACGACCGCAGGCTAGCTAGGCTGCGCCAATGTCCAGCCCCACCGCCTCCCCGGCCCGCCGGTCGGCCACCAAGGCCGTCATCCCCGTCGCGGGCATGGGCACCCGGTTCCTGCCCGCCACCAAGGCCGTGCCGAAGGAACTGCTGCCGGTCGTCGACCGTCCCGCGCTGCAGTACATCGTCGAGGAGGCGGCTCGCGCCGGCCTGCCCGAGGTGCTCATGGTCACCGGCCGCAACAAGGCGGCCATCGAGGACTTCTTCGACCGGCAGCCCGAGCTGGAGACGGCGCTGGAGAAGAAGGGCGACGCCGACCGGCTGGCCGCGGTGCACGAGTCCACCGACGTCGCGCAGGTGCACTTCGTCCGCCAGGGCGAGGCCAAGGGGCTCGGCCACGCGGTGCTGCAGGCCGCCGCGTTCGTCGGCGACGCGCCGTTCGCGGTACTGCTCGGCGACGACCTGATCGACGCCCGCGACCATCTGCTGGAGGAGATGCTCGCCGTCCAGGCCGAGCACGGCGGCTCGGTCATCGCGCTGCTCGACGTCGGCATGGAGAACATCGACAAGTACGGCGCGGTCGCGGTCGAGCCGGGCGAGCATCCGGTCATCGACGGCGACGAGGTGGTCCGCGTGACCGGCCTGGTGGAGAAGCCGCCGGCCGACGAGGCGCCGAGCAGCCTGGCCATCATCGGCCGCTACGTGCTGGCCCCGGAGATCTTCGACGCGCTTCGCGGAACGCAGCCGGGCCGCGGTGGGGAGATCCAGCTGACCGACGCGCTGGCCACCCTCGTCGAGCGCGGGGAGCCGGTGCACGGCGTCGTCTTCAGCGGTCGCCGGTACGACACCGGTGACCGGCTGGACTACCTGAAGGCCGTCGTCCGGCTGGCGGTGGAGCGCGACGATCTGGGCCCGCCGCTGCGTTCCTGGCTGCGCGAGTTCGTGGCCGACCTGCCCGCAGAGGGCGCGTCGCCGTCCTGACCGGGCTCGGCAGGGGCACCATCGGGCGGCGGGGCATCCGCAGAGCTGCCCGCGGCACGGCGAGACGACGGTGGTGAGGATGAGTCAGGACAGCACGGGCGCGGGGTTCCGGGGTTTCCGGGACACCGCGCAGGTGGACATGCCGATGGCTCCGCCGCGCGCGACCGGCCCCGTCTCCGGCCGGGCGCCCATGGGCACGCTCACCGAGCACCGGACCGGTCCGATCGTGGATCGCCCGCTGCAGGCCTCGCAGCCGGTGCCGATCCTCCAGCTGTCGGAGGGCCTCGCCACGGTGCGCACCGTGGAGCGCCACCTCGACGAGATCCTCGCCGCGGTGCCCCAGCCCGACCCGATCGAGCTCGCCGTCCTCGACGCGCAGGGGCTGCTCTGCGCGGAGGAGGTCACCAGCCAGCGGGCGCTGCCCGCCTTCGACCAGGCGGCGCTCGACGGCTACGCGGCCCGCGCCGAGGACGTTCTCGACGCGACCCCCGAGGCGCCGGTGGACCTGGCCGTGGTGGGGGAGAGCCTGCCCGGTGCGGCGGCGCCGTCGTCCATCGGTCCGGGCCTGGCCCTCAAGGTGGCTGCGGGCGCCATGCTGCCGACCGGGGCCGACGTCGTCGTCCCGGCCGTCTGGACCGACCAGGGAACCGTGCGGGTCGCCGTGCACGCCGGGCCGCCGGCGGGCAGCTACGTCCGCCGGACCGGCGACGACGTGGCGCCGGGTGACCCCGCCGTCCAGGTCGGGACGCCGATCGGTCCCGCCCAGATCAGCCTGCTCGCCGCCGTCGGCCGCGAGCGCGTGCTGGTGCGGCCACGCCCGCGGATCGCCGTGCTGTGCGCCGGCTCCGAGCTGGTGGACGTCGGGACGACGCCCGCGCCGGGCCAGCTCGTGGACGTCAACAGCTACGCCCTCGCGGCCGCCGCGCGGGACGCGGGGGCCGAGGCCTACCGGTCGGGGATCCTGCCTTCGGAGAAGCGCCGTCTCACCGAGGTGCTGGAGAGCCAGCTGCTGCGCAGCGACCTGGTGCTGATCGCCGGCACGTTCGCCAGCGGCGGGTTCGACATGGTGCAGGAGGCGCTCGCCGAGCTCGGCGAGATGCGCTTCCGGCAGGTCACGATGCACCCTGGCCCGGCGCAGGGGTTCGGGCGGCTGGGTCGCGACGACATCCCGGTGATCTGCATCCCCGGCGAGCCGGTGGCCGCCCTGGTGGCGTTCGAGGTGTTCGTCCGGCCGGCGATCCGGCTGATGCTCGGCAAGCGCCAGCTGTTCCGCCGCACCGTGCAGGCGATCGCCGGGCAGCCGCTGATGTCGCCGCTGGGCTACCGGCAGTACCTGCACGGCACGGTCATGCGGCATCCCGACGGCGGGTACGTCGTCGAGCCGGTGGGCGACGGCACCGAGGCGCTGCTCGCCCGCATGGCGCGGGCCAACTGCCTGATCGTCATCGACGAGGACGTCACCGAGGTGGCGGCCGGCGGACTGGTCACCGTGATGCCGCTCCTCCTGGGCGGCTGAGCTGGAGCCCGCTGCCCACCCCGGCTGGCCGGCCACGCTCGGCTGGGGCCCGGTCGAGCTGCACCCCCTCCGGCGCCGGGACGCCGGCGAGTGGAGCCGGCTGCGCGTGGCGAACGAGTCCTGGCTGAGCCGCTGGGAGCCTTCGCACGCGCTGCCCTGGCGGGACCGCCACACGCCACCGGCCTACCACGCGATGCGCCGCGCGGCGCTGCGTCGCGCGCGCCAGGGCACGTCGCTGCCGTTCGCCGTCCGCGTCGAGGGTCGGCTCGCCGGTCAGGTGACCATCGACAACGTCGTCCGCGGGGCGCTGCGCGCCGGCTACCTCGGCTACTGGATCGACCGCGCGGCCGCGGGCCGCGGCATGGCCTCGCTGGCCGTCGCGCTGGTCTGCGACCACGCCTTCACCGATGTCGGGCTGCACCGGCTGCAGGCCGACATCCGGCCCGAGAACGGTCCGAGCCAGCGGCTCGTCGAGCGGCTCGGCTTCCAGCGCGAAGGCCTGCTGCGGCGCTACCTGGACATCGACGGCGACTGGCGGGACCACTTCGCCTACTCCCTGCTGGCCGAGGACCTTCCCGGCACCGTGCTCGCCCGATGGCAGGAGCGGATACCACGGTGAGCGACTCCGGCCCCGGCAGGTCCGCCGCGACACGCCCCGTGAGTCACACGGGCCTCAGAACACATCAGCGACACACCGCGCGCCTCCCGGGATCGCGCGGCCGACCTGCATAACCTCGCCCCTGCGAGTGACTCATGTGACAGGTGGTGTTCGAATGGGATCGGGCGTGCTCTTGGCCGCTCTGGTCGTTCTCTGGTTCGTCGTGCTGGTGCCCATGGTGGTGACCCGCGGCGACACGCAGGGAGGCCGGGCGGAACTGGCCGACTCGGGCCGGACGCTGCAGCGGCGCCGGACCGTGGACCCCGTGGTCCACGCCGACACCGAGCGCGTCTCGGTCGACCGCGACCTCCTGCGCACCAGCGGTGAGCTGCAGGTCGACGTGCACGCGATGCGCCGCCGCACCCTCGGCGGCCTGGTCGCCCTCGCGGCGCTCTCCCTGGCCGGCGCGGTGCTCTACAGCCCGTGGCTCTGGACGGCGCAGCTGTTCCTCGACCTCGCCGTCGTCGGGTACGTGCTCGTGCTCCGGAAGGTCGCCCGCCGCGAGCGCCTGGCCGCCCGCCGGGCCGCACGTGCCGCGGCCCGCGAGGCGCTGCGTGCCGCGACGCGTCAGGTGCCGGTGGAGGAGTCGGTCCACGAGACCGTGGCCCAGACCGACCTGCCGCACCCGAGCGTGCCCATCGCCCCGGTCGCCCAGTTCCGGGCACGGGTCATCAAGGCGCGGACGGCGGCGCCGGCCGGCTGGCAGCAGAGCGCGGTGGTCGGGCTGGACGACGACGACATCGGGTTCGCCGACATCGACGAGTACCAGCCGCGCAAGGTCGCCAGCCTCTGAAGAACACCCCCTGCCCCTCACCGCTCGCATGCTCGCGGCGGGACGTTGCAGGGGACCGACTCCCCGGTGCTGGCGCCGGGGAGTCGGGACGGTAAACTGTCCATCGAAGGGGCTGTGGCGCAGTCCGGTAGCGCACCTCGTTCGCATCGAGGGGGTCAGGGGTTCAACTCCCCTCAGCTCCACACCTTCACCGCACCAACCAGCCGACGCCGTCGGGGCCTCCGCCCCGGCGGCGTTCGCCGTTCCAGGAGGACACAGTGAACTCGCCCGAGGCACCGGAACCGCCCGAGCCGCAGGCGGCCCGCGCCCGCCGGCTGATCTGGGCCGGTGGCACCGTCGTCGCCCTGTGGTTCATCGCCGACGGGCTCAGCGGCCTCTGGCCGGGGGCCGGTGGGCTCACCCGGGTGCTGATCGCCGTGGCGGCCGTCGTCGTGGTGCTCGCCGTCGTCCTGGGCGTCGTCGCCGTCGTCCGGCGCGATCGCGAGGACTGAGCCCGGGGCTCCTCAGCGGGCGTTGCGGAAGTCCGGCGTCCGCTTCTCGACGAACGCCCGCACGCCCTCGATTCCTTCGGGGTCGGCGGCGGACTCGGCGATCAGCTGCGCCTCGTCGTCCAGTTGCTCCTCGAGCGTGCGGATCGCGGCCTGCCGCACCAGCGACCGGGTGCGGACCATTGCGCGGATCGGGCCCGCGGCGACCTCGTGGGCCAGCGCGATCGCGGAGTCGCGCAGCTCGTCGTCCTCGACCAGCCGCCCGACGAGGCCGAACAGGTGGGCGTCCGCCGCCGACAGCGTGCCGTTGGTGAGCATGAGCTCCAGTGCCCGGGGGGCGCCGAGCGCGCGGGCGAGGGCCCACGACGAGCCGCCGTCGGGGGAGAAGCCCAGGCCGCCGTAGCCGGGGCGCAGCTTCGTGCCGCGCCCGCAGACGACGACGTCGCAGGCGCCGATCAGGCCCAGGGCGGCCCCGGCGACGGCACCCTGCACGCCGGCCACCACGGGCACCGGGGTCGCGAGGAGCAGCCGGATGACGTCGTGCCAGTCGTGCGCGAGCTGTCCGACGAACGCGCCCGGGTCCTCGGCGTCGCCGAAGGACTGCACGTCACCGCCCACGCAGAACCGGGGTCCGTTGCCCAGCAGTAGGACAGCCCTGGTCTCCGCCGGTCGGTCGCGGAAAGCGGCGGACAGCTCACCGGCGAGAGCGGGGGTCAGCGAGTTGCCCCGCTCCGGCCGGTCCAGCGTGATCCGCCAGACATCGCCGTCGATCTCGGTCAGCAGCTCGCTCATCCCGCCACCGTAGGGCGTCAGGAGCGGGCGCGTGCCTCCGCCTGGAGCTCGTCGTCGATCGCCCCCGGAGCGCCGCCGAACTCGTCGGCCACCTCGCCGGCGATGTCGTCGTCGGTCGGGGCATGCCCGCCCGACGCCATGTCGGCGTCCGCCCGGGCGAGCATGCGGTGACCGGTGGCCAGCACGCCGATGCCGGCCACGACCGCCACCGCCCCGACGATGAACGGCACGTGCAGGTTGAAGTGCTCGGCGAGCTTGCCCGCGGCGAACGGGGCCAGGCCACCGCCGATGAACCGGACGAAGCCGTAGGCCGCCGACGCGACCGGCCGCTCCACCGGCGAGACCAGCATGACGGCCTGGGTGGTCAGCGTGTTGTTGATGCCGACGACGATGCCCGAGGCGATGACACAGACGATCAGCGCCCAGCGGACGTCGGTGAACAGCCCGATGAGCAGCAGCAGGACGGCGAAGAAGCCCAGCGCGCCGTACAGCGACGGGGCGGTGCCGAAGCGGGCCTGCAGCCGCGGTGCGCCGATGACTGCGAAGAAGGCGACGAGCAGACCCCAGCCGAAGAACACGAAGCCGAGATGCACCGCGTCGAGCTCCATGGGGTACGGCGCGTACCCCAGCATCGTGAAGAAGCCCCAGTTGTAGAGCACCGCGGTCAGGCTCATGGTCAGCAGGCTGCGGTGGCGCAGCGCCTTGAGCGGCGCCAGGACCGACGTGCGGTGGGCCGGCTTCGGGGTCTCGTCCAGCAGGACGACGGTGGCCAGCAGGGCGATGGCCATGAGGACGGCGACGCCGAAGAACGGGCCCCGCCAGCTGATGTCGCCGAGCAGCCCGCCGACCAGGGGTCCGGCGGCGATGCCCAGGCCGAGCGCGGCCTCGTAGAGGACGATCGCGCCGGCGAAGCCACCGGTGGCCGAGGCGACGATGACCGCCAGCGACGTGGCGATGAACAGGGCGTTGCCCAGCCCCCAGCCGGCGCGGAAACCGACGATGCCGCCGATCGAGCCCGACAGCCCCGCGAGCGCGGAGAACACCACGATGATCACCAGGCCGGTGATCAGGGTGCGCTTGGCGCCGATCCGGCTGGACACCCAGCCGGTGAACAGCATGGCCACCGCGGTCACGACCAGGTAGCTGGTGAACAGCAGGCTGACCTGGCTCGGCGTGGCGTGCAGTTGCACCGACAGCGCCGGCAGGATCGGGTCGACCAGGCCGATGCCCATGAAGCTGACGACACAGGCGAAGGCGACGGCGTAGACCGCCTTCGGCTGCTTGAACATGCTGGAACCGGCGGCGGAGCTCACCGGCTCACCTCCTTCGTGGGCCGGCGCAGCGCGTCGGCGAGACGGGTCAGAGCGGGGATGGCGTCGGCGATCCGTGCGACGTCGTCGGCGGGCAGTTCGGCCAGCGCGCCGTCCAGTCGCCGGGTCCGGGCGGCTCGGCGCTCGTCGACGAGCGCCTGTCCGCCGGGGGTGAGGCTGAGCCGCACGGCGCGGGCGTCGTCCGGATCGGAGTCCCGCTGCACGAGCCCCTGATCGACCAGCCGGGCGATGAGGCTGCTCATGGACGGCTGGCTGACGCCTTCGGCCACGGCGAGCTCGGTCAGCCGGGCCGCACCGGAGCCGGCCAGGCGGGAGAGGGTGGCGGCGGCCGTGCGGCTGAAACCCTCGCGGCGGGTTGTGACCGCGGTGAGCCGGAGGACGAGAGCCTCGAGCTCGGCGGCGGTCAGGACGGGCGGCACGCAGTCAGTTGTACAACCCAACTATGTAAATGACCAGCCGACGCTCAGATCCATGACGGAAACCACATCCGCAGCGCCCACTGCGCACGGCTCAGCGGATCGCCGGTGAGCAGCGGGTAGAAGAAGGCGAAGGTGGCCGCGACCAGGGCCACGTAGAGACAGACGGCGCCGAGCCCGACCTGGCGGCGGGCGGCGTCGTCGTCCGCACGCCCGAGCACGTCCTGGAGCGCGAGGGTCACCGCCAGCACGAAGAACGGCACCACGGGCGCCATGTAGAAGATGAACATCGTGCGCTCGGGGTTGTTGAACCAGGTGAGCCAGCCCGCCGCGATCGCGACCGCGGCCACGATCGCGGCCGGGTCCCGGCGCGCGACGATCCGCCAGACGAGCCACAGCATCGCGGGCGCGAAGGCGAACCAGAGGGCGGGCGTCCCGATCATCAGGATGTAGCGGATGACGGGGGCGCCGTCCGCGCCGGTCAGGCCCTGCGGGTTCCAGAGCAGGATCGGCCGGCCGTCCACCAGCCATGACCACGGGCCCGACTGCCACGGGTGCGGGGTCGACAGGTTGTTGTGGAAGGTCAGCCACTGCGCGTGCTCGTGCCACAGCGAGCGCAGCGCGTCGGGGACGAACGGGAACGCCGTGTGCGGATGCTGCTGCGCCCAGGCCTTGCCCTGCGAGGTCTCCCCGAGGAACCAGCCGGTGAAGCTCGCCACGTAGGTCAGCACCGGGACGGCGCCCAGCGCCCAGACCGCCCCCGGCAGGCCGCGGCGCAGCGCGGTGCGGGCAGGCCGGGGGACGCCGGAGTCCCGCCACGCGGTGCGGTCCCAGAACAGCGAGAGGACGGCGAAGAAGGCGAGGAACCAGACGCCGCTCCACTTGACCGCGCAGGCGCAGCCGAACAGGAAGCCCGCGGCGATCCGCCAGCCGCGCGGTCCCAGCCGCGCCGGGACCCCGTTCATCGCGCGCACCCGGGCCCGCACCGTGTCGCGGTCGACGACCAGGCAGGCGACGGCGCCGAGGACGAAGACCTGCAGGAAGACGTCGAGCAGACCGATCCGCGAGATGGCGAAGGAGAAGCCGTCGAGCGCCAGCAGCAGACCGGCGAGCAATCCGAGCAGGGTGGAGCCGGTCAGCCGTCGCGCCAGCCGGACGAGGACGACGACCGCCACGGCGCCGGCGACCGCGGAGGGGAAGCGCCAGCCGAAGGAGTTGTAGCCGAACAGCTGCTCGCCGATCGCGATCATCCACTTGCCCAGCGGCGGGTGGACGATGAAGGAGTAGCCGCGGTTGTACTCGAAACCCCAGGTCAGCAGCTCGTGCGCCTCGGGCGGGTAGTACGCCTCGTCGAACAGCTTGTCCGGCGGGTACGTGATGCCCCAGAGCCGGCTGGCCAGGGTGGCGACGCCGAGCACGGCGGTCAGCACCCACGACAGCCGGCCGTCCAGTGGCAGGGGCGGCGTGCGGTCGCGGCGCGGGCGGGGGAGCGGCCACCGACGCGACGGCGCTGCCACGGCGGGATCCCGGGGGCTCGGGTCCGCCCGCTCGGGAGCCAGTACCGCCATGCCGCCAGGGTAGTGACCGGGCTGCCCGTGACAGGCTCGTCCCGTGAACGGTCGGCTGGTCCTCGGCGGGGCGCCCCTCGGGCAGCCGGGGGACGTCGGCCCGCGGCTGCGCGAGGTCATGGCGTCGGCCGACGTCCTGGCCGTGGAGGACACCCGGCGTCTGCACCGCCTCGCCGCCGACCTGGGCGTCACCTTCACCGGCCGGGTCGTCACGTTCCACGAGTCGGTGGAGCAGGCCCGCCTGCCCGGGTTGATGGCCGCGCTGGCCGAGGGCGCCACGGTCCTGCTGCTCACCGACGCGGGCATGCCGTCGGTGTCCGACCCCGGCTACACGCTGGTCCGGGCGGCGATCGACGCCGGCGTTCCGGTCACCTCGGTGCCGGGCCCGTCGGCGGTGACCACCGCGCTGGCGGTGTCCGGCCTGCCGGTCGACCGGTTCTGCTTCGAGGGCTTCCTGCCACGGAAGGCGGGGGAGCGGCGCTCGCGCCTGACGTCGCTGGCCGACGAGCGGCGGACGATGGTCTTCTTCGAGTCGCCGCACCGGCTCGCCGATGCGCTCGTCGACGCCGCGGCCGCCTTCGGGTCCGATCGGGAGGCCGCCGTCTGCCGGGAGCTGACCAAGACCTACGAGGAGATCCGCCGGGGGCCGCTGACCGAGCTCGCGTCGTGGGCGGCCGAGGGGGTGAAGGGCGAGATCACGCTCGTCGTCGCCGGTGCGCCCGAGCGGGCGGTCGAGATGGACGACGCTGCCCTCGCCGCGGCCGTGGCGGAGGAGGAGGCGGCCGGCGCCACGCGCAAGGACGCGATCCGGGCCGTCGTCGTCCGCACGGGACTCCCGCGCCGCACGGTCTACGACGCCGTCCTCGCCCACAAGACGCCCTAGCCCGCTCGCCGATTGCGCGGTTCCGGCCCGATCCGACGTCCCTGATCGGGCCTCACGTGCGCAATGACGACGAGGCGAGAGCGGCGGCGATCATCGCGATGAGCTTTTCGGGCTCGTAGAGCATCGCTGCGGTGACGAACACGACCTGCCAGCCGGCCGCGCGGAGTCGGTTCAGCCGGTCACGGTCCCTGGCGAACTGCCGGTTCTCGGCGTGCCAGAGCCCGTCATACTCGACCACCACCCTGTGCTCCGGCCAGGCGAAGTCCACCCGGCCGATGAAGCCCTCGCGGTCCCGGATCGTGAACTGGGCGACCGGCTCCGGGAGATGGCTGCGGCCGATCAGCAGGCGCAGCCGGGTCTCCTGCGGTGATCCGGCCAGGCCGTCGGCGAGCGCGGCGGCCCTGCGAGCCCGTGCGGAACCCGGGCCGTGCAGGGCCGCGGCGTGGCGGCGAACACCTGCGAGGTCGACCACCTTGGTGTCGATGAGCCGGTCGAGCGCAGCCACCGCGTCGTCCTCGGGGAGCACCGCCGCGAGCCGCGTCGCCGTCGCCTCCGGAGAGGTGGTCGGCACACCCCGGCGGTGCCAGATGTGGTCCTCGCACAGGGCAGCCCGTCTGGTGTGCAGGCCGGTGATCCGCAGCATGGACGTCCCCGGCGCGAGGGTGACCTCGACGTCGTCGTCGGGGCCGGCGAGATCGACCCCCCACAGAACGGCGGCGCTCCGGCCGGTGACGACACCAGCCGGCAGGAGTGCGATCGCCCCGCGGGCGCGGAGTTCATGCGTCACGGGGACGTCGCGGTGGACGTAGACGTCGCGGAACAGCCGGCGCCAACTCGCCCCACGGAGTTGCTTGCGGCTCAGCAGCCCAGCAGTGAGGACAGCTGACCCGCGGAAGACATCGCTGGTCAGCTGTGTGGGGACGGAGGGGGCGGGCGGCACCGACGAACCCTGGCGGATCCACGGGGTTCCCGCTGGCGTCGTCCACAGGCCGCCGTCGTTGCGTCGTCGTGGCCCGATTCGGCCACCGGGATCGGGCCCTCAGCGCGCAATCGCGGGGCGAGCCAGGTCTCTACAACCAGCCGTTGCGCTTGAAGCCGCGGTAGAGCAGCGAGCAGACGGCGACGATGACCAGCAGCACCAGCGGATAGCCGAACTTCCAGTTCAGCTCCGGCATGTACGTGAAGTTCATGCCGTAGACCCCGGTGATCAGGGTCGGGACGGCGATCATGGCGGCCCAGGCCGAGATCTTGCGCGTGTCCTCGTTGTCGGCCAGCGAGGTGCGGGCCAGCGATGCCTGCAGGATCGACGTCAGCAGTTCGTCGAGCGAGCTGACCTGATCGCGCACCCGGATGGCGTGGTCGAGGACGTCGCCGAAGTAGGACTTCATCTCGCGCGGTATCGCGTCGATCTGGCGGTCGGCCAGCTTCTGCAGCGGCACTTCCAGCGGCGAGACGGCCCGGCGCAGCTGCATGAGCTCCCGCTTGAGCTGGTAGAGCCGTCCGATGTCGTCGGTGCGGTCGGGACTGAACACCGACGCCTCGAGCTCGTCGACGTCCTCCTCGACGGCGCCGGCCACCTCCACGAACAGGTCGACGACGTGGTCGGCGATCGCGTAGAGCACCGCCGACGGGCCGAGGCAGAGCAGGTCGGCCTGGTCCTCGAGGCGGTGCCGCAGCTCGGTCAGCTCGCCGTGGGCGCCGTGTCGCACCGTGATGACGTAGTTCGCCCCGAGGAAGATCATGACCTCGCCGGTGCCCACGACCTCGCTGGTCGCCGTCAGCTGTTCGTGCTCCACGTAGGTGGCGGTCTTGAGCACCATGAACAGGGCGTCGTCGTAGCGGTCGAGCTTCGGGCGCTGGTGTGCGTAGACCGCGTCCTCCACGGCCAGGGGGTGCAGGCCGTACCGCGAGGCGATCGCGGTCAGCTCGTCCTCGGTCGGGGTGTAGAGGCCGAGCCAGACGAAGCCCCCGCGTTCGGTCGCCACCCGCAGCGCGTCCTCGGGCGCGACCGGCTCCTGCCGCACGCCGTCCACGTAGACCGCGCAGTCGATCACCGCCCCCATGCCGGGTTCGCGGGTGGGCGCCTTCTGCAGCGTCGAGGGGCGGGGCCGCGGTGTGGGCGTGCTCCGAGCCTCGGCCGTCCGGTCGGGCAGCCGCAGGGCAGACGGGTCCTCGCTGCTCATGGCTGCAGCGTAGGCATGCGGCGCGGCGGCACCCGTGCGACGCTGCCGGGAGAGGACGACTGGAGGACGCCGTGGCGACAGGTACACGCCGGATCAAGTCCGTCGAGGACTCCATCCGCGACACCGACGAACCGGAACACAGGCTCCGGCGACATCTGTCGGCGCTCGACCTCACCGTGTTCGGTGTCGGCGTCATCATCGGCACCGGCATCTTCGTGCTCACCGGAGTGGTCGCCAAGACGGTGGCGGGGCCGTCGGTCGCCATCTCGTTCGTCATCGCCGGCGTCGTCTGCGGACTGGCGGCGATCTGCTACGCCGAGTTCGCCTCCACCGTGCCGGTGGCCGGGTCGGCCTACACGTTCTCCTACGCGACCCTCGGCGAGTTCGTCGCGTGGATCATCGGCTGGGACCTGGTCCTCGAGCTGGCGCTGGGTGCCGCCACGGTCTCGGTGGGCTGGTCGGGGTACCTCAACCAGCTCCTCGGCGACCTGGGGATCCCGCTGCCCACGTCGATCGCGGGGGAGACGGCGACGGTCAACATCCCGGCGATCCTCATCGCGCTGCTGATGACCGGCGTCCTGATGCTCGGCATCAAGCTGTCCTCCCGGGTCACCGGGGTCATCGTGGCCATCAAGCTCGTGATCGTGCTGCTCGTGATCGCCGTCGGCGTCTTCTACGTCAAGGCCGCCAACTACCACCCGTTCATCCCGCCCGCGAAGGCCGGCGAGGGCGGCAGTGGCTGGTCGGCCCCGCTCATCCAGACGCTGTTCGGGTTCACGCCGAGCACCTTCGGCGTGGAGGGCATCCTCGCCGGCGCCGCGATCGTCTTCTTCGCGTTCATCGGCTTCGACATCGTGGCGACCGCGGCGGAGGAGACGAAGAACCCGAAGAGGGACCTCCCGCGCGGCATCATCGGCTCGCTGGTCATCTGCACGGCGCTCTACGTCGCGGTGTGCCTGGTCGTCGTGGGCATGCAGCAGTACACGAAGCTGTCGGAGACGGCGCCGCTCGCCGACGCGTTCCGCAGCGTCGGGCTCCCGTTCTTCTCCGGGGTCATCTCCCTGGGCGCGCTGGCCGGGCTGACCTCGGTCGTGCTGATCCTGATGCTCGGCCAGTCGCGGGTGCTGTTCGCGATGAGCCGCGACCGGCTGCTGCCGCCGACCCTGGGCCGGGTCCACCCGGCGTGGGGGACGCCGTACAAGCTCCAGCTGATCACCGGCGTGGTGGTCGCCGTGCTCGCCGGGTTCGTGCCGCTGACGACGCTGGCGGACCTGGTCAACATCGGCACGCTGTTCGCGTTCGTGCTGGTCTCGATCGCCGTCTGGATCCTGCGCCGCACCCGCCCGGATCTGCAGCGGTCGTTCCGCGTGCCCTGGGTGCCGCTCGTGCCCATCCTCTCGGCACTGGCGTCGATCTACCTGATGCTCAACCTGAAGGGCGAGACGTGGGTCCGTTTCGCCGTCTGGATGGTCATCGGCCTGATCGTCTACTACGCGTACGGACGGCGGAACAGTCGCTTCAGCACCCCCGGTGGCCGCGAGGACGCCGCTGCCGCGAACGCCGCACGGCGCGCCTGAGCCGCCGTCACCCGCGCGGGTGAGAAACCCGGGAGACCCTTCAGCCACAGCCGGGACGCGCCGAGCTGACCGGTATGGCGATCAGCGTCCTCGACGTCCGGGACACCTTCGCGGCCCCGCGCGCCCTCGCGCCGGTGCCGGCGACGGGTGCCGCGACGACCGCGACGGCGCCGCGCCGCATGCCGGTGACCGCGGCCTCGGCCGGTGTCCTCGGCGTCCTCCAGGCCGTCGGACTGATGGCGCTCGCGCTGACCCACCTCGACGGGCTGTTCTCCGCCGCGAACCGTCCCGCCGGATGGATCGCCGCCACCGTGCTGCTCGTGCTCGCCGCCTGGATCGTGCTGAGCGCCGGCAGCGGCGCCGCGCTGATCGACGCCGCCGGCCGCACGCTCTTCCTCGCCGTTGCCTACGCCGAGCTGCTGCTGGTGGCCGTGCTCCTCGTCGTCGCGACGGCCCTGCCGGTCCCGACCCCGGGCGACATCCCCGTCCCGCTGCTCGGGCTGATGGCCCTGGCCGTTCCGGTCGCCAAGCTGCTGCTGGCGAGCGCGCCGACCGCGCAGCGCTGGGTGGCGGCCGGACCGCGCACCCGCGTCCGTCGCGCCGACCCGGTCACGACGCACCGCACGCTGGCGACCGTGACGCTCGGCCTCATCGGCCTCTCCCTGGCGGCGATCGCCGTGCTCGCGCCGGTGCCGACCGACGGCCCGAACGCCCCGGCATCGGTCTACAGCCAGCACTGAGTCCCAACCGGGTGGACGCCGCTCCGTACTGTTTGACCCGTGAGTGATCGGCACATCCTGACCGCAGTCGCCTGGCCCTACGCGAACGGGCCGCGGCACATCGGCCACGTCTCCGGGTTCGGCGTCCCCTCCGACGTCTTCAGCCGGTTCCACCGCATGTCCGGGGACAAGGTCCTCATGGTCAGCGGCACCGACGAGCACGGCACCCCGATCACGGTCGCGGCCGACGCCGAGGGCATCACGCCCCGGCAGATCGCCGACCGCAACAACCGGATCATCGTGAACGACCTGGCGAGCCTCGGGCTCTCCTACGACCTGTTCACCCGGACGACGACGCAGAACCACGCGGCGATCAGCCAGGAGATCTTCCTCGGGCTGCTGAAGAACGGGTACGTCTTCCCGAAGACGACGCTCGGCGCGATCAGCCCGTCGACCGGCCGCACCCTGCCCGACCGCTACATCGAGGGCACGTGCCCGATCTGCGGCTACGACGGCGCCCGCGGCGACCAGTGCGACAACTGCGGCAACCAGCTCGACCCGATCGACCTGATCAACCCGGTCAGCAAGATCAACGGCGAGACGCCGAAGTTCGTCGAGGAGGAGCACTACTTCCTCGACCTACCGGCGTTCACCCGCGCGCTGGGCGACTGGCTGGCCACCCGCAAGAGCTGGCGGCCCAACGTCCTGAACTTCAGCGTCAACCTGCTCGCCGACCTCAAGCCGCGCAGCTACACCCGCGACATCGACTGGGGCGTGCCCGTGCCCCTCGACGGCTGGCGCGACCGCAACGACAAGCGGATCTACGTGTGGTTCGACGCCGTGGTCGGCTACCTGTCCGCGTCCATCGAGTGGGCCCGCCGCTCGGGGGACCCCGAGGCCTGGCGGCAGTGGTGGCAGTCGCCGGACGCCGACGCCTATTACTTCATGGGCAAGGACAACATCGTCTTCCACTCCGAGATCTGGCCCGCCCAGCTGCTCGGCTACAACGGCGAGGGCGACAAGGGCGGCACCCCGGGCGACCTGGGGCGGCTCAACCTGCCCACCGAGGTGGTCTCCAGCGAGTTCCTCACGATGGAGGGCCGCAAGTTCTCCAGCAGCCGCAACGTCGTCATCTACGTGCGGGACTTCCTCGCCCGGTACGACGCCGACGCGCTCCGCTACTTCATCGCGGTCGCCGGGCCGGAGAACCAGGACACCGACTTCACCTGGGCGGAGTTCCTCCGCCGCAACAACGACGAGCTGGTCGCCGGCTGGGGCAACCTGGTCAACCGCACCGTCTCGATGGCGGCGAAGAACGTCGGCGCCGTCCCGACGGCCGGCGACCTCACCGACGCCGACCGCGCGCTGCTGGCGACGACGTCCGGCGCGTTCGCGCCCGTCGGCGACCTGCTGGCCCGCAACCGGCAGAAGGCCGCCGCCACCGAGGCGATGCGCGTCGTCGGCGAGGCGAACAAGTACCTGTCGGACCAGGCGCCGTGGAAGCTCAAGGAGGACCCGGAACGCCGGGACACCGTGCTGCACACCGCGCTCCAGGCGATCAAGGACTGCAACGCGCTGCTCACCCCGTTCCTCCCGCACTCGTCGCAGAAGGTGCACGAGCTGCTGGGCGGCACGGGCACCTGGTCGGTGGCGCCGGAGGTGCACGAGGTCACCGACCTCGACGACGGCTCCCCGTACCCGATCATCACCGGCCCCTACGACCAGGGTCAGGCCGTCTGGGCGTCGACGCCGCTCGCCCCGTCGGGCACGCCGCTGGCCGCCCCGACACCGGTGTTCACCAAGCTCGACGACTCGATCGTCGACGAGGAGATCCGGCGGCTGGAAGAAGGGGAATGAGTCGCTCGGCCGCGTCGCGGGCGAACCGGCGGGGCGAACCGCCGCCGTCCCCGGAGCCGCTGCCGGCCCCCGCGCTGGACAGCCACACCCACCTCGACATCGTGCTGGGCGAACGGCCGGCGGACGACGAGCACGGCGAGTGGGCGTCCCCCGAGGCCGTGGACGCGGAGATCGCCGCTGCCGTCGCGGTCAACGTGACCCGGCTGGTGCAGGTGGGCGTGGACGTGCCGTCGTCGCGGTGGTCCGCGGTGCTGGCGGACCGGCACCCGAACGTGCTGGCGGCCGTCGCCCTGCATCCGAACGAGGCCGGCGCGGGAAAGGCGACGGACGACGCCCTCGCCGAGATCGACCGGCTGGCCGCGCTGCCACGGGTACGGGCCATCGGCGAGACCGGGCTCGACCGATTCCGGACCGGACCGGAGGGGTGGGCGGCGCAGGAGGCGTCGTTCCGCGCGCACATCCGGATCGCGAAGGAGCGTGGGGTCGCCCTGGTCATCCACGACCGGGACGCCCACCAGGAGATCCTCCGGGTGCTCGACGACGAAGGGGCCCCCGAGCACACCGTGTTCCACTGCTTCTCCGGTGACGCGGCCTTCGCCGCGGCGTGTGTCGCGCGCGGCTTCGTGCTCTCCTTCGCCGGCACCCTCACGTTCGGCAACGCCGGCTACCTGCGCGAGGCCGCCGCCCTGACGCCGGTCGACCAGCTCCTGGTCGAGACCGACTCGCCGTTCCTCACGCCCATGCCCCACCGCGGCCGCGCGAACGCCTCCCGGCTGGTGCCACTGACGGTCCGCGCGCTCGCCGAGGTGACCGGCATCGGGCTGGAAGAGCTGTGCCACATGCTGACGGTGAACGCCGAGCGCGTCTTCGGCCCGTGGGAGCAGACCTCAGGGCGTTGACGCCGAGGGCGTGCCCACCCGGCGCCGCCGCGCCGCTGGGCGAGGCACACTGGTGCCGTGGGTCGTCTGATCGCCGTGGTGCTCTTCATCGCCGTGCTGGTGCCGGGCTTCCTACTGGGCCGGGCCTGGTGGCTGGCGGCCGGCCGTCGCGCGGTCGCCGCGGGTTCGGTCGAGCTGGCGGAGCCGACCCCCGAGGGCACGCGGGCGCTGCAGCGACAGGCCCAGCACGGACGGCGGCTGCGGCGGGTCGGCCTGCTGCTCGGCATCGCCGGGGTGATCGGCAGCGTGGTGCTGTTCGCCGAGGCCTCGGTGTTCCTGTGGGTCCCGGTGCTCGTCGTCGGTCTGCTGGCCGGCGTCCTGCTCGCCGAGGTGACCCGGCCGGGCCCGCGCTGGAAGACCGCGGTGCCCCCCCGTCGTCCGCGCCAGTCGGAGCAGATCTCGCCCTGGCTGCTCTGGACGATGCGGGCGGTCGTCCTGGCCGAGCTCCTCCTGGCGGTCGCGCTGCGGCGCAGCGGTGATCTGCCCGACGGCGTGTCCTGGGCGGCGGTCGTCGTCCCCCTGGCCGGCTGGCTGCTCGCGGAGGCGGCGCTGTTGCGGACGCTGGTGCGGCTGCTGCCGGCCCAGGGCGCCGACGTGCCGGTCGACGAGGCGCTGCGCACGTGGACCGCGCACCTGGTCACCGCCGCGGCCAGCGTGCTGGCGCTGCTGCCGCTGGGCACCCTGCTGCTGGTCGCGGGAATCAATCCCGATCGCGACGCCCAGGGCTTCGATCTGCTCCCGGTCACCCTCGTGGCAGGGGGTTTCTCCGCGCTGGCGGCGGGGATGGCGGTGGCGGGTTTCCTGCTCACCTGGCTGCGGCCGGTGCGGGCCGGCGCGCGGGCGCTGGCCGGCTGACGGGCGGCCGGGGTTACCCCTCGGCACCCTCGAAATGCGCCCCGCGCAACCTCTCTTCACTGTGACGTCGATCACCGCGACCGGCGTCACTTCCCCAGGCGTCTCAGTAGCACCACCCGGCACGTCCGTCACGCAGGGTATCGGCGTGCCCACGTACCGCGCTTGAGAGCCTCTGGTTCACTCCCTGTGCACAGTTGCCAGCCGAACCGTGTTCGTTATCGTGTCGTGACCGACAGCCGGGGTGGAGACCGACCCGGGCGGCGTTCACCGGCCTGGAGCCTCGCTCCGGGCCGGATTGCCGTCCGAGCCGGCCTCGTGACCGGCAGGCCGTCCTCGGATGGCGTGCCCGTTCTCCTGCCCGGGTTCTGTGACCCGATGGATGTGTCTTGCGCCGCTCGCTCCAGCTCAGCCTGTTCGCCGTCGTCCTCCTGGGACTCATCGGCGGCACGCTGGCCTTCTTCGTCGCCCAGAAGTCCGTGACGCTCACCGTCGACGGACAGATCCGCCACGTCGGCACCTACGCCGACACGGTGGGCGACGTGCTGGACGACGAGGGGCTGCAGCCCGCCGCGCACGACGTCCTCCTGCCGGCGGCCGGTGACGCGCTCCGGGACGGCGACACCGTCGTCCTCAACCGCGCGCGCCCCCTCCAGCTCACCGTCGACGGCGTCTCCCGCCAGGTCTACGTCACCGCGCGATCGGTCGACGAGGCACTCGGCCAGCTGGGTTACCGGGCTGACGGCCTGGTCCTGTCGGCCAGCCGCAGCGAGCGTCTGCCGCTGCGCGGCATGGATCTGACGATCACCACGCCGAAGGAGATCGTCCTGGTCGCCGACGGCCAGCAGCGCGTCGTCACCACGACCGCGGCCACGGCCGGCGACCTGCTCGCCGAGCAGGGCATCGCGCTGAGCCAGACCGACAGGACGAGCATGTACCTGAACCAGGGCCTGCTCAACCGCATGCGTCTCCAGGTCTACCGCGTGCAGATCAACGAGGTCTCGCAGACCACCGCCGTGCCGGCGGAGAAGGTCGAGACGCCCGACCCCGAGGCGTTCGTGGGTGAGCGCACGGTGACCACCCCGGGCGTCGACGGCCAGAAGGTCACGCGCTACAAGGTCACCGTGGTCGACGGGGTCGAGACGGGCCGCGAGGTCATCGACGAGGCCGTCACCGTCCAGCCCGTCACCGAGCAGACCACCGTGGGCACCAAGCCGAAGCCCGCTGCGCCGGCCGTTGCCGACGGCAGCGTCTGGGACAGCCTGGCGAAGTGCGAGGCCGGCGGGAACTGGGCCGCGAACACCGGCAACGGCTACTACGGCGGCCTGCAGTTCAACCTGAAGACCTGGACGGCCAACGGCGGCGCGGGGCGGCCCGACCAGGCCAGCCGCGAGGAGCAGATCGCCGTCGGCCAGCGGGTCCAGGCCTCGCAGGGCTGGGGCGCGTGGCCCAGCTGCTCCAGCAAGCTCGGCCTCCGCTGACCGATCCGCTCCCGTCCGACGGGCTGCTGGGGCCGGCCGCCATCCGCGAGCTGGCCCAGCAGCTGGACCTCCGGCCGACCAAGACGCTGGGGCAGAACTTCCTGCACGACGCCAACACGATCCGGCGGATCGTGCGCACCGCCGCGCTCCGGCCCGACGACGTCGTCCTGGAGGTCGGCCCGGGTCTCGGCTCCCTGACCCTCGGGCTGCTCCCTGCCGCGGCGAGGGTGGTCGCCGTCGAGATCGACGAGCGGCTGGCCGCCCGGCTCCCGGTCACCGTCGGGGAGCGCCGTCCGGACCTGACCGACCGGCTGACGGTCGTCACCGCGGACGCCCTGCGCATCCAGGAGCTGCCGGGCCCGCCCCCGACCGCGCTGGTGGCGAACCTGCCCTACAACATCGCCGTCCCGGTCCTGCTGAACCTGCTCGAGCTGCTCCCGACGCTCGACCGCGCCCTGGTACTGGTCCAGGCCGAGGTCGCCGAGCGGCTGGCCGCGCCGCCCGGGCACGCGGCGTACGGCGTCCCCTCGGTGAAGGCCGCCTGGTACGGCGAGGTGCGCCGGGCCGGCAACGTCGGACGGCGGGTCTTCTGGCCCGAGCCCAACGTCGACTCCGGGCTGGTGTCCCTGGTCCGCCGTCCGCCGCCGCCGGGTGACCGTCTCGCCACCTTCGCCGTCATCGACGCCGCGTTCGCCACGCGGCGCAAGGGCCTGCGCGCCGCCCTCGCCGGCTGGGCGGGCAGCCCCGCAGCGGCCGAGGCACGGCTCCGGGCCGCCGGGATCGACCCGAGCACCCGCGGGGAGCGGCTCTCGGTCACCGATTTCGCGCGGCTGGCCGCGACCGCGCCGGTGCAGCCGTGACGGCGGTCGTCGCCCGCGCCCCGGCCAAGGTCAACGTGCACCTGGGGGTCGGTCCGCTCCGGCCGGACGGCTTCCACGAGCTGCGGACGGTGTACCTCGCGGTCTCGTTGTTCGACACCGTGACCGTCCGGCCGGGCGAGGGCCTGTCGGTCTCGGTGACGGGCATCGACGCCGGCCTCGTGCCGACCGACGGCCGCAACCTGGTCTGGCGGGCCGCCGAGCTCCTGGCCCGGCACGCCGGGGTGCGGGCGGACGCCGCCATCGAGATCGCCAAGTCGATTCCGGCCGCCGGGGGTCTCGCCGGCGGGAGTGCGGACGCCGCCGCGGCTCTCGTGGCGCTGGACGGGCTGTGGGGGACCGGCGCCGCGCGCGCCGACCTGCACCGGCTGGCCGGGGAGCTGGGCAGCGACGTGCCGTTCAGCCTGGCGGGCGGGGTCGCCCTGGGCTCGGGACGTGGTGAACAGGTCTCCCCGGTGCTCGCCCGGACGCCGACGCACTGGGTGCTGGGCATCGCCGGCGACGGACTGTCCACCCCGGCGGTCTACGCCGAGCTCGACCGGCTGCGCGCGGCGGGCGCCGTGCCGGGGGGCGATCCCATCGCGCCCGTGGAGCCCGCCATCGCCGCGCTGCGCAGCGGCACGCCGCCCGCCCTCGCGGAGGCGCTGGCCAACGATCTGCAGGCCCCGGCGCTCGCCCTGCGACCCGAGCTCGGCCGCGCCCTGCGGGCGGCGACCGCCGCGGGCGCCCTCGCCGCAGTGGTGAGCGGGTCCGGTCCCACGGTCGCGGCGCTGGCGCGCGACGAGGAGTCGGCCGTGCGGCTGGCCGCGGAGCTCGCCGGCGCCGGCGTCTTCCGGACCGTCCGGGCGGTGCACGGCCCGGTCCCGGGCGCGCGGCTGGTGGCCTGAAGCCGGCGAGCTCAGGCCTCGCCGGCCAGCGGGTCGTCGACCGGCTCCGGGGCCGGGTCCAGGTGGCTGAGGCCGTTGTAGGCCAGGTTCACCAGGTGGGCGGCCACCTGGCGCTTGTCCGGCGACCGCGTGTTCAGCCACCACTGGCCGACCAGCGCCACCATGCCGACCAGCGCCTGGCTGTAGAGCGCGGCGAGCTGCGGGTCGTAGCCCCGCGAGTCGAACTGGCGCCCGAGCAGGTGCTCCACCTTGCGGGCGACCTCGCCGATCAGCGACGAGAACGAACCGGCGCCGCTGGTCACCGGGGCGTCCCGGGTCAGGACCCGGAAGCCGTCGGTGTCGTCCTCGATGTACTCCAGCAGCACCAGCGCGGCACGCTCGAGCAGGTCGCGCGGGTGGCCGGGCGTCGCGAGCGCAGCGGTGAACCGGTCGAGCAGCACCTGCATCTCGCGATCGACGACGACCGCGTACAAGCCTTCCTTGCCGCCGAAGTGCTCGTAGACGACGGGCTTGCTGACGTCGGCACGGGAGGCGATCTCCTCGATGGAGGTCGCCTCGTAGCCCTTCTGGCCGAACAGCTCGCGGCCGATCGCCAGCAGTTGTTCGCGGCGCTGCGCGCCTGTCATCCGCACCCGTGTGCGCTGGCCGCCGCCCGCCGCGCCGATGTCGTCGCTCAGACCGACGCCATCTCGGGCAGAGGGGCCTCCGGACGCCGGCGCTTCGCGGCCAGCCGGACCGGGTCGGGCCACTTGACGTCGCGGGCCCAGCGCAGCTTCTCGAACAGCCAGATGACCCGGGCGCTGATGTCGATCTGCCCGCGCAGGACGCCGTGGCGGGCACAGGTCGGGTCCGCGTGGTGCAGGTTGTGCCACGACTCGCCCGCGCTCAGGATGGCCAGCGGCCAGAAGTTGGTCGCCTTGTCGCGCGAGGTGAACGGCCGGTTGCCGACGACGTGGCAGACGGAGTTGATCGACCAGGTGACGTGGTGCAGCAGCGCCACCCGCACCAGGCTCGCCCAGAAGAACGCCGACCAGGCGCCGCTCCAGCTGTGCGTCACCAGGCCACCGATCAGCGGCGGCAGGGCGAAGCTCAGGAATGCCCAGAAGGCGAACAGGCGGCTGGTGATCCGGAGGCCGCCGTCCTTCAGCAGGTCGGGCGCGTAGCGCTCCGCGTTGGTCTGCCGGCGGTCGAACAGCCAGCCCAGGTGCGCGTGGAACATGCCCTTGACCAGGGCGCGCGCGTCGGTGCCGTAGCGCCAGGGGGAGTGCGGGTCGCCCTCGCGGTCGGAGAAGGCGTGGTGCCGGCGGTGGTCGGCGACCCACTGCACGACCGGCCCCTGGATCGCCATGCAGCCCACGACGGCCAGCCCGATGCGCAGCGCGCGGTTGGCCTTGAACGAGCCGTGGGTGAAGTACCGGTGGTAGCCGACCGTGACCCCGAGCAGCGTCAGGAAGTAGAAGCCGACGGTCAGCCCCACGTCCAGCCACGAGAGGCCCCAGCCCCAGACCGCGGGCACGACGGCGGCCAGCGCGAGGAACGGCACGATGACGAAGAGGTAGAGCACACCCTGCTCGAGCGCCCCCTTCTCCTTGCCCAGCGCATTCGCCGGGAGGCCCGCGTTCGGGTCGGCGGTGCGCGGCGGAGCTGTCGGGCGGGTGAGTGCGGGAGCGGACAAGAGTTCTCCAGAAGCTGTGATGACGCCTCGCGCGCGGTCGGGGACCGTCCTGCACGAGGGCTACGTCCCCGTAACCTACGGCAGCGTAGGGAGACCTGCGACACGGCCCGGTTAGGCTCCTGACCGGACGCCGTCCCGCGACGGCGCCTGCGTGGCCACCCGTGCCGCGGGTGGGGGATGGGGTAATCGGCAGCCCGCCGGCCTTTGGAGCCGTGCAGTCTCGGTTCGAGTCCGAGTCCCCCAGCTGTACCGACCTGTCGCCGTCCGAGGAGATCCGTGACCCCGCAGGAACCCGCCGCCGGCATCGCGCCGCTGGCCGCCGTCGTCGTCCTCGCCGCCGGGCAGGGCACCCGCATGCGCTCGTCCACCCCGAAGGTGCTGCACGAACTGGGTGGGCGCAGCCTCCTCGGCCACGTGCTCGCCGCCGCGGAACCGCTGGGTGCGGGCACGACCGTCGTGGTCGTCGGCGCCGGCCGGGAGGCGGTCGAGGAGCACCTCGCCGCGATCGCTCCGGACGCCGTGCCGGTGCTCCAGGCGGAGCAGCGGGGGTCGGGGCACGCCGCCGCGGTCGCGCTCGACGCCGTCCCCGACGTCGACGGGCCCGTGCTGCTGGTCAACGGCGACGCACCCCTGCTGCGCACGGAGACGGTGCGCACCCTCGTGTCCGAGCACCAGCGGGCCGGCAGCGTGCTGACCGTCCTGACGGCGCAGGTCGACGACCCGACCGGGCTCGGCCGCATCGTCCGGGACGACGCGGGCGCCGTCCGGGCGATCGTCGAGGAGCGCGACGCCACCGAGGACCAGCGGGGGATCCGCGAGATCAACGCGGGCGTCTACGTCGGCGACGCGGCGGCGATGCGCCGGACGCTCGCGCGGCTCGGCTCGGACAACGACCAGGGCGAGCAGTACGTCACCGACATCCTCGGCCTGCTCGTCGCCGAGGGAGCGCCGGTGGGCGGTGTCCTGGCCGACGACCCCGACGACGTGCTCGGCTGCAACGACCGCCGCGAGCTGGCCGCGCGGCGCCGCACGCTGAACGACCGCGTGCTCGACGCGCTGATGGTGTCCGGCGTGACGGTCGTGGACCCGGCGACCACCTGGGTGGACGTGACCGCCGAGGTTGCGCCGGACGCGGTCCTCCAGCCGGGCACGCAGGTGCAGGGCGCCACCACGATCGCCTCCGGCGCCGTCGTCGGGCCGGACACCACGCTGCTCGACTGCGAGGTGGGCGAGGGCGCCTCGGTCGTCCGGTCGCACTGCCAACTGGCGGCCATCGGCCCGCGGGCCACGGTCGGTCCGTTCAGCTACCTGCGACCCGGCACCGAGCTGGGTGCCGGGGGGAAGATCGGGGCCTACGTCGAGACGAAGAACGCCCAGATCGGCGAGGGGTCCAAGGTCCCGCACCTGTCCTACGTGGGCGACGCGACGATCGGCCGCGGCGCGAACGTCGGGGCGGCGACGGTGTTCGTCAACTACGACGGCGTGACGAAGCACCGCACGACGATCGGCGACCAGGTGCGCATCGGGTCCGACACCATGCTCGTGGCGCCGGTCACCGTGGGGGACGGCGCCTACACCGCCGCGGGATCGGTGATCACCGTCGACGTCCCGCCCGGGGCCATGGCCGTCGCGCGGGCACCCCAGCGGAATGTGGCAGGCTGGGTGCGTCGCCGCCGGGCCGGCACGCCCGCTGCGCAGGCCGCTGAAGCGGCCGAGAACAGGGACACCGAGCAGTAGGGACGAGCGAGCCGATGAGCGCGATCCGGCAGGCGAACAGCAAGAGCCTCATGCTCTTCTCGGGACGGGCCTACCCGGAACTGGCCACCGAGATCGCCGGTCATCTCGGCGTCACGCCGACGCCGACCGCGTCGTACGAGTTCGCCAACGGTGAGCTCTTCGTACGGTTCGAGGAGTCGGTGCGTGGCTGCGACGCCTTCGTGGTGCAGAGCCACACGGCGCCGATCAACACCTGGCTCATGGAGCAGCTGATCATGGTCGACGCGCTCAAGCGTGCGTCGGCCAAGCGGATCACCGTCGTCGCGCCGTTCTTCCCGTACGCCCGGCAGGACAAGAAGCACCGCGGGCGCGAGCCCATCTCGGCCCGCCTGGTCGCCGACATGTTCAAGACCGCCGGGGCCGACCGGCTCATGGCCGTCGACCTGCACACCGCGCAGATCCAGGGCTTCTTCGACGGCCCCGTCGACCACCTCTTCGCCCTCGACCTGCTGGTGGGCCACGTGTGCGAGAAGTGGGGCGACCGCGACCTCACGGTGGTCTCGCCGGACTCCGGCCGGGTGCGCGTGTCCGAGCGCTGGAGCGACAAGCTCGGCGGCACGCCGCTGGCCTTCATCCACAAGACCCGCGACCCGATGCGCCCGAACGAGGTCGTGGCCAACCGCGTCGTCGGCGAGGTCGAGGGCCGCGTCTGCATCCTGGTCGACGACATGATCGACACCGGCGGCACGATCGTGAAGGCGGCCGAGACGCTGTTCGAGGCCGGCGCCGCCGACGTCATCGTCACCGCGACCCACGGCGTCCTCTCCGGACCGGCCGTCGACCGGCTGAAGAACAGCCGGATCAGCGAGGTCATCGTCACCAACACGCTGCCGATCGAGCCCGAGCGCCACTTCGACAAGCTCACGGTCCTCTCGATCGCGCCGCTGCTCGCGCGGGCGATCAAGGAGGTCTTCGAGGACGGCTCGGTCACCAGCCTCTTCGACGGGAATAGTTGACACTTGCGATCCTTCGGATCGCACCGCGGCCAGAAGCCGTCCCCCTGCTGCATGGAGCCGTTTCCGGCCGGGTTCGGGGAGCCTCCGGCCCCCGCTCACCACGGCCGCCCCGTGGGGCGGCTCTTGTTCCGGCGTCCTCGTCTCCCGACCCGTCCGGACTCGGGGGACCCTCCGGGCCCCTGCTCGGCCGGACCGCGTATCCTTCTGGTCAGCCCGGCGAGGGAGTCTTCCGACTCCGTGATCGACGTGCGTCTGCCCTCGAGGTGTGCCGCGCCCGTTCGCCGCGCGAGACCCGATCCACCTCTTGAGGAGCACACCCCGTGGCTGACTACCGCCTCGAAGCCGAGACCCGCACCGAGTTCGGCAAGGGCAGCGCCCGTCGCACCCGCCGCGCCGGCCGCGTCCCCGCCGTCCTCTACGGGCACGGCCAGGACGTCGTCCACCTGTCCCTGCCAGCGCGCGAGTTCGCCGCCGCGCTGCGCAACGGCGGTTCGAACGCCCTGCTGACCATCGTGCTCGACGGCAAGGACCAGCTGGCGCTGACCAAGGCCGTGCAGCGCGACCCGATCAAGCGCACTCACGAGCACGTCGACCTCGTCATCGTCCGCCGCGGCGAGAAGGTCACCGTCGAGGTCCCCGTCCACGTCATCGGCGACACCGCCCCCGAGACCCTGGTGAGCATCGAGCTCAACACCGTCTCGCTGACCGCGGCCGCCACCAACATCCCCGAGTCGATCGAGGTCGACGTCACCGGCCGCGGCGCCGGCGAGGGCTTCACCGCGGGCGACCTCACGCTGCCCAGCGGGGCCACCCTGGTCACCGACGAGGCCGCGCTGGTCGTCAACCTGATGGCCGCCCCGACCGCCGAGGCCCTCGAGGCCGAGCTCGCCGAGGCCGAGGCCGAGGCCGGCATCGAGCGCGAGGAGACGGACGAGGAGAAGGCTGCCGAGGCCACCGAGGGTGCCGGCGACGCCGCCGAGGCCGCTGCGGCCGAGGACTCCGGCTCCGACGAGTCCTGAGCGGGATCCGCTGACGGCGAGCACGACCGCCGGGGGCGCCGGCACTGCCGGCGCCCCCGGCTCGGCCCTGCCCGAGGTTCGGATCTCCGAGGGGCCCTTCCTCGTCGTGGGGCTGGGGAACCCGGGGCCCGGCTATGCCGGGAACCGCCACAACGTGGGGGCGATGGTCCTCGACGAGCTGGCCACGCGCGCCGGCGTCCGCCTGTCGCCGGGCAAGGGTGCGCGCTCCCGGGCGCTGTCGGGTGAGGGGCGGCTGGCCGGACGGCGGGTCGTCCTCGCCCGCCCGCTGACCTACATGAACGAGTCCGGAGGCCCCGTCCGCGGGCTGCTCGACTACCACCACCTCCCCGCCGAGGACCTCGTGGTGATCCACGACGAGCTCGACATCCCCTTCTCCGCGGTCCGCCTCAAGCGCGGTGGCGGGGAGGGCGGCCACAACGGGCTGCGTTCGGTCACGCGCTCCACGGGGACCAAGGACTACCTGCGCGTCCGCGTCGGCATCGGTCGGCCTCCCGGTCGCCAGGAGGCGGCCGACTTCGTCCTGAAGGACTTCTCGTCGACCGAGCGCAAGGAGCTCGACCTGCTGATCGTGGAGGCCGCCGACGCCGCCGAGGCGCTGCTCGCCAACGGTCTCGCCGCCGCGCAGAACGAGGTCCACCCCCGCAGCTGACGCTGTGACGGGGACGACGCCCCCAATGGGTGAAGACCGACTCGCCGTATTGACCTCCTAGGTGACGCTGCGTGACTCTTGTGGGGAACTCGAGCGCCTAAACGGGGGCAATCGCGACGACATCCGTCGTCCATCCGCCGCCCGGTTCGCCGTTCGATCACACACGGTTACGCGGGGGGCGTCGTGCTGCTGGAACGAAATGCGTTGAGCCTTGACCTTGCTGGGGTACCACTACCCCGTACGGGCACAGAGCAGTTGGCGCCTGAGCCAGCTGTCGTCGACTCTCCTGCAGCATCGTCCGCCTGGGCCCGTCGCTACGCGGCCACCCTGGCCGGCCTGGAGGCTCTGGCCGCCGCCCTGACCGGCGCAGTCGTGCTGGCCCTCGGCTCCGCGCCGGCGCCGACGGCGCTGCTATGGACCCTGCTCGCGCTGGTGCCTGCCTGGCCGCTCATCCTGACCGCGATGGGGGCCTACTCCGAGCGGGTGTTCGGCAGCGGGAGCGACGAGTACCGCCGGGTCGGCCGGGCCGGATTCATGCTCCTGGCCTGCACCGGTCTGCTGTCCTACGCCGCTGCGTTGGATCTCAGCCGCGCCCTGGTGCTCGTGGCGGTGCCCGCTCTCACGGCGGGAACGCTCGGCCTCAGGGTCGGGGCGCGCTGGCGGCTGCGCGCCCTGCGGGCCCGTGGCCGGTGCACCAAGCGCGTCGTCGTCGTCGGGCGGGGTGGGCCCGCGCTCGAACTCAGCGGGTTCCTCCAGCGGGAGCACTACGCAGGGATGGAGGTCGTCGCGCTGTGCGTTCCCCCGGCCGACCGCGTGCGGGTGGCCGGTACGTCGGGCGTGCCCGTCGGTGGGCTGGACGAGGTCGTCCGGCTGGCGCGGCAGCTGCGCGCGGACGCCGTCGCCGTCACCTCGGCGAGCGAGACAGCCGCGCAGTATCTCCGAGAGCTCTCCTGGCAGCTCGAGGGGACGGGGATGGAGCTGCTCGTGGCGCCGGGCCTGATCGAGGTTGCCGGCCCGCGCCTGCACATCCGCCCGTTCGAGGGCCTTCCGCTGCTCGCGGTGGAGCAGCCCCGGTTCGAGGGGTGGCAGCGCATGGTCAAGACGGGCATGGACCGATCCATCGCCCTGTGTGCGCTCCTCGTACTGGCTCCCGTGCTGCTGGGCATCGCACTCGCCGTGCGGATGTCGAGCCCTGGGCCGGTGCTCTTCCGCCAGGAACGGATCGGCCTCAACGGTCGTGCCTTCACGATGCTGAAGTTCCGCAGCATGGTCATCGATGCCGACCGCCAGCTCGAGAACCTCAGGGACGCCAACATCTCCGACGGTCTGCTGTTCAAGCTGCGCCAGGACCCGCGGGTGACTTCGGTCGGGCGGTGGCTCCGCCGCCTCTCCCTCGACGAACTGCCCCAGCTGCTCAACGTGGTCGGCGGGTCGATGTCGCTGGTCGGCCCCCGTCCGCCGCTGCCGGGTGAGGTGGCCCGGTACGACTCCTCGGTGAGCCGCCGGCTGCTGGTCAAGCCGGGTCTGACCGGCCTGTGGCAGATCTCGGGCCGGAGCGACCTCCCCTGGGAGGAAGCCGTGCGCCTGGACCTGAGGTACGTGGAGAACTGGTCACTGGCCCTCGACACCAAGATCATCTGGAAGACGTTCGCCGCCGTGCTGCGTGCCCGCGGGGCGTACTGACCCCAGTCGGCCGCATACCTCGCGCCCGCTGAGTCAGCGGGCGCGGGGAAGGGTGCCTTACGGCAGCCTCGCACGCAATGACGTCAAGCCCTCGAGGGCAGTGCCATACGGCCGTCTTAGTCGTGCGCGGTGCAGTACGCGGCGATCACCGCGGCGGCGCCGGGCACCTCCCGGGCGACCCGGCGGACCGCCGCGATCAACTGCGTGACGGAGTCCTGGGTGGCCACCGCATCCTCCAGCACCGTGGAATCCAGCGCGCGGCGGGTCTTCCCGGCCAGCGCGCCGGTGGCCTGCACGACCTCGCGAATCGCGTCGAAGATCCGCTGCGGCCTCTGCGAGCGGGCCAGTCGGCGCCGCCAGTAGGTGAGCACCGTCGGATGGAACGCCCTCGCATCGACCGCCAGCCCGCAGGCAGCCTTCCAGCGCAGGTCGAACGTCAGCGCCTCGGCCGCTTCACGATCCGAGCGCCCCTCCAACGCCTGCAGCACCAACACCGCCCCGACCACATCGGCCGCCACGCTCGGTCTGCCCAGGGCCGAGGGAAACAGATCGGCGAACATCGCATCCGGGAACAACCGGCGGCGATGCTCGGCCAGGAACGCGTACACGCTGCCCGAGGGCAACAGACCACGCAGCCACGACTCGGCGTCCATCATCCCATGCTGGGCCGGGGAAGTGCCCTCATAACCCTGATCGTCCCGCCGACCCCGGCGTCAGACGAGCCCCTTCTTCAGCAGGCTCTAGGCAGCCGACGCGGTCCCGGGTGGCACGGTGCTCGTCCTGGCGGCCGCCAGAGGGCGTGCGCCCTGTCCCGTGACGTACTGCGCGAGGGATGCGCGGGCGCGGAGTGCACGCACGGCATCGACGCTGTATCGACGCCAGAGTCGGCGCGGTTCCTTCGCGACCCGCACGAGCCAGTTGAGCTTGAGCGGATAGGCCCAGGACGGGTAGTAGGAGTCGCCGGCGAACTGGTCCAACCAGCCGCCGCACGTCGCGACGAGCATGCCCGTGCGCGCCAGGTCCAGAGCGTAGAAGTCCTGGAGCGGCGTGCCCAGCCCCACGATGACCAGCTGCGTCCGGAGGGCGCGCAACTCCTTCCGCAGGGCACCAGCGTCAGGCAGTCCGTCGTACCCGTCCCGCATGAGGACCACGCGATGTCCATACTGCTGCTCGATCTTCTTCGAGACGAGCTCCAGCGTCTCCGGCGTCGAGCCCAGGAGTGCGATGCGAAGCCCATGACTCCGCTCGAGCACTCGGGGCAGGACGAGGTCCGCACTGGTCCGGCAGGTGTTGCTGTCGACCCCGAGGAGGCGGCAGAGGAAGACCCCGTCGAGGCCGAGGTAGTCGAACCGGTCCAAGGGGACGCCGGCCTCCATTGCGACGAGGGCACTGAAGTGATTGAGCCACGTGATCGTGGTCCCGACCCCCCGAGAGATGCGGGCCGACAGTTCATCCGCGAAGAATTCAACGCAATCCTGCGGCGGCTCGTCCAGGCGGCGGACGAGTTCAGTCGAAGCGCTCGCCATGGCGTTCCTCTCGTACGACTCGGAAATTCGCGACACTGCCGACCGAAAGTCGGCTCGCTGCAGTGACGGTACGGAAGTCGGGCGAGAAGAATGGTCGGTTCAGCAGGGTCCGTCACCCGTAAGGGTCAATACGACATCAATGACTCCAGGGGCGCCGGAATGGCTGGGGGGTCGTCGCTCGGACGATCGCTGCGGCCCGGGCGTGGGCGCCCGCCGGTCCTCCACGGACGCGCAGCCGAGCCGGGCCTTCCCGGTGGCCGGACGACGTGCGTCGGACACCGGCGGGCCCGGCTCGGGAGAGAGGGCCACAGCCGCTCACTGCGGCCGCTGTTCACCGGGGGCGTCGCCGGTGCGGCGCCGCCGGGCGGCAAGGGGACTACTTCGTGAGCGAAGCCGCGGGAGTCGCCGGCCGGAAGGTCACCGACGACTTACCCATCCGCCACCGCAGCCGACGCTCGAGGTTCACCTCGAACCCTGCCCGGTAGCAGCCCTTGAGCGACGCGGTGTTGTCCACGCCCACGAACGTGGTCACGTACCGAGCGCCCACCGAGCGAGCCTGCTCCGCGATCAGGGACATCGCAGCGCTCATGATCCGCTGACCGCGGAACCCGGTCGGCGTGTACGCACCTTCAAGCAGCGCCGTCTCGGCATCCAGAGGCGGGAAGGTTCCGTTGAAGTGGCTGCGCAGGAACTCGTTGTCCTTGCTGCTGAACACCCACTGCGTGTAGCAGGGGACGTCATCCTCGGTGACCGCGACGAAGCAGGACCCGGCCCCGGCCTCCAGCAGCCTCAGCCGCTGATCCCGGTCCCACTTCTCCTCGAGGGTCAAGCGGTCGGCTGACTCGAGCACGGCCGGAACGTCCTCGTCCCGAATGGGTCGGACGGTGATCGGGATCAGCGCCTCGGGAGCGGTGTGGGGAACGTCCAGGTCTCGCTTCAGACCGTAGGCGGTCTGGTCGGACTTGAGTCGCTGGCCGGCCGATCGGTAGAGCTGCTTCAGCAGCGCCGGGTCCTGCAGCGAACCGCCCAATAGCCTTGCCGCGTTGCGGAATGCACTCACCACAAGTTCCTTCCATTAATGGACAGGTGACAGCCATTCGGGCGGTCCTCTGGCCACTCACGAAAGCGATTGCGATCGCGAGCTGTCAATACGGGGCGAGGACTCCTCACCCGACGGGGACAGGCTGTCGTCCGACGAGGCGAACGATGAACGGGAAGTTGCCGGCGCCGCGGGGACACCCGAGGAGCCCGGGCAGCCTCAGTCCTCATCCGCTCCTACGGACGCCAGCCCCGCGCGCGCCGTCGCCACCCGGGTGCGCACGCTGCGCACCCACGTCCGCCCTCGAGGGTGCGCCCGCAGGAAGCTCGTGGCGCTCTCCCGCGGCCAGCGGCGTGCGGCATCCAGACCGGCGGTGACGGGATCCCGGCTGACCGAGCCATTCAGGATCGAATGCTCCCCGTTCGCCAGCCGTCTCTTGTACTGCTCCTCGCCCTTTCCCAGATCCAGCAGTCGGAGGCCCTGGTCGGGCATCTCGCGGAGGATGTCGAGACAGAGGATGAGGCCGGGCGAGTAGCGGCTGAAGGCGGTTCGATACACGGGGAACCACCAGGCCAGCACCGACGGTGAGCGCAGCCCCAGGTGTGCAGCCACGACGTCGTCGCCGGCGCGCAGCACCGTCAAGGGCGCCCCGAACTCGCTCGTCTGCTCGTCGAGCAGGTCGTGGACCAGCCGCCGCATCGCGGGGTCTGCGAGGACGTCCCGCCGGCCGGTGCGCTTGTACTGCTGAGACTTCCACTCCAGCAGTCGGTCCAGGACGGCGTGGTTCGGTTCGCTGAGAACGAGCGACACGGGCCCGTGGTCTCGCTCGAGTCCCCGCCGTCGCCGCGCGGTCGTGGTCTGCAGTGAACTGGACGACGTTTTCAGTGCCGCGGAGTAGGCCGCCCAGCCGTCGCTCAGGTCCACGACCGGTGACTCGTCCTCCACCCATCGGTGCGGTGCAGAAGAGAGCCACGGCGCCTGGGTCGCGACGACGTGGTCAAAGTGCCAGGCGCGGAGCCCGCAGGCGCGGAGCAGGGTGCGCGCGTCGACATGGGCCGTGTCGGGCGCCACCAGCCCCTGCACGTCGGAGAAACCCAGCCCCACGGCCCGCCCGAGACCGGCGCGGCCGGACTCGAAGGGGAAGAAGCCCGTGACCCCCGCGTCATCGGTGAAGACGGCGACCCGGGTCCGCGGACGCACCCGCGCCCAGGCCACTGCGAACTGAGGACTGAGGAACGGGCTGGCGAGCTCACTCCTGGAGTTCTGGATGCTCGTCCATTCCGCCAGCTCTCCGGCGCCTAGTTCCTGTGGGGTGACGACTTCGATCTTCACGCTGGGTTCCTTACGTACTGCGGGTCGGTGGAGCTGGTGTTGCCCGTGATCGGTCGGGCTCCTCGGAGTCGGCGAGCTGCCAGGCGAAGGCGGGCTGACGGTGTCGAGGTCGCGATCGGCCCAGGTGTCGACGTCTCACGGTCCTCTCGCCCAGTTGATCCGAACCGCTGCGCTGGCCGGGTGTGTCGGGTGCCTCGGTCGAGTGACGCGTCTCTGCATCCGCATCGGCGGCTGCCCCCGAGCGTGCAGGAGGTGCCGACGGACGGGCAAGTGACCCAGGCCGGCATAGCCCCTTGGGGGGGAGGGGGGCTGGAACCTGTCACCGGTGGCACCGTCGGGCCCGGAATGCGGTTCCGTCCCGCCGGGTGAAGCAGCATGACTGGCATTACTCGAAGTGAGGGGGACTGGGACGAACCCATTAGGGCGAAGGGGCCGGAGTTCTTACACTGAACGGGTGGAAAAGGCGCGCACGGACGACGGTAATCGAACCGTCCCGATCCTGCTGTATCACGCGGTCACCGGGACGCCGGGAACGCATATTGCGCCCTTCGCCGTCACCCCGCGAGAGTTCGGGCGGCAGCTGGATCGCATTCTCGAGACGGATTACCGGTGCATCACGTTCAGCCAGCTGGTAGACGAGGTCGTTGCATCCCACCGTGTCCCGGAGAAGACCGTCGTCATCACGTTCGATGACGGATACGCCGATTTCGCCGAGCACGCCCTCCCGGCCCTGCGGGAACGGAACCTCAGTTCAACGCTGTACGTGACCACCGGCTGGATGGAGGGCGGCGGCCCACGCGAGCCAGGCCCCTCGGATCGGATGCTGGCCTGGTCGCAGCTGCCTGAACTGGCCGCCCAGGACGTGGAGATCGGCGGGCACAGTCACCGCCATCCGCAGCTGGACACGTTGAGCTCCGCGGCCCTCCGGGATGAGATGGTCCGCCCGAAGGAGCTGCTCGAGGACGTGCTCGGCGAACCGGTGCGCAGCGTCGCCTACCCGCACGGCTACAACGGCCTGCGGGTTCGCCGCGCGGCCCGCCGAGCCGGCTACGACTCCGGCGCCGCGGTCCGCAACCGGCTGAGCCCGCAGGGTGAGGACGTCTTCCGCTACTCGCGGTTGACGGTGGGATCGGCGACCACCGCCGACGACGTAGCGGCATGGCTGGTGCCGCAGGAGCCGGGCCGGGACCGGGAATCCCTGCGGACCACGGCCGGGCGGGCCTACCGCCGGGGCCGGGCGCTCCTGCGGGGAAGGCCGGGATCGGTGTACGCGTGACGACCTCGCCCACCCGGCGGATGGGCGCAGACCGTGCAGGTGCCGTCCGCGCGCGCGGCTCGGTGCGGCCGGCTGCGGCGCCGCCCGAGGTGCTGACCGCCGGCTTCGTCCGGTCCTACGCGCTCTACTGGGTGCTCGGGCTCGGCTTCCTGTGGTGGCCGATGCTTCTCCTGCGTGCGCTCCGCGGACGAACGCGCGGCGCTGCCGCGCACCTGCTCCCATCCGCCGTCGTGGTCTGCCTGTCGCTGTCGCTGCTGTGGGCCGCCGTCGCCGGCGCCGATCTGTCGCGCGTCATCTCCGCGTCGTACAACCTGACGATCTGGATCACCCTGGCGGTGCTCACGACAGTGCGCATCGACGTGCGCGCGCTGCTCTTGGGCGTCGCACAACTCGCCGGAGCCCAGAGCATCGCTGTCCTGGCCGCTGCGGCGGTGCATCCGGCCCTCGACGGGCTCTCGCTGCCGTCGTCGTACGTCCTGCCGGCCGCACTCGCGGAGGACCCGGCGTTCGAGAGCTTCACGTCGGTGCGGCTGGTGATCGAGGACTACTTCGGCGGCGCCGTCCTCCGCGCCGCCGGGTTCTTCGGCAACTCGACCTGGGCGGGGGCTCTGGCGGCCCTTGGCATCCTGGGCTCCATCCGCCTTCTCCGGGGGACGCGGGGCCTCACGCGGGCGTTCTACGCGGCGCTGCTCGTCCTCGATGCTGTCGTCCTCTACCTGTCGTACTCGAGGAACACCTGGGTCGCCGTCCTGGCGGCACTGCTCGCCATGGCGGTGGTGACGCTGGTCCGCCGACGTCAGTGGTTCGCGCTTCTGGTGACGGCGACCGGAGGAGCAGCGGCGCTGCTCTACGTCCTGACGTCGGTCGACCTGACCGCGACCTTCGACGAGGTCAACAGCGTCCGGGAGGGCTCTCTCGGCAGCCGCACCGCCATTTACGAGGCGACGTGGAAGGCGATCCAGGAGTTGCCCTTCCCGCTCATCGGCAGTGGCGTCAAGGACCGGATGCCGGGGCTCGTGGCAAGCCTCGGCACGCACAGCGGCTACCTCGGGATCCTGTACCGCGGCGGCTGGCTGGCCCTCGCAGCACTCGTCGCGTGGCTGATCGTCCTGTCGTGGCAGTCACTGCGGGCGTTGTCGCCGCTGGCGCTGGGCAGCGCCGTGCTGGCGACGATCTGGTTCATCGCGGAGGACATCGACGCCGGCCATCTGGCGCCGTTGGCGCTGGTCATCACGCTCGCAGCGCTTCAGCGCCGCCCCGCCGCGGAGTCAGCGGATGCCGAGGAACCGCACGCCGCCTGATCGCGCCCCGACCGTGCCGTCCGCCCGATCGGGTCGGTCAGCGTCGGACGGCGGGGGCCGGCACCCGGCCGGTGATCTCGTGCAGTCGGCCGCGCCAGGACAGGTGCTCCGGCTGGAGATCACCACGCGGACCGGGCCGGCGGAGCAGGTCCGCCAGCAGCTGCACCGCTTCGGTGTCGTCGTCCGGCAGGGTGGTGACGCAGGCGGCGAGCTGCTCGGGAACGGCGATGCCCCGGGCCGCGACCTGGAACCCGACGAGCGCGTTGAGCAGTTTCGCCGGCGTGATCGTGGCGGCACGAGGGCCGCGATAGGCGAGGATCGCGACCTGCCAGTGCTCGATCGATGCGGGCAGCGCTCCGATCGGGACCCCCGGCCGCATGACGACGCCGGCGTCCAATAGCTGCTGGGCGGCGTCGGCGTCCTCGACGGGGCCGACCGTCTCGACCCGCAGCCCGGCGCGGCTGGCCGTGCACAGCAGGTCGACGTCCACCTCGGCGTGGATCGAACCGAACCAACCGACGATCGGCCGGCGGTCCGCGGCCGACGGCCAGACGTGCGAGAGGAACGCCTCGTCGGCCGCGGGCGGCACCACGTCGATGGTCCGGTCGAGCCGCGCCTCGAGGTCACGCGCCACGTAGGGGTTGTCGCTGACGATCCGCCACGCGGCGGGCAATGACGCCTCGGCGCGCTGCGCGTCGCGCGGCGGGTGGAAGCGGGACGGGGCGAGCACCCAGTCGATCACGGCATCGTAAGTGACCCGAGCTCCCCCGTCTGCCAGCAGCCGGGCCAGCTCCAGGTAGGCCGGGCTCGGCGCGTAGAGGAGGACGTCGACGGGCCGGCCTGCCGCCTCGGCGAGGATCCAGCGGGACATCCGCCGCGCCCAGGCCCGGGGGGCGAGGACGGCGAACGGCGTGGGCGGTACCAGCCGGATCTGCGGCGGAGGTGGCGTGCTCACGTCGGCCGCGGCCCGCTGCCGCACCAGGGACAGTGGCGCGGTGAGCAACTGCCGGAATCGGCGGGGCTGGCTCTCGACGAACACGACCGACCCGGTCTGCGCCGCGGCCAGGGCAAGGCTCTGGTGCCGCTGCCACAGGTACCCCCACCGGATGCTGGACAGGACCACCAGCAGCTCGCCGTCACCGGCGGCGGCGGGCTCCGGTGTCGAGCGTGGGAGCGTGGCGCCGGACAGCCGCAGGTGGGCGGCCAGCGCCAGGTAGGACACAGGCGTCACCAGCGCGATCACGACCAGTGAGCCGGTCGCCATCGCGGCGAGAACGGTGATCCCCATGGACAGCGGGACGAGCACGAACGCGCCGGCGCCGACGATGCGGGTCCGGCCCAGGTAGGTGGCCCTGGCCTGCAGCTGTAGGTACACGCACTGCGGGATCCCGCTCAGTGCCGCGACGGCCGACACCGACCAGAGGCTCCACGGGTGGTAGCTCGCCGGCAGGAGGATGGCCAGAGCCGGGCCCGCGGCCACCGCCCCGACGAGGGCGAGCGCGGTCACGGACACCAGGTGGGCGCGGCGGGCCGCCGGCTCTCCGCGCATCAGGCGGGGCAGCCAGTGGTTGGAGAGAGCGACGCCCGCCGATGCGGCGAGCTGTCCGACGGTGAAGGCCGCCTGGTACTCAGCCAGCGCAGCGGCACCCAGGGCGCCCGCTACGACCAGTCGGTCACCGCTCCACAGCGCCACCACTGCGACCTGGGAGAACGTCAAGGGCAGCGACAGCGCCGCGCGCCGTTTCACCGCTGACCAGGGGGCAGATCGGAACCAGTCGGGGTCGGCCCACCTCAGCGCGACGAGGACGGACACCACCACGCCGAGGGCCCAGGTCGCGAGGTACCACTCCAGCGAGCCGGTGAGAGCCGCCGCGCAGGCCCCGATGCCGATGGACACCGGGCCGATCGCCACGGTCAGGGCCGCCCAGACACCAGCCAGGCCGCGGCCGGCGACCCGCGCGAGGACGAGGGCGGCCATCGCGTTGACGGAGCCGACGAGGACCGCGAAGAACAGGGGAGCCCATTGCGCGGCGAGGGCCGCCGCCGAGCCGACCACACCCAGTGCCAGTACCGGCAGGACAGCGCCTCGTCGGAGGCCACCGGTCTCGGCGCCGCTCTCCCAGCTGGTGACCATGCCGGGAAGGCCCATCCCGACGAACATGGTGACGAACTGCTGGATCACGACGACCACGCCGACCGTGCCGTAGTCCACCGGGGTCAGGTTGTGCGTCAGTACGGGGATCAGCGCCGCGCTGGCGACCGCCTGAGCGCCGACGGCACCGAGGTACATCAGCTGCTTCATCGGATCGCCGAGGGGATGGTCCGCAGGGAACGGCGAGCAAGGACGCACGCAGGCGGTCGGTGCTCACTCGTCTGTACGGTCAGCATGGTTCCGTTCCTGTCGCAGCCGGGGCTCGGCATGTCGGAGAGCCCTCCGTGGAATAGCTCGTCGCGCGAAGGCGGACGCCACCCGTTCGGACGAATCCTCTCGCCGACGGCGCGCACGCTGTCCGGTACCGCCCCTTCCTCATCGGAGGGTACGGGTCGCGGAGAATGCGCAGCGAATTCTGGGACAGCGCCTCTCCCATAAGGGGTAGAAGGCCCCCGGAAGGTGCCAATGGGACCTATTCGGGCACTTATCGTTCAGAAGAGGTGCAATGTCACGCATCGGGAGCGTGCCGATCAGAGGAATGGACCAGTGGACTTCAGAGAAGCACTTTCGGCGTTGCGCGCAGCGTGGTGGATGCCGTTGGTCGGTGCTCTTCTCGGGGCAGTCGCCGGATTCGGCATCTGCTGGGCCCAGACCCCGCTGTACACCTCGCCCACGCAGTTGTTCGTCTCTTCCACCGATTCCGGCTCGACGTCGGACTTCGTGCAGGGCAGCGAGTTCTCCCAGCAACGCGTCGCGTCCTACGCCCAGCTGCTCATGGGGGAGCGGCTGGCCGCCCGGGTCGTGGACGCGCTCTCCCTCGACATGACTCCGCAGGAGCTGTCCCACGCGATCGAGGCGACGCCCGTTCCGGACACCGTGCTCATCGATGTGACGGTGACCGACCCCTCCCCTCAGCGGGCGCAGGAGATCGCCCGGGCCGTAGGGTCGGAGTTCAGCGACATGGTGAGCGAGTTCGAGAGCCGGGGCGCCGGTCGTGCGGCGCCGATCGAGGTCTTCGTCGCCGAGGACCCGATGGTTCCCACCGCAGTCAGCTCGCCCAAGACCATCCGGACCACCGCGGTGAGCCTGGTCCTCGGGATCCTCGCCGGCGTCGGGCTGGCGATCGGCCGCAGGCGCCTCGACCGGTCCGTGAAGGATACCGACGTGGCTGCCGACCTGGCGGGAGCACCGGTGATCGGCACGGTGGCGGTCGACCGTTCCATCCAGCAACGGCCCGTGGTCGAGGAGGGCGTGCTGGATCGGGTGGCGGAGGACTTCCGCCGCATCCGCACCAACCTGCAGTTCCTCAGCGTCGACCAGCCGCCGCGAGTCATCATGGTCTCGAGCGCGCTGCCCGAGGAGGGCAAGACGACGCTGACCGCGAACCTGGCGCTAACGCTGGCCGACGCCGGCCGGACGGTCACCGTGGTGGAGGCCGATCTGCGCCGGCCGCGGCTGACCCGCTATCTCGGCTTGGTGGGCGGAGCCGGCCTGAGCAACGTGCTTGCCGGCACCGCCGACATCGATGACGTCCTCCAGCAGTACGGCGACGGTCGGCTGTCGGTGATCGCAGCCGGCCCGACCCCTCCCAACCCGGGCGAGCTCCTCGCGTCCAGCCACATGGCGGTGTTCCTGGGCAAGCTGCTGGCACGCAACGACTACGTGCTCCTCGACGCTCCTCCGCTGCTGCCCGTGGCCGACTCCGCCGGCCTCGCCGTGCACACGGACGGCACGCTGCTCGCGGTGCGGTACGGGAAGACGCGGGCCGACCAGCTCGAACAGGCGGCCGCCACTCTGGAGCGGGTGGGGTCCAAGACGCTCGGCGTCGTCCTGAACTTCATGCCCCCCAAAGCGGACATCGCCGCTGCTTACGGATACGGCTATGCGTACAAGAACGACGTGGAGGCCCGCTCGTAGTAGTCAGTGGCGCCGGCGCCGGCGCGGGCGCGGGCGCCGGTCCCCGCGGGTTCCGGGTGACCGGCGCCGGGCGTTCCGGCGATTGCCGCGCGAGGGCCCGACCGCCCAGGGGATGTCCGCCGCCATCGGCGACCCGTCCGCCAGGGAGCTCCTCAGCGTGGCTGGCGCTCGACCCAGCCGTTCCAGGCGGACGCGACCATGTCCTGCAGCCCGTACTGCGCGCTCCAGTCCAGCTGCTCCCGGATGAGGGCGGCAGAGGCGACGACACGGGGCGGATCACCCGCCCGGCGCGCCACAACCACAGGCTCGGACCATGCCTCCTCAGCCGTGCCGACGACCTCACGGATGCTGGTGATCATCTCCCGTACCGACACCCCCTCACCGCGACCGATGTTCGCAGTCAGTGCGCTGACCCGGCCCTCTGCCAACGACCGGGCCGCCGCCACGTGCGCGGTGGCGATATCGGCGACGTGGATGAAGTCGCGGACGCAGGTGCCGTCCGGAGTGGGGTGGTCATCGCCGAAGATCTGCGGTGCCTGGCGTGCGGCCAGCCGCTGGAAGACCATCGGGACGAGGTTCGACGTGCCTCGGTCGGTCAACTGGGGCGTGGCGGTACCGGCCACGTTGAAGTAGCGCAGGCTCACCCACCGCAGCCCGGTGGCCGTGGCGACGTCGGCGACCATCTGTTCGCCGATGAGCTTGGTCGTCCCGTACGGATTCACGGGCCGGCAATCGGTTTCCTCGGTCACCAGCTCCGTGTCGACATCGCCGTAGACGGCGGCGCTGGACGAGAAGACGAACGACTCCACGTCCGAGGCGGTGGCAGCTGCCAGCAGCACGCGCAGGCCCTCGACGTTCTGGTGGTAGTAGTACAGGGGGCGGCGAACCGACTCCTCCACCTGCTTCTTCGCCGCAAGGTGCACCACGCCGCGAACCGAGTGCTCGCGCAGGGTGCGCGTCAGCAGGTCACCGTCCAGGACGCTCCCCTGGACGAACGGGACGCCCCCCACGCGAGAGGCGTCGCCGGTCGACAGGTCGTCCAGCACCACCACGTCGCAGCCGGCCTGTCGCATCGCCGAGACCACGTGGGCGCCGATGTAGCCGGCTCCGCCAGTCACCAGCCAGGTCATGCGCCGAGCCTAATGGGCTGAGTCTCGGATCCGATCCGATACCGGGGCGGTCGGGCCAGGCTCGGCGGGTCGGGCCTCAGCGCGGCGAGGAGCATCGAAGGCCAGGCGAGTCGGGGACCCCACCCGCCGCGAGCGCCGCGAGTCGACGCACCAGCGGCACGACTGCCACGGCTATCGCCGCAGCCGCCTCTTCGTGCGCCTCGTAGGACAACCCGATCGGGTCTCGAACGTCGTCGTCGCTGCTGCCCCGTCGTCGGGACCTGGCCTTGGCCAACTGACGCACCCAGTCTCCGACGGAACCGGTGGCAAGAGCGCATCCCGGCAGAGTGCCGTCCGCGAGCAGGTGATGGAGGGCCGCGGCCTCCCGCAGGGTGAAGGTGCGGCCCAGAACCCGCGGCGAACGCTCGAGGACCTCCCGCCGGTGCTGCTCGGTCATTGTGAGAACGAGATCGGCTTCGTTCACCATGGCCTCGCTGAGCTGGCGGGCCCGAAAGTCGCCCGCGTCCGTCCCGTACCGCTGCAGGGCTCCAGCGCTGTCGGGGTGCATGCCCGAGCCGACGACCGCACGGATGCCGGCGCTGTGCAGCCGAACGGCCCCCGCCTGCGCTCCCGACGCTGAGTCGAGAACCGACTGCCCCAGCCGTTCGGCCATCGGAGAGCGGCAGACATTGCCCGTGCAGACGAGCAGCACTGTGGCGCATGGACGAGTCGACTCCGGGCTGGTCACGGCTCCAGTGTCCGGACGGCGGCTCCCTCGGTCACCGCCGCTTCATCTGTCTGGGTGAGGTGTCCGCCCCACCGACGTCGTCCCCATCACAGGCATTGGCACGTGCACGCAGGGCCCGGCGCGGCTGCTACGTCTCGCCGTGCGGCCCTCTCGCCGCCCCCGCCTCGGAAGGCGAAGCAACGGCTAGCCTGACGAAAGGCCCTCCGATCTACGCGGGATGTCGGCCGCCCGATCCTCCAGGGAGAACCAGCGTGACCTTGCGCGGCGTGCTCGACGTCGTCCTCACCGACCCGGGGATGTCCCGCGTGGTCGCTTCGGCCGGCCGTGCCTCGCTCGCCGTCACCGCGCCGCCGCCGGTGCAGCCGCTGGTCGCCGCCGCACTGGCGGCCCAGCAGCCGGGCGCCGGCGTGCCGGTCCTGGTGGTCACCGCCGGCGAGCGCGACGCCGACCAGGTCGCAGAAGGGCTCCGCTGCTTCCTCCCGGACCGGCGGGTCGAGACCTTCCCGGCCTGGGAGACGCTGCCGCACGAGCGGCTCAGTCCCCGCGCCGACACCGTCGGACGGCGGCTGGCCGTCCTGCGCGACCTGTCCCACCCCGGCGAGAACGGGACGATCGACGTGCTGGTCGCGCCCGTCCGCAGCCTGCTCCAGCCACTGGCCCCGGGCCTGGGCGACCTCGTCCCGGTCGAGCTGCACCCGGGGGCCGAGGCCGACCTCGACGACGTCGCTCGAGCGCTGACCGACGCCGCGTACACCCGGGTGGAGCTGGTGGAGAAGCGCGGCGAGTTCGCCGTCCGCGGTGGCCTGCTCGACGTCTTCCCGCCCACCGAGCCGCATCCGGTGCGGGTGGAGTTCTGGGGCGACGAGGTCGACGAGCTGCGCTACTTCGCAGCGGCCGACCAGCGTTCGCTCGACGAGCGGCCCGACCGGCTCTGGGCACCGCCCTGCCGCGAGCTGCTGCTGTCACCGGAGGTGCGTGAGCGGGCCGCGGCGCTGGCGGTCGAGCACCCCGAGCTGCTCGAGATCCTCGGCAAGCTGGCCGAGGGCATCGCGGTCGAGGGCATGGAGTCGCTGATCCCGGTCCTGGTGGCCGGCGAGATGCAGCTGCTCACCGACCTGGTGCACGTGCGCACGCACGTGCTGGTCTGCGACCCCGAGCGGGTGCGCACCCGCGCCGCGGACCTGGTGCGCACGGCGGAGGAGTTCCTGGCGGCCTCCTGGTCGACGGCCGCGGAGGCCGGACAGGCGCCGATCGATCTCGGTGCGTCGTCCTTCCGTGATCTGGCCGAGATCGAGACCGCGGCCCGCATCCGCGGCCTGCCGTGGTGGACCACCGGGCCCTTCACCCTGCAGGCCGAGGACGACGAGGAGCAGGTCACCCTCGACGCCACCACGGTCGAGCGGTTCTCCGGCGACGTCCCGCGCGCGACCGAGCAGGTGCGCACCTGGACCCACGACGGGTGGCGCGTCGTCGTCACGTTCGCCGGCCCGGGGCCCGCCCAGCGCGCGGCCGACCAGCTCGCCGAGGCCGACCTCGGCGTCCGGCTGGTACCCGACATCGCCGCGTCCCCGGACGGCGGACTGGCCCACGTCACGCAGGGCAACCTGGAGTCCGGGTTCGCCTTCCCCGGCGTGGGGCTGGCGCTGCTCACCGAGCACGACCTGACCGGGCAGCGCGGCACGTCGATGCGCGACGCCACGAAGATGCCCGCGCGCCGGCGCAACGCCGTCGACCTGGTGCAGCTGCAGCCGGGCGACCTGGTGGTGCACGAGCAGCACGGCATCGGCCGGTACATCGAGATGATCAGCCGCACGGTCAACGGCGGGCAGCGCGACTACCTGATCGTCGAGTACGCGCCGTCGCGGCGGAACCAGCCGCCGGACCGGCTGTTCGTGCCCACCGACTCCCTCGACCAGCTCACCCGCTACGTCGGCGGTGAGGCCCCCGCGCTGTCCAAGCTCGGCGGCGCCGACTGGAAGAACACCAAGAGCAAGGCCCGCAAGGCGGTCAAGCAGATCGCCGCGGAGCTCATCCGGCTCTACTCGGCGCGGATGGCCACCAAGGGGCACGCGTACGGCCCGGACACCGTCTGGCAGCGCGAGCTCGAGGACGCCTTCCCGTTCCAGGAGACCCCCGACCAGCTCGGCGCGATCGACGAGGTCAAGGCCGACATGATGCAGCCGGTGCCGATGGACCGGATCATCTGCGGCGACGTCGGCTACGGGAAGACCGAGATCGCGGTGCGGGCGGCGTTCAAGGCGGTGCAGGACGGCAAGCAGGTCGCCGTCCTGGTGCCGACGACGCTGCTGGCCAACCAGCACTACAAGACCTTCTCCGAGCGGTTCGCGCAGTTCCCGGTGAAGGTGGCGGTGCTGTCCCGCTTCCAGTCGGACGCGGAGAGCCGGAAGATCGTCGAGGAGCTCGGCCGGGGCGAGATCGACGTCCTGGTCGGCACGCACCGGTTGCTGCAGCCGACCACCCGGTTCAAGGACCTCGGGCTGGTCATCGTCGACGAGGAGCAGCGGTTCGGCGTCGAGCACAAGGAGTACCTGAAGAGCATGCGGACGGCGGTCGACGTCCTGTCGATGTCGGCCACCCCGATCCCGCGCACCCTGGAGATGTCGTTGACCGGCATCCGGGAGATGTCGACGATCCTCACCCCGCCCGAGGAGCGGCACCCCGTCCTGACCTACGTGGGTGCGTGGGAGGACAAGCAGATGGCGGCGGCGATCCGCCGCGAGCTGCTGCGCGACGGGCAGGTCTTCGTCATCCACAACCGGGTGCAGTCGATCGACAAGGCGGCGGCGAAGATCCGAAACCTGGTGCCCGAGGCCCGGGTCGCCGTCGGCCACGGGCAGATGAAGGAGCACGAGCTCGAGCGGATCATGGTCGGCTTCTGGGAGAAGGAGTACGACGTCCTGGTCGCGACGACGATCATCGAGTCGGGCCTGGACATCCCGAACGCCAACACCCTGATCGTCGACCGCGCCGACACCTTCGGGCTCTCCCAGCTGCACCAGATCCGCGGCCGCGTCGGCCGTGGCCGCGAGCGCGCGTACGCGTACTTCACCTACGACCCCACCCGGCCGCTGACCGAGACCTCGGTCGACCGGCTGACGACCATCGCGCACAACACCGACCTCGGGGCCGGCATGGCGGTGGCGATGAAGGACCTCGAGATCCGCGGCTCGGGCAACCTGCTCGGCGGCGAGCAGTCCGGGCACATCGCCGGTGTCGGCTTCGACCTCTACGTGCGGCTGGTCGGCGAGGCCGTGACCGACTACCGCGCGCAGATCAGCGGCGAGGACGCGCCGGTCGAGCCGCTGGAGGTCCGGGTCGACCTGCCGGTCGACGCGCACCTGCCGCACGACTACATCCCGGGCGAGCGGCTGCGCATGGAGGCCTACCGCAAGGTCGCCTCGGTGCAGACCGACGACCAGGCCCAGGCGGTGCTCGACGAGCTCACCGACCGCTACGGCCCCCCGCCGGCGCCGGTGCTCAACCTGCTGGCCGTGGCCCGGTTCCGCACCGCGATGCGGGCCCTCGGGGTCACCGAGGTGTCGCTGCAGGGCAGGGCCATCCGGATCAGCCCGGTGGTGCTGCCGGAGTCCAAGCAGATGCGCCTGGCCCGGCTCGCCGACGGCGCCTCGTACAAGGCCGCCGTCGAGACCATCGTGCTCAAGGTGCCGGTCGGCCCCGACCGCCGCACCCCGCTGCGGGACGTCGCCCTGCTGGAGAACGTGCACTCGCTGCTGACGGCCGTTCTCGAGCAACCCGTGGCCGCCGCATCCTGAGATGGACCACGTCCTCCCGACCCGTCGACGGCACGTGTGGCAACCTGCGGGCGTGCTCAAGCGTCGCGTTCCCCGGGTGCTCGTCACCGCGTTCCTGCTCGTCGTCGCGGTGGGGGGACTCTCCGGCTGCCGGACCTCCCCGAACGTCGCGGCGTACGTCGGCCAGGAGCAGATCACCGTCGCCGCACTGAACTCCGCCATCGACCAGCGCCTGGCCGACGAGGACATCGCGGCCTACGCCAAGGGCCACGAGGACGAGTTCACCCGGCGGGTGCTGTCCCTGCTGGTGCAGAACCGGATCTACGCCGCCGCGGCCGAGAAGTACCACGTGCAGGTGGGCGACGGCGCGGTGCAGGCGCGGATCACCCAGCTCCTGGGCACCGACGACCCGGACACGGTCTACGGCTCGCTCGCCCAGCAGGGCATCGGCCGGGAGGACGTCTTCGAGAACGTCCGCCAGCAGCTGCTCCGCCAGCGGATCGCGGAGGCGGAGGGCAAGGCGGACGCCCTGGACGTCACGGCGCTGAAGGCCCGCTACAACCAGGTCCGGGAGAGCCTGAAGCAGATCTCGTTCGGCTACATCACCGTGCCGGACGACGCGACGGCCGCCACCGTGGTCGCGCAGCTCACGGCCGACCCGGCGAGCTACCCGGCCGTGGCCGCCGCGCACCCGGACCAGAACACCCTGACGACGCTGCAGAGCCGCACGGCCGACAAGCTCCCCGGCGTGCTTGCGAAGGGGATCACCGCTGCCAAGCCCAACAGCGCTTTCAGCACCCCGGTCCCGGAGATCGGCGGGGTCGTCGTCACCTTCGTGGCCGGGCCGGTGTACCCCTCGTTCGAGGAGGTGCGCCCCGACCTGGAGAAGGAGGCCGGCGACACGGTCGACAAGGCGGGCGCCGCGCTCGTCGACGACGTCCGCAAGGACCTCGGCGTCCGGGTGAACCCCCGCTTCGGCGCCATCGAGGGCGGCAAGCTCGTGGCCGGCAGCGGCGGTGTCGTCGACATCCTGAAGGACGACGCGGCGAAGGCGGCCGCGGCGTCGTCCGCGGCCCCCACCCCGGGCAACTGACCCGCGGGCGTCGCGGACACTGACCGGGTGCCCACCTCCGTCGTCACGGTCAGTCCACGCCTGCCGGGTCTGCTGGGCCCCGCCGCCTGGCGCACGATCTCGGCCGGGGGACCGCTGGTCGCGCTGCCCGGTGCGGCCGCCACCGCGGACGTGCTGCGCGCCGAGGGGTTCGAGGTGCGCGACGTCATGGACCTCGCGGCCGCCGGGGACGACGCCGTCGTGCTGGCCGCACCCGACGAGGTCACCTACGCGGCGGCCCCGGTGGTCGGCGCCCCCGAGCCGGTGGGGGCCCGGTTGCTCGACGCCGTCGCCGTGATGGACCGGTTGCGCTCGCCCGGCGGGTGCCCGTGGGACGCCGAGCAGACGCACGCCTCGCTCCGCGGCTACCTGCTCGAGGAGGCGCACGAGGCCTACGACGCGATCGTCGACGACGACCCGGTCGCCATGCGCGAGGAGCTGGGTGACGTGCTGCTCCAGGTCCTCTTCCACGCGCGGGTCGCGGCCGAGGCCGTCCCGGGGCGCCGGTTCGACGTCGACGCCGTGGCCGGCGATCTGGTCGACAAGCTCGTGCGCCGGCACCCGCACGTGTTCGGGGACGCCGGCCCCCGGGACGTCGCCGCGGTCGAGGCGGGCTGGGAGGAGATCAAGCAGGCCGAGAAGCAGCGCCGGTCCCCGACCGAGGGGGTGTCACGGTCGCAGCCGGCGGCCGCGTGGGGGGCCGCGCTGGTGCGGCGGGCCGGCCGGGCCGGCCTGTCGACGCCCGAGCCCGCGGTGCTGGAGGCCAGCAGCCCCGAGGAGCTGGGGGAGCGGCTGTTCGCCGTCGTCACCGCCGCGGAGCAGCGCGGCTGGGACGTGGAGGACGCGCTCCGCGAGGCGGTCCGCCGCTACGCCGGGGAGCTCGACGCCGAGGCCGAGGCCCGCACCGCCCCCTGAGGGACTTTCTGTACCGAAAGTCCCTCGTGTCCGCCGGTCCGGCGGGGGTGTGGGGCAGTACACGTTCCCCGGGTGACAGCCGGGGGGGGAGCAGCACCTAGCGTGGCGGGGGTCCCCGGATCCATCCGAGGCCGGGCCCCGCGGTCGCGCGTTGCCCCGGGCGCGCCGCAGCGCCGCCGACGTCCCCGCCAGACCGCCGCCCGGCCACGAACCGTGCTGTCGCGCGGCCCCGGAGAGGAGCGATCCCGCTGTTCCGCAGACCTTCCCCGTCTGTCCCCGATCCCACGGCCACGCCGATGGAGGTGCACGACCTGATGCCCACCCAGACCTGGCAGCTCCTCGTCCTGCTCGCCGCCGCCGCGGTGGGCGCCTGGTTCGCCGGGGTCACGATCGGGGTGCTGGTCGGACGGCTGGGCCGACGCTCACCCGTGGTCGCCGGCATCGCGCGTCGCGGCCGCACGCCGCTGCGCACGCTGCTGGTCCTGGCCGCGGGCATCTCGGTGCTCGACGCCGCGCCCACCACGGGGGCCTGGCAGGGACCGGTGGTCCGGCTGCTGGGCCTGGCCCTCATCGGCACGGTGGGCTGGTTCGTGGCCGTCGCCGTCTTCGCGGCCGCGGACCTGGCGGTGGCGCGCTACGACGTCGACGTCGTCGACAACCGGCACGCCCGGCGGGTGCGCACCCAGATCTCGCTGCTGCGCCGGCTGGCGGTCGTGGTGATCGGCGTCCTGTCCGCCGCGGCGATGCTGCTCACCTTCCCGGCCGCCCGCGCCGCCGGCGCCAGCATCCTGGCCAGCGCCGGGGTCATCTCGCTGGTGGCCGGTCTGGCGGCGCAGACCTCGCTGGCCAACGTCTTCGCGGGCCTGCAGCTCGCCTTCACCGACGCCATCCGGGTGGACGACGTCGTGGTGGTCGAGGACGCGTGGGGCCGGATCGAGGAGATCACGCTGACCTACGTCGTCGTCCACATCTGGGACGACCGCCGCATGGTGCTGCCGTCGACGTACTTCACGACCACCCCGTTCGAGAACTGGACCCGCAAGGAGTCCGCCGTCCTGGGGTCGGTGGAGCTGGACGTGGACTGGACGATGTCCTTCGAGGCCATGCGCGCCGAGCTGGACCGGCTGCTGGCCGACCACCCGCTCTGGGACCGCCGCGCGGGGGTGCTGCAGGTGATCGACGCCGTCGGCTCCGTCGTCCGGGTGCGGGCACTGCTCAGCGCCCGGGACGCCGGCGCGCTGTTCGACCTGCGCTGCCAGATCCGCGAGTCCCTGGTGACCTGGCTGCAGCGCGAGCACGCGCACGGCCTGCCGCGCGTGCGGCTGGACGGCGCTCCCGCGGCCCCCGGGTCCCCGGTCGAGCCCGTCGCGGGGCCGGAGAACGCGGCGCTGTTCAGCGGCAGCAGCGAGGCCGAGGAGCGGTCCCGCGCCTTCGCCGGGGCCCGCGGAGCCGCCTCGTCGTCCCGTCCACCGCGTGCCGCACGCGGGCGCGCCGTCCGGGACGGACGGGGCTGACTAGGCTGCCCCCGTGCCCAGCATCGATGCCGTAGGCGCGCGGGAGATCCTCGACTCGCGCGGAAACCCCACCGTTGAGGTCGAGGTCGCGCTCGACGACGGGACGATCGCCCGGGCCGCCGTGCCCAGCGGCGCGTCCACCGGCGCGTTCGAGGCCGTGGAGCTGCGCGACGGCGGTAAGCGGTACGGCGGCAAGGGCGTGACCAAGGCGGTCGACGGCGTGCTCGACGTCATCGGCCCCGAGCTCGTCGGCTACGAGGCCAGCGAGCAGCGGCTGATCGACCAGCAGCTGATCGACCTGGACGGGACGCCGGACAAGTCCCGGCTCGGGGCGAACGCGATCCTCGGCGTCAGCCTTGCCGTGGCGCGCGCGGCCGCGGACTCCGCCGGCCTGCCGCTGTTCCGCTACGTCGGCGGGCCGTCGGCGCACGTGCTGCCGGTGCCGATGATGAACATCCTCAACGGGGGCGCCCACGCCGACAGCAACGTCGACGTCCAGGAGTTCATGATCGCCCCGATCGGCGCCGCCACGTTCGCCGAGGCGCTGGCCATGGGCACCGAGACCTACCACGCCCTCAAGGCCGTGCTGAAGAAGGACGGCCTGGCCACGGGTCTGGGCGACGAGGGTGGCTTCGCGCCGAACCTGTCGAGCAACCGCGCCGCGCTCGACCTGATCACCCGCGCGGTCGAGTCCGCCGGGTTCACCGCCGGCACCGACATCGCCTTCGCCCTGGACGTCGCGGCCACCGAGTTCCACGAGGGCGGCGCGTACGCGTTCGAGGGCAAGAAGATGTCGGCGGCCGAGCTGACCGAGTACTACACCGGTCTCGTCGACGCCTATCCGATCGTGTCGATCGAGGACCCGCTCTCGGAGGAGGACTGGGACGGCTGGATCGCGCTCACCGCTGCCCTCGGCGACCGGGTGCAGATCGTCGGCGACGACCTGTTCGTCACCAACCCGACCCGGCTGGCCGACGGCATCGCCCGCAAGGCCGCCAACGCGCTGCTGGTGAAGGTCAACCAGATCGGCACGCTCACCGAGACCCTGGACGCGGTGAACCTCGCCCACCGCAGCGGCTACCGCTGCATGATGAGCCACCGCTCCGGCGAGACCGAGGACACCACGATCGCCGACCTCGCCGTCGCCACCGACTGCGGGCAGATCAAGACCGGCGCCCCGGCGCGCAGTGAGCGCGTCGCGAAGTACAACCAACTGCTGCGCATCGAGGAGGAGCTCGACGACGCAGCCCGTTACGCGGGCGCGGCCGCCTTCCCGCGCCTGGCGGGATGAGCAGCACCCGCGGACGGCGGGGCGGGTCCCCGTCCGACGGACGGCGGACCACCGGCCGGGTGCCCCGCGTGCACTCGACGCGGCCGGTGCGCACCGGGCTGCGGTCCGGTGCGACCAGCCGTCCGGGCCAGCGGCGCCCGGGACGACGGACGGCGGGCGCCGCGACATCGTCGGCCCTGCGCCGTCGTCCGCTGTTCACCGGGCGGGCGGTGCTGCTGGGCGGGCTGGTGCTGCTCCTCGCACTGACGCTGGCGGGACCGATCCGGCAGTACCTGGCCGGTCGCGCGGAGCTGGTGCGGCTCGCGGCCGAGGGCCAGACGCTGGACCAGCGCGCGACCGATCTGCGCAACCAGCTGGTGCGGCAGAGCGACCCCGCCTACGTCGAGCGGCAGGCCCGGGAGCGGCTCACGTACGTGCTGCCCGGTGACCGCCTGGTGATCATCGCCGACGGCGCCGCCACCGACGGCGACGCCGGAACGGTGCCCGCGGCCGTGCCGGCCGACCCGGTGCCCTGGTACGAGGGGCTGCTGGACTCGGTGAGGGCCGCCGACGGATGACCGACCCGGTTTCCGACGACGACCGCGCCGTCATCGAACGGCAGCTCGGGCGGCCGCCTCGGGCTCTCGTGGCCGTCGCGCACCGCTGCCCGTGCGGTCAGCCCGACGTGGTGCAGACCGCGCCGCGGCTGGAGGACGGCACCCCGTTCCCCACGGTCTACTACCTCACCTGCCCCCGGGCGACGGCCGCGGCCAGCCGCCTCGAGTCGGCCGGGCGGATGCGCGAGTGGCAGGACGAGCTCACCACGGATCCCGAGCTGGCGGCCGCCTACCAGGCGGCCCACGACGCCTACCTGGCGACCCGTGACGCCGTCGACGTGCTGCCCACCCGCATGTCGGCCGGTGGCATGCCCGACCGGGTCAAGTGCCTGCACGCCCTCGCGGCGCACAGCCTCGCGGTCGGTCCGGGCGTGAACCCCGTCGGCGACCGCGCCGTCGCGGAGATGGGGGAGTGGTGGGCGGCCGGGCCGTGCGCCCCAGGAGCAGCCGTGAGCCGGGTCGCCGCGATCGACTGCGGCACCAATTCGATCCGCCTGCTGGTCGCCGACGTGCCCGCCACCGGGGCGCACACCGACCTGCTGCGCCGGATGGAGATCGTGCGGCTCGGACAGGGCGTCGACGCCACGGGCCGGCTGGCGCCCGACGCCATCGAGCGCACCCGCCGCGTCCTCGCCGAGTACGCCGCCGCCGCGCGCGACCTCGGCGCCGCGAAGGTGCGGATGGTCGCTACCAGCGCCACGCGCGACGCGGAGAACCGCCGCGACTTCGAGGACATGGTGGTGGCGACGCTGGGCCAGAAGCCCGACGTCGTCCCGGGCCGGGAGGAGGCGGAGCTGTCGTTCCTCGGCGCGACCGGCTCACTGGACGCCGCCGCCCGCGCCCACGGCGCACCGCCGCCGCTCCCGCCCTTCCTGGTCGTCGACATCGGCGGCGGGTCGACGGAGTTCGTCCTCGGCGACGGCGCCGGGGTGCGTGCCGCCCGGTCGGTCGACATCGGCTGCGTGCGGATGACCGAGCGGCACCTGCACGGCGACCCGCCGTCCGACGGGGAGATCCGGCGGGCCGAGGACGACATCCGGGCGGCTCTGGACGACGTCCGTGCCGAGGTGCCCGTCGCCGACGCCGCCTCGCTGGTCGGGCTGGCCGGATCGGTGACCACCGTCGCGGCGCTGGCCCTCGGACTGCCCGCCTACGACCCGGACGCCATCCACGGCTCGCGGATCGATCTCGACGCCGTGCGTGCGGTCACCGCCGACCTGCTCGCCGCCACCCGGGAGCGGCGGGCGGCGATGCCGGTCATGCACCCCGGCCGGGTCGACGTCATCGGCGCCGGCGCGCTGGTGCTGCGCGTGCTGATGGACGAGTTCGGCATGGCCGAGGTGGTCGTGAGCGAGCACGACATCCTCGACGGCATCGCGCTCCGGCTCGCCCGCGGCTGAACGGCCGCCTCAGCCGGCCGCCTCGGCCTCGCCCTCCGGCGCGAGCCCCGCGCGGATGGTGCGCTCGAACCGGCGGTCGGGGACCAGCCAGACCAGCGCGACCACCGTGTAGACGGCGATCGCCAGCCACGCGGCCACGAACGACAAGCCGATGCCGAGGAGGTACATGGCCGGCGACAGCTTGCCCTTGAGGTCGCGGCCGACCGCCGCGGCGACCAGGGACCTCTTGCCCTGGTCACGGATGATCACCTTCTCGAGCGTGTAGAACGCCAGCGCGGCGGCGAGCAGGACGATGCCATAGGCCGCGGCCGGGACGCGGGCGAAAGAGTTCTCGCCGAGCCACGCCGTGGTGAACGGGACCAGCGACAGCCAGAACAGCAAGTGCATGTTCGCCCAGAGGATGACGCCGTTGACCCGGTCGGTCGCCTGGAGCATGTGGTGATGGTTGTTCCAGTAGATGCCCAGATAGACGAAGCTCAGCACGTAGGTGAGCAGCACGGGCAGCGCCTCGTGCAGGGCCGCCCACGTCGTGCCGTGGGGGACGGGCAGCTCCAGCACCATGACGGTGATCAGGATCGCGATCACGCCGTCGCTGAAGGCTTCCATCCGGCCGGTCGACATGGCACGCGACGGTAGTTCCCCCTGGCCGTCGACGTGGCCGCCGTGCGTGCGCTGTGCTCGCGATGATGAACTGACGGTGTGGCAGTCGACGCCGGAGGGTTCCCGGTGACCCGGACGGCGGCGGGCGTCGCGCGTTCGGCCCGCAGCGCGCCCGACCTCGCCACGCTGGATGCGCGGATCTCCGGCTGCTACGCCTGCCCCCGGCTGGTCGCCTGGCGGGAGGAGGTCGCCCGGGTCAAGCGGGCGTCGTTCCGCGACTGGGACTACTGGGGCCGCCCGGTGCCGGGTCTCGGGCCGGCCGACGCCCGGATCGCCGTCGTCGGACTGGCCCCGGCCGCGCACGGCGGGAACCGGACCGGCCGGGTGTTCACCGGCGACCGCAGCGGCGACTGGATCTTCGCCGCGCTCTGGCGGGCCGGCCTGGCCAACCAGCCGACGTCGACCCACGTCGGCGACGGCCTGGAGCTCACCGACGTGCGCGTGGCCGCCTCGGTGCGCTGCGCGCCGCCGGCCAACGCACCCACGCCTGCGGAGCGGAACACCTGCTCGCCGTGGCTGGCCCGGGAGCTGGCGCTGCTGTCGCAGCTGCGGGTGATCGTCGTGCTCGGCGGCTTCGGGTGGACGGCGCTGTGGCCGGTCCTCGCCGCCGCCGGATACGAAATCCCACGCCCGCGACCGGTGTTCGGGCACGGCGCGGAGGTGGAGCTGGCCGGCCCGAACGGACCGCTCACGCTGCTCGGCAGCTACCACGTGAGCCAGCAGAACACCTTCACCGGGAAGCTGACCGAGCCGATGCTCGACGCCGTCCTCGCCCGCGCCCGGGCGCTGGCCGACGGCGCCGGTTCTCCCCCTGACGCCGGGCCGCCGGAGCCCTAGGCTGCCCCAATGGCGCAACGTCCGGTGATCCTGGTCGTGGGCGGCGGGTACGTCGGCCTCTACACCGCCCTGCGGCTGCAGCGGAAGCTGTCGCGCGGGCGGGCCGAGATCGTGGTGGTCGATCCGCAACCGCACATGACCTACCAACCGTTCCTCCCGGAAGCGGCCGCCGGATCGGTCGAGCCGCGGCACGTGGTCGTGCCCCTGCGGACGACGCTGCGCCACTGCCGCGTCATCACCGGCGCGGTCATCGGCCTGAGCCACGCCGACAAGCGGGCCCGGATCGCACCGATCGAGGGCGCGCCCTTCGAGGTGCACTACGACGTGCTCGTGATGGCCGCCGGCTCCGTGGCGCGCACCCTCCCGATCCCGGGGCTCGCCGAGCACGGCGTCGGGTTCAAGACGGTCGGCGAGGCCATCTTCCTGCGCAACCACGTCCTCGCCCGGCTGGACGCGGCCAGCTCCACCGACGATCCCGCGGTGCGGCAGCGGGCACTCACGTTCACCTTCGTCGGAGGCGGCTACGCCGGCGTGGAGGCGTTCGCCGAGCTCGAGGACATGGCCCGGCACGCGATCGAGCGCTACTACCCGCGGCTGTCGCCGTCGGACATGCGCTGGGTGCTCGTCGAGGCGATGGGCCGCATCCTGCCCGAGGTCGACCTCGACATGGCCGCGTACACGGTCCGCCAGCTCACCGAGCGGGGGATGGACGTGCGGCTCAACACCCGGCTGGAGTCGATCTCCGACGACGGTGTCGTGCGGCTCAGCGACGGCGAGGAGTTCCCCAGCGAGACCCTGGTCTGGACGGCCGGCACCAAGCCGAACCCGATGCTCGCCGAGACCGACCTGCCGGTCGACGGGCGGGGCCGGGTGGAGTGCGAAGCGACGCTGCAGGTGCGCGGGATGCCCGATGCGTGGGCTGCCGGCGACCTGGCCGCCGTTCCCGACCTCACCAAGGACGAGCCGGACGCGACGACGGCGCCGAACGCGCAGCACGCCGTCCGTCAGGCCAAGGTCCTCGCCGACAACATCGTCGCCGTCCTCGCCGGGGAACAGCCCAGGCCCTACCGCCACGAGTACGCCGGATCGGTGGCCAGCCTCGGCCTGCACAAGGGCGTGGCGCAGGTCTACGGCGTGAAGCTCAAGGGCTGGCCGGCCTGGTTCATGCATCGCACCTACCACGTGAGCCGGGTGCCCACCTTCAACCGCAAGGCCCGCGTCGTCGCCGACTGGACCCTGGCGTCGCTGTTCCGGCGGGAGGTCGTGTCGCTGGGCCAGCTGCAGGACCCGCGCCGCGAGTTCGTGTTCGCCGCCAACACCGGCCGCCCCGGGCACCTGTCGCCGGCCCGTCCCGAGCAGCCGTCGGCCCTGCCGCAGACGGGGAGCTGAACCTCACTGCTTGACCCTGGTGACGCGGCTTATTTGGTGACAGCCTGCCGTCGCATCCCGGTGCCGCCGGTGTACCGCCAGGCTGAACGAGCTCCGTGAGGGCCTGGCTGAGACGTTGCGGGCCCGGCGGCCCGGGGCGTGCCGACTGGCGACAGGGCTGCGCGCCTCGAGCGCCGATCAGTGAGCGACCGGCTGCACGTCCCGGACCGCGCGGTGCTGACCCCACTGATGCAAGCAGCGGAGGCAGCAAGTGAACGGTAGGGACGGCGAGCGCGCCGTGGAAGCCCGCTTCGGCGGGGTGGACTGGTCTCAGCCGAGCCGGGACGCGAGCCCGGCGCCGAACGCGGTGACCGCCGCCGTCGACGCGGGCACGAGGCCGGCCGAGGCGTGCGCGACGTGCCACAGGCCGTCCCAGCGGCGCAGCTCCACCGGCACCCCCGCGGCGCGGGCCGCCACGGCCAGCCGGACGGCGTCGGGCAGCAGGATCTCCTCGCTGCCGACGTGCACCACCATCGGCGGCAGCCCGCCCAGGTCCTTGGCGAGTGGGGCGAACTCGGCGGCGGTCAGGTCGGCGCCGGCCGCGAAGTCGGCCGCGCAGCGGCGCAGCCACGACGGCCGGAGCATCGCGTCGGACCGGTCGGCCGGCCACTGCGTGCCGAGCAGGTCCAGCCAGGGCGAGACCAGACCGAGGACGGCGGGCAGCGGGTCGCCGGCATCGCGCAGCCGCAGCGCGGCGGTGAGGGCCAGCCAGCCGCCGGCCGAGTCGCCGGCGAGCGCCGTCCGGCCGGGCGCGGCGCCGCCGCGGAGCAGCTCGCGCCAGGCCGCCAGGGCGTCGTCCAGGGCGGCGGGGAACGCGTGCTCGGGCGCCAGCCGGTAGCCCAGCAGGTGCACGGTCGCGCCGCTCGCGGCGGCCAGCTGGGCGGCCAGCGCCCCGTGCGTGCGCACCGAGCCGATCGTGAAGCCGCCGCCGTGCAGGTAGAGGACGGCGCGACCGAGGCGGCCGCCGCGGGGGGTGAACACCCGGACCGGGCGGCCGCCGAGCCGGCCGGTGCCGACGTCCACACCGTCGGCGAGCGGCGTGGGTCCGGTGACCAGGTCGAGCCACCAGCGCTGCACCGCCACCGGCGTCCGCGGCCCGAGGACCGGTCGCACCAGGCCGCGGACGGCGGCCCGCATCGCGCGGGCGGGGACCTGCGGTCGGCGACTCACGGTGACCTCCGGACGACGGGGGGACCGGGTCACGGTACGGGTGACCCGTCGTCGTCCCGGCGCCCCCGCTAGCGTGCGCAGGACGCCCCCGTAGCCCAATCGGCAGAGGCAGGCCCCTTAAAAGGGTCCCAGTGTCGGTTCGATCCCGACCGGGGGCACGTCCTGGACGCCCACACCGGCCCGGGCGAGCACGTTGGCCACCAGGGCGCTCAGCACCGGGTCGACGACCAGGCTGCCCCCGAACGTCAGCGATCCGGCGGAGAACACGAAGCCGCCCCCGGGGTGGTCGTAGTACGTCATCTCGGCTCCGGGGCCGACGCCGTCGGGCGCTCCCTGGGCCAGCACCACGAGTCCCTCGGGGAGCACCGAGGGCGTGACCGGTGCGGGGTCGATCAGGCAGCCGGGCGCAGGAATCCCGGTCGCGCCCGGCCCCCGGGTGGTGTCGACCTCCCAGCCGCTGGCCTTCCCGTTGCCGGCGCCGGTGTTGAGCCCGGAGTCGCCGATGGCGTCGCCGTCGGCCACTCCGGTGCCCGCGAACAGGTCGTGCCCGGCGGCCCGGACGAGGAACGGTGATCCCACGACGCCGCACCGCTCGGTGGCGACGCCGAGGAGCGCCAGCTCGGGCTTGCCCTGCGTCCGGAAGAGGGCGAGCTCGCGGGGGCCGCCCTCGACGCCCAGGCGGAACACCATCTCGGTCCCACCGTTGTCGGGCTCGCCGATCTCGAAGATCCCGTCGCCGCCGAGGTAGGCGACGCAGCCGCCGGCGTCGAGGTAGGCGGCGAGCTTGTCGTACATCTCCGTGGTCCAGTACTCGGGATGGGTCCCGAAGATCAGGCACGGGTACCGGGCCGGATCGCAGCCCTGCTCGTGGAAGTCGACGTCGGTGTAGACGTCGGGATGCTGACCCTGGCCCTCCAGCCACCCGAGGATCCACAGCTCGCCGCGGGTGAGATGCAGATCGCCCTCCGGTGCGGCCCCCGGCATCGGGCGCAGGAAGCTCGTGCGGGCCAGCCCGGTGTACTTCGACTGCCCGCCCCAGCCGTTGTAGGCCAGCCACGTGTTGACGTTCGCCAGCACGGCGATGCCTGCCCGGTCCGGCGGCGCCGGCTTCACGACGAACGTGATGTCGCAGGAGGTCTCGGCGGAGTCCGTGCAGTGGGCCGAGTAGATGCCCGAGATCCAGTCCGCGGGGATCGTGAGGTCGAAGGTGGGCGTCCAGCCGCAACCGTCGCGCCATGGCTCGTCGGGGACCGGCTGGCGGGGTGCGGTGAACTCCTGGGAGCCGACGGGGAGGGAGTCGACCTCCGGGCCGGTGGAGACGTGCCGCTGGAAATCGGCGACGGCGGCTCCCTCGCCGGACATGTGGAACGAGATCACCTCGCCCGGTGCCGCCGACAGCGGCCAGCAGTAGCCCTCGATCGGCCGCAGCGAGGACTCGCCCACCACGACGCCGCCGTCGAGGGGGGAGTAGCCGACGACGTCGTCCCAGACGTCGCCGTTGACGCTGGCCGTGACGAACTGCCAGCCCTCGCCGGTCGCCACGGCAGCCGGGGTGTCGCCGAACACGAAGCTCGACCCCTGGTTCTCCCCGACCCAGAGCGTGCCGCCGCCGGAGTGGTGGGCGAACAGGTCGGCCTTGCCGCGGCCGGTGAAGAAGCCGGAGTCGACGTGCCAGCCGGCGGCGGGGTTCACGGTGCCCCACCGGCTCAGGTCGAACGCCGAGCCGTCGTTCTCCCCGACCCAGACCGACCCGTCCGCGGCGCTGTACCCCACGACGTCGGTGCGCCCGTTGCCGACGAAGTCGCCGGTGGCGAACTGCCAGTCCCCAGCCGGGTCCACGGCCGCCCAGGTGCCCATGAACGTGAAGGCCGAGCCGGTGTTCGCGCCCACCCACAGCGTGCCGCTGTCGACGTGGTGCGCCAGCAGGTCGGCCTTCGCCCTCATCGTGAAGAACCCCACGCCGATCCGCCATCCGCTCGCAGGCGACAGTGTGGCCCACAGGGAGAACGCGAACGCGGAGCCGCGGTTCTCACCGACCCAGACCGTGCCGTTGCCGGGGTGGTAGGCGGCGACGTCGGCGAGGCCGTTGCCGGTGAAGTCGCCGACGGTGATCTGCCAGCCCGCCGCCGGACTCAGGTGGGCCCAGGCCTCGGTGAACGTGAAGTGGCCCTCCTCGTTGGCCCCGACCCACAGGGAGCCGTCGGCCGGCAGGTAGGCCAGCACGTCGGCCCCGGGACCCCCGAGGAAGCGGCCGGCCTGGACCACCCAGCCCGCCGCCGGTGACACCGTCGCCCACTGGTCCAGCTGGAACACTCGCTCCGGCACGGCGCGCTCACTTCCGGGACGACGGGGGACAGGTCGGGCGGCGAGGCTCCCAGGCTGCGCGTCACGGGATCGTCACGGGGCATCGGTGTCCCGGGCTGCGGGGGCCACCCGGACGGGTCAACCCACGACACGCCGGAACGTACCGGGGGCCCCGAACGTTGACCTGGACGAGTGGAGTGCAGCACCGTGACCTCCACGGACCGACCAGTTCCCTCAGGGAGATGACGATGCCCAGCAGTAACCCGGCCTTCAGCCGGTTCGGCGCCGACGGGAACGGCCGGCAGCAGCCGGCGCCGTGGGGCGCTCCGCCCCAGCAGTACGGCGCGCCCGGCCAGTACGGCGCGCCCTCCCAGCTCGACCCGTATGCGGCGCAGTCGCCGTATGCGGCCGCCACCCGCTACATGACGATGGACGACGTCGTGACCAAGACGGGGATCTCCTTCCTGGTCACCGTCCTGGCCGCCGCAGCGACGTGGGCCCTCCCGGGCGACATGGCCTGGGGCCTCGCGCTACCGGCGGTGCTGGTGGCGTTCGTGCTGGGCCTGGTGATCTCGTTCAAGACGATCGCCAACCCGGTCGCCACGCTGGCCTACGGCGCGCTGTACGGCGTCGCCCTCGGCGCGATCAGCGAGGCGTTCAACGCCGTCTACGACGGGATCGTCATGCAGGCGGTCATCGGCACCTTCGGTGTCTTCGCCGGCATGCTCGTCGTCTACAAGACCGGCGCGATCCGGGTCACCCCCAAGCTGACCCGCTGGGTCGTCGGCGCCGCCATCGGTGCCCTCGTCCTGATGGTGGTCAACATGGTCGCCAGTTTCATCACCCCGGGCGGCCTCGGCCTCCGCAGCGGTGGCGGACTGGCCATCGTGTTCAGCCTGGTCGTCATCGGCATCGCGGCGTTCATGCTGCTGCTGGACTTCGACATGGCCGACGAGGCGATCCGCCGCGGCGCCCCGGCGAAGTTCGCCTGGTACATCGCCTTCGGCCTGCTGGTGACGGTCGTCTGGCTGTACATCGAGATCCTGCGGCTGCTCAGCTACTTCCGCGAGTGACTTCCTGATCGACCGACTGTGGCCCGGCTCCGCGAGGAGCCGGGCCACAGTCGCGTCCGGGGCCCTGTCGTGCGCGCCGCGCGACCCTGACCTGGTCGAGCCGCCCGGGACGAGCCGAAGGCCCGGTCCCCGTGAGGGGCCCGGGCCTTTCTGCTTCGTACCGACGACGTCAGCTCAGGACAGGCGCTCCAGGACCATCGCCATGCCCATGCCGCCGCCGACGCACATGGTCTCCAGGCCGAACGTCTTGTCCTTGGTCTGCAGCCCGTTGATCAGCGTGCCGGTGATGCGGGCGCCGGTCATGCCGAACGGGTGGCCGACGGCGATCGCCCCGCCGTGCACGTTCAGCCGGTCGATGTCGATGCCCAGGTCACGGTAGCTCGGGATCACCTGCGCGGCGAAGGCCTCGTTGATCTCGACCAGGTCGATGTCGCCGATGCTCATGCCGGCGCGCTGCAGCGCGAGCTTCGAGGCGTCCACCGGGCCGTAGCCCATGATCTCCGGCGAGAGCCCGGTGACGGCGGTCGACACGACGCGGGCCAGCGGAGTCAGGCCGAGCTCGCGGGCCTTGGTGTCGCTCATGACCACCACGGCGGCCGCGCCGTCGTTCAGCGGGCAGGCGTTGCCGGCGGTCGCGCGGCCGTCCGGGCGGAAGACCGGCTTGAGCTGAGAGAGCGCCTCGAGCGTGGTGCCCGCCCGCGGGCCGTCGTCCTTGCTGACGACGGTGCCGTCGGGCGTGGTCACCGGGGTGATCTCGCGCTCCCAGAAGCCGTTGTTGATGGCCTCCTCGGCCAGGTTCTGGCTGCGGACGGCGAACTCGTCCATCTCCTGGCGGGAGACGTCCTTGAGCAGGGCCAGGTTCTCGGCGGTCTGCCCCATCGCGATGTAGATGTCGGGGACGTCGCCGTCCTCGCGCGGGTCGTGCCAGCTGTCGGCGCCGCTCTCGGCGACCTTGGCCACGCGGGCCTCGGCGTCGGCGAACACCGGGTTCTTCGTGTCCGGCAGGGAGTCGCTGTTGCCCTTCACGAACCGGGACACCATCTCGACGCCGGCGGAGATGAACACATCGCCCTCGCCGGCCTTGATGGCGTGCATCGCCATGCGGGTGGTCTGCAGCGACGACGAGCAGTAGCGGGTGATCGTCGTGCCGGGCAGGTGGTCCATGCCGAGCAGCGTCGCGACGACGCGGCCCATGTTGTAGCCCTGCTCGCCCCCGGGCAGGCCGCAGCCGAGCATCAGGTCGTCGATGTCAGTGGGGTCGAGCGCAGGGACCTTGTCGAGTGCCGCGCGCACGATGGTGGCGGTCAGGTCGTCGGGACGGAGGTCCTTCAACGACCCCTTGAAGGCGCGGCCGATGGGGGAGCGGGCGGTCGCGACGATGACGGCTTCGGGCATGGGGTCCTCCACGATGAGGCGGTCCGCGGACGGTCGGCGGACGACGGGTCGCCCCCGAAACTACTCCGCGGTAGGACCCGCCACGCGCGGCGTCGTCCCTCAGCCGACGACGGTGGCCTCCGCCGACTCCTCCATGTCCTCCGGCGTCGGGAGGTCGGTGGGCCGGCGGCGGCGCAGCATCGCCCACGGACCGCGCGGACCGGTGTCGGAGCCGCGCTTCTCGGCGGGCTGGACCTCGGTACCGGTGCGGCTGGCGGCGCGGGCCGCAGCCTCCGCGACCGGGCGCACCGTGCCCCGGCGGATCGGGCGCACGCTCCGCTGGGGTGCCGGCCAGACGCCGACGGCGTCCGCGACGGACGGCAGCAGGATCGCGGCCGCCTGGGCGTAGCCCAGCGCGCTGGGGTGGAACTCGTCGATGCTGAACATACTGCGGTCGGAGGCGAACGCCGGCCCGAGGACCGAGCCGAGGGACACGGTCCGGCCGCCGGCCTCGACGACCGCGATGGTCTGCGCGGCTGCCATCTGCCGGCTCCAGCGCCGGGCGAAGGTGCGCAGCGGCTGTGCGATCGGACGGATCGTGCCGAGGTCCGGGCAGGTGCCGACGACGACCTCGCAGCCGGTCTCGATCAGCCGGCGGACGGCGCTCTCGAGGTGCCGGACCGCGGTTGCCGGCTTGGTCAGCGTCGTGACGTCGTTCGCGCCGATCATGATCAGCGCTACGTCCGGGTGTTCAGCCAGTGCGCGGTCGACCTGGTCGCCGAGCTCCTTGGACTCCGCTCCGGTGACAGCGAGGCGGACGAGGCGCACCGGCCGCTCGGCGAGTTCGGCCAGCGCTGCCGCGATCAGCGCGCCGGGGGTCTCGGCCGCCCGCTCGACGCCGAGGCCCACCGCGCTGGAGTCGCCGAGCACGGTGAACACGAGCGGTTTGCCCTTGCCCCGGCCGTAGATACCGTCGCCCGAGGGCGGGTCGTCCTTGGAGGTCCGCGCCTCCACCCGGCGGCGGGCGAGGCGGGCCTCCTCGCGGAGGAGGGCGTAGAAGGCGGCGCCGGCCAGCCCGAGGCCCCCGCCGTAGGTGGCGGCGCCGGTCGCCAGTCGTCGCGCTGTCGCCGTCCGCGTCACGGTGCCTCCGTCCCGGTGCTGCTGCCCGTCGTTCCACTCGTGCCCTGAGGTTATCGGCCCTCACCGGTCCGACCTGTGGCCTCCTCACCCGCAGGTGTGACGCAGTGCACACCAGGGCCCTGACGTGTTCAGGCCAGGACCAGCAGCATTCCGACGTGCGGGCCGCCCTCCGGCTTGTCGAACCGGTCCGTGACCACCGCGAAGCCCATCCGCTCGTAGAACCCGACGGCCGGCACACGGGCGTCGCACCACACGAGATCCCCGCCGAGCGCGGCGAGCCGGGTGAGCCCCTCGGTCACCAGCGCCCGGCCCGCACCGGTGCCCCGGACGGAGGGATCGGTGGCCATGCCGCGCAGTTGCCACGGCGCGCGCGCCGGTCGCCACGGGCAGGGTGCCGGGGAGAAGCGGACGACGCCCGCCAGCCGGCCGTCCGGGGTGCGGGCGGCGAGGTGGAACGTGCCGGCCGGGTCCGCGAGGCGGTCCACGGGACGGCCCTCCCGCAGGACGTCGCGCCACAGGGGATACGTCGTCCCCGCGTCGGACTCCTCGACGGTGATGGTCACGCCCTCAGCGTGCCCGACGGCCCCGGCGGGTGCGGAGGTAGTCGGCCACCACGTACTCGCCGAGGCGTTCGGGGTCGGGCTGGAACACGCGGCCGCCGGCCCGCTCGGTGATGTCGTGGACGAAGTGCACCAGCCCGGGGTCGGGATCGAGGGCGAACACGTTCACCGTGGCGCCGCTGCGGGCGACGCGTTCCACTTCCGCCACCGTGCGGGCGATGGTCTCGGGCATCGGCGGCCAGCAGAAGAACGGCGTCCCGTCGTCCTCCAGGTGCGCGGTGGGCTCGCCGTCGGTGACGACGAGGACCACCGGTTCGGCATCCCGGTGATGGCTGAGGAACCTGCGCGCCAGCATCAGGCCGTGCTGCAGGTTGGTGCCCTGCAGCGTGTCGACCGACAGCTCGGCGAGCGTCTCGGGGCGCAGCACCTGCGCCACGGAGGAGAAGCCGATGATCTGGATGGCGTCCTGCGGGAACCGCGTCGTCACCAGGCTGTGCAGCGCCATCGCGGTCGACTTCGCCGCACCCCACGTGCCGCGCAGCGCCATCGAGTAGGAGAGGTCGACCAGCAGCGCGACGGCCGCGCCGGTCCGCCGCTCGGTCTCGACGACCTCGAAGTCGTCCACGGCGATGCGCACCCGCCGCTCGCCGTCGGCACGCGGCTCGTGCGCCGTCCGCAGGACGGCGTTCTTGACCGTGCGGACGACGTCCAGCGGCTGTTCGTCGCCGAACCGCCACTCCCGCGAGCTGCCGGTGAGCTCCCCGGCGGAGCCCGCGTCGGTGACGTCGTGGTCGCCGCGGCCGGTGGCGTCGAGCTTGGCGAACACCCGGCGCAGCGCGGTGGCGCCCAGCCGGCGGACGGCCTTCGGGGAGAGCTCGAGCCGGCCGTCGGAGCGGTTGAGGTAGCCCTGCCGCTCGAGCTCGCGCTCCATCTGGCGCAGCGCGGCGAGGTCGTCGACGGCGGGCCGTCCCAGCGCCCGCTCGAGGAGTTCCTCGTCGATGTCGGCCAGCGACGCGCCCGCGTAGCCCTGCGAGAGCTGGCTCGACAGCGCCTCCAGGTCGGCGAGCTCGGCGACGGCACTGGTCGCGTCACCCAGTCCCAGGCCCTGCTCGCCGTCGGGCACCTGCCCGCGCTGCCCCCAGGGCAGGTCGGGCCGGGCCTGGCGGAGTGCGTCCTGCAGGTGGGACATCTCGCTGGCCAGCCCCATGTCGGCCATCGTCTGGGCCATCAGGTCGGACAGTTCCGCCCGCTGATCGGGGGACAGGCCCGCCATCATCCGTTCCTGCGCGGCCGCCCGGCGGGCGAGGGAGTCGATGAGCTCCTCGATCGACTCGGGGTTGTCGGGGAAGAACTGGCCGTGCTTGTCCATGAACTCGGCGAACTGCTCATCGGTGTCCTCGCCGCGGTTGTGCGCGTCGATGAGCTGCGACAGGTCGGCGACCATGTCCTTGACCGCCTGCATGTCGGCCTCGGTCGCGTTCTCCAGCGCGTTCTTCATCGAGGCGAACGAGCTGTCGAGCACCTCGCGGCGCAGCAGATCCTGGATCTGCTGGTAGGCCTGCCGGGCCTCGTCCGACCGCCACGGGTAGTCCTTGAGCGCGCGGACGGCGCCGGCGGTGTCGTCGGGCAACGCGTCCAGCTCGTCCTCGGCCAGCCTCGCTGCGTCGTCCGGGTCGGGGAACAGCTCGCGCTTCTCGGCGGTCAGCGCCCGGTCGAGCAGCTCGCGCACTTCCTGCAGCGTGCCGTCCATGCGTCCGGCGGTGCGGGCCTTGCGCAGCCGCTCGCGGACCGAGCGGCGCAGCTCGTCCAGGCCGCGTCGTCCTTCGGTGCCGCGGCGCAGCAGCTCGCGCAGGGCCTCGCGGACGCCGCTGCCGGCGAGCACCGAGTCGCCGATCTCGTCGACGGCATTGCCCAGGTCGTACGGCGGCGCGAGTGGATCCGGACCGCCGTGCCAGCGGCTGTAGCGGTACCCGCGCCCGTGTCGCGTCGGCACGTCAGGCCCCGTAGATCGTGCGGGTGCCGTCGGTGTCCTTGGCCAGCCGGCGGGTCAGGTAGAGCCCCTCGAGGGCGAACTCGACGGCGGCCGCCGCCTGCTCGGCCGACTGCTCGTTCTCGTCGACGCCGAGCCGGCCCAGCAGCTCCGCCAACCTCGGGATGGTGCCCAGCTGGCCGAGCAGTGCGGGGGCGGGCACGAGCTCGCCGCTCTCGACGGTCTCGCCGCCGGTGAAGTGCTCCTGCAGGCCGGTGAGGTCCAGTCCGGCGCAGCGGGCGCGGAAGGTCTGCGCGGTCGCCTGCCGCAGCAGGTGCTCGAGGATCTCCAGCTCCCGCTCGTCGTCCGGGTCCGCGCCCGAGTCGGCGAACTCGACCTTGCCGCGGCTGGCCGGCACCACGCTCGGGAGGTCGACGACGCGCGCCACCGGCCGGGTCTCCCCGGCGATCGCGGCCCGGCGGACCGCGGAGGCCGCGATCGTCTCCAGGCCGGCGATGGCGAACCGCGCGCTGACCCCGGAGCGCTGGTCGACGTGGGTGGACTCGCGGACCAGGCGGGTGAAGCGGGCCATGATCTCGGCGAGGTGCTCGGGGACGAGCGGGCGCTCGAAGGCGTCGCCGCCGCTCCAGGAGACGTGCGCCTCCTGGTGCAGCAGCCGGATCTCGTCGGCCAGCTCCAGCGGGTAGTGGGTGCGCACCTCGGCCCCGAAGCGGTCCTTGAGCGGGGTGATGATGCGGCCCCGGTTGGTGTAGTCCTCGGGGTTGGCGCTCGCGACCAGCAGCAGGTCCAGCGGCAGCCGCACCCGGTAACCGCGGATCTGGATGTCGCGCTCCTCGAGCACGTTGAGCAGCGCCACCTGGATGCGTTCGGCGAGGTCGGGCAGCTCGTTGACGCTGAAGATCCCGCGGTTGGTGCGGGGGACGAGGCCGTAGTGGACGGTCTCCGGGTCGCCCAGGGTGCGGCCCTCGGCGACCTTGATCGGGTCGACGTCGCCGATGAGGTCGCCGACGCTGGTGTCCGGCGTCGCGAGCTTCTCGCCGAACCGGTCGCTGCGGTGCAGCCACCCGACGGGGGTGGCGTCGCCGTGCTCGGCGATCTGCCGGTGGGCCCAGACCGAGATCGGGTGCAGCGGGTGCTCGTTGAGCTCGCTGCCGACCAGGACCGGCGTCCACTCGTCGAGCAGGCCGACGAGGGTGCGGATCAGCCGGGTCTTGCCCTGGCCCCGCTCGCCCAGCAGGACGAGGTCGTGGCCGGCGATGATGGCCCGCTCCACTTCCGGCAGGACGGTGTCCTCGAACCCGACCATGCCGGGCAGGCTCGGTTCTCCGCGGCCGAGCCGCTCGAGCAGGTTGGTGCGGAGCTCGGCCTTGACCGGGCGGTAGGCGGCGCCGCTGTCGCGCAGCTCGCCCAGGGTCGTGGGGGCGGGGGAAGGGTTGCCCTGCGTGGGGACGTCCGTCACCCCGCCAAAGGTACGACGGGGAAGGCGGTTGTGGACCTGTCGTGGGCCCGGAGGGTCCCGGGGGGACACCCGGACGCGCTCCACGCAGGTCGGGACGGCACCTGGCCGCGGTGTCGCGCGGAAGCGCGACAGTGTCACTGCGATGATCGGCTCGTGAGCGAGATCCCCCTGGTCAGTGGTGCCGACGTCGACGCCGCCGCCGCGCTGCTGGCCGACGTCGTCCGGCACACCCCGCTGTGGCATTCCCGCGGGCTGGCCGACCGGGTCGGCGGGCCGGTCTACCTGAAGTGCGAGAACCTGCAGCGCACCGGCTCGTTCAAGATCCGCGGCGCGTACACGCGGATCTCCCGGCTCACCGACGCGGAGCGGGCGCGGGGTGTCGTCGCCGCGAGCGCCGGTAACCACGCGCAGGGGGTCGCCCTCGCCGCGCGGCTTCTCGGCTGCTCGGCGACGGTGTTCATGCCGGTGGCCGCCCCGCTGCCCAAGGTGGCGGCGACCCGCTCCTACGGAGCGGAGATCCGGCTGGTGGGGCAGACCCTGACCGAGGCGCTCGCCGCGGCCGCCGAGTACGCCGAGGACACCGGGGCGATCTTCATCCACCCCTTCGAGCACCCCGACATCATCGCCGGGCAGGGCACGGTGGGGTCGGAGATCCTCGAGCAGTGCCCGGACGTCGCGACGGTCGTGGTGAGCGCCGGAGGCGGGGGACTGCTCGGCGGGGTCGCGGCGGCGGTCAAGGCGCGCCGTCCGGACGCCCGGGTCGTCGCCGTCCAGGCCGAGGGAGCGGCCGCCTTCCCCGACTCGCTCGCCGCCGGCCGGCCGGTCCCGCTGACGACCATGACGACCATGGCCGACGGCATCGCCGTCGCGTCACCCGGCGAGCTCACCCTCGCCCACTGCGCGCAGCTGGTCGACGAGGTGCGCACGGTCAGCGAGGAGGACCTGTCGCGGGCGCTGTTGTTCTGCCTGGAGCGGTCCAAGCTCGTCGTCGAGCCCGCGGGGGTGGCCGCCGTCGCCGCGGTGCTGGCCGATCCGGAGTCGTTCCCGCCGCCGGTGGTGGCGATCGTGTCCGGCGGCAACATCGACCCGGTGCTGCTGCTGAAGGTGGTCCAGCACGGCATGGCGGCCGCCGGCCGGTATCTGTCGCTGCGCGTGCGGGTGCCCGACCGGCCGGGGTCGCTCGCGGCGGTGCTCGCCGAGTGCGCCGCGGTCGGTGCCAACGTGCTCGAGGTGGAGCACGAGCGGACCGATACCCAGCTGCACATCGGTGAGGTCGAGGTGTTCGTCGTCCTGGAGACCCGCGGTCCCGACCATGCCGATGAGGTCACCTCGGCGCTGACCCGGGCGGGGTTCGCGGTGCTGCCGGGCTGACCTGCGCCGCGATGAGTTTCGGCGGGGGCACCCGTCTCCCCTGACATGGATCCGGAAAATCGACGTCTGCTCGTTCGCCGGTCGCGAAAAGCGGTCGGAAAATGTCACCTCGACGCCCTAGCGTTCCGGTCATGAGCGACGCGATCGTGGTCGAGGGTCTGGTCAAGCGCTTCGGCGAGACCACCGCGCTGGCCGGGGTGGACCTGACCGTCCCCGAGGGCTCGGTGCTGGGCCTCCTCGGGCCGAACGGCGCGGGGAAGACGACCGTGGTGCGGATCCTCACCACGCTGCTGCGCGCCGACGCCGGCCGCGCCGAGGTCGTCGGCCTCGACGTGGTGCACCACGCCGACGAGGTCCGTGCCTCCATCGGCCTGACCGGGCAGTACGCCGCCGTCGACGAGTACCTCACCGGCTTCGAGAACCTCGAGATGGTCGGGCGGCTCTACCACCTGGGAAAGCAGGAGTCGCGGGCCCGGGCGGACGAACTGCTCGCCCGGTTCGACCTCACCGACGCGGCGAACCGCCCGGCCAAGACCTACTCCGGCGGCATGCGGCGCCGCCTCGACATCGCCGCCTCGTTGATCGCCCGGCCGCGGGTGCTGTTCCTGGACGAGCCCACGACGGGCCTCGACCCACGCAGCCGGCTGGGCATGTGGGAGTTCATCGCCGACCTCGCCGACGGCGGCACGACGATCCTGCTGACCACCCAGTACCTGGAGGAGGCCGACCGGCTGGCCGACCGGATGGTCGTGATCGACCACGGCCGGGTCATCGCCCGCGGCACCGGCGACGAGCTGAAGTCGCAGGTGGGCGGTCAGCGGCTGGAGTTCACGGTCACGCGGGCCGAGGTGCTGCCCGACATGGTCGAGCGGCTGCGGCCACTGGCGGTCGACGAGCCGCAGGTCGACGTGCAGTCCCGGCGGTTGACCCTGCCGGTCAGCGGGGGAGCGGACGTGCTCGCCGAGGCGCTGCGCCGGCTCGACGGCAGCAGCGCGGAGATCTTCGACGTCGGGCTGCGGCGTCCGGATCTGGACGACGTGTTCCTGGCACTGACCGGGCACGTGACCGAGGACGCGGCCGACGCGTCCACCGACGAGGCCGAGCCGGCCGCTGCCATGGGGAGTGCCCGATGAGCGCGCTGGGAGTCGCCGTCGCCGACGGCCTGACCATCACCCGCCGCAACCTGATCAAGGTCAAGCGGGTGCCTGATCTGATCGTGTTCGCGACGCTCAGCCCGATCATGTTCGTGCTGCTGTTCCGCTACGTCTTCGGCAGCGCTATCCCGATCCCGGGCATCGACTACGCGGAGTTCCTGCTGCCCGGCATCCTGGCGCAGACGATCGTGTTCGGCTCGACCATCACCGGCGCCAGCCTGGCCGACGACCTGCAGAAGGGGCTGATCGACCGGTTCCGGTCGCTGCCCATGTCCCGGTCGGCCGTGCTGGTGGGCCGGACGGTGGCCGACCTGGGGCTCAACAGCATCTCGATCGTGGTCATGGTCGTCACCGGGCTGCTGGTGGGCTGGCGGGTGCACTCCTCGCCGGGCGAGGTGGTCGTGGGCTTCCTGCTCCTGCTGCTGTTCTCGTACGCCATGAGCTGGGTGATGGCGACGGTCGGCCTGCTGGTCCGGACGCCGGAGGTCGTGCAGAACGCGAGCTTCATCGTCATCTTCCCGATGACCTTCATCGCCAACACGTTCGTGCCGACCAACAACTTCCCGGCGTTCCTCAAGGTGATCGCCGACTGGAACCCGGTGTCGGCCGTCGTCCAGGCCGCCCGGCAGCTGTTCGGCAACACGGCGCCGATCCTCGAGACGTCGAATGCCTGGTCCCTGCAGCACCCGGTCGTCTACACGCTGATCTGGGCGGTCATCCTGCTCGCGGTCTTCATCCCGCTGTCGGTGCGCATCTACCAGAGGACGGCGAGCCGCTGAGAGTCCCGCTCCAGGGGTGATGTGCACGCTTCCGGGGCCCCGCAGCACCCCGGGAGCGTGCACAACACCCCTGGAGCGACAGGATTGCTCCGTGTCTCCTGACAACCCGCTCGCGTCCGCGTCCGAGCTGCCGTTCTCCCTGCCGCCGTTCGCCGAGATCACCACCGAGCACCTGCGCGAGGCGCTGCTCGCCGGTATGGCGGGACAGCGCGCGGAGGTCGCCGCGATCGTCGGGTCGTCCGAGCCGCCGACGTTCGAGAACACGGTCGTCGCCCTCGAGCGCTCCGGCCGGCTGCTGTCCCGGGCGGAGGCGGTGTTCGGCAACCTGGCCTCGTCGATGTCCACACCGCGGCTGCGCGAGATCGAACGGGAGATGGCACCCCTCGAGGCCGCGCACGCCGACGCCCTGCGGCTGGACCCCGCGCTGTTCGCCCGGATCGACGCGGTGCACGAGGCCCGGCACGACGCGGGGCTCGACGACGAGGCCGTGCGGCTGGTCGAGCGATACCACCTGGACTTCGTCCTGGCCGGCGCGCAGCTGGACGATGCCGGGCGCACCCGGCTGACCGAGCTCAACCAGGAGCTCTCCACCCTGTCCACGACGTTCGGGCAGAACCTGCAGCTGGCGACCGAAGTCGCCGCCGTGCGGGTCGGCGACGCGGCCGAGCTGGGTGGTCTCGACGACGAGGAGATCGCGGCCGCCGCGACCGCGGCGGCCGACCGCGGCGTCGAGGGGTACTTGATCACGCTGCTGCTCCCCACCGGGCAGCCGGTCCTCACCAAGCTGCGCGACCGCGACCTGCGCCGGCGGGTGTTCGAGGCCTCGATCGCCCGGGCGTCCTCCGGCGAGCACGACAACCGGCCGGTCGCCCTGCGGATCGCCCGGCTCCGCGCAGAGCGGGCCCGCCTGCTCGGGTTCGACACCCACGCCGATCTGGTCCTGGCCGACTCGACGGCGCGCACCACGTCGGCAGTCGACGCGATGCTGGCGTCCATGGTTCCCGCGTCGGTGACGAACGCGCAGTCCGAGGCGGCTGCGCTGGCCGTCGCCGCCGCCCGGGACGGTGTGGAGTTCGCGGCCTGGGACTGGGCGTTCTACAGCGAGCAGGTCCGGGCGCAGCGGTACGCCGTCGACACGACCGCCCTGCGCCCGTACTTCGAGCTGGACCGGGTGCTGACCGACGGCGTCTTCCACGCGGCCGAACTCCTCTACGGACTCCGGTTCACCGCGCGACCGGACCTGCGCGGCTACCACCCCGATGTGCGGGCGTGGGAGGTCAGCGACGCCGACGGCGCCGGGGTCGGCCTGTACCTCGGCGACTTCTTCGCCCGCGAGGGCAAGCGCGGCGGGGCGTGGATGAGCTCGTTCGTCCGCCAGACGCGCCTGCTCGGCACCCGACCGGTGGTGGTCAACAACCTGAACGTGTCCCGCGCGCCCGAGGGCCAGCCGACCCTGCTGACCCTCGACGAGGTCAACACGCTGTTCCACGAGTTCGGGCACGCGCTGCACGGCCTGAGTTCCGCGGTGACCTATCCCCGCTTCTCCGGCACCAGCGTCCCGCGGGACTTCGTGGAGTTCCCCAGCCAGGTCAACGAGATGTGGGCGCTCTGGCCGCAGGTGCTGGGCAACTACGCCCGGCACGTCGAGACGGGGGAGCCGCTGCCCGCCGCCGCCGTCGAGGCCATCGACGCCGCGCGGCTGTGGGGTGAGGGCTTCGCGACGCTCGAGTACCTGGCGGCGACGCTGCTCGACCAGGCGTGGCACCGGATCACGCCCGAGACGGAGGTGGGCGACCCGGTCGCGTTCGAGCAGCAGGCGCTCGAGGCCGCGGGGGTGGCGTCAGCGCTCGTGCCGCCGCGCTACCGGACGACCTACTTCCAGCACATCTTCGCCGGGGGGTACGCGGCCGGCTACTACTCCTACATCTGGTCCGAGGTGCTCGACGCCGACACCGTCGAGTGGTTCAAGGAGAACGGCGGCCTGCGCCGGGAGAACGGCGACGCCTTCCGGACGAAGCTGTTGTCCGTCGGGGGCTCGGTCGATCCGCTGGACGCGTTCCGCGCGGTCCGTGGCCGGGACGCCGACCCGATGCCGTTGATGCGACGCCGGGGTCTGGCTCCCACGCCGTGACCTTCAGGGGTGTTGTGCACGCTTCAGGGGTTCTGCCCGGCTCCAGATGCGTGCACAACACCCCAGGAGCAGGCCGACGCTCACAACCAGGGCAGCGACAGCACCAGGTCCAGGTCGTCGGGGGACTCGCCCTCGCGGACCAGGCGGTTGGGCTGCCGGTGCCCGCACACGGTGCAGCGGTGCACGACCTGCCAGCCCTTGCCCGACTTCTCCACGAGCCCGATCGGCTCCATCGCCGCCCGGCACTCGCTCGCCCGGTCGCCGGGCAGTTCGTCGACGTGCAGGGACCACAGGCAGAACGGGCAGTGGTTGCGGTAGTGCCCGTCGGTGTTGGCCGGCACGGGTGCGGAGCAGTGCACGCAGGCGAAGCCGGTGTTCTCCGCCCGCCGGGAGCGGCTCACGGGGTCGTCAGGGGACGAACGGCTCGATGCCGACGACCTCGACGCTGATGTCGCGGCCGTTGGGGGCCTGGTAGGTCACCGTGGCGCCGGGCTTCGCGCCCATGATCGCCGCGCCCAGGGCCGACTCCGGCGAGTACACCGTCAGTCCGGTGCTGCCGGCGATCTCCCGCGAACCGAGCAGGAACTTCTCCGTCTCGTCGTCGCCGGCGAATCGCACGGTGATCACGGTCCCGGTCGCGGCGTTGGTGACCTCGGTCGGTGCCTCGCCGACCGTCGCCTTGCGCAGCAGATCGGTCAGCTGACGGATGCGGGCCTCCTGCTTGCCCTGCTCGTCCTTGGCCGCGTGGTAGCCGCCGTTCTCCTTGAGGTCGCCCTCTTCGCGACGGGCGTTGATCTCCGCTGCCATGGCGGGGCGGCCGGCCACCAACTGGTCGAGCTCGGCCTTCAGCCGGTCGTGGGCTTCCTGGGTCAGCCAGACGCCCTGGGACTGCTCGTCAGTGGGGGTGGACACGTTGCGGTACTCCTGTGAACTCGGCGGACCCGTCCCCGAACGGGGAACCGGCCATGGGTTGATCCGCCAAGCTAACACCGCGGTCACCGGCTGTGCACGGATGTGGGGCGGGCGAGCAGCAGGATCCGGAACCGCGGCGGATCGGGGTGCGTCACGGGGCGTCTGCCGGGGACGTCGTCGCGCGGGGGACAATGGACGGGTGACCGAACCAGACCAGTTGCGGCTGCTCGCCGTCCACGCGCATCCGGACGACGAGTCGAGCAAGGGCGCCGCGACGATGGCGAAGTACGTGGCCGAGGGTGCCCGCGTGCTGGTGGCGACGTGTACCGGCGGTGAGCGCGGTTCGGTGCTGAACCCCGCGATGGACCGGCCCGAGGTGTGGGAGCGGCTGCCGCAGATCCGCGCCGAGGAGATGAACCGCGCGCGGGAGATCCTGGGCGTTGAGCAGGAGTTCCTCGGGTTCGTCGACTCCGGTCTGCCGGAGGGCGACCCGCTGCCGCCGCTGCCCGACGGCTGTTTCGCGCTCGTGCCGATCGAGGAGGCCGCTGCCCCGCTCGTGGCGCTGATCCGGCGCTTCAAGCCGCAGGTGATCACCACCTACGACGAGCGCGGCGGCTATCCGCACCCCGACCACATCAAGACCCACGAGGTGTCCGTGCACGCCTTCGAGGCGGCCGGTGACCCCGAGCGGTACCCCGACCTGGGCGAGCCGTGGCAGCCCAGCAAGCTCTACTACCACATGAGCTTCACGCTCCCGCGTACGAAGGCGCTGCACGAGGCCATCCTCGCGACGGGTGCGGAGTCGCCCTACACCGAGTGGCTGGCGAACTGGGACCCGGCGCACGACATCTCCCACCGGGTCACCACCCGCGTGCCCTGCGCGGAGTACTTCCCGGTGCGCGACGCCGCGCTGATCGCCCACGCGACGCAGATCGACCCGGAGGGCCGGTGGTTCGCCTGCCCGATCGACACGCAGCAGCAGATCTGGCCGACGGAGGACTACGAGCTCGCCCGCTCCCTGGTCGACGTCGCCACGCCGGAGGACGATCTGTTCACCGGCATCCGGAGTGAGGTGGGAGTTCGATGAGCACCGTCCTGCTGGCTGTCGCGGGTGACCAGCTTCCTGAGGACGTCGGCAAGTCGGGACCACTCGGCCTGCTGCTGACCGTGCTGCTGCTCATCGCGGTGTTCTTCCTCGTCCGCTCGATGAGCAAGCACCTGAAGCGGATCCCGCGGAGCTTCGACCCGGCTGATCGCCTCGAGGAGATCCCCGACACCCCGGCCGAGCTGCTCGAGCCCCAGCCGGGGGAGCAGGTGCTCGACGAGCTGCGCAAGGCCCCCCGGGCCATCGAGTCGCCCCGCCGCAGCGTGGACGACCGGCCGGACCGTCCCGAGCGGGACTGATCCGACCGGTCGGCCCGGCCTACCAGGCGTGTGCGACGTCGATCACCACGCGCACGGTGGAACCGGGGCCGGACAGGGTGAAGACGCGGAACGGAAGCCTCGCCCGAAGGCCCAGGCCCTCGCTGGTGTAACCCTCGAAGCCACCCGCCGCGGCGACCTGCCGGAAGGTCCGGAAGCCGCTGACGTCGGCCACGTCGCCCGAGAATGCCGGCGGCGAGCCGTTGTTGTTGACGCCCAGGCTGATCTGCAGGAACGCCCCGCCGTCCAGTGGAACGACCGCGCCGGACGCGTCGGACCGGACCGCCGGGACGTACTCCACCCGGTAGGACGCGACGCGCGTGCTGCCGGTGACGTCGAGGACGAGCCGGTCGTAGCACACGTGCTGCGCGGCCCGGACGGCCGCGAGTTCCGAACCCCGGAGTGAGGGCGCGGAGTTCCCCGTCTGCTTGGCAAGCGAACCCCAGGTGATCCCGCAGTAGGGCGCGGCCTGGGCCGTGGCGGGAAGGACGAATGCGGCAGTGGCCGTCGTCAACGCGAGAACGAGGAGTCGGAACGGGGAACGGGACATGGTCGCCTCCTGTGGGCTGCGCCACCGATCTGGCGACGTAGTTGGGAGGATCCGCCGACACGCCCGCGGGGGCGATGGGCAGGGAGTGCCAATGGCAGCCGAAGTTCGGACGTCGTCCGGCTGATTACTGCCAAAGAGCGGCGGTCATTCGGCCCAGTGCGCGTTCTGGTTCGCGAAACGAAGATCACCCCGCCACACTCCGTGACGACCGGCGGTCGGGACGGCGGTGCGCCGTCCCGACCGCCACGCCTCACAGCGAGCGCTGGTACCGGCCGAACGCGCGGGTGCCCAGGTAGGCCATCGCCGTGGCCAGCGCGACCAGGAGACCCAGTCGCGGCCAGACCGCGCCCCAGTCGGTGCCCGCTGACAAGGCCTCGCGCGAGGCGACCACGGCCCAGTCGACCGGGTTGTAGCGCGCCGCGGTCTGCACCCACCCGGGGGACAGGCGGGTGTCCATCACCGCGGAGGAGAGGAACTGCAGGGGGAGCACCACGAACTGGCTGATCCCGATGAGCGCCTCCTGCTGACGGAGCAGCAGCGCCAGGGCGTTGGACAGCGAGGCCACGATCACCGAGATCAGCACGGCCGCGACGAGGGTGACGGCGACGCCCACCGGACCGCCGGGGAACCGGGCGCCGGCCAGCAGCGCCACCCCGACGACGACCAGGGTCTGGAACACCGTCGTCAGCCCCTGGTAGGCGAGGGTGCCGATCATCATCGCGCCCCGCCGCACCGGAGAGGCGAGCAGTCGGTCCATGACCCCGCGGTTCATGTCCTCGATGTAGACGGTGCCCGCCCAGCCGCTGGAGAACAGCGCCGTCATCGTCACCACGCCCGGGGTGATGAATTCCAGGTACGAGCCGCGCTGAGCGAACCCCGGCAGCTCGACCACGGAGCGGAAGAGCTCCCCGAACAGCAGCAGCCAGATGATCGGCTGCACCAGCGTGGCGACGGCGAACGCCGGCTGGCGCCACAGGGCGCGGGTGGAACGCGCCGTCAGGTAGGCCGAGTGCTGCAGCAGCGAACCGCCGGGGGCCGCTGTCGGGGTCGGCGTCGTCGTCAGCGTGCTCATGCCGCCACCTCGAAGCTCCGGCCGACGTGGCGCAGGTAGACGTCGTCGAGCGACGGCCGGCCGACGGTGACCGATTCCGCGGTGAGGCCGGCCTGGTCGAGCGCCGCGAGCACCGCGGGCACCGCGCCGGCCCCGCCGTCCGCACGGGCCCGCAGGACCGTTCCTTCCGCGGTCACGTCGTGCAGGTGGGGCAGTCGCCCGAGCACGGCGATGCCGGCCGGAACCGCGGTCGGTGCCGCGAGCTGGACCTGCACGGTGTCCCCCCGCAGGGCCCGCTTCAGTTCCTCCGGCGTTCCTTCGACCGCGATGCGTCCGGCGTCGACGATCGCCAGGCGGTCGGCCATCCGGTCGGCCTCCTCGAGGTAGTGGGTGGTCAGCAGGACGGTGACCGCCTCGTCCGCGGCGAGCCGGGAGATCTCGGACCACATGTCCGTCCGCGCCTCGGGGTCGAGTCCGGTGGTGGGCTCGTCGAGGAACAGCACCCGCGGCGAGTGGACGACGCCCAGCGCGACGTCGAGCTTGCGCGCCATCCCGCCGGAGTACGTCTTCACCAGCCGGTCGGCGGCGTCGGCGAGCCCGAAGCGATCCAGTAGCTGCTGGGTCCGGGCGCGGGCGTCGATGCCGGACAGGCCCTGGATGCGTGCGGCGAGGACGAGGTTCTCTCGCCCGGTCGCCATCGGGTCACCCGACGGCTTCTGCGACACCAGGCCGATCGCCCGACGGACGGATTCAGGACGGCGGAGGACGTCGAGTCCGGCGACCCGGGCGCCGCCGGAATCGGGTCGGGACAGGGTGGTGAGGATGCGGACGGTGGTGGACTTCCCGGCGCCGTTCGGGCCGAGGAGAGCGAAGACGCTGCCGGTGTCGACCTGCAGCGACAGGCCGTCGAGGGCGCGGACCGGCGGTGCGCCGCGGCCGGAGCGATAGGTCTTCACGAGATCGGCGGCCGCCAGGGCGACGCGGGGTGGAGCGGACATGCGGAAACTCCCTCGGGGATGGAGGGGGTCCGCCGCGCCTATCGTGGAGATGCGCCTCGGGATGGGCCGCGTGCGGTCCGCCTCGGGTGTTCGGGCCCCTGTCCGGTGTTGCCGCACCGGGCAGGGGTTCTCTGTCGCCGGGTCAGGCCGGCGGTTGCGGTGCGAGCGCGCGGGCCTCCTCCCCGAGATGGGCGACCGGATCGCCCAGGATCTCCTCGAACGCCAGACCCTCGGCGCGGAGCTCGTGGATGCGTCGCCAGATCGTCGTCCCGGCGAAGGTGCCGGCCCGGATGTCGCGGGCCAGGGCGCTGACGAAGTCCAGTTCCGCGGTCACCAGGCAGCGGCGGTACCGGCTCTCGACGAGGAAGAGCTCGGGGAGTGCCCGCTCCTGTGCCACCTCGAGGTTCGCGTCCAGGGCGCGCAGGTCCATGCGCAGCCGCTCCGCACGCTCGCTCAGCAGCCGCACGACCTCGTCCGGGGGCAGGCCGGGCATCAGCGAGAGACCCGCCTCCAGCGACGTGAAGTCGCGCACCGGCGTGGACAGCAGCTCCGCCAGCCAGTCCTCGAACTCCTCTTGGCCGGCCGCGGTGATCTCGTAGACGGTCCGCTCGGGACGCCGTCCCTCCCGCGTGGTCTCCCGCGCGGCGATCAAGCCGTGCTTCTGCAGCGACTCGACCACCGAGTACAGCGATCCGTAGTTGAGCTTGATGCTCTGTTCCTTGCCACGGGTCCGCAGGGTCGTGGAGATCTCGTAGGGGTGCATCGGGCGCTCGGACAGGCACGCCAGGACGGCGAGGGCGAGCGGGTTGGACACCCGGCGACGGGACACGGCACCTCCAGTGATCGAGAAAAAGTATTCGATATCGAGTATCCGATGTCAATCACGATGTTCTCTCTCGGCGAAGGCCTGTTTCTTCCCAGCGACGACGGAGACGATTACCTTGTAACTGTGTAATCGCCACTGCGATCGGTCGGGAGGCCACCATGCATGGACATCGATTCGCCGACGCCGCGTTCGGTCCCGGGTTCGGGCGTGGGCGCGGCAGAGGCCGCGGCGCGGATGCCGCCCCGCCGATCGAGCGCGCCGAGGTGGCGGGCTGGTTCGCCGGCCGGCTGCCCGACGCCTGGTTCACCGGTCCCGTGGACCTGGCGATCGACCGCGACGAGATCACCGTCGTCGGCACGCTCGCCGAGCCGGAGTCGGGGGAGGGCGACCCCGCCGCCGCCCGCGCGGGACGGATCAGCCGGTTCCGGGAGGAGACCCGCCAGCAGCGCATGGCCATCGCCGACGCCGCGCAGGAGCGCTACGGCCGGTCGGTCGCCTGGGGTGCTGCGTGCGGCGAGGACCGGGAGATCTTCACCAACGCATCCGTGCCGGTGATGACGCGGCTGCGCCAGCGCGAGCGGCTGGTGCTCGACACCCTGGTCGACGCCGGCGTGGCCCGCTCGCGGTCGGAGGCGCTGGCCTGGGCGGTGCGGCTGGTCGGTCAGCATGCCGACGACTGGCTGACCGAACTCCGCGATGCGATGGCGTCGGTGGAGGAGGTCCGAGGACGCGGTCCGCAGGTCGGGTGACCCGCCAGGGACACTGGACGACGTGCCGGTCCGTGCAGCCCCCGCAGCCACCGACGTCCTCGTCGTGGGCGCCGGTCCCGCCGGGTCCGCCGCCGCGGCCTGGGCGGCGCGCGCCGGGCACGACGTCGTCCTCGCCGACGCCGCCGTGTTCCCCCGCGACAAGACCTGCGGCGACGGCCTGACGCCGCGGGCGATCGCGGAACTGGACGCCCTCGGGCTGGGCGACTGGGTGCGCGGGCACGCGCGCAACCGAGGGCTCCGCGCCGCCGGGTTCGGCCGCGAGTGGCAGCTGCCCTGGCCCGGCGGCGCGTTCCCCGACCACGGCAGCGCCGTCCCCCGCACGGAGCTCGACGCGCGGATCCGGGAGGTCGCGCTGGAGGACGGCGCGGCCCCGCTGGACGGCGCCCGGGCCGTGGACGTCGAGCGGGACGGCGACCGGGTCACCGCGGTGGTCTTCGAGTCCGCCGATGACGAGCGGTTCCGGGTGGCCTGCCGCCGGCTGGTGGTCGCCGACGGCGTGCGCTCCCCGCTGGGCCGGTTGCTGGGCCGGGAGTGGCACCGGGGGACCGCCTACGGCGTGGCCGCCCGGGGGTATGTGCGCTCCGGGCGCAGCGACGACGAGTGGATCTCCTCGCACCTCGAGCTGCGTGGGGAGCAGGGCGAGCTGCTGTCCGGCTACGGCTGGGTGTTCCCGCTGGGCGCGGCGGCGGGCGAGGTGAACATCGGCGTCGGCACGCTGGCGACCGCCCGCCGTCCGGCCGGGGTGCAGCTCAAGGCCCTGCTCGAGACGTACACCGACGCCCGCCGCGACGAGTGGCAGATCGAGGGCGGCGTCCGGGCGCCGGCGTCGGCGCTGCTGCCCATGGGCGGGGCGGTGTCCGGCGTCGCCGGCCGCAACTGGGCGCTGATCGGCGACGCGGCCGGGTGCGTCAACCCGCTCAATGGCGAGGGCATCGACTACGGCCTGGAGACCGGGCGCCTGGTCGTGGACCACGTCGGCGAGGCGGACTGGACGGCGGCCTGGCCGGCGACGCTGCAGCAGCACTACGGCGAGGCGTTCTCCATCGCCCGCCGGCTGGCCGGGCTGCTCACGCTGCCCCGCTTCCTCCCCGCGGCCGGTCCTGTGGGCATGCGCTCCCGGGGGCTGATGACGGTCGCGCTGCGGGTGATGGGCAACCTGATCACCGACGCCGACCGCGATCTCGTGGCCCGCACCTGGCGCACCGCGGGCCGGCTGTCGGTCCGCCTGGACGACCGCAAGCCCTTCAGCTGACCGCCACTCAGACGAAGGGACTGTTGTAGACCGCGAAGTAGACGGCGATGTAGTGGCAGATCGCCGCGACGATCGTCATCGCGTGGAACACCTCGTGGTACCCGAAGGTCCCCGGCCACGGGTTGGGCCGCTTGACCCCGTAAGCCACCCCGCCGGCGGTGTACAGCAGACCCCCGACGGCCAGCAGCACCATCGAGGTCACGCCGGCGATGTGCAGGATGTCGGTGAGCACGAACACGGCGACCCAGCCGAGCCCGATGTAGAGCGGCACGCCCAGCCAGCGCGGCGCGGTCGGCCAGCTGAGCTTGAGGATGACGCCGGCGAGTGCCCCGACCCACACGCCGCCGAGCACCCAGTAGCCGGTGGGCTCATCGACGGCGAGCAGCGCGAACGGCGTGTAGGTGCCCGCGATGAACAGGAAGATCATCGAGTGGTCGAGCCGCTTCATGATCTTCCAGCCGCGGGGTGACCACCGGCGCCGGTGGTAGAGCGCGCTGATGCCGAACAGGCCACAGATGGTCAGGCTGTAGACGGCGACGGAGAAGCCCGCCCGGGCGCCCTGCACCGAGGCGAGCGGGATCAGGACGGCGCCCGCGACGATGGCGCCGAAGAACGCGAACAGGTGCAGCCAGCCGCGCATCCGCGGCCGGGTGTCGGGGTGTTCCCAGTCCTCGTCGCGGAAGTCCGACGCCGTCCAGACGTGGTCCGCGTGGTCGCCCTCCTCCAGGACGGCGGTCATGGCCTGGTCGCGCGGCGCCTCGAGCTCGGCGCCGTCGGCCTCCACCCGGACGGGCTCGTTCTGGGGGGGAAGGGCGCTCATGCTCCGAGGTTACGGAGCCGTAGGTTGCGCGTCATCCTGAACGGCCTGTGACTTCCGTGGGGGGAGGGCGGTACCGGTCCGGCGTCGTCCGGAAACGCGTCCGGTAAGGCGTCCGGCCGGCCGCGGGCGGGAGGCTTAGTGTGGCCCCGTGGGGGTGCGCCAGACGGTTCGCGATGTGCTGACCCTGGTCTACGAGCGCCGGCTGGCCCGGGCACTCGAGGGTGCCGACATCCCGCGACACGTCGGCGTGATCATGGACGGCAACCGGCGCTGGGCGAAGGCCATCGGGCTGGAGGACGTCGCCCACGGGCACCGGCGGGGCGCGGACAAGATCGTGGACCTGCTCGGCTGGTGCGACGACGCGGGCGTCGCGGTCGTCACCCTCTTCATGCTCTCGACGGACAACCTGCGGCGGCCGGAGCCCGAGCTGAGCGCGCTGATGCAGATCATCGAGGACGTCGCGGTCGACCTGTCCCGTCCCGGCCGGCGGTGGAAGGTGCGGGCGATGGGGGCGCCGGAGGTGCTGCCGCCGGAGACCGTCGCCGTCCTCAAGCAGGCCGAGGAGGACACCCGCGACCGGCCCGGTGCCACCGTGAACCTCGCGGTCGGATACGGCGGACGACGGGAGATCGCCGACGCCGTCCGCTCGCTGCTCGCCGAGCACGCCGAGCGGGGCACCCCGCTGGACGAACTGGTCGAGGGCCTGGAGGTCGAGCACATCGCCGCCCACCTCTACACCCGCGGGCAGCCCGATCCGGATCTGGTCATCCGGACCAGCGGCGAGCAGCGGCTGTCGGGCTTCCTGCTCTGGCAGACGGCGAACACCGAGTTCCACTTCACCGACGTGTACTGGCCGGACTTCCGCCGGGTGGACTTCCTGCGCGCGCTGCGCGACTACGCCGCGCGGCACCGCCGCTTCGGTGGCTGACAGACTCGGGCCATGCCGGCTGGAGCCCTCGACATCCCCCTCGAGTACGTGCGGCTGGGGCTGCGCTTCGACCGGCTGGAGGCCGGCTTCGTGGACGCCTACACCGGCGACCCCCGCATTCGGGCGCAGGTAGGCGACGAGCCGGCGCCCACACCGCTGGGCCTGCGCGACCGGGCGCGGGAGCTGCTGCGCGACCTGGACGCCGCGGGGCTCCCCGCCGACCGGCAGGAGTTCCTGCGCGGCCAGCTGACCGGACTGGAGTGCACGGGGCGCAAGATGAGCGGCGAGCCGGTGGGCTTCGTCGACGAGGTCGCCGCCTACTTCCAGGTCGACGTCACGCTCGGCGACCCCGAGGAGTACGCCGTCGCGCACGCCGAACTCGACGCGCTGCTGCCCGGCGACGGCACGCTCGCCGAGCGCTTCGCCGCCCATCGCCGGCGCGAGGAGTGCCCGCCCGACCGGCTGGAGGTCGCCGTGCAGGCGCTGTCCAGCGCGCTTCGCGACCGCGCGCGCGGGCTCTACGGCCTGCCGGAGGTGGAGACGGTCCGGTACGAGGTGGTCACCGACAAGCCCTGGTCGGGGTTCAACTTCTACGAGGGGGACTACCGGTCCCGCGTGGCGATCAACGCCGACCTGCCGCACCGGCTCAGCGCGCTGCCGCACCTCGTCGCCCACGAGTCCTACCCCGGCCACCACACCGAGCACTGCCGCAAGGAGCTCGGCCTGGTCGAGCGCGCCGACCGCGTCGAGCACACCGTCTTCCTGGTCAACACCCCCGAGTGCCTGATGGCCGAGGGGCTGGCCGACCTCGGCATCCCGGCGTCGGTCGGCGAGGGCTGGGGCCCGTGGGCGGCGGAGATTCTCGGCGACCTCGGCCTGCATTTCGACGGGCACCTGGCCGAGCGCCTGGCGGCCGCTGCCGCGCCGCTCAACCGGGTCCGGCAGGACGCCGCCATCCTGCTGCACGACCGCGGCGCCGACGCCGACGAGGTGAGCGCCTACCTGCAGCGCTGGTCGCTGGTGAACCAGGACCGGGCCACCCAGCAGATCCGCTTCCTCACCGATCCCCTCTGGCGCGCGTACATCTCCACCTACGTCGAGGGGTACGACCTGCTCAGCCGCTGGCTGGACGACCGGCCCGCCGACCAGCCCGTCGAGGACCGCTTCGTGCGGCTGCTCGACGAGCCGCTCACCCCGGGGGCCGTCGCCGCCGAGTTGCGGACCCGCTGAGCATGTCCCGCCGAGACCCTCGGGCGGCCCGGTTCCTCGGGCTGTGGACGGCGGGCTGGCTCGCCGTTCTCCTGATCCTGGGGTTGCTGTGGGTGGGTGATCTCTCGCTGCAGTGGCCCGTGCTCGTCGTCCCCCTGCTGTGGGCGCTCGTCGCTCTCCGACCCCGCCGCGGACTCCGCGATCGGACCGCCGACCGGCCCCGCGACCGAGCGCGCGACCGGCCCCGCGGCTGGGAGGTCCTGCCCCCCGCACGGACCGACACCGTCGAGCGTCCCGCCGTCCACGACCCGCCCGATCCGGGCTGAGACCGCTCCACGGGTGGGGTTACTGGGACGTCTGGTACCCCTTCGGGGGACACGCCGGATCTCGATAGGGGTAGAGGACACGAATCTGTCACCCGGGCGGCCTAGCGTCCGCAGTGGATGACGAGCTGCCCTCGCCGTCCACGGGAGGCCCGGTTGGTGCTGACGAGTTCGTCGACCAGGGGGGCCGGAACCCGGCCTCTGCGCCGGGGCCCGGCCACCATCGAGCGGGGGCGCGCCGTGCGCCCCACGGGAGACGCCTCGTGACCACTCGTCGTACGTTCGTGCTCGACACCTCCGTCCTGCTCTCCGACCCGGGCGCGCTCCTGCGCTTCGGCGACTGCGACGTCGTCCTCCCGCTCGTCGTGGTCGGGGAACTCGAGGCGAAACGCGACCACCCCGAACTCGGCTGGTTCGCCCGTCAGTCGCTGCGCATCCTGGACGACCTGCGGGTGACCCACGGGCGGCTGGACGCGCCCGTGCCCGTCGGTGAGGACGGCGGCACCCTGCACGTCGAGCTCAACCACAGCGATCCGTCGGTGCTGCCGGCCGGCTTCCGCAACGACAGCAACGACAGCCGGATCATGGTGGTCGCGCTCAACCTGCGCGCCGAGGGCCGCGACGTCTCGCTGATCACCAAGGACGTGCCGCTGCGGGTGAAGGCGGCGGCCGTCGGCCTGGACACCGACGACTACCGGATGCACGACGCCAAGGACGCCGGCTGGACCGGCATGGCCGAGATCTCCCTCGACGACGCCGAGCTCGACGGCCTGTACGAGGCCGGCGAGGCGTTCGTGCCGGCGGCGGGCGAGCTGCCGCCGCACACGGGGCTGGTCCTGCTCTCCTCGCGGGGTTCGGCGCTGGGCCGGGTGACCGCGGACAAGCAGGTCCGGCTGGTGCGCGGAGACCGGGAGGCGTTCGGGCTGCACGGGCGGTCGGCCGAACAGCGGATCGCCCTCGACCTGCTGCTGGACCCCGACATCGGCATCGTCTCCCTCGGCGGCCGGGCCGGCACCGGCAAGTCGGCGCTGGCGCTGTGCGCGGGCCTGGAGTCGGTGATGGAGCGGCGGGCGCACAAGAAGGTCGTCATCTTCCGGCCCCTGTACGCCGTCGGCGGCCAGGAGCTCGGGTACCTCCCGGGCAGCGAGAACGAGAAGATGTCGCCCTGGGCGCAGGCGGTCTACGACACCCTGGGCGCGCTCGTCTCCCCGGCGGTGATCGACGAGATCGACTCCCGGGGGCTGATCGAGGTGCTGCCGCTGACGCACATCCGCGGGCGGTCGCTGCACGACTCGTTCGTCATCGTCGACGAAGCGCAGTCGCTCGAGCGCGGCGTGCTGCTGACCGTCCTGTCGCGGCTGGGCTCCGGTTCACGGGTGGTGCTCACCCACGACGTGGCGCAGCGGGACAACCTGCGCGTCGGCCGGCACGACGGCGTGAACGCCGTCATCGAGGCGCTGAAGGGGCACCCGCTCTTCGCGCACGTCACCCTGACCCGCTCGGAACGTTCGCCGATCGCCGCGCTGGTCACCGAGATGCTGGAGGACCTCCCGCTCTGACCGTCGCTCCCGGGGTGTTGTGCGCGGTCGAGGGGTCCTGCAGAGGTCCCGGAGTGTGCACAACACCCCCGGAGCGGGTCACCGCCGGAGCGCTGCCCGTTCCTTGGCCCGCCGCACCCGGGCGGCCAGCCGGTCGGGGCGCTGCAGGTCCGCCCAGACCCACCGCACGACGCTCCACCCCTCGTCGCGGACGGCGTCCTCGCGGAGCTTCTCCTCGAAGACGGCGTCCCCGGGATCCTGGCCGGGGCGTAGCAGCCGCCCGTACTTGATGCGGCCGTCGAACTCGCCGACGAGCCGGTGCTCCTCCCAGGCGAAGTCCGTCCGCGCCACGTGCAGGCCCGTCTCCGTGCGGACCTCGAACTGGAGTTCCGACGGCGGGAGCTTCCAGCGGTGCAGCACCACGCGACTGCGGGACTCCCCGACGCTCTCGCTCCGCCCGTCGGCAGCAGCGACGGCGCGGGCCGCACTCCGGCTGCCCGGTGCACCCACGATGTCGAACAGGCGCGAGCGCAGTCCCTCGTGCGAGAGGAGCTGCTGGTTGAGGGCGGCGTCGAGAGCGACGACCGCGACCTCGTGGGGCAGCGACCGCGCCAGATCCAGCGCAGTGCGGATCGGATCGGTGACCAGGACGCCGTCGACGTCCACGACCTCGTCGTCCCGGAGTCTCGCGACGTGACAGCAGAGGGTCGAGCTGGTGTCGTTCCAGGCGCGCGGACGGCGGGTGATGTGCACGCGGTCGAGGGCGACACCCCACATCGGCAGCCCGTGCAGGACGGCCGCGGACTGGTGGCTGACCACCGCCTCTCGCCGCAGGCCGGCCAAGGTCGCCCGGATGAGGAGCCGGTGCCGCTCGGTCCGGCTCGTGGGGAGGATTGCGTCGACGTAGGCGCCCCGCCGCAGCCGCTGCAGCTCCCCGGCGCGGGTGAGCCGGCCCAGCTCGCCGTCCGAGATGCCGGAGGTGACGGCATCGCGCCGCAGGAGGAGGCCGTCCGGTACCTCGTCGATGTCGGTCATCCGACGACCCTGCGGCGCACGCGACCGGCCGGAGGGGTCCCCCCATGATCGGTGGACAGCCGCAGAGGCTGTGGACAACCGCTCCAGGGGTCGAGTTGACGCTTCGTGGGTCCCGCACGACCCGGGAACCGTGCACAACACCCCTGAAGGGCGCCGGCGACCGGTCAGTCGGTCGGCGCGTGCTGGCCGTCGACGTTCTCGGGGTCGGACGGCGTCCCCGGCTGACGCGCCGACCGGGCCGCCGGGCCGGAGGGCCGCGGAGTCGCCACCGCCCGCAGCAGGGCCACGACGCCCCAGCCCGCCGCGAGGCACCACGGCAGGCGCGTCACCATCTCTTCGGTCGTGAGGTCTCCGCGGAGCCCGAGCGCGAGAACGGGCAGGGCCAGCACGAACCCGACGAGGAGCACGTCCCAGCGCAACGGGCTCATGTCTGCGGGTTCTCCAGCCGCTCACAGAGCAGCGACGCCCACCGGTGCGGCGTCGCGCGCGCACCGTCGATGAGGGCCACCGGGGCGTCCACGCGGCGGATCACGGCGGCCGGGTCGGCGCTGAGGTCGGTGTCCTGGACGACGATGGCGTCCACCTGGGGCAGCCGGGCCAGCCACGGCTCCAGGTCCTCGGGCTTGCGGGTCGCCTCGACGACGGCCCAGACCGCCACCGGGTCGAAGATCGTCATCATCTGGGTGGTCCAGTACGCGTCGGCGCGCATCGGGGCGTCCACGGCCACGATGGTCACGGTGCCGGCGACGGCGGCGTCGTCGCGACGGTTCATCGCCGCGCCCACCGTGGTCACCCGGCTGCTCTCGGGAGCAAGGCCGGCCAGGTCGCCGCGGGTGGCCCACTGCACGCGGTCGGGGTCCAGCCGCAGGGAGGCGGCCAGCGTCTGCGCCGTCCGCAGGGTCTCGATGCCCGGGCCGACGAGGAACAGCACCTCGCCCGCACCGTTCGGCAGCTCCGGCGCCTTCGGCAGGTGGAGTGCGAGCGCGCGGGTCAGCGCCGCGTACGTGCCGCGCGCGGCGACGTCGTCGGCGAAGGTGGCGCCGAGCAGGCCGCGGGGGACACCCAGCTCGACGAGCCGGTCGGCGACTGCTCCGGTCGCGATCGCGGCGGGAGCGTCGTCGCTCACGAGCCCGGTGGCCGCCTCGGGGGACGGGTCGAACAGGCGCTCGGGCAGCTCGAGGACCTCCGGGCGCGCCATCAGCGGCGCGACGGGGAGCCGGGTCACCGTCGCCCACACGTCGTCGGTCGAGACGCGAGCGGCGTCGGTCTGCGGGGCCTCCGGCTCGACGACGGGGCCAGACGGCGCCGTGGGGGCGGCGGCCGACGCCGACGAGCGGCGCGAGGGTGCCGGGGGAACCGGCGGGCGGCCACGGCCCCGCGAACCCGGCAGCGGGGGAAGCAGGGAGAGCGGCGGCATGATCGTCGTGGAGTCGAACGACATCATCGGTGCGGGGTCGCTCGCGGTACGGGCGAGCAGCGGCGCGGGTTCCTCGGCGGCGTCCTCGATGACCGCGGCTTCGTCGACGACGACGTCCTCGACCACATTCTCGACCAGGACATCCTCGACCCCGTCCTCCATGACGACGTCCTGGACCAGGGGCTCCTCGACGAGGGGCTCCTCGACCGTGGGCGCGGCGGTCTCCATCGGCGCGTCGACCACCTCCTCGGCGGGCGCCGGCTCCTCGGCCACGACATCGTGGGCGATCGTCTCCGCGGGGAAGACCTCGGCACGCTCCTCGAACAGCGACGGCTCGAGCGTCTCGGCCACGATGATCGGCTCCGGCGCGCTCGCCTCGGCCCAGATCGGGGTGTACGTCGAGGTGCTGGGAGCGACCGGCGTGGCGGGCTCCCCCCACAGCGTCGCCGACATCGTGGGCGGGCCCCACATCGAGGTGGCGGGGGACAGCACCCACGCCGGAACCGGAGCCGCCTGCCGGACGACAGGCGCGAACGGGTCGAGGGGACGGTCGTCCGGCGTCGCCGCGCGGGTCTCGAGCACGGGCACCTCGAACATGGGGGCACCGGTGACCGGCGCCTCGTGGGCAGGGAGGTCGTACACGGGGGTCTCGACGGCGGCCGAGGCGAAGGCCGGCTCGAACTCGGGACCCTCGAACGCGGGTGCCTCGAACGCGGGGACCTCGAGGACGGACTCGTCGAGCATGGGGACGGACTCCAGCGCGACGTCTTCCGCGACGACGACCTCGGGGGCCGACGATGCTGAGGCCGGTGAGGCCGGTGAGGCCGGTGCGGCCGGTGCGGCCGGGGTGCCGATCCCGGCGTCCGCGTACCGGTCCGTCGGCTCGACGGCGGGCGCGCCGAACTGCACGACGTCGTCCTCGAGGACCACGTCCGGCGAGGCGGGAGCGGTCAGCGAGGTGTCCGGCGATGCGCCGTCGAGCACCTTGCGGAGGATGCCGGCGAGCGCCTCGTCGGAGTGCCCCTGCGCCAGCGCGTCGCGCAGCACCTCGGCGATGGCCTCCTCCCGGGAGGAGACCGACGGGGTCACGACCTCGGGCTCGGCCGCCCAGGTGGGCACCTCGACCGTCTGGGCCATGCTCGAGGAGGGCGCGATGACCTGATCTCCCACCGGTTCCTCCTCCTGCGGTGCCGGGGAAGTCGGCGCCGCTGTCTCGTCGATGCGCACCGGTCCCGGGTCCACGCCGGTCCGGCTGGCGCCGGGCCGGACGAGGGCCTCCTCGACCGCTTGGCGGACCTCGCGGTCGCCGGCCACCATCCGCGCGAGCGCGGCGGTGAAGGGGGACGGCGCGTCGGGGACGTCGTCGCCGGGGAGCACGCGCCGGTCCCCGTCGCGGCCGATCGGCGCAGCGCCCTCGTCGAGGGGTGCAGCGGGGTAGGCCGTCGGGCGCGCCGCCGAGGCACGCGGGAACGCGGCCCGGCCGTACGCCGGGGCCGCTGCCTCCTGCTGCTTGGCGGCGAGGAGCGAGGCGAACTCGTTCACCCGCTCGTCGTCGACCGGGCGCTTCGCCGGAGCGGCCTGCCAGGACGGCGCGGACGTACGGGCGGCCGGAGCGGCGGGGCCGTCGGTGGTGCGGGACGCCTCGGCGGCCCACGCGGCGGCGCCGTTGCGAGCGGGAGCCGCGGCGCGGGCGCGCGCGGGAGAGGCTGTGGCCAGCGGCGAGGAGAAGTCCGCCGGGACGTCGTCCTGACGGGCCGTCGGGGGCACCGCGGGCTTGGTCAGATCCGGGGCCACCTCGGCGACGTACCGCTCGGTCGCGAAGAACCCGAGCACGCCACCGGAGCGCACGCGGCGGACGCCGACCACGCGGGCGGACGGACCGAACTGTTCGCGCGCCGCGGCGATCGCGTCGTCGCGCGTGGCGGCCTCAACGGATCGCAACGGCACCGCTCACAACTCCCAGCGATTCGATCTGTGCCGTCCGGGAGACCTCGGCGTAGGAGATCACCGGCAGGCGGGGCAGGACCTGCCGCATCAGGCGGGCCAGGGGGGCCCGGACCTGGGGCGAGCAGACGAGGACGGGTGACAGACCCGACCGCTCGGCCTCTTCGAGCAGGCCGCTGCAGCCGTGGACGAGGGCATCGATGGCGCCGGCGTCGAGGGCGAGCACGAGCCCGGCGTCGCTCGGCCGGACCGCCTCGAGGAGGCGCTGCTCGAAGCCGGGGTCGAGCGTGAAGACGTGGAGGCGCTCGTCGGGCGTCACGTACGGATGACTGATCGCCGAGCCGAGTGCCGCCCGGGCCGCCTCGACGAGACCGTCGAGATCGGTGGACGTCTTTGCACGTACAGAGAGTGCCTCGAAGATGCGCACCAGGTCCCGGATCGACACACCCTCTTCGAGCAACGCGTGCAACACGCGTTGCACCTCTCCCAATGTGAGCAGGGTGGGGGTCAGTTCCTCGACGACGACGGGATGCGTGCGGCGGACCATCTCGACGAGCAGGCGCACGTCCTCGCGGCCGAGCAGGTCGGCGGCGTTCTGCCGGACGACTTCGGCGAGGTGGGTCGTGATGACCGACGAGCGGTCGACGACCGTCGCGCCGGACAGCTCGGCTTGGCGCTGCAGCTCCACCGGGACCCACTTGGCGGCAAGGCCGAAGACGGGCTCGCGCGTCGCCTTGCCCGGCAGTCCGTCGAGATTGTCGCCGATGGCGAGCACCGTGCCGCTCGGCGAGATGCCCTTCGCCGCCGGCACGCCGTTGAGCCAGATGACGTACTGGGAGCCGGGGAGGTCCAGGTTGTCGCGGGTGCGGACCAGCGGGATGACCAGACCGGTCTCCATCGCGACCTTGCGGCGCAGCGCCTTGACCCGGTCGAGCAGGTCACCGCCGCGGGTCGGGTCCACCAGCTCGACGAGGTCGAAGGCGACCTCGAGCTCCAGCGGGTCGACGCGCATCTTCTCGGCGATGGCCTCGGGGGAGTCGGGCTTGGGCTCGTTCTCGAGCGCGGCCGCCGCGGCCTCGGCCTCCTCGTCGACCGGCGCCACCTCCGACATGCGGGCGGCCATGATGAGGAAGGCGGAACCGATGACGAGGAACGGCAGCTTCGGCAGCCCGGGGATCAGGCAGAGCGCGATGGCCGCGCCTCCGGCGATCCGGATCGGCTGCTTGAACCGGCCGAGCTGCGCGAGCAGGTCGGTGCCCATGTCGCCCTCGGTGGCCGACCGGGTCACGATGATGCCGGTCGCGGTCGAGAGCAGCAGGGCGGGGATCTGGGAGACCAGGCCGTCGCCGACGGTCAGCAGCGAGTACGTGGATACGGCGTCGCCCGGCGCCATGCCCTTCTGGATGACCCCGATGGCGAAGCCGCCGATCAGGTTGATGATCGTGACGATGATGCCGGCGATCGCGTCGCCCTTGACGAACTTCGACGCACCGTCCATCGAGCCGTAGAAGTCGGCTTCCGCGGTCACCTCGAAGCGACGCTTGCGGGCCTGCGCCTCGTTGATCAGCCCCGCGTTCAGGTCGGCGTCGATGGCCATCTGCTTACCGGGCATGGCGTCGAGGGTGAAGCGGGCCCCGACCTCGGCGACGCGGCCGGCACCGTTCGTGATGACCACGAACTGGATGATCGTGAGGATCACGAAGATCACGAGCCCGACGACCAGCGAGCCGCCGATGACGAAGTGGCCGAACGCCTCGATGACCTTGCCGGCGTAGCCGTCGCTGAGCACGAGCCGCGTCGAGGACACGTTCAGCGAGAGCCGGAACAGCGTGGCGATGAGGATCAGGGAGGGGAAGACCGCGAAGTCCAGCGGCTTCTTGATCTGCATCGAGACGAGCAGGATCAGCAGCGAGCACGTGATGTTCAGGCCGAGCAGCAGGTCGAGGATCGCCGCCGGCAGCGGGACCACGAGCATCAGGACGATGGCGACGACCCCGATGGGGACGGCCACCTTGCTCACGTTCTTCATGCGTCCACCCCGCGCGGGGACGACGGACGCTGGCTCACCCCCTCCTCATCGGCAGGGCCGTCAGCCGCCGGTACCCCCGCCGATGGCGCCGTCCCACCTCACCGAAACGGGTCCTCCCTCACCGTCGACCGTGAGGGAGGACCCGTGATGATCAGCGACGCTGATCATCACGGGCTCAGGCGGCGATGCGGCGGCGGCCGGCCTTCGGCAGGTCCTTGGTCTCCGGCGGCTCGAAGCCCGGCCGGTGGAAACCGCCCTTCACGCCGCGCGCCCCCAGGTGCATGACGAAGGCCAGCACGCGGGCCACGGCGGTGAACAGCTGCGCCGGCACCTCCTGCCCCAGTTCGCAGGAGGAGTGCAGCGCCCGGGCGAGCGGGATGTCCTGCACCATGGGCACGCGGTTCTCGGCAGCGATCGCACGCAGTCGCGCGGCGACCTCGCCGGCGCCCTTCGCGACCACCCGGGGGGCGCCCTTCGCCGGGTCGTACTTCAGCGCGACGGCGACGTGGGTGGGGTTGACCAGCAGAACGTCGGCCTCGGCGGCGTCGGCCATCATGCGGTTGCGCGACATCGACAGCGCCACCCCGCGACGGTGCGCCTTCATGTGCGGGTCACCCTCGGACTGCTTGTGCTCCTGGGTGATCTCGTACTTGCTCATCTTGAGCTTCTTCATCGTCTTCATGCGGACGACGACGTAGTCGGCGACCGCGATGAGCAGCCCGGTGATCGCGACGACGCGGAACATCATGATCGCCGAGGACGTGAACGTGGCCGCCACCGCCGACAGCGGCAGGGCACCGGCGGAGGAGACCAGGTGCTGAGCCCGGTCGCTGGTGATGATCACGACGGTGCCGAGCGCCGCGGTCTTGATCAGCGCCTTGGTCGTCTCCCAGAGGCCCTGGGTGCCGAACATGCGCTTGATCCCGGGGAAGGGGTTGAGCTTCTTCAGCGTCGGCTTCATCGACTTGGTCGACACCGTGACGCCGCCCTGGGCCGCCGAGGCGGCCGTACCGACCACCATCATCCCGACCGCCATCGGGAGCAGGGTCGTGACGAACGCCGACAGCGCCTGACCCATCAGGGCCGACAGTGCCTCCGTCTCGGGGTGCTTGGCCACGGCGCCGACCTGCAGGAACAGCTTCTGCACGGCGTCGAACGAGTTGCTCACCAGCCCCGGGAGCAGCACGCTGGCCGCCGCGACGCCGAGCCAGGTGCCGAGTTCCTGGGTACGCGGGATCTGCCCTTCCTTGCGCGCCTTCTTCAGGCGCTGGGGAGTGGGCTTCTCGGTCTTCTCACCACCCGGGCCGTCCTTAGCCACGGCTCACCGCCACCGGTCAGCCCCCCCGCAGCGAGAGCATCGCGCGGGTGGCGTGCTCCATGAGGGCGTCCAGGGCGGGCGGTAGCAGCGGGAAGGTCAGGCCGAGCATCGTCAGCGTCAGCATGATCTTCACCGGGAAGCCCAGCTGGAACATGTTGAGCGCGGGGGCGGCCCGGCTGAGCAGCGCCAGGGCGACGTCGGCCAGCAGCAGGACGGCGACCATGGGCCCGGCGATCTGCAGCCCGGCCAGGAACATCATCGAGAACGCCTTCACCATGACCGCCGCGATCTGGTCCGTCGGCACGTTCCCGCCGACCGGCAGGCCGACGTAGGAGGTGGCGAACCCCCGCACGATGAGCAGGTGCCCGCCGCTGGTGAACAGCAGCGTGATGGCCAGCAGGTAGTGCAGCCGGCCGACCGTGGCGTGCTGGGTCATGGACAGCGGGTCGAAGGCGGGCTGCAGCGAGAAACCGCCGGTGACGTCGATCAGGTCGCCGGCCATCTGCACGGCCGTGAAGAGCACCTGGACGACGAAGCCGAGGGCCGCACCGATGACCACCTCGGTCAGCGCGGTGACGACGAGATAGCCGGCCGTGGGCGCCGGCAGGCCCGCCGCGATCTTGGTCGAGAGCAGCACCGACAGGGCCATGGCGAAGGCGGCCTTGACCGGGCCGGGGATCGCCTTCGAGTTGAACGGCGGGGCCAGCAGCACGAACCCGGTGGCACGCGCCGTCCCGAGCAGGAGTGCCGCCAGCGTCGTCGCCGGGACCGAGAGGTCCATGGCGGCCTCAGGTCCGGTCGAGCAGCGCCGGCAGCTGGTGGAACAGCGCCTGCGTGAAGCTGACCAGCTCGGAGAGCACCCAGTTGCCGGTGACCAGCAGCGCGATGGCGACGGCGATCATCTTCGGCACGAAGGACAGCGTCGGCTCCTGGATCTGGGTCGCCGCCTGGAAGAGCGAGATCAGGAAACCGACCAGGAGAGCGGTCAGCAGGATGGGGGCGGCGACCTTCGCGGCCAGCATCATCGTCTGGGCCGCGATCTGGGTGACGTCTGCGTCGCTCATGGCTAACCACCGCCTCCGTAGGAGTGCACGAGGGCTGTGGTGATCAGCGCCCAGCCGTCGACGACGACGAAGAGCAGCAACTTGAACGGCAGCGACACGATGGTGGGCGGCACCATCATCATGCCCATCGCCATGAGCGAGGCGCTGACCAGCATGTCCAGCACCAGGAACGGGATGAAGATGACCAGCCCGATGATGAAGGCGCTCTTGAGCTCCGAGAGCACGAACGCCGGGATCAGCGTGGTCATGCTGACGTCGGCCTTGTCCTTGGGCGCCTCCTCGCCCGAGAGGCCGATCATCAGCTTGAGCTCGTCCTCGCGGGTGTTGGCGAGCAGGAACTTCTGCAGGGGGACGACGCCGGCGTCGTAGGCCTGCGACACCGTCATGGTTCCGTCCATGTACGGCTGGACGGCGTCCTTGTTGATGTCGGAGAAGACGGGCCCCATGACGAACAGCGTCAGGAACAGGGCGATGCCGGTGAGCACCTGGTTCGGCGGCGACGTCTGCAGGCCCAGCGCGTTCCGGGTGAGCCCGAGCACCACGATGATCTTGGTGAACGAGGTGCACAGCAGGAGGACCGACGGGGCGATCGACAGCACCGTGATCGCGAGGATCAGCGTGATCGAGGAGCTGGGTGTGCCGTCGCCGACGGAGATGTCGACCGTGCCGGCGCCGGGCACCACCGGCGAGACCGGCGCGGTGGGGGCGACCGGGGAGGTCGGCGCGGCCGAGGCGGGCCCGGCCAGGACGGCCAGAGCCACGCTGCTGAGCACGGCGAGCAGCAGCACCAGGGCCGCACGCCGACGGGTCGACGGGACCCTCGTGGTGCCGCCGGCCGCCGCGGCGCGGCGTGCGGTCGACGCCGTCACGGCTTGCGCACCGTCCGCTCGCGCAGCGAGTGCACGAACGTGCCCCAGCCGGCGGGGTCGAAGACCGAGCCGGCCAGCGCGCCGCTCGACGTGCGCGCGGTGACGACACTCGCACCGGCCGACGCGGGGGCAGCGTCCGCCGTGGTGGCGTTGGCCGCGGGCCGCGGGGCCGGCAGGCGGCGCGCGGCCAGCGCCGAGTCCACGATCTCGGAGTCGACCTCGGCGAGCAGGGTCACCTGCTCCTCCGTGGCACCGATGACCAGGACGACGTCGGCGATGCGGACGACGTTGACGGTGCTGGACCGGCCCATGCGCTGCCGCGCGACGACCTCGATGAGGCCGTTGCCCTGACCCAGGCCCTTCTTCTTCGCCAGCCGCGCGGCCCAGAGCAGCACGACGGCGATGAAGCCCAGGGACAGGATCAGCCGGATGATCATCCAGGTCATGCGGAAACGGCCCCCAGCTCGGCGGCATCGGTCACGATCTCGCTGATCCGCAGACCGAAGTCCTCGTCCACGACGACGACCTCGCCGCGGGCGATCAGCGTGCCGTTGACGAGCAGGTCGGCAGGGGCACTGGCCGCACGGTCGAGCTCGACCACCTCGCCCGGGTGCAGCGAGAGCAGTTCCTGCACGGTCATGCGGGTGCGGCCGATCTCGACGGTCACCTCCATGGCGACGTGCCGCAGCAGGTCGAGGCTGCCGCGCTGGCTACGGGTGTTCGGGAGGGTGACCTGGAGGGCGAACGTGGCCTGGTGCTCGCCGTCGGCGAGCAGCGGAACGGCGACGAACATGCCCTTGTCGCGGAGCCCGTCCAGGGCGGCGACCGGCTCCTCCATGCGCTCGGAGGCGACGCGCACGCGGCCCAGCGTGGCCGCGGCGGCCTCGAGGGCCGGCCGCAGCGCGGCGGCGACGTCCATCTTGCCGACGGGGGAGTTGTTCAGGGCCTCCACCACGTCGGCGGAGATGACCAGGACCATGTCCCCGCTGACCTCGCCGGACAGCCCGGCCGCGACCGCGGACGTGGCGCCGGGCGGCAGCGGGACGGCGTCCGGGTCGCTGACCGGGTTCCCGGGGATCAGCTCGACCGTGGCGGGCACGAGGGAGGCGGCCGCGCGGGCGGCCGCGGTGACCACCGCGGAGACGGTCTGGGAGTCCTGCGACGTGTCGGTGCTCATGCTGTGTCCTTCGCGGCGGCGTACGGGGTCGGGACGATGGCGGCGGCCAGACGGCGCCGGTGGTTGCTGGCGATCGCGTAGGCGAACGTCACGTCGTTCGTGGTGACCTCCAGCGGCGCGTCCGGGGGGTGCCGCAGCAGCAGCACGTCACCGACGGCGAGGGAGAGCAGGTCGGCCGAGGAGACGGTCAGCGGCGCGAAGCGCACGCTGACGTCGACCGGCACGAGGTTCAGCCGCGCGGTCAGCGCTTCGGCGGCGCGCTTGCGCTTGGCCAGCGCGGAGTCCGACAGCTGGGGGGACGCCGCGTTGTTCAGCGCCTGCGCGAACGAGGAGAACGGCAGGACCAGCGTGGCCTCGCCCTCCCGGCTGCCCACCGACATCGTGAACGACGCGACCATCACGGTGTCCGAGCCCGCGGCGGCCTGGGCCAGCTGGGGGTTGTACTCGTGTCCGAGGAGAGCCGGCTGGATGTCGGTGATCGTCGCGAACGACACCGCGAACTCGTCGAGCAACCGGTCCAGCAGGTGGTTGGTGATGGTGGTCTCCATCGCCGTCATCGGCCGGCTGGGCTGGTCGGCGTTGCCTGAACCACCGAGCATGTGGTCGACGATCGCCATGGCGATGTCGAGCGGGTAGGCGAGCATCCCCTTCCCGGCCATCGGCTCGAGGCTGAACGTGGAGATGTAGACCGGGTTCGGCAGGGTGACGATGTAGTCGTCGTAGGAGGACTGCTCGATCCCGATCAGCTCCAGCCGGGCGCCCGCCCGCAGGAACGTGGTGAGGATCGTGGTCGCCTGGCGGGCGAAGGCCTCCTGCGCGATCTGCAGCACCCGGACGTGTTCACGGGAGAGCTTCGTCGGCCGGCGGAAGTCGTAGGTCTTCGGCGTTCCACGACGGCGCCCGCCGGGCGTGACGGGGGCGGCCGGGGCGGCCGGTGCGGGAGCAGGAGCGGGCGCGGCAGGCGCCTCGGCCGCGGCCGGTACGGACGGGGTGGCGGGGGCGGCGTCCTCGGCCGCCGGGGGCGCCTCTGCGGAGGTCTCGGCCGGTGGGACGGGTGACTCCGCCGCTGACTGGGGATCCGGCTCCGTGGGGGCCGGTCCGGTCGATGGTTCGGTCACGTTCCACCTCATCGGCGGGGACGGGACCGACCCTGACCGGCGGCGCCGTGGCGCCGCCGGTCACTCGGGGAGGGTGTGGCGGATGGTGCTACTGGGTCACGGCGTCACTGGGTCACGTAGTCCGTGTAGTAGATGCCCATCACCAGCTGCTTGTGGTCCTCGGTGTAGGCATCGATGATCTTCTGCTGGAGAGCGGCCTTCAGGGCGTCGCGCGCGCCGGTGACGTCGCCGGGCGCCGCCTGGGAGAACGTCGAGATGATGAGGTCGGTCGCCTTGGAGCCGTCCACGCCACCGTGCTCGCCGCCGGAGGCGCCGTCCGTCGTCAGCTCCAGTGCCACCCCGACCTTCAGGTAGCCGCCGCCGGCCAGGTTGACCGCGACCGGGTCGAGCGTCAGGAAGGTGCCGCTGGACACCGGCTTGCTCGGCGTCGAGCTCCCGCTGAACAGGAAGAAGTACGCGGCGCCGCCCGCGGCGAGCAGCAGCACCAGGACGACGAGCAGCAGCTTCTTCTTGCCCTTCGTGGGAGCCTGCTCGGTCTCCGCGGCCTTCTCCTTGGTGCGGGTGCTCATGGCGTGACTCCTTGATGGGCGGCGTCGATCCCCGGCAGCAGGGCGTTGGCCTCTGCCGAGGCGTTGGACAGGACGACGATGTCGACGCGACGGTTGACGCTGAGCGCGGTCGGGTCGGTGATCGGGACGAGGGGCTGGGTCGATCCGTACCCGGCGGCGTACATCCGCGGTTCGGCGACGCCGTCGTGTGCCAGGTAGGTGAGCACGGTGGTGGCCCGGTAGGCCGACAGCTCCCAGTTCGACGGCCACTTGCCGCCGCGCGTGACCGGCAGGTGGTTGGCATGGCCCTCGATGCGCAGCACGTTGGGCAACCCGCTCAGCGTGGGGGCGACGGCGTCCAGGATCTGCTTGCCCTTGGGCCGGAGAACGGCCTCCTCCGCGTCGAAGAGGACGGCGTCGGCCACGATGTGCACGACCAGTCCGCGCTCGTCGATCTGGTACCGCGCGGCGCCGCCGTACCCCGCCTTCTGCAGCGCCGCGTCGATCTTGTCGCGCGCGGCGGCGAGCTCGTCGTAGGCGTGCTGCGCTTCCCCGGCGACGTTCTGTGCCCGCTGGAGGGCGGCCTCCGCGGCGGCCTTCGCGACCTGGGCCTGGTCGGCCTGCTGACCGTTGGCGATGCCCTGGGCGATGTCGGCCGGCGCGGGCAGCGAGTCGAGCACCGAGCCCGGGGGCGTGGTGCCCGGCAGGGCGGTGATCGGTGCGCCGAAGCTGGTCGACAGGCCGGAGGCGAGGGCGGCGAACTTGGCCTTGTCGACCTGGCTCATCGCGAAGAGGACGATGAACAGACACATGAGCAGGGTGACCATGTCGGCGTAGGAGACCAGCCACCGCTCGTGGTTCTCGTGCTCCTCCTCCTCGTGCTTCTTCGGGCGCTTGCGGCCCGGGTGCGCGGAGCCGCTCATGCCGCCTCCCGCGCGACCTCACTGGGCGGCACGAGTGCGGTCAGCTTCTGGCGGACGGCGCGCGGGCTGGTGCCGGCCTGGATCTCGGTGATGCCCTCGACCAGGAGCTCCATCTGCGCGGCCTGCAGCTCGCTGATCCGGGTGATCTTGGCGCCCATGGGCAGCCAGAAGATGTTGGCCGAGAGCACCCCCCAGAGCGTGGCGACGAACGCGCCGGCGATGAGCGGGCCCAGCGCGCCGGGGTCGGACAGGTTCTCCAGCACGTGGATCAGGCCGACGACGGTGCCGATGATCCCGACGGTGGGCGCGTAGCCGCCCATCGCGGTGAAGAACTTGGCGGCGACCTTGTCCTCGCCCTTCTTGGCCGAGATCTCACCCTCGAGGACGGTGCGCAGCTCCTCCGGGTCGGTGCCGTCGATGCCCATCTGCAGCCCGCGCTTGAGGAACGGGTCGTCGATGTCCTTGACCTGCGCCTCCAGCGCGAGCAGGCCCTCCTTGCGGGCCTTCTCCGCCAGGGAGACCAGGGTGGCGATGCGGTCGGCGATCGGGGGCACCTTCGCCGGCATCAGCGCCTGCTTGAACCAGCCGCCGATCTTCATGACGTCGGCCATGGCCGAGCCGGCGATCGCCGCACCGAACGTGCCGCCGAACACCAGGATCATCGGTGGCACCAGGATGATGGCCATGGGGCTGGAGCCCTCCATGATCATCATGATGAGCAGCGAGCCGGCCGCCGCGGCGATGCCGATCAGGGTCGCCGGATCCATGGGTCAGCGCTCCTCTCGGCTCGGGAACGGGACGACGGAGGAGCTCCCCGCCGCGTCGTCGGGGGTCTGCTCGGACAGCCCGGAGCGGTACTCGCCCCGGTCCATCTCGTAGGAGGTGGCGAGGATCTGGGCGCGGTATTCGCGGATCTCGTCGAGAACCTCGTCCACGCTCTCCTTGACCACGTACTTGGTGCCGTCCACCAGGAAGGCGACGGTGTCGGGGTGGCCCTCGACCCGTTCGATCAGGTCGGGGTTGAGCGCGAACCGCTCTCCGTTCAAGCGCGTCACACGGATCACGGATCGGTCCTCTTGCTCGTCGGGAACCCGCTGACCCGTGGTCAGGGGGAGTCACTGTTTCTCTTCGGCTCACCAGCGTCTTTCCTTGAGCCGAACAAGCCCCGTCGCGGGCCCGGCGAGGCCCGGAACGACGCGGAAAGCGGGGCGGCCCGGTCACTCCGAGGAGTGACCGGGCCGCCCGGGGTCACCGCTTATCGCTTGAGGTTGACCAGGTCCTGGAGGATCTCGTCGGAGGCCGTGATCACGCGGCTGTTGGCCTGGAAGCCGCGCTGGGCGACGATCAGGCCGGTGAACTCCTCGGCGAGGTCGACGTTCGACATCTCGAGCGCGCCGGAGTTGAGCACGCCGCGCCCCCCCACGCCGGCCAGGCCGACGGAGGCCGTGCCCGAGTTGACCCCGACCCGGAAGGTCGAGCTGCCGGCCTTCTCGAGCCCGCTCGGGTTGCTGAACGACGCCAGCGCGAGCTGGCCGATGGGCTGGCGCAGTCCGTTGGAGTAGACGCCGGTGATCGTTCCGTCGTTGCCGAGCTGGAAGGACTGCAGCGAACCCAGCGCGTAGCCGTCCTGGTCGGTGGCCGTGACGGTGCTGGCGCCGCCGAACTGGGTCAGCGCGGAGACGTCGACGGTCACCGAACCGGTCCAGCTCGGGAAGGTGGCCACCGGCGGCGTGAACGGGGCGATGGTGCCCGGAGGAGTCGCCGGGGTGACGAGGGCACCAGCGGAGTCGAAGGCGACCGTGGCGCTCGGGACCAGCAGCGCGGTGCCGTTCTCGTGGGTGATGTCGAGGGTCCAGGTGTTGTCCGTCGCCGTCTTCGTGAAGTTGTAGAACACCTTCTGCGCGACGCCCTGGCTGTCGTACATCGTGACGCCGGTCTGGAACGTGTCACCGGCGATCGCGGCCGCGGGAAGGTTGCCGCCGAGCGCGCCGGTGCTGGTCTGCTTCGGGTTGACGATCTGGCCGTAGGGCACCGAGAGGTCACCGATCGGACCGTTGGGGTTGACGACGCCGGCCTTGTTGGCCATCCAGCCCTGCAGCACGCCGCCGTTGGGCGTGACCAGCTTGCCCTCCCCGTCGAAGTCGAAGGAGCCGGCGCGGGTGTACAGGTTCTCGGTGCCGGAGCGGGTGACGAAGAAGCCGTCGCCCTCGATCATGAAGTCCGTCGACCGGCCCGTGGTCTGCGTGGCGCCCTGAGTCCAGTTGGTGGTGGTGGCGGCCAGCTTCACGCCGAGCCCGACCTGGGCCGGGTTTGTGCCGCCACGGTCGGCCGCCGGTGCGCCACCGGCGCGGACGACCTGGGAGAGGGTGTCCTGGAAGACGGTCTGGCTGCTCTTGTAGCCGACCGTGTTGACGTTGGCGATGTTGTTGCCGGTGACGTCCATCTTGGTCTGGTGGGCGCGGAGGCCGGAGACGGCCGAGAACATGGAACGAAGCACGGGAGTTGCTCCTCGAGTGTTGGGTCCGCCGGGTGGCGGGGGAGTCGGGAGTGGTCGGGACGACGGTCAGGCGCTCGCCGGGGTGCTCGCGACCTCGGTGATGCGGCCCATGGCGACGGACACGCCGCCGACCATGACCGACGCCTCGGTCGTGTCGTTGCCGAGGCGGACCGACGTCACGAGTCCGGTCTGCTTGGCGCCGCTCGAGTCGCTGTAGGTGACCGTGCGGCCCACCAGCGCGCCGGCGCTGCTGGAGCGCTGGAGGGCCAGCATCGACGCGTTCTGCTTGGCGATCTCCTCGAGCTTCTCCACCTGCGTGAAGGTCGCGTTCTGCGCCATCAGTTCGCTGCTGCTCGCCGGGTTGGACGGGTCCTGGTACTTCATCTGAGCGATGAGGAGCTTGAGGAACATGTCCTTGGTGCTGCCCTGGTCCTTCCGCTCCACCGTGGTGGTGGCGGGGACGTATGCGGTTCCGGCGGTCCCGCTCACTGCGTCCGGCATCGGTCGGTCGCTCCTTCTTCAGACGCGGTAGTCCACGCCGGACGACGTGGATCGGTTGGCGGAGGGCGCGGGCCCACTGACCCCGGTATCGGCAGGCCGTTCCCACGGTCGTGACCGGCCGTCGCCCGGGTCCTGCCGGCTGCCCCGGTCGCCGAAGCCCTGCTGCTGGGCCATGGCTTGTTGCTGGGCCTGCTGCTGGGCGCTGTGCCGGGCCAGCCAGGCCCCACCGCTGTCGCGGTCGACCTCCAGCCGGGAGGTGGTGAGACCGGCGGCCTCGAGATCGCGGCGCAGGTCGGGGAGCGCCTCGAGGAGTGCGGCCCGGCCGTGCTCGTGCGCCCCGCGCAGGTGCAGGTCGATGGTGCCCTTCTGCAGGGTCACCTGGACCTCGACCGGTCCGACGGAGTCCGGGGTGAGGACCAGGGTCATGGTGTGCGCGCCGTCCGGGCCGTTCGCCAGGACCGCGACCTGCCGGGCGACCTGGGTCCCCACCGGCTGGGAGGCCGCGGCGCCGGTCGCCCCGCCGGCGGCAGCGGTCGCCAGGGTCGGCACAGTCGTGACGGGGGCGCCCGACGGCAGCACCGGCGCCGGCGCCGGGGTGGCGCCGCCGTCGGCCGAGCCCTGCTGGGAGGACGTGTCGGTGCCGGCGGACCGGCCCTGGCCGGCGGTCCCGGTCCCGGCCACGGGCAGGGAGACGTCGGACGTGGGGGCGGCGACCGGATCGGAGGCGCGCTGGGGCGTGGGCGCAGTGGGAACGGCGGCGGCGTCCGGGGGGAGGACCGACGGTGTCGTCCCGGGGGCGGTGGCGTCGGCCGCGGGCAGGTCGGCCGGTCGAGCGGCTGCGGCGTCCACGGTCGCCGTCGCGGGGGTCGGCCCGGCCGCAGGGGGCGCGGCGGTGACCGGCGCCGCGGTCGGGAGGTCGTCGGCGCGGACGACGGTGAAGTCGGAGAGCGCTGCCTCGGCGGCGGTCGGGGACGCGGCGGCAGGACGGCGCGCGGTGGCCGACGGCGCGGCGTCGGTGTCCACCACCACCGCCGACCGGGCCGGAGCGGTGCCGGTGCCCGGCGCGGTGTCCGGGACACCGACCGCGGCCGGGTCGACGGACGCGGCGGCGGCCCCGGCGGCGATACCGGCGAGCGGGGTGGTTCCCGTGCCGGTGGTCGGAGCGGCGTCCGGCGCCGGCGTCGGCGGGACAGCGCCACCCATCAGCAGCGCCCACACGGCAGCCGGCACTCCGCCCCCGGCGGTCGCGGCGTCGAGCGCCGGGGGAGCACCGTCCGGGTCGATGGCGAGGGGACCGTCGGTGCCCGTCGCCGGAGCGGGGACCGAGGTGTCGCCGGTCGTGATCGCGGCGTCGGCGTCGGCGTCCGTCGCGGGGTGCCCGACGGCCTTCACGGAGCGGGGGGCTGCGTGCGCTGCCGCCCGCTGAGCGCGGTGGGCCGCGCGGTCCCCGGCCTTCTCGGCCTTGTCCGCAGCCCGGTCGGCAGCGTCGTCCCTCCGCTCGGCCCGGTCGGCAGCGCGAGAGGTGGCGCGGTCGTCCGGCGTGCTCCGACGCTCGATGTCCCGCTCCGAGGGACCCCGGCCGCCGGCGCGGTCGGTGGACATGGCGTCGTCGAGCATCGACGCGAACGCGTCGCCACCGCGGCCGGGAGCCGAGCTGCGGGACGTGGCGCTCCCGGTCGACGTCGTCCGGACCGGGTTCGTGGTCACGGGTGCGTTCATCGGTAGGCCTCCGCCTTGCTCATCACGCTGCGCACGTAGTTCTGGGTCTCGGAGTACGGCGGGATGCCGCCGTACCGGCTCACCGTTCCGGGGCCGGCGTTGTACGCCGCCAGGGCCAGGTCGGTGGAGCCGAACTGCCTGGTCAGGCTGCTCAGGTAGCGGGCCGCGCCGTCGATCGCCGAGTTCGGGTCCATCGCGTTCACGCCGAGCCCCTTGGCCGTGGACGGCATGAACTGCATGAGGCCCTGGGCTCCCGCGGGGGAGACGGCCTGGGAGTTGAAGCCGGACTCCTGGCTGGCCATCGCGGCGAGCAACGAGGCGTCGACGCCGTAGCGGCTCGCCGCCCGGCTGAAGAGGTCGGCGTACGGCACACCGGCCAGCGCCGCACCGGCGGTCGGGGACGGCATCGCGGTCGTCTGCTCGGGGAGGATCCGGCGGATGACGGTGGGATTGCCGACGTCCTGCACCTTGACCGACTCGCCCGCCTGCGGGGCGGCGATCATCTTGCCGTTGCCGACGTAGACCCCCACGTGGTCGATCCCGGCGCGCGAGGACGAGTAGTCGAAGAACACGAGGTCACCGGGGCGGGCGTCGGCGAGCGAGGCGACGGGCCGGCCCGAGGTGGCCTGCTGCGATGCGGTGCGCGGCAGGTCGATGCCGAGGTTCTTGTAGACCACCTGGGTCAGGCCCGAGCAGTCCAGGCCCTTGGCCGGATCGGTGCCGCCCCACACGTAGGGCACGCCGATGTACTGCTGCGCCTGGGAGACGACCGCGCTCTCCGACGCAGTCGTTCCGATGCTGGTCGTCGAGAGCGCCGAGGTGGAGTTCAGGCCGGCCTTCGCCGCGACGGTCGCCCAGTCGCCGGAGCCGGTCGACCTGGTCGAGGACAGGAAGCGTGACTGGATCTCGCTGATCCGGCTCTGGACCTGGGTCACTCCGTCCACGGGACCTCCTCGGCCGCATGGACATCGGCGGCCCTACGGCGGCCGGCGCGGCCGGTGACCAGGTCGTCGACGGCGCGCTCCTCGGCCGCGTCCTCGGCGTGTTGCAGGGCCAGCTGGTGGCGCTCCTTCAGCTTCTCCATGCCCTTGGTCCGCTGGGCGGCGGCGGTCCACCGGGCGCGCACCAGCTCGGCCTGCTCCGCCTGGGCGGTGGCCAGGGCGCGGGCGTCGGAGGCGTCGGTCGCGGCGGTGCGCATCAGGGTCATCGCCAGGACGAAGTCGCGCGCCTGCAGCGACTGCGGCAGCACGGCCGCGCCCAGCGCGGTCTCGTACTCGGTCGCCCGTCGGTCGGCGTCGGCGGCGGTGTTCGCGGCCTGCGCCGCCAGGGCGGCGGCGGCCCGCTCCTCGGTGCGGCGCAGCTCGAGGACCGGCTGCAGCCGGAAGGCAGCCCTCTTCACGCTGTACCCCTGCGCGAGTCGACCGCGCTGGTCACGACCGGAGCGCGACCTCGCTCAGCGCTGGTCACGAGCCGCTCACGATCCGCTGCAGCCACGCCCACGACTCCGTCGGCGGGGTCGACTCACCCATCGGCTGCTGCAGGAAGGACTCGATCGCCGGCGCGAGCTGGCGCGCCCGGTCGACCAGGGGGTCGGTGCCGGTCTGGTACGCGCCGATCTCGATCAGCTCCCGGACGTCGCGCAGCGCGCCCATCAGCCGGCGGACCTCGCGGGCGTCGGCCATCTGCTGCGGCGGGACGACCGCCGACGCCACCCGGGAGATCGACTCGAGCACGTCGATGGCCGGGAAGTGGCCGGTGGTGGCGAGCTTGCGGGTCAGCACGATGTGCCCGTCGAGGATGGACCGGGCGGTGTCGGCGATCGGCTCGTTGTGGTCGTCGCCCTCCACCAGCACCGTGTACAGGCCGGTGATCGATCCGGTCACGCCCGTGCCGGCCTTCTCCAGCAGCTGCGGCATCATCGCGAAGACGCTCGGCGGGTACCCGCGCGTGGCCGGCGGCTCGCCGGCGGACAGGCCGACCTCGCGCTGGGCCATCGCGGTGCGGGTGATCGAGTCCATCAGCAGCAGGACGTCGCGGCCCTGGTCCCGGAAGGCCTCGGCGATGCGGGTGGCCACGAACGCGGCCTTGAGACGTACCAGCGGGGGCTCGTCGGACGTCGCGACGACGACGACCGTGCGCGCCATGCCCTCGGCGCCGAGGTTCTCGTCGAGGAACTCCTTGACCTCACGGCCACGCTCGCCGATCAGCCCGATGACGCGGACGTCGGCGTCCGTGCCGCGGGTGATCTGGGCCAGCAGGCTGGACTTGCCGACGCCGGAACCGGCGAAGATGCCCAGGCGCTGTCCCTTGCCGCAGGGCACCAGGGTGTCCAGTGCGCGGACGCCGAAGGTGAGCGGCTGGTCGACCCGCGTGCGCGACAGCACGTGCGGGGTCTCGCTGGCCAGGTCGACGTAGGAGACGAGCGAACCCAGGGCGGGACCGCCGTCGACGGGGCGGCCCAGGCCGTCGAGCACCCGGCCGAGCAGCGCGTCGCCGACGGGCACCTGCAACGGCATGCCCGTCGCGCGGACGGGGGCGCCGGCGTGGACACCGGAGAGGGTGCCGAGCGGCATGCAGGTCAGCCGGTCGCGGCTGACGGCGACCACCTCGGCGAGCAGCCCGCGCTCGCCCGGGTCGACCTCGACCAGGTCGCCGACCGCGGCGGAGAGCCCGTCGACGGTCATGGTCAGGCCCATGGCGCCGCTGACGGAGCCGGTCACCTGCGGCCGGGCTGCCGCGCGGGCCCGGGTCATCAGCGCGGGGGAGATCGTCATGAGGAGAGGACCGCCTGCACCCGCTCGAGCGCGGCCATCAGCTGGGCGTCGATCCGCCGGGGCCCGGTCTCGGCGACCGCGCCGGCCCGCTCGACGGTCGGGTCGGCGACGACGCGGACTGTCTCGGGGAGCTCGGCCAGCGCCCCGGCCGGGATCTCGCCGATGTCGTCGGGGTGCACCCGGACGACGGCGGGCGAGTCGGCCGGCACGAGAGCCAGCGCGCGCCGCACCGCGTCGAGCACGGGGGAGTCCGCGAGCGCGAGCTCCCGCCCGAGCAGGTCCTCGACGAGGGTCAGGACCGTGCCCATGATCGTCTCGCGGATGTCCTCGGCCAGGGGGACGGTGGCCTCGTCGAAGCGGGTGGCCGCCGTGCCGAGAGCGGCGACGGCCGACGCCACCCGCCGCTCCCAGCGCGCCTGGACGTCGGCCAGCCGGGCCGCGGCGGCGCGCTCGGTGTCGGCGACGACGGTGGCAGCGGCCTGCATGCCCTCGGCGTGGCCGGCCGCGAACCCCTGCGCGTGGGCGTGCTGGCGCAGCCGGTCCAGCTCCTCGGCGTACACGTCGCCGAGCCGGAAGCTCGTGCTGCCGCCGCCGACCACCGGCAGGTCCGCGGCCCGGCGGATCGTCGTCCGCCGTTCCTCGACCTGCGCCGGCTGCTCGGGTGACTCCCGCGGCGTCGGGTGCTGAACGGGACCCTGCTCGCGGTAGGGGGTCGCCTTCTGCGTCCCTCCGCCGCGCAGCAGCACACCCTCACGCAACGAACTCATCGTCCTGACCGCGCGTCAGCGTGAGCACGCCGGACTCCTCGAGGCCGCGGATGATGCTGACGACCTTCGCCTGGGCCTCCTCGACGGTGCGGGTGCGCACCGGGCCGAGCAGCTCGATCTCCTCGCTGAGGTTCTCCGCGGCGCGCTCGGAGAGGTTCCGGACCACCTTGTCGCGGACGTCGGGCCGCACACCCTTGAGCGCCGTCGCCAGGTCGTTGGCCTCCACCTCGCGCAGCACCTGCTGCAGGGAGCGGTCGTCGATCGTGACGATGTCCTCGAAGACGAACATCTGGGAGCGGACCTGCTCGGCGAGCTCGGGGTCGGTGTTGTCCAGCCACTCGAGGATGGAGCGCTCGGTGGGCCGCGGCGAGCGGTTGATGATCTCGACGAGGGTCTCGACGCCGCCGACCGTCGTCATGTCCTGGTGCGCGAGCAGCGAGCCCATCCGGCGGCCCAGCTCCTCCTCGACCAGGCGCACCATCTCCGGTGAGGTGCGGTCCATCGTGGCGACGCGGTGCGCGACCTCGGCCTGCTGCTCGGGGGCGAAGCCGGACAGCACCTCGGCCGCCTGAGCGGGCGTCAGGTGGGCGAGGACCAGCGCGATGATCTGGGCGTGCTCGTCCTTGAGGAACGTGACGAGCTGACGGGTGTCGGCGTTGCGCAGCGAGGCGAACGGGACCTCGGTGTAGACGACGTTGAGCCGCGACAGGATGCCCTCGGCCTTGTCCTCGCCGAGACCGGCCGCGAGGATCTCGCGGGCGAAGTCGACGCCGCCGCGGCCGATGAAGTGCTGGGCGGTCATGAGGCTGTGGAACTCGTTCATGACGCCGTCGACGTCCTCGACCTCGACCGAGCCCAGGCGCATGAGCTCGCGGGTCAGCGACTCGACCTCGCGCGGCCGCAGCTTGGACAGCAGGATGCCGGCCTCTTCCTTCGACATCTGGGCGAGGAAGACGGCTGCCTTGCGCAGGCCCGGCAGCTCCGGACGCGGGGGAGGTGCGGGGACGGCGGGCAGGTTCGGGGTGCCCCCCATCCCGAGGAGCTGCTCGACGCTGGCGATGCTCATGCCGACTCCTCGCTGATGTCCGTGGCCTGCTGGTTCAGGGCTGTGTCCCTGGATGTACCGGCGCGCTCGCTCACGACTTGCTCTCGCTCAGCCAGCCGCGCAGCATCGCGGCCACCTCGTCGGGCCGCTCGCTGACCATCGAGGAGATCTCGCCGCGGACCTTCTGCCGCTCGGCGGCCTCCAGCTCCATCGCGCGGTTGTCGACCTCGACCGCCTCGCGGGTGCTGGCGATCCGCAGCCGGTCCAGTTCGGCGAGCATGTCGTCGCTGAGCTCGAGCGGCTCGTACTCCTCCTCGATCTCCTCCCGGCGGCGCGAGCGCAGCCAGACGAGGAGGACGACGAGAGCGATGCCCGCCGCGATGCCGCCGGTCTTGATCATCGACCACATCTGGGCGCTGGACTCGGCCTGCTTGGCCGCGGCCAGGTCGGCGGCCGCCTTCTTGGCGGCGGTCGTGTCGAACGGCATGGAGGCCACCGTGATCGCGTCGCCGCGGGCGGTGTCCAGGCCGACGGCGTTGCCGACGAGCGACTGGATCTGGTTCTGGTTGAGGCTGCCCGCGACCCCGTTGTCCATGACCACCGAGACCGTGAGCCGGTTCAGGGCACCCGGCGCGGCGTCGATGGTGGTCGTCGTCTTGTCCACGGCGTTGTTGTCGGTCGTCGCCGTCTTGTCGTAGCTCGACGCCCCGCCGGTGGTGGACGACGCGTCGGGCATGTTCTCCGGGCCCAGGACGCCGCCGACCGGGGTGCCGCTGCCGGTGTACTTCTCGCTCGACGTGCTCGACGACAGCGGCGGCGTCCCGTTGTTGTAGGTGTAGGTCTCCGACGTCGACTGCTTCTTGTTCAGGTCGACGTCGGCGCGCACCGACACCTTCGAGTGGCCGGGACCGACGACGGTGTCGAGGATCTGCTGGGCGTTGGCGGCCAGCCGCGCCTCGTACTCCTGCTCCACCTGGGAGCGGGCGTCGCCGGCTCCCGCGGTGATGCCGGTGCCGGGCGCGGAGAGCACGTGACCGGTCGAGTCGGTGACCGTCACCTGGTCTGGGTTCATGCCCTGGACGCTGGAGGAGACGAGGTTGGTGACCGCCTGGATCTGCTCACCGGTGAGGTTCGTACCGGGGGCCAGGTCGAGCAGCACCGATGCGGTGGGCTTCTTCTGGTCGGTCACGAAGACCTCGTCCTTGGGCAGGGCGACGTGCACGACGGCCTGGTTGACGCCCGTGAGTGCCTCGAGGGTGTTGGAGAGCTCGCCCTCCAGCGCCCGCTGGTAGGTCACCTGCTGCTGGAACTCGCTCGTGGTGATGCCGGTCTGGTCCAGCAGGGCGTACCCGGTGTCCTGGCCGGCGGGCAGGCCCTTGCCGCTCATGGTCAGGCGCAGGTTGTAGACCTGGTCCTTGGCGACCATGATCGTCTGCCCGCCGTCGGCGAGCGTGTAGGCGACGCCCTCCGCGTTGAGCTCGTCGACGATCGCCGACGCGTCCGAGGACGCGAGGTTGGAGAACAGTGGGGCCTGGGTGGGGGCGGTGATCCAGCGGTAGAAGAAGAACCCGCCGAGGAGCAGCCCGACGAGCAGAATGCCGATGACGACCTTCTGCCCCAGGCTGATCGTGGAGAACGTGGAGCGGGCGCGCTCCAGCGTCCCGGCGAGTGCCGACTTCATCAGACGGGCATCCTCATGATCTCATTGAAGGCCTCAACGGCCTTGTTCTTGATGGTCACGACCATTTCGGTCGCCAGTGAGGCCTCGTTGCTCGCGATCATGTAGTCGTGGACGTCCTTCAGGTCACCGGTCGCGGCCTGGGTCGCGAGGGTGTCCGACGTCTTCTGGGCGCTCTGCAGCTGGTCGAAGGACGACGCCAGGATGGAGGCGAAGCCGTCGGCGTTCTGCGCCTGCGGGACGCCGCGCGTGTCGCCGGCGACGCCGGTGATGGCGCCGATGCCGACCGGCAGGATGCCGCCGATGGAGGAGGTCATGATCAGCCCTTCCCGAGCCGGAGGGCGGCCTGGTAGGCGTTGGTGGCGCGCTCGACGACGGCGAGGTTCGCCTGGTAGGCGCGCTGGGCCATGAGCAGGTTGGTCATCTGGTCGCCGAGGTCGATGTCGGGGTACTTCACGTACCCGTCCTTGTCGGCCAGGGGATGGTCGGGCTCGTAGACCATGCGCCCTTCAGCGCTGCCGAACTCGGCGGTGGCGACCCGGACGCCGCCGGTCCCGGACCCGTAGTCGACGGCCTGGGCGTTGATGAACCGCTCGCGGAACGCGTCCTGGTTGCTCGGGTTGACCGTGTTGATGTTCGAGATGTTGTCCGAGACGGCGTCCATCCACTTGCGGTTGACCATCAGGCCGGACGCCGAGATGCCGAGGGTGTCGAAGATGGCCATGGTCACTGCGTCCTGAGGGCGGTGCGCAGGACGTTGTACTTGCCGTCGAGCGCGTTGAGGGCGAGCTGGTACCGCAGGCCGGTCTCGGTGGCGATGACCGTCTCCTGGTCCAGGTTGACGTTGTTGCCGTTGGTGTTGGTCGGCTCGAGCGATCGCGCGGTGTAGGCGCCGTTGGTCGCCGGCAGCTCGCCGTTGCGCAGGGCGCCCTTGAGCGAGGACTCGAAGTCGACGCGCCCGGCGAGGAAGCCGGGCGTGTTGATGTTCGCGATGTTGTCCGCAGTGACTCGCTGCCGCTGCGCCAGCCCGGAGAGGGCGGCGTGCAGGGCCGTCGAGGTGGCGTCGCCGATCATTGAACGGGTCGCCGACGGGTGCAGCAGGACACGATCGACCTCCGGGTACGCGGAAGGCACTCGCGAGCGAGTGCGGGGTCCGCCGATCCGTGGCGATGTGGTGCTGTCCGTGCTCTTCCCTCATCGGCACCCGGGTGCCGAGGCCTGACGGCCTGTCAGCCACACGAGGGACAGCAGGGCCGCAGGAGGGGCGGGGGACGGATGGGACCAGCGGTGACCTCGCCGTGTCCTGGGCCGACCGGGGCGGGGGAGTTGGCAGCTTCCGTGCACAACGGTGCCCTGGGCGGCCGCCGGACCCCCAGAACGCACAAACGCCCCGCCGCCGGCGGCAGCCGGGACGAGGCGACGGGGAAGGGGCCTAGAGGGCGCGGTCGATGTAGGCGGCGACCGGGCGGGTGGACGAGTAGGACATCCGCGCGGCGACCTCGCGCTGCCGCTGCGACTGCGTGATCCGCTCGATCAGCGCCTCGGCGACGGCGAGCTGGTGCTGGAGCAGCCGGGCGGCGCGTTCGCGCAGGTCGGCCGGGATCTGCCCCAGGCTCGACGGCGGCACCCAGTCGTCGGCACGTCGTCCCCAGGCCGCGATCTCCTCGGCCCGGCCGCGCGCCATGGTCTCCTCGGCGGCGAGGACCTCGCCCTCGAGGTGGTCGAGCACGACGGTCCAGTTGATCGGACCCGGCTGCTGGCGGCCGTCGGAGGGGCGGCTGTCGGTCATGACGGAGTGCCGGCCAGCGACAGGGCGGCCTGTCGCCAGGCGTCGCGCAGGGGCTCGACGACCTGCCGGCAGGCCGAGATGCGGTTGGTGTCCAGCTTGATGTTGGCCTGGACCAGCTCGCTGATCAGCCAGTTGTAGAGCGACGCCAGCCGCGGACCGCCCTCCCAAGCGTCCACCTGCAGGCTCGAGAGCAGCTCGAGGACGATCGCCTGGGCGTGCTGCAGCTGCTCGCTCGCCGCCTCGCGCTCGCCCGCGGCCGCGGCCTTCTGGGCCCGCTCGAGGTCGAGGGCCAGCCGGTCGTACAGCATCACGAGCACCTGCTGCGGCGACGCCGTCGCGACGGAGTCGCCGAGGTACCGGGCGCGGAGGGAGGCGGAGCTCATCGAGGTTCTCCTGGAGCGGTGGGAAGAGCGTGCAGGTCAGCGGATGTACGGGCGCGGGTCACGAACGGGGCAGCTGGCTGATCTGGCCCGCCAGCCAGGTGGACTGGTTCTTCAGCGAGCTCAGTGCCGTCTCCATGGCGGTGAACTGCGCGGTGATCGTCTCCTTGCGCTTCGCCAGGCGGAGATCCCAGTCGGCGATGCGGTCCTGGATGTCCTTGATGATGGAGTCCTGGCCGTTGGCCATGCTGACGAGCGTTCCGGTGGTCGCGTCGGACGCGGAGACGGCGACGTTGCGCAGCCGCGTCGCCAGGCCCAGGACCGCCTTGACGTCGTCGCCGTTGCCCGGGATGCCGTCGGGGTTCGAGGCCGGCGTGCCGAGCACGATGCGCTTGGCCAGGTCCGGGGTGGCGGTCAGGGCGGCGGTGAACTTCGCCGAGTCGAACTTGATCGTGCCGTCCTTGTTCAGCTCCAGGCCGATCGCGGCGGGCGATCCGTCCTTCCCGACGGCTCCGGACACCGCGCTGGCCAGCGCGCCGGACAGGGAGGACACCGACCAGTCGCCCTTCAGCGCGGCGGTGCTTCCGGTCGCGGTGGACGTGTAGTCCTTGACGGTCTTGATGCTGGCGTTGACCGCGTCGACCAGGTTCTGCATCTTCGCCGCGACCGAAGCCGGGTCGGACACGACGCTGACGGTCACCGGCGTGAGCGGGTCGGCCTTCACGGCCGTGATCGTCGTGCCGGGCAGCACCCCGGTGAAAGTGTTCGTGGCCGACGCCACCGTGTAGGCGTTGACGGTGCCGACGCTGATCTTGGCGTCCTGCGCCTGCTGGTTGGGGAGGGACGTGCCGGCGCCGGTGAGCGTGAACTCGCTGGCGGCGCCGGTGGTCTTCGAGGTCACCTGGAGGCCGACCTCGGTGTCGCTGATCTTGACGACGGCGGCGGACAGACCCAGCGAGCTGGCGTTGATCGCCGCTGCCGCGTCGGCGATGGTCTGCGTGCCGCCGATGGTGATGGTCCCCGTGACTGCGCCGGACTTGTCCTTGACGGTGATGCTCGAGGTGCCGTACGCCGACGTGGGGGACGTCCAGACGCCCGGTGTCTCGCGGTTGATGACTGCGTGCGGGGCGGCGAGCTGGGTCACGCTGAAGGTCAGCGAGCCGGTCAGCGCACCCGCGCCGGCGGTCGCGGTGGCGTTCCCGCTCGAGGTGCTCGTGGCCCTCGTCGTCGACCAGAGGTCGGGCGTGAGCGCGGTGTCGGCCGCGGCGGTGATCGCCAGGAACGTCGTGTTGACGGTGCGGTAGGCCGAGGCGGCGTTCTGCGTGTCGGTGAGCTTGCTCTTCAGCGCCTTCTGCGGCGCGGCCTCGACCGTCATCAGCTGGCTGATGATGCTCGTGGTGTCCATGCCCGACACCAGTCCGTCGACACTCATGCTCATGGTGGCTGCCTCCTGGTTCGGGATCGGGTCGTGCTCCGTGCGAGTGAGGGGGGAGGCCGGTGGGCCTCCCCCCTCACCCGGGTGGAGCTATGGGCCTAGCTGGTCGACTGACGGGGTCACTTGAGCAGCTGCAGGACTCCCTGCGAGGCCTGGTTGGCCTGCGCGAGCATCGCGGTGCCGGCCTGGGTGAGGATCTGGTTGCGGGTGAACCCGACCATCTCCTGCGCCATGTCGGCGTCGCGGATGCGGCTCTCGGACGCGGTCAGGTTCTCGACCGTGACGTTGAGGTTGTTGATGGTGTGGTCGAACCGGTTCTGGATGGCACCCAGGTCGGCCCGCGTGTTGGACACCGCCTTGATCGCGGCGTCGATGGCCGTGACAGCCGCCGAAGCACCGTCGATGCTGAGCGTCGCGGCGTTGTCGCCCGCGGCGGTGCCGCCGAAGCCGGTGGCACCCAGGGCGGTCTCCACCGCGGTGGCGTCGGCGTAGGTGGCGTTGGCAGAGGAGAACGTCAGGTTCAGCTGGGTGTTCGTGGTGCCGTCCCACGCGCTGCTGGCGCTCCACTCGGTGCCCGACAGCGCCGTGGTCAGCTGGCCGTCGACGAGCGCCTTGTTCTTCGCGGCGTCATCGACGGTGCCACCGGTGGACCACTTGGACAGGTCGAGGGTCTTCCCGGCCACCACCGCGGTGGGCGCGGAGGTCGCCGCCAGGTCCAGCGTCAGACCGGTCACCTGCGAGCCGGTGCCGCTGGCGGACTTGGACACGTCGACCGACGCGAGCCCGAGCCCGTTGGCACTCATGTCGGAGCCGATCTTGACGCCGATGGTCTCGCCGACGTTCGCCCCGACCTGGAACTTCTTGTCGAAGAGGCCGTCCAGCAGCTTGGTGCCGTTGAACGTGGTGGTGTCGGCGATCCGGGTCAGCTCGCTCTTGAGCTGGCTGATCTCGGACTGGATGTTGCCCGTGGCGTCGCTGTTCAGTCCGCCGGAGTTGGCCGCCTGCACCGACAGGTCGCGCATGCGCTGGAGAATGCTGTGCGTCTCGGTGAGCGCACCTTCAGCGGTCTGCACGACCGAGATGCCGTCCTGGGTGTTGCGGACGGCGACCTTCAGGCCACCGATCTGAGAGCGCAGGCCCTCGGAGATGGCCAGCCCGGCCGCGTCGTCGGCGGCACGGTTGATGCGGAAACCCGAGGAGAGCTTCTCGAGCGACTTGCTCATCTGGCCGTCGGTGACGGACAGGTTGCGGTACGCGTTGAGCGCCGCGATGTTGTTGTTGACGCGCAAACCCATGGTGATCCTCCTTGGACGGGGTGTTCCCGCTGCATCCGTGCTGCGGGCGGTGCGAAGTCTTACTGGTCATTACGGCCGCGGGAGCCCGGGCCTTGAGGCGAACCCCGGTCCTTTTTGGCCGCGGTTCACTCAGGCGGGTTGCGCCCGCGGCCCCCATTCCGCCCGCGGGCGGGGTACTGCTGCCTGCAGGGGAGCGCGGCCGGCAACCCGGTCGAGGTAGCTCTTCTGCTGGTTCCGGGCACGGACCCCGCCGTCGGCGGGAACCGGTCGGCCCTCCCACACCTCGCTCATCGCTGCGTGCAGGAGGGTCAGCGCGCGTGCTCGCATCTGCGAGACCCGCGAGAGCGTGACGCCGAGGTCGTCGGCGATATCGGTGAGCGATTCGTCACCGAAGAAATTGCGTTCCACGACCTCGGCGAGCCGGTCGGGCAGGGCGCGGATCGCTTCGTGCAGGTAGCGGGCGCGCTCGCTGCGCAGCAGCGCGCGCTCGGGGGAGTCGCCGGTGTCGGGCAGGTCCAGGGAGCTGCCGTCGCCTGCGGTCTCGGCGTCCATGCTGACCATCACGGCCCGGTGGACGTCGATCTGCAGGCTGTCGAGGTCGGCGCGGGGGACACCGAGGCTCGCCGCCAGCTCCTCCCGCGTGGGCGGTCGGCCCAGCGAGATGGTGAGCGCGTCGGCGGCGGCGTCGGTCCGGCGCGCGGCCGCACGCACCGACCGGCTGGCCCAGTCGCCCGAGCGCAACTCGTCCAGCACTGCGCCCTGGAGTCGCGCGAGGGCATAGGTGGCGAAGGAGGCGCCGGCCGACGGATCGAACCGCTTGGCGACCTCGACCAGGGCCACGTGGGCGCAGGAGAGCAGATCGTCGCGGCTGACGTGCCCGGGCAGTGAGATGCGCGCGGCCACGGCGTTGACCGCGAAGGACGCCAGCGGCAGGTGTTCGGTGACCAGGTCGTCGATCTCCCGCTGGGCGCGGCCGTGGGCGGCCGGCTGCGGGCGCACGTTCGGGTTCCGGTCGCGCTGCTTGCGGTCACGCTGCTTCTGGTCGTGCAGCGACCGCTCACGCAGGGGGCGGTCGGCCGCCAGGGCACGGGCTGGGCTCACGTCCTACTTCTCGGCTGACCCCGGGGCGCACCGCACCACGTGTCGGCAGATTTCCATCTCGACTTGATTGCGGACTTGTCGGCTTCGGCTTGAGGGCCCCCGGCGGGGTGCCGATGGCAGGTCGACGAAGATCCGCCGGCGGTGCGAGTGGCCGCAGGCGTTTGCGGACGGACGACGACGGAAGGGCGGTGGACTCGTGGACTACCAGCACCTGTCGACATTGCTGTGGCGCGAGCAGGAGCTCCTGGACCTGCTGCTGTTCAAGGCCGAGGAGAAGCAGTACCTGATCCTCACCGGCAAGACCCGGTGGCTCGCGCGGATCGCCCACGAGATCGAGGTCGTCCTCGAGCAGCTCCGCACCCTCGAGGTGGAGCGGGCCGCCGCGACCGAGGCGATCGCCGTGAAGCTGGGTCTGGGCGCCAACCCGTCCCTGCGTCAGGTCGCGGACGCGGCGCCGGCGCCGTGGAACGACCTCTTCGCCAAGCACCACGAAGCCCTGCTGGTCCTGGTCACCGACCTGCGCAGCCTCTCCGACGCGAACCGGGAGCTGATCGAGGGCGGCCTCGCCGCCATCGGCGACGCGCTCCTGTCGGTCAAGTCGCAGTCCGCGGGCACGTACGGCTCCACCGGTCGCACGGACGACGGCTCGCACCGCGCGGTCACGCTGGACGGCGCACTGTGAGCACGTTCGGCAGCCTCAATGCGGCGACGACGGCCCTGTGGGCGCAGCGGCGTGCCCTGGACGTGACCGGCCAGAACATCGCCAACGTCAACACCGAGGGCTACTCCCGCCAGCGGGTCGACCTGCAGGCGATGGGCGGCAGCGTCGTCCCCGCCTTCTTCTCCACCAGCTCCGGTATCGGCAACGGCGTGAGCGCGGACGACGTGACCCGGATCCGGGACGCCTTCCTGGAGGGTCGCGGACACACCGAGCACGCCAACAGTGCGCGGCTGACCACGGAGAACGAGACCTACCAACTGGTTCAGCAGGCGTTCCGCGAGCCGGGAGAGACCGGGATCCAGAGCCTGCTGGCGGACATGTGGTCCGGCTGGGAGGACGTGGCGAACCAGCCGCAGGACGAGGCGGCCCGCGGGCAGGTGCTCAAGCGTCTCGAGACCCTGGTCGGCGGCATCCACTTCAGCCAGGCCTCGCTCGGTGCGCAGTGGACCCAGTCCCGCGAGAGCCTCGACGTCCTGGTCTCCGACGTGAACGCGGCGGCCAACAACATCGCCGACCTCAACAAGGCCATCCTGCGTGCCAACCAGAGCGGGACACCGGCCAACGACCTCTCCGACCAGCGCGACCTGCTGGTCATGAAGCTCGCCGACCAGGTGGGCGCTACCGTGCGGCACGGGGACTTCGGCGTCGTCGACGTCCTGGTCGGCGGCATGACTCTCGTCTCCGGGTCCACCGCGGCCAGCCTGGCGACCGCCGGCACCAGCAGCGTCGACGGAGTGACGGTGGATCCGCCGCGCATCGTCACCGGGACGGGCGGCTACGCCGTGCGCGTCGGCGGCACCGCGGAAGGACAGCTGAACTCCCTCAACACGATCATCCCGGGCTACCGCGCCGCCATGGACGCCACGGCGGTGAGCCTGGCGACCGCACTGAACAACGCGCACACGACCAACGCCTTCGACCTGAACGGCGACGCGGGCGGGCCGCTGCTCGGTACCGCCAGCGGCCCCATCACCGCTGCCTCGCTGACCGTGCTGATCACCGACCCGAAGAAGATCGCGGCGTCGTCCGTGCCACCCACGACCGACCCCGGCCCTCCGGTCGTCGTCACGCCGGCGCTCGACCACGGCAAGGCCGACGAGATCGCCCAGCTGCGCCAGTTGAACACCGGTCCCACCGCGACCGATGCGAACTACCGCAAGATGATCACCGAGCTGGGCGTGCAGTCGGCCGTGGCCGCCCGCAACCTCGACATCCAGTCGGTCATCAGCACCCAGGTCGACGCCGCCCGGGAATCGGTGGCCGGCGTCAACATCGACGAGGAGATGACCAACATGCTGTCCTTCCAGCACGCCTACTCGGCGGCCGGCCGGCTGGTGACGGCCATCGACGAGATGTTGGACAAGCTGATCAACGGCACCGGCCGAGTGGGGCTGTGATCTGAATGCGCATCACCCAGCGCGCAGTCGCGCTCACCAGCCTCCAGGGTCTCAACCGCAACCTCGACGGCCTCGGCAAGCTGCAGCAGCAGCTCACCTCCGGTCGGCTCATCAGCGCGCCGTCGGACTCGCCCACCGGTACGAACCGGGCGATGCAGACACGGTCGGACCAGGCCGCGGTCGCTCAGCAGGCCCGCAACATCAGCGACGCCAAGAGCTGGCTCGACCAGACCGACTCAGCTCTGCAGCAGATGCTCGACACCGCCAACCGCGTTCGTGACCTCACAGTGCAGGGAGCCAGCACGGGGTCGAACAGCGGTGAGAGTGCGCAGGCCATCGCCACGGAGGTGGCGTCCCTCCGCGAAGGACTGTTGAGCCTCGCGAACCGTCAGATCAGCGGGCGCCCCTTGTTCGGCGGCGTCACGCCGAAGCCGCAGGCCTACGACCAGACCGGCGCCTACATCGGCGTCCCCGGCCCGCCGGTCACCCGCCGGGTCTCCGACACCGAGGTCGTCCGGGTGGACACGACCGGTCCGCAGGCGTTCGGTCCCGTCGACCCCGGCGGTGACGACCTGTTCGCGATCGTGGACAAGATCGCGAAGGACGTGGTCGCCGATCCGGCCGCACTCCAGACGCACCTGGGCGCCCTGGACAAGGTCATGAGCGGCATGCGGACCGCCCTCGCGGACGTCGGTGCGAGGGCCGCGCGGGTCGATCGCGAGGAGCAGGTCAACTCCGACCGCTCGCTGACCCTTTCGTCCCGGCTGGCCGAGACCGAGAACATCGATCTGCCCAACACGATCATGCGGCTGCAGATGCAGCAGACCGGCTACCAGGCGGCGCTGAGCGCTACCGCCAAGGCGCTGCAGCCCACGCTGCTCGACTACCTGCGCTGATGGCCGCAGCCGCCCGCACGACGCCGTCCCCGGTCGCGACGCGGCCCGCCCCCGCGCGGCCGCCGGCCCTCACCGCGGTGCCCACCCCGGCGCCGGTCGTGCCGTCGGTCCAGGTGCTCCAGCTCGCCGAGCCGCTGCCCGGCTTCCCGACGCACCGCGACTACGTGCTGGTGCCCGCCGATCCGGGTGGTCACCTGTTCTGGCTGCAGTCGGTGGCGCCGGACGGCCCCCGGTTCCTCGCCGTCTCGGCAGCCTCGTTCTTCCCCGAGTACGAACCGGTGCTGCCCGGCGCTGCCTGCGACGAGCTGGAGCTCGCCGATGCCGCCGAGGCCTCGCTGTTCTGCCTGGTCACCGTTCCGGACGGCGACGTGGCCGCGGCGACGGCCAACCTCCGGGCGCCGCTGGTGGTCAACCCGGTGACTCGCCGGGCCCGTCAGCTCGTGCTCACCGACGGCGTGCACGCCATCCGGGCGCCCATGCGCCGATGACCGGTCGAAGGCGCCATGTCACCCTGGTGTCACGTCATCGGGATGCGGGCGTAGCGCCCAGACACAGCTGAACACGTCCGATCGACGGGCATTGCCAAGGACGGCCACACCACACCCATGGAGGGGTACACGTGCTCACACTCACCCGCAGCGTCGGCGAGACCATCCGGATCGGCGACGACATCGAGGTCCACGTCGTCGAGGTCCGCGGCGGAACGGTCCGCCTGGGCTTCAAGGCTCCCCGCGAGGTCGCGATCCACCGCGAGGAGGTGTACCGCCAGATCGCCGAGGCGAACCTGCTCGCCGCGCAGGTGACGGCGGACAGTCTCGGTGCCCTCGCCGCCTTCGCGCCGACCGCCACGGCGGCCGAGAGCGTGACCGACGACGGTCCGGACGCCGAGAACAGCGGCGAGGGCGCGGAGACCCTGTGACGCCTGAGGCGACGGCCTGACAGAACTGCATGGCGGACCCGGTCCCAGATTTGGCACACGCTCACAACGTGTCGGTGCCAGAACGCCCCTCGGTACCGACACGGGCAACTTCTGCCGAATAAGTCCGGCAGAACTGCGTAGAACACGGCGAGTGTTGTCGGCTTCGTTGCCGAGGGCGTAGGGCAGATTTCCTCCTGAAGCACGTGACAGGGGGCGATCAGCATGGAACACAGCGCAATGGGTGCCGAGGCATTCGATGCACAGGCATTCGAGGCACAGGCCAACCCGGCCGAGCCGGAGACCGTGGTCGTCCACGTCCAGCTCCGGCCGCGACGTGGTGCCACGCGCAAGTGCCTGGCCGCGCTGGCGAACCTCGCCGCCGAGCACCCGGAGGTCGGCTTCGCCGTCACCGGCCTCAGCAAGGACGACCGCGTCGTCCGCGTGACCGTCGGCGTCGACCTCGGCCCGCGGACCGCCGTCGCCAAGTTCTCGCCGCAGGCGCAGGCCGCCTACGCCTTCGTCAGCGCCATGTTCACGTCGCTGTACGACCACATGCCGGTCTACACCGCCGAGCCCGGCCCGGCCGAGCGCGCCGCGGCCGCCGTCCTCATGGGGCAGGCCGCCGGCGGCGTCCTCGCCGCGGACGTGCTCGAGGGACTGCCGGCCACCGCCGCGCCCGTCCCGAGCCCGCGGATGCCCCCCCCCGGTGAACGCATCCCGGCCTGACGGCCTCCCGAGCGACTTCCGGGCCTCCTTCCCCGAGGCCCTCCTTCCCCGTAGGTCCCCAGGAGTACCCGTGTCCGATCTCGTCCCGTCCCCGACCCTTCTCACCGACAACCGCAACCGTGTCCGCCAGCCGCTGATCTTCGGAGGCATCCCGGAGGCCGACGGCTGGGCGCTCGCGCCGATCACCCCCCGCGACCGCGTCCACTTCCGCGTGGACCACGAGCTTCCGCTCGACGAGTTCCGCGCCGACCTGCCCGACGGCGTCACGGTCAGCTACGACCAGGGTGACGGGCTCTACCGGGTCGACGGCGCCTGCGGGTCGGCGTCCGTGCTGGCCGACTGGATCCGCGCCTGGGCCGCGCGCCACGGATCGTCCACGATCGGCCTGCGGGCGGAGACCGACGTCCGGCGCCGTGCCCCGCGCGACCTGCCGGCCGACTTCCTGGGCGACCTCTGCCGGCACTACGGGCCGGTCAGCCTCAAGCGCCTGCAGCGCAACATGAGCACGATCCGGCTGCACCTGCCCGACCCCGACGACCTCGGCCAGCAGGTCTACGAGTGGGTGCTGAAGGCGGTCGCGCAGTACGACGAGGGCAAGGGCGTCCCGTTCGGGGCGTTCCTGGCCACGCAGCTGTCGAAGTGGGTGCACGACCTGGGCCGCAACGCCCACGGGCGCACCGCGGCTGACACCGAGCACAAGCAGCAGAAGGCGATCGCGGCGTTCATCGCCGAGCACCAGCGGCGCCCGAGCGAGAAGGAGCTGGCCGCCTACATGGGCCAGAGCGTGGCCACGCTGCGCCGCAACTCGCAGACCGTCGCCACCCTCAACGGGCTGCGCAACCTCCAGTCGCTGGACGGCGGGCCCGACGCGACCGAGATCCTGCTGCCGGACTCCTCCGAGGCCCCGGACGAGATCATGGGCGAGGCGGAGCAGACGCTGCTCTCGCACGCGCTCACCGCCGCCTGCGCCCCGGACCCGACCGCACGGCGGGACCAGCGCGCCGGCCAGCCCAACGTGCTGGGCTGGGCCACCTGGTACCTGACCACCTGGGGCGGGCAGACCAAGACGCAGCTGTCGTCGGACCTCAACACCTCCGTCCGCAACATGAACGTCTACGCCGACCGGGTCGAGCAGGCCCTCAAGGCTCGCCTGTCCGAACTCGTCGACTGACCGTCGGGGGCCCATGTTGATCAGCGTCGCTGATCAACATGGGTCCTCCCACGCCGTCGACCGCGGGGGAGGACCCGGAACGGCGGGGTAGGACGGCGGTTGTCCACAGCCGGCGTCGCGGAGTCTGCACCGCCCCGCGTCGGCAGTGAGACTTCCGGCGTGCACCCGCAGCTGAGCGCCCTCGCCGCCGGTCGTCTGGGCGTGTTCACCAGCCAGGAGGCCCTGCGGGTCGGTTACAGCGTGGACGACATCCGCGCCGAACTCCGCACGCGCCGGTGGTCGCGCCTCCGGAAGGGCATCTACATCCGCACTGACGATCTGACGTCGGCCGACGATCGCCAGCGGCACCTGATCGAATGCGTGGGCGTGCTGATGAGCCTCGGTCCCGGGCCGGTGCTGAGTCACGCGTCCGCGGCCCGGCTGCACGGGCTGGTCCTGCCGTGGCGGTCCTCGTCGGAGGTCAGGCTCACGGCGGCCGACAAGTGGCGTCGCGGCCGCGAGTACCGGGTGGCCCAGGCCATGATGACCGCGGACGAGGTGGAACGGTGGTCTGCGTTCCGGGCGACGTCGGTGCCGCGAACGCTAGTGGACTGTGCCCGCGAGTGGTCGCTGACCGACGGAGTGATCGCGATCGACGCTGCGCTGCAGAACGGGAAGGTCAGCCGAGCCGAGTTGCTGCGCGCGGTGTTGGCCGGAAGTCACCGGGTCGGCATCGCGCAAGCGGCTCGAGGGCTCCGACTCGCGGACGGTCGTGCGGAGTCACCCCTGGAGACCCGGGGGCGCCTGGCCCTCCTCGCCTCCGGCCTCCCGCTTCCGGAACTGCAGGTCGAGATCCATGGGCCGGCAGGGCTCCTCGGGCGGGCGGACGGCTGGTACGAGGAGGCCGCAGTGGTCATCGAGTTCGACGGCCGGATCAAGTACACCGATCCGCTGTACGCGGCCTCGCCGGCCGCGGCGTTGTGGCAGGAGAAGCGGCGGGAGGACGAGATGCGGGCGCTCGGCATTCGCTTCGTCCGTGTCGGGAACGAGGACCTCGGGCGTCCGTGGTCGGCGATGACGGCTCGCATCGAGGCGTTGCTGGCAGCCCCATACGTCGGCCCACGCCGGTGGCGCGCCGTCCGCACCGCCGAGCCGGGCGGGGCTTCGGACGCCGCCTGATCCGGCCCGCGACGTCGTCCTACCCCACCGTTCCGGGTCCTCCCCCGCCGTCGACGGTGGGGGAGGACCCCTGTTGATCAGCGACGCTGATCAACATGGCGCGGGGCGGGGCTACTTCCAGGTGGTGAGGACGGTGCGGTCGACGACGCCGGCGCGCACGCGCTGGGGGTGGTCGCCGACCGGGATCGTCGCGGTCGGCGTCGCGGTCGCGTAGTCGATGACGACGACCTTGTCCTCACCGCTGACCGACACCCAGCACTCGTCGCCGACCGCACCGTTGGTCGCCCAGTAGGGCTTCGCGCCGACGTCGACGATCGTGTGCCGCAGGCTCGTCCGGTCGACGATCGCCGCGTAGTCGTCCATGGTCCCGGCCGCGCACAGCGTCGTCCCGGCCGGGTTGATCGCCAGGCCGTGGTGAGCGGAGTCCAGGACGTACTGCTCGCGCGGCATGCCGTTGGTCCGGTCGGGCAGCGGGACGACGCGCTTCACCGCGCCCACCGCCGGCTCGCCGGGATAGGTCTGGGCAGGGTCGGCGTCCGGCGCCTGGGTGTCGAACTCGACGAACCCGTGGAAGAACGACACCTGCAGGTAGACGTAGCGCTCGTCGGGTGCGACGGCCATGGGGCGGACGGCGGAGCTCATCCCCGGGTACCCCGCCTCCGCGAGCTCCTTGCCCATGTCCCACCGCGCAGCGATCGACATGTCGCTGTTGTTCACGATCTGGAAGACCCGCTCGCCCTTGGTGGTGTCGAGAGCGGGCTGGTCGGTCGGCGTGTAGACGGTGCCGATGCTGGCGTGGAAGATCCGCGAGCCGTCGCGCGTGTAGTTGTTCTCGTGCGGGGTGTCGCCGCTGTCGAACTCGCGCAGTTTGGCGCCGGTGCGCAGGTCAAGCTCGTGCACCTTGCCGGCGGTGGAGTCGCTGACCAGCAGCCGCGTGCCGTCGGGGGAGACGCCCATGTGGTCGGCGCGGTAGCCCTCCATCGGGAAGCGCCAGCGGATCGCGCCGCTGGCCAGGTCGATGCCCACCACGTCGGCGAAGCTCGGCCGGCTCACGGCGACCATCCGCCCGTCGTGGGTGGTGAACATGTCGTCGGTGTACTGGTCGTGTCCCTCGCCCACGCCCTGCTGGACGGCGAGGTAGAACGCCAGCTTGTCCGGGTGGCTGAGGATGTCGGTCATCCGCTCGGTCTTGTCCGGAATCATGTTCAGCGTCCGCAGCGGCTTGTGCGTGCGCGCGTCGACGACCGTGGCGGTGCCGTCCCAGTTGTTGCCCACGAACATGACGTCGCGGGGGGCTGCGGACGACGAGCCCGGGGCAGCGGAGGCGGCCGTGACCAGCGCGCCTGCGGTGACGGCGGTCGTGGCGAGGCCGACGGCGACGGCGACGGCGGCGGTGCGGCGCATGGGGGCTCCCTGGCGGTCGGCGGTGCCATGAAAACGGCCTGGACGGCGTCCGGTTACGCGGCGATCTCCTGCCGTCGGCCGAAAAGGGTGTCGCGAACGGGTCGATCGGGGCCGTGCGCTGCCGATATCCACCACGTGAGAGCGAGCCCCGGTCCCCGCCGCCGCCCCCGGGTGGCGACGCCGGGTACGGGCCCGCTGCCCTGCGGCCGGGACGGGCTCGGTTGAGCGCGGCCCACGCCGGCGAGCCCGGCCCCGAGACGCTCGTGCCGCACTGGCTGGCCGGGGTGCACCGCACCCAGCTGGCGACGGCGGTGCGGGCCGCGCTGACCGGCCGCGCCATGCATCCGGTCGCTGCCATCCATCTCGAGGACGTGCTCACCGAACTGCACGTCGCGGCGGCCCGCGACGCGGTGTGGCCGGCGTCGGCCGCCCGGGTCCGCCGGGCCACCGGCTGGGGAGAGGACGTGCTGCCGGTGCGGCTCAGCGCGGCCGAGCGGTCCAGCGTCCTCGCCGTGCCGGGCCTGCCGGACGCCGTCCGCGAACAGCTCGGGGAGGCGACGGGCGAGTGACCGACTCCCGGTTCGGCGGCTCCTCGGCCGGCCTGATGCAGCGGCTGCGGCCGACCCGCGTGAGCGTGGGGGAGCTGCGCGAGGTCGCCGACGCCATCCTCCCCGCCCTGGCCACCCCGCGGCTGCGGCTCGGTCTGGTCCAGCGCACCGGGGCGGGCTCGGTCCTCGTCGTCGAGGAGGACGAGCGACAGGTGCGGACCGGGCTCCACGAGCTCGCCGACGACATGACGCGCGCGGGGGTTCCGCCGACGGCCACGGGCATCGCGCAGGCCCTCACCTCGTGGGTGGCGCACCGGCCGGTGGCCGACGCGACCGCGGCGGCCGGCGGGATCGCCGTCCTCGACTGGGCCGATCCGGACCGCACGTCGGTCGGGTGGGGAGTCGTCGTCCGCAGAGGGGAGTTCGCGCTGCCCTGGACGCCGTCGTCGGCAGCGGGTGCGGACGAGGTGCACCGCACCCGGTCGGCGGCCACCGGGCGCGCGCAGGACGTCGACCTCGCGCTGCGGGTGGAGGGGCCGGTGGCGCTGTGGTCGCACCGTGACCTCCCGGTGCTGGCGACCTCGGCACTGATGGACCCGGAACGGATGCTCCGGCGGATCACCGCGGCCGGGCTGGAGATGACCGACATGCACGTCGTGGTGACCCCGCACCGCCCGGTGGCCTGCGCGGGCCCGGGCATCGCCGCTCGCCTCGCCGGGGAGTCCAGCGAAGCCAGCGTGACGTTGCCGGGACGGGACGTCGAGACCATCCCCTGGCTCTAGGCCCCGTCCCGGGCCCCGCCCTGAGCTTGCGAAGGCTAGGGAGGACGGGGTCCTTTCTCAGGAGATGGCGCCGTACTCCCAGTGCCAAGGCTCCGGCTTCTCCGCGCGGGGGCGTGCCCAGTCCGGCTGCACGAACCCGAAGCGGGCCGAGTTGGCCGTCATCCAGGTCCACTGCGGCGAGCCGGCGACGTTGATGCCCCCGCACAGGTCGACCGCGAGCGCCCACCCGTGGTTGGACGTGCCGGGGTACGCCGCCAGCGCCGGCTTGCGCTGGAACGCCGACACCTGGCTGGCGTAGGAGCGGTACGAGTCGGTGATGCACAGCGGCGACCCGAAGGTGGACTCGAACGCCGTGCTCATCGCGGCATAGGACGCCGCGGCGTCGCAGCGCAGGGCATGGCGGGCCACCCCCAGCGCGCACAGCGCCTCGGGCGGGATCTGGCCGTTGGCGTACCCGCCCCAGGCCGGACTGACCGGACCGGGTGCCGGCAGCGGCGCGCCGCAGGCACCGGCAGCGGCCGGGGCCAACGCGGGGTTCGGCATCGCCGGGGCGGGCAGCGTCACGCGGGTGACCGACGAGCCGGCCACGACCGAGCGGACGCCGACCTGGTAGGTCGCCGCAGAGGCGCCGACGACGTCACCGTCGCCCACGTAGATGCCGACGTCCTGGCCGCCGGGGGAGAAGACGAGGTCACCGATCTGCAGCCCGGCGACGTCCACCGGCGCGCCGGTGCTCCACTGCGCCTCCGGCGTGGAGGGGACGGCGTACCCGGCGAGCAGCCACGCCGCCGCGGTCAGGCCGCCGCAGTCGTAGCTGTCCGGGCCGGAGGTGCCGCCGAGGAACGGCTTGCCGAGCTGGGACAGCGCGGTACTGACGGCCGCGACCGTCTCCGCCGGTAGCACCGTGACCGGGCTGTTGCCGATCACCGCCCACGCCACGCCCGGCACGGGCTGACCGGCCGCATCCAGGGCGGGGGACATGCCCGGTGGCAGGTCGGTCGCGCCGGTCAGGCTGGCGGCCGGCGGGGGCACGATGCCGGCGTCGGCGAGCCGGGTCAGATAGGTCTGCCAGCGAGCCAGTGCCGAGCTGTTGCGGTCCTGCTGTGCGCCGGCGGTCGGGATCGTGCCCAGTGCCGCGAGCTGAGCGGTCACGGCGGGGCTGAGGCCCTTCACCTTGTTCCGCACCGCGACCAGCACGGAGGACGCCTGGGCGCGGGCGGACGTGACGGCGGCCTGCGCCTCGGTGACGCCGGCGCGCGCGGCGGCCAGCGCGGTCGATGCGCGCTCGGCGCGCGCGACCGCCGCCTCGCGGCTGCGGTCGTCGCGGTCGGCCACGGCCTGCCGGTAGAGGACGTCGGAGGTCGCCCCGTCGTCGTGCACGTTCAGCGCCAGCACCGGAAGGCGCTGGGTGGACGCGGCACGGTACAGAGCTGCGGCGGTGCCGCCGACGACCTGCTGCTGGGCGTCGACCTTCGCGAGGGCCGCCTGCTCGGCGGCGCGTGCCTGCTGCAGTTCGGCCTGCCGCTCGGTGACGGACTGCTCGAGCTGCCGGTAGTGACCCGCCTGCCGGAGCAGGGTGTTCTGGGCGGTCAGTGCCAGCGACGCGGCGTCGTGCGCACCGCCGGTCGAGCCGCCGCCGTCGGTACCGGGCAGCGCCAGGACGGCGACCGCAGGCAGCAGCAGGGTGCTCGTCGCGACCACGCGCAGCCGGGTCGACCAGCGGGCACCGGTCCGTTCCGAACGGCGCGCGGCGGCTGTACGGCGAGGCGCCGGCTTGCGGGCCGCCGTCCGCCCGGCGGGCCGGGCGGACGGAGTCTTCCGGCGGACCGGCTGCCCCGTGCGGGCGGCCGCGGCCGTCGCGGTGGCGGTGGCGGCACGCAGAGCCTGGAGTTGGGCAGGCGAGAGGGTCTGGCCGGCCGCGAGGGCCTGGCGCAGGGCCAGCGCCTCACGGAGAGCCTGCGCCTCACGGGCACTGAGAGCCGGGCGGGGACGGACGGCGGACGTGCGTGATGCAGGCACTGCAGCGTCCCCCGGCGGTCTCGTCGTCGTTCCGTGGTCTGCCCTGCTGCGGGTGCAGCGGAGCGTTGACCTCGTATCGACGTGCCGAGGGGGGTCGCTGAAAGTCTTCTACCCCTCCCTCACCCCTCCGGGTGAGGGTGAATCCGGGGCCGTTCCAGCAGAACTGACCCGCACGGGGGAGGGGTCAGGGCGCCCACCAGGCGCCGTGCCGGTGGACGAGCGGGATCCGCAGCTCGCCGCCGTCCTCGGTGGAGACGACGAACTCGAGCTTCGTGATCCGCAGCGGTGGGCCGTCGTCCGGCGGCTCGATCACCTGGCCGGTGGCCAGCGGCATCGGCGGCACGACGAGGACGTCGTCGCCCGGCGGTTCGGCCATCGGCGGTCCTCCTGTCGGTCGTGTCCGGGCGGGGAGCGCGTCCACCGTAGGGCGACCGCCGCGACGCGGCGCGGGCCGGGTAGCGCCTCCACGGAGGAGGAGCTACCCGGCCCGTCGTCCGGGGCTGTCGGTTACCGCTCGCCGAGCGGGACGAAGCTCCGTTCGGTCTCGCCGGTGTAGAGCTGGCGCGGCCGGCCGATCTTGGTGGTCGGGTCGGCGATCATCTCCCGCCACTGGGCGATCCACCCGGGCAACCGCCCCATCGCGAACAGGACCGTGAACATCCGCGTCGGGAAGCCCATGGCCCGGTAGATGAGGCCGGTGTAGAAGTCGACGTTCGGGTAGAGCTTGCGCGAGACGAAGTAGTCGTCCTTCAGCGCGATCTCCTCGAGCTGGCGCGCGAGGTCGAGCAGCTCGTTGTTGCCGCCGAGCTTGTCCAGCACGCTGTCCGCCGTCGCCTTCACGATCGCCGCGCGCGGGTCGTAGTTCTTGTAGACCCGGTGACCGAAGCCCATGAGTTTGACGCCCGGCTCCTTGTTCTTCACCCGCTCGACGAAGCGCGGGATGTTGCCGCCGTCGGCCTTGATCGCCTCGAGCATCTCGAGCACCGACTGGTTCGCGCCGCCGTGCAGGGGGCCGAACAGCGCGTTGATGCCGGCCGAGACCGAGGCGAACAGGTTGGCGTGCGAGGAGCCGACCAGGCGGACGGTCGAGGTGGAGCAGTTCTGCTCGTGGTCGGCGTGCAGGACGAACAGCATGTCCAGCGCCTTCACGAACTCCGGGTCGACCTCGTAGGGCTCGGCCGGGAACCCGAAGGTCATGCGCAGGAAGTTCTCGACCAGCCCGCAGGAGTTGTCGGGGTAGAGCTGCGGCTGCCCGACCGACTTCTTGTAGGCGTAGGCCGCGATCGTGGGCACCTTTGCGAGCAGCCGCAGGGTGGAGATCTCCACCTGCTCCTCGTCGAAGGGGTCCAGCGAGTCCTGGTAGAAGGTCGACAGGGCGCTCACCGCCGACGACAGGACCGGCATCGGGTGCGCGTCGCGCGGGAACCCGTTGAAGAACTGCTTGAGGTCCTCGTGCAGCAGCGTGTGCCGCCGGATGCGCTGGTCGAAGGAGCCCAGCTGGTCGGCCGTCGGCAGCTCGCCGTAGATCAGCAGGTAGGTGACCTCGAGGAAGGTGGACTGCGAGGCGAGCTGGTCGATCGGGTAGCCGCGGTAGCGCAGGATCCCGGCGTCACCGTCGATGTAGGTGATCGCCGACGTGCACGAGGCCGTGTTCACGAACCCGATGTCGAGGGCGACCTTGCCCGTCGTCGACAGCAGCTTGCTCGTGTCGAGCCCATCGGAGCCCTCGGTCGCCTCGACGACGGGCAGGGCCAGTTCTCCACCGGGGTAGCGCAGGGCTACGTCTGTGTCGCTCACGCCTTCGGACGCTACTGCTCCATCCCCGGTGGTGCCCGTCAGGGGTGGGTCATGGACAGCACGTCGAGCGCCTCGTCGAGCTGCTGCTCGCTGAGCTTGCCCTGCTTCACGTAGCCGCGCTCCAGCACCACCTGGCGGATCGTCTTCTTCTCCTTGAGCGATTGCTTGGCCACGATCGCGGCCTCCTCGTAACCGATGTACTTGTTCAGCGGAGTGACGATCGACGGCGAGGACTCGGCCAGCTCGCGGCAGCGCTCGACGTTGGCCGTGATGCCGTCGATGCACCGGTCGGCCAGCAGCCGGCTGACGTTGCTCAGCAGGCGGATCGACTCCAGCACGTTGCGCGCCATCAGCGGCAGCGTGACGTTGAGCTCGAAGTTGCCCGTGGTGCCGGCGAACGCGACGGCGGCGTCGTTGCCGATGACCTGGGCGGCGACCTGCACCGTGGCCTCCGGCAGGACCGGGTTCACCTTGCCCGGCATGATCGAGCTGCCGGGCTGGAGGTCGGGCAGGAAGATCTCGCCGAGCCCGGTGCGGGGGCCCGAGCCCATCCAGCGGAGGTCGTTGGCGATCTTGACCAGGCCGACGGCGATCGTGCGGAGCTGCCCCGAGGCCTCGACTAGGCCGTCGCGCGAGCTCTGCGCCTCGAAGTGGTCGCGGGCCTCGGTCAGCGGCAGGTCCAGCTCGCCGGCCAGCCGCTCGATGATGGCGGCGGCGAACCCGGGCGGGGTGTTGATGCCGGTGCCGACGGCGGTGCCACCCAGAGGGAGCTCGCCGATCCGGGGCAGCGACGCGCGCAGGCGCTCGATGCCGTACCGGACGGCGGCCGCGTAGCCACCGAACTCCTGGCCCAGGGTCACCGGCGTGGCGTCCATCAGGTGTGTGCGCCCGCTCTTGACGACGTCGGCGAACTCGTCGGCCTTGCGCGACAGCGACAGTTCGAGGTGCTGCAGCGCGGGGATCAGGTCGCGCACGATCGCGCCCGTGGTGGCGACGTGGATCGCCGACGGGAAGACGTCGTTGGACGACTGCGACGCGTTCACGTGGTCGTTCGGGTGCACGGGCTTGCCCAGCGCCTCGGTGGCGAGGGTGGCGATGACCTCGTTGGTGTTCATGTTGCTCGACGTGCCCGAGCCGGTCTGGAAGACGTCGATGGGGAAGTGCTGGTCCCAGTCGCCCTGGGCCACGGTGGTGGCGGCTGCGGTGATCGCGGCGGCGACCTCCGCGTCGAGCACGCCGAGGTCTGCGTTGACCGCCGCGGCCGCTCCCTTGATCGCGGCCAGGGCGCCGATCAGCTCGCGCTCGATGGGCGTGCCGGAGATCGGGAAGTTCTCGACGGCTCGCTGGGTCTGGGCCCGCCACTTGGCCCAGGCGGGGACGCGGACCTCGCCCATGGAGTCGTGCTCGATGCGGTACTCCGTGCCCTTGGTCTCGCTGCCCTGGTTGTCGCTGGCCACGCTGCGCTCCCGGTGATGTGGATGGTGACGGTGCTCCGGGAAGGACCCTAGACACCCCGGTTCGCGTCGCACGGCTGGTGTCCGCGGGGAGTTCGTCGTCGACGCGTCGCACCCCGTCACCGGGCGCGCCCCAAGCGGTGCCGGTGACCGCCAGGGAGCCCTAGCATCCGCACCCCGGACCCGCATGCCGTCGAGGAGCGCTGCCATGTCACAGCCGCCGTACGCGCCGCGAGGTGGCAGCGAGCCGGAGGGAGAGCAGCCCGGGGCCCAGGGATGGCCGCCTTCCCCGGAGAACGCCGACGAGCCGACGCAGCAGTTCGGCACCCCGGGAGCACCCCAGCGGGAACAGACGCAGCAGTTCGCGGCACCGCCGTCCTACGGCCCGCCGGGGCAGCCGTACGGGCAGCAGCCCTACGGCCAGCCGGCCTACGGCCCGCAGCCGGGGCAGCAGCCCTACGGCCAGCCCCAGTACTGGCAGCCTCAGTACGGCCAGCCCCCGTACGGCCAACCCCCGTACGGCCAACCCCCGTACGGGCAGCCCCCGTACGGCCAAGCCAGCTACGGGCAGCCGGGGCAGCAGCCCTACGGCCGGCCCGGCGCACCGTGGGGTGCCCCCGGCGGGCCGGGGAACCGGCCGCCGAAGGGCAGCAGGAACACCCTGATCGCGCTGGTCATCGCCGGTGTCGTCGTCCTGGCCGCGATCGGCGTCGCCCTGTTCCTGGTGTTCGGCGAGGACGACAACACGGCGACGGCCGGCTCCGCGACGAACAGCGCGACCACCGGCGCGGCCTCGTCGACGGCGGAGCGGACCACGTCCTCCAGCTCGTCCGGTGCGTCGCCGGACGGCGCGAGCGGCATCCCACCCGCGGGCGGCACCCCCGACGGTCTCGGCGACGATCCCGTCCTCGACCAGTACGCGCAGAGTTGCTACGACGGCGACATGGCCGCCTGCGACACCCTCTACAACGAGTCGGAGGTCGGCTCGGACTACGAGACGTACGGCGGCACGTGCGCCGGTCGCCAGCCGGCCACGAACTCCGACGTCGTCTACTGCACCGACGCCTTCCCCGGCTGACCCGGTCGCGCCCGTCGCCTCGAGGGACGGCCCGGGGCGGGGTACGAACCGGCAGGCGCCGCGACGCACTACGGTCCGTAGGCGTGTCCGACGCCCTCGCCCCCGACGGTCCGCGGGCCGTCCGCGCCTCCGATGCCGACCGCGAGGCCACCGTCACGCGCCTCCAGTCAGCGCTCGGAGAGGGGCGCATCGACCTCGATGAGTTCGGTCAGCGGGCCGACGCCGCCTACGCCGCGGTCACCCGGAACGAGTTGGACCATCTGGTCGCCGATCTGCCGCTCCATCCCGCCCGGCCGGTCGAGATCGTCGGCCGGCGCACGCAGGAGGAGGTCTCGACCGTCTTCGGCGACGTCGTCCTGGCCGGAGGGGCGGCGCCACCGCAACGGGCCAGCACCGTGTTCGGCGACGTCCGGATCGACCTGCGGGGGCTGCGCACCAGCGAGGAACGCATCGACCTGCACCTGAGCACGGTGTTCGGTGACATCGACGTGATCCTCGCCGAGGGCGTGGACGGTGAGCTCCACGGTCGCACCCTTTTCGGCGACCGCACGATCGCCCTCGCGCCCGTGCAACGGCTCGCGGGCACGCCGCTCATCGTCGTCCACGCCAGGACGATCTTCGGCGACCTCCGGTTGCGGAGTCTCGCCCCCGGCGCGTCGGCCAGTCGCTGGTCGGCGTTGCTGGATCGGCTGGCGCGGCGGACGACTCCCCCTCCGCCCTCAGCGGGCGCGCCGCCACCGGCCTCGCCGACGCCGTCGTGAGCCGCCTGTTCCTTACTGCTCGTCGCGGTCGAACGGCACCGCCGAGTAGGCCCGCAGCTTCTCCAGCGAGTGCAGGCTCTCGATCGAGCGGATCGTGCCCGAGCGCGAGCGCATGACCAGCGACTGCGTGGTGCAGCCGCCGGCGCGGTACTGCACGCCGCGCAGCAGCTCCCCGTCGGTGATGCCGGTCGCCACGAAGAAGACGTCGCCCTGGACGAGGTCGTCGATGTGCAGGACCCGGTCGAGGTCGTGGCCGGCGTCGATGGCCTTCTGCCGCTCCTCGTCGTCCTTGGGCCAGAGCTTGCCCTGGAGCGCACCGCCCATGCACTTCAGCGCGCAGGCGGCGATGATCCCCTCCGGCGTGCCGCCGATGCCGAGCAGCAGGTCGACGCCGGTGCCCTCCCGGGCGGCGGCGATCGCCCCGGCGACGTCGCCGTCGGTGATGAACTTGATGCGGGCGCCGGCCTCCCGGACCTCCCGCACGAGGTTCTCGTGCCGGGGGCGGTCGAGGATGCAGACGGTCACGTCGCCGCGCGAGCTCTTCTTCGCCTTGGCGATGCGGGCGATGTTCTCCGCGACCGGCGCGGTGATGTCGACGACGTCGGCGGCCGCGGGGCCGGTGGCGAGCTTCTCCATGTAGAAGACGGCCGAGGGGTCGTACATGGCGCCGCGGTCGGCGACGGCCATGACGGCGATCGCGTTGGGCATGCCCTTGGCCATCAGGGTGGTGCCGTCGATCGGGTCGACGGCGACGTCGGTCTCGAAACCGCTCCCGTCGCCGACCTGTTCGCCGTTGTAGAGCATCGGGGCCTCGTCCTTCTCGCCCTCCCCGATGACGACGACGCCGTTCATGCTCACGGTGCCGATCAGCGCGCGCATGGCGTCGACCGCGGCCCCGTCGCCGCCGTTCTTGTCGCCGCGGCCCACCCAGCGGCCGGCGGCCATGGCGGCGGCCTCGGTGACCCGGACGAGCTCGAGGGCCAGGTTCCGGTCCGGTGCCGGTCGGTCGGTCCGGAAGCCGCGGTTCGTCGGGAGACCTTCAGGGACGGGCAGCACGGGACCTCCTGATCGGACCACCGGCGCTGGTGGCAAAGGGGGCAAGCTCTCCTGCGATCCTAGGTGCATGACCGCAGCCGGCCCGCCGAGTCAGCGACCGCCCGGGATGGACGACGCCCCGGGCCCCGAGCAGGGAACCCCGGCGAGTCCGGCCGTCCAGCGGGCGGCGCGCATGAACGCGGCCAACATGGTGCGTTCGCTGCTGCCGCTGGTGCTGATCTGCCTGGTGATCGTCTGGTGGACCAGCTTCCGGCAGGGTCCCGACGTCCAGCCGGTGCGCACGGTCGACCCCACCTCCACGATCGACCTGGCGGCCGCGCGGGCGAGCTACCCGATCGTGGTCCCCCAGGGCCTCGGGAAGGACTACCGGCCGACCAGCGCGCGCACCGATGCCGGCGCCGCCTCCGAGGGCGACCCGGTGACGCTCGAGATCGGCTACGTGACCCCGTCGGACGAGTTCGCCGGCTTCGTGGTCAGCGACGACCGCCGGGCGGACCCGGTCGCCGCGGTGCTCGACGGCGCCGAGGAGAGGGGGGCGGTCGACGTCGCCGGCCGGTCCTGGACGCGATCGACGACGCGGAAGGGCGAGACCGTGCTGTCCCGGGACGACGGCGGCGTGGTCGTCACCGTCAGCGGATCCGCGTCCGAGAAGGAGCTGGAGACCGTCGCGGCAGCGGTGGCGCCCTACACCCCCTGAGTGCCGCGGCTTCCCCGGTCGACGGGCCGAAATGTGGTCTACGTCACGACATGATTACTGTCCGGTGCGCCGCGCGTCGGCGATTCGCGACTGGCGGGACGCTTCCGCCCCACCCGTCACGCGAGCCACTCGCGCACCCCCAGGAGTCCCCATGCCCCCTCGTGTTCCCTGCTCCGGCGGCGACCACCGGCCACCCGCCACCGGCGGTTCGTGTGCCTGCGGGATGGTGACCCGGGTGCCCTCGGCACGGCCGCCGGTGCGCCCCGGCCCGCTCGTGCCGCCCGAGGTCCGCGACATGCTCGCGCGGTGCCTCTACGACGGTCCCGGTGACCCGCTGGCAGCCGACCTCAACAACCACCGGCTGGCCGACATGCAGATCTCCCGCCTGCTGCGTCTGCGGGCCGACCGGGTGCTCGCCCTCCTGTCGGACGCGGGGCTCGTCGTCACCACCGACGGCGACGTCCGGCGCGCGGCCTGACCGCAGCCGGCGGCGCCGGTCAGTCCTGATCGGCGCCGTCGGCGGGGGACGCGGCCGCCAGCCGTTCGCGGGCCCGGTCGAGCCAGTGCTGGCACAGCTTCGCGAGCTCCTCGCCGCGCTCCCAGAGCGCGAGCGACTCCTCCAGCGTCAGCCCGCCGGCCTCCAGGCGGCGGACGACGTCGGCGAGCTCCTCGCGGGCCTGCTCGTACGTGGTCGTCGGCTCGGTGCTCTCGGTCATGCGTCCTCCTCGGTCGGCGATGTCGGGTCGGCGGCGCGGTCGACGCGGACGGCCAGCCGGCCGCCGGCCACCCGCACGCGCAGCAGCTCGCCGTCGCTGACGTCGGCGGGGTCGCGCACCAGGGCGCCGTCGACCCGCTGGACGACGGCGTAGCCACGGTCGAGGGTGGCCGCGGGCGACAGGGCGGCCACCCGGGCACGCGCATGTTCGAGGTCGCGCTCGGCGCTCTCGACGCGGTGCACCAGCGTGCGCCGGGCCCGCGTACGAAGGCCGAGGACGTCGTCCACGCGACCGTGCAGCAACCGGTCGGGGGAGGCGAGCACGGGGCGGGTGCGCACCGACTCCAGCCAGCGCTCCTGCTGGTCGAGCCGGGTGGTGAGCAGGTGCCGTGCGCGGGACCGGAGACCCTCGACCAGCCGCCGCTGCTCACCGATCTCCGGGACGATCCGGTGCGCGGCGTCGGTGGGGGTGGCGGCCCGGACGTCGGCGACGTGGTCGACCAGCGTCGTGTCTGTCTCGTGCCCGACGGCGGTGACCACCGGCGTGCGGGTGGCGGCGATGGCGCGCACCAGGCCCTCGTCCGAGAACGGCAGCAGGTCCTCCACCGAGCCGCCGCCGCGCGCGATGACGATGACCTCGACGGCCGGGTGGGCGTCGAGCCGGCGCAGCCCGTCGATGACGTTCTGGGCGGCCTGCGGCCCTTGGACCGCGCAGTTGAACATCTCGAACCGCACGGCCGGCCAGCGCCGGCGCGCGGTCACCAGCACGTCCCGCTCGGCCGCACTGTCCCGCCCGGTGATGACCCCGACGACCGCGGGGGCGAAGGGCAGCGGCCGTTTGCGGACGGCGTCGAACAGACCCTCTGCCGCAAGCAACTGCCGGATCCGCTCGATGCGGGCCAGCAGCTCGCCGAGGCCGACGGCGCGGATCTCGGTCGCCCGCAACGAGAACGAGCCGCGTGCCACGTAGTAATCGGGCCGGGCGCGGACGATCACCCGTGAGCCCTCGGTGAGCTCCAGCCCGGGTCGCTCCGCCACGTCGCGGTGACAGGTGACCGGGACCGAGAGATCGGCCGCAGGGTCGCGGAGGGTGAGGAACACCGTGGCGGCGCCGCCTCGACGGGACAGCTGCGCGACCTGCCCCTCCACCCACACCTCGCCCAGGCGGCCGATCCAGTCGGCGACCTTGCGCGCCACCGTGCGCACCGGCCAGGGCGCCTCGGGGGAGGACGGAGCAGTCACCCGGTGAGGGTGTCAGACGGCACCGACACCCTCGGCCCAGCCCTCAGGTCCCGCGCGGGGCCAGCGGGCTGGACGCGATCGCCTGCTCCTCGAGCTTCTCCAGCCGGTTGCGCAGCATCGTCAGGTAGGGCGCGCGGGCACGGGTCGCCTGCTCGTAGGCGATCAGCTCCTCGACGGTGTTCAGTGCGTAGCCGCGCAGGCGTCCACGGAGCTGGGCCACCGTGAAGGCGTCATAGCCGTCGACGGGGGCGTTCCGTGGGGCCGGGGAGACCGACTCGGCGGTCCCGGTCGAGTCGGCGGTCCCGGTCGAGGCGTCAGTGCCGGTCGAGGCTTCCGCACCGGTCGAGGCGTCGCTCTCGGGCGCGGTGTCGCTCTCGGGCGCGGCGACGCTCTCGGGCGCGGCGACGCCCTCGGGCGCGGCGACGCCCTCGTCGGTGACGGTCGCGTCGACGGCCGCGATGTCACCTGCCGGCGTGAGGACGTCGACCGTCGTCGCCACGTCGGCGGACGGCTCCGCCTCCAGCAGTGCGGGCTGGACGGCGGTGGTGTCCTCGGCCGTCGTCGCGGACTTCCGTGGCCGCGCAGCCTTCCTGGCGGGCGCCTTCTTGGCGGCGGCCTTCTTCGCGGCGGCCTTCTTCGCCGGGGCAGGGGTCCCTGGTGCCGTCTCCTCCAGCGTGGGGGCCTGGTCGACGAGCTCGTCGATCGCGATCTCGTCCAGGATCTCCTGGGTGTCGGGAGCCTCCTCGGCGGTGGCGACCTCCTCGTCGAGGATCAGGTCGACGTCCGCGCTCGTCGGCTCGGTGTCGTCGGCGCGGTCGAAGGCGGACTCGCGGAAGCCGGTGGGCGCCGGCAGCGGCTCGTCGTCGTCGAAGGTCGCCAGACCGGGCTCGTCCTCGCCGCGCAGGCCGGTGAACAGCTCGTCCCCGCGGGCGACGAAGCCGGCGTACTGCTGCTGCACCTTCATCGCATGCTGCATCGCCAGCCCGATGAGCCGCACCGGCAGGCCGGGCAGGGTCTCGGGGAGCTTGCGCGCCTCGTCCAGAACGGTGGCGGCCAGTCCGGCGGCGGCGCGGACGACCTCAGGTATCTCTCGGGCCATGGGCACACCCTGCCCCACAACGAACGGGGCGACACCCCCTGTGTCCAGTTCCACCCTGAGGGGCGGTGGCCAGTGCCACGTCCGGGACCACGGTCGGTCTCTTCGCCCCGCCTACGATGGGTGCATGGCTGATCAGCGCGGACGCGTCCTCCTGGCCGACCCACGTGGGTACTGCGCCGGCGTGGACCGCGCGGTGATCGCGGTCGAGCGGGCGCTGGAGATCCACGGCGCACCGGTGTACGTGCGGAAGCAGATCGTCCACAACAAGCACGTCGTCGCCACGCTGGAACGTCGCGGGGCGATCTTCGTGGAGGAGACCGATGAGGTCCCCGAGGGCTCGGTCGTGGTCTTCAGCGCGCACGGCGTCTCGCCGGCGGTGCACGAGGAGGCCGCGAACCGGCAGCTGCGCACCATCGACGCGACCTGCCCGCTGGTCACGAAGGTGCACCAGGAGGCGAAGCGGTTCGCCCGCGACGACTACGACATCCTGCTGATCGGCCACCGCGGGCACGAGGAGGTCGAGGGCACCGCCGGTGAGGCGCCGTCCCACATCCAGCTCGTCGACGGGGCGGACGACGTCGCCAACGTGCAGGTGCGCGACCCGGAGAAGGTGGTCTGGCTGTCGCAGACGACGCTCTCGGTCGACGAGACCCTCGCCACGGTCGACCAGCTGAAGAACCGCTTTCCCGGGCTGCAGTCCCCGCCCAGCGACGACATCTGCTACGCCACCCAGAACCGTCAGCAGGCCGTGAAGCAGATGGCCGGCGAGTGCGACCTGGTGCTCGTCGTCGGGTCGACCAACTCGTCGAACTCCGTCCGCCTCGTCGAGGTCGCGCTGGAGGCCGGGGCGCGCGACTCGCACCTCGTCGACTTCGCCTCCGAGATCGACGAGGCGTGGCTGGAGGGCGTGGGCACGGTCGGCGTGACCAGCGGCGCCTCGGTGCCGGAAATCCTCGTCAGTGACGTCCTGGACTGGCTGGCCGAGCGTGGCTACGCCGACGTCGAGACGGTCAAGGCGGCGGAGGAGCGGCTGGTGTTCGCCCTCCCGCACGAGCTCCGCCGCGCCGAGAAGGCCGCCCGGACCGAGTAGCCCGACCTAGCCCGTTGTGCCGTCGCGGGACTCCTCCAGCTCGTCGTCGGACGGCTGGGCCGGCCGCAGGGTGCGGATGGTCGCCTCGACCGGGGCCGGCTCGGGCACCGGGCTCTCGGCGATGCCCAGGTCGTCGAAGCGGCGGGCCGCGGTCAGCACCGAGCGCTCGTAGGAACCGACCGTGTCGTTGAAGCGGGCCATCGTCGTGCCGAGAGCGGAGCCGAGCCGGTTCAGGTGCCCGGACAGCGTGCTCAGCCGGGCGTGCAGCCGCCGGCCCACTTCCAGCACCTGGTCGGCGTCCCGCGCGAGGCGCTCCTGCCGCCACGAGTAGGCGACGGTGCGCAGCAGCGCGAGCAGCGTGCTCGGCGTCGCGACGACGACGTCCTTGGCGAAACCGTGCTCCAGCAGTCCCGGCTCGGCTTCCAGCGCGGTCATGAGGAAGCCGTCCGAGGGGACGAACAGGACCGTGAACGGCGCGGCGGGCCGGAAGGCGGTCGGGTAGCGGCGCGCGGCCAGGGTGTCGATGTGGGTGCGCAGCTGCCGGGCGTGCGCGGCGACCCGCTGCGCGCGGACGGTGATGTCGTCGGCCTGGACGGCCTCGATGTACCCGGTGAAGGGCACCTTCGCGTCGACGATGACCTGTCGGCCGTCGGCCAGCGTCACCACGAGGTCGGGGCGGACGCCGGCGCCCTGGTCGTTGACCGCCGACGGCTGCTCGACGAAGTCGCAGTGCTCGACCAGCCCGGCCACCTCCACGACCCGGCGGAGCTGGACCTCGCCCCAGCGCCCGCGCACGTGCGGTGTGCGCAGGGCCGTGACCAGGGCGGCCGTCTCCTGCCTCAGCTGTGCCGAGGTGGAGCCGACGGTGCCCATCTGCTCCCGAAGCTCGCCGTGCGCGGTGGCACGCGCTCGCTCCATCCCGGCCAGCAGCCGGTGCAGATGGTCGAGCGACTCGTGCACGGGTTCGAGGCCGGTGTCGTCGGGGCGGTTCCGGGACAGCAACGTGACCACGCCGAGGGTGACGGCGGTGGCCAGCAGTGCGCCGAGGAGGAGACCGGTGAGCAGGGAAGCGGCGTCCATGTCCGGGAGGGTGCCGCACGGGTACGACACAACGTGGGACGAAGCCGGCCGCTGGTGGCGGCCGGCGCCGTCGCTGCGCTCATGCCGGCTGGCGCTGCGCCTCGATCGGTCGGCTCGTACGGGCGCCGGTCGCGGCAACCCAGACACCGAACCCGATCGCCCAGAGCCAGAAGAGGAACAGCGGGAAGAAGAACCCGGCGAGGAGGCCGCACAATCCCGCGACGGCGGTCACCACCCGCAGGGCAGACGGCAGGGCGCCACGGATGGCCAGGACCAGTGCGGCGCTCCCGATGAGGAAGGCGCTGGCGCACACCGCCACCAGGTTGCTCATCTCGCTCAGTGCATAGACGACCGGATGCGGAAGGGCCCTCAGTGGCGCGCCGCCCTCGGCGAAGACGACCGCCACGCCGCCGACCAGGAACCAGCCGACCACGGCGGCCGCGGTGCCGCCGACCATCAGCCCCCAGAACGTGTCGCCGCCCGAGCCCAATTCCGACCGCATGCGCCGGGCGAAGGGGAGGAGGCCGACGGCGGCGAAGGCACCGAGATAGGCCAGGGCGATCGAGCGGGCCCAGCTCCCGGTCGCCATGTACGCGACGACGGTGCTGTTCTCGTAGTCGCCGCCGGGCGATCCGATGCTCATGAAAGCGAGTGGGGTGCCGATGCCGTAGGCGAGCATTCCCAGCCCCGCCGTCCGTCGTGAGATGTCCATGGTTTCCTCCTGCAGTCGGGGCGGCCGTGCGGTCGGCGGAAACATAGGTTCGGCACCCCGGACACGTCGTCCTGCGCACTGACCATCTGCAGGTCGGCCGCGCGCAGGATCCTCACGTCATCCGCGAGGAGGACGCCGGAACACCGGAGGAGATCTAGGTTCTGCGGATGACCCGGCGGTCGATCGCTTTCGACGTGCTGCTGGCGCTCGTCGTCCTGGTGGCAGGTCAGACGGAGGCGTGGCTGGGCTGGCAGGAGACGCACCGGCAGGGTCCGCACTGGGTCCAGGCGCTGGGCTACGGCCTCGCGGCCGCCGCTCTGGTCATCCGGCGGCTCCACCCGTTGCGCTGCGTCGTGCTCGTCTGCGCCGTGCTGGCACTCGAGTTCGCCGCCGTGGGGTCGCCGGAGGGGATGGGCCTCGCGCTCATGCCGATGATCGCGGCGTACTCGGTGGCGAACGGTGAGGACCGGCGGCGCGCGCTGGCCGGCCTGGCCGCCCTCGTCGGGCTGGGCGCGGCCTGGTTGGCCTTCGACCCGCTCACGGTGCGACCGATCCAGTACGTCCAGGGGAGTAGTTGGCTCTCGTTGTGGCTGGTCGCCTGGTTGCTGGGCGCGTACCTGCGCACTCGCCGCCTCTACAAGGAGGGGCTGGCCCGCGAGCAGGAGGAGCGCGCCCTCACCGCCGTCGCCGAGGAGCGCAACCGGATCGCCCGGGAGTTGCACGACGTCGTCGGCCACAGCGTCAGCGTGATGACCGTGCAGGCGTCCGCCGTCCGCCGGCTGATGCGGCCCGACCAGGAGAAGGAGCGGGCCGCCCTGGAGACGGTCGAGGCGGCCGGCCGGGAGGCGCTGGCCGAGATGCGCCGGATGGTCGGAGTGCTCCGATCCGGTGACGCGCCCCCCGACCTCGCCCCGCCGCCCACGCTCGATCAGCTGGACCGGCTGGTCGAAAAATTCCGGCGGGCGGGGCTCGACGTCTCCTTCGAGACGACGGGGGAGCCGGCGCCGCTGCCACCCGGCCTCGACCTCACGGCCTACCGGCTGGTCCAGGAGGCGCTCACCAACACACTGCGGCACGCGGGAGCACGCCAGGCACTCGTGCACATCGGCCACGGCGACGACCGGCTGGTCATCTGCGTGCGCGACGACGGCGCGGGGCCCAACGGCTCACCCCCGGGCACCGGGCTGCTCGGCATGCGCGAGCGGGTCGCGGTGTACGGCGGAACGCTCACCACAGGTGCCGCGGAGGGCGGCGGATTCGAGCTGCGCGCCGAGCTGCCGGTGGTGACGGCGTCATGACCTCCGCCGGACCGGTCCGCGTGTTCGTCGTCGACGACCAGGCTCTCGTGCGCGCCGGGTTCCGGATGATCCTGGAGGCCGAGTCCGACCTCGTCGTTGCGGGGGAGGCCGCGGACGGCGAGGAGGCCGTCGCGCGCGTCACCGCTGACCCGCCGGACGTGGTGCTGATGGACGTCCGGATGCCGGGCGTCGACGGCATCGAGGCGACCCGGCGCATCCTGGCTGACCCCGCGCACGCCGCCGTCCGCGTGATCATGCTGACCACGTTCGACATGGACGAGTACGTCTACGAGGCCCTCCGGGCCGGCGCCTCCGGCTTCGTGCTCAAGGACGTCCCGCCCGAACAGCTCGTCGACGGCATTCGGGCCGTCCACAGCGGCAGCTCGCTGCTCGCCCCGTCGATCACGCGGCGGATGATCGAGGTCCACCTCGTCCGTCCAGCGGTCGTTCCGGCCCCGGACTCACTGACCCCGCGCGAGCGGGAGATCCTCGGCCTGCTCGGCCGCGGCCTGTCCAACGCGGAGATCGCCGACACGCTCGTGGTGTCGGAGACGACGGTCAAGACGCACGTCGGCCGGGTGCTGATGAAGCTGGGGCTCCGCGACCGCGTGCAGGCGGTGATCTTCGCCTACGAGAGCGGCGTGGTGACGATCGGCTACAACCCGGCCGCGGGGCGGTAGCCGCCGCGATCGCGGACAGCCGGAACGTCAGCGCATGGCCCACAGTGGCCCGGTGACCGACACCTCCGAGCCGCTGGCCCGCCCCGACGCCATCCATCACGTCCGGCTGACAGTGACCGACATCGCCCGTTCCAAGGGCTTCTACGTCCGCCTGCTGGGCGCGGGGCCTGCCGTCGACTTCAGCGATCAGGCGGGTGACCCGGCCGTGCTCGCGGACCCGTCGCGCGTCTACGGCGGCTGCGTCTTCTCCGTGGGCCATCAGTTGCTGGGTCTGCGTCCGGTGGCCGAAGCGGGAGATCGCTTCCGGTCCACCCGGGTGGGGCTGGACCACCTCAGTCTCGCCGTCGGGTCGGTCGAGGACCTTCATGCGGCCGCGGGCCGCCTGGATGAGGCCGGCGTCGAACACGGCGACATCCAGGAGCTGACCGGGTTCGGGATCGCCATCCTGTCCGTGCAGGACCCGGACGACATCAACCTGGAGCTGACCGCCCCCCTGCCTCGCTGACGCCGGGATCAGGCGGCGAGCGGTGCGTGCTCCGCCTCGTGGTCGAGCAGCCAGCGCTTGACCGGCGTTCCCCAGCGGAAGCCGCCGAGGCCGCCGTCGGAGCCGAGCACCCGGTGGCACGGCACGAAGAGGGCTGCCGCGTTGCGAGCGCAGGCGTTCGCGGCGGCCCGGATCGCGGCGGGCCGGCCGCAGCGCGCGGCGAAGGCGGCGTAGCTGTCGGGGTGCCCCGCGGGCACGGTGCGCAGGATCTGCCAGGCCTCGGTGAGGAAGGGCCCCGACCGCTGGCGGACCGCGACCTCGTCGATGGCCGTGACGTCACCGGCGACGTACTTCTCCACCGCGTCGAGCACGGGCAGGTCTGCCACCCGCTCGCTGCCGGCCGGACGCAGAGAGAGGTGCACGACGGGCAGCAGATCGGCGACGTCCGCGGTCCAGCCGCTGGCGAGGACGACGTCGTCGGCGTCCACGAGCACGGTGAAGGGCCCGGGTGGCGTGGTGATCGTGGCGTGGCGGGCTGGGCCAGGGCGGGCTGGGGTGGACATCAGGCACTCCTCGGGAGGGCAGGTTCCGGGCTCGGGCGGGTGAAGAGGGCGGGCACGGCGAGCGCCCACAGGTGCAGGACGGCGTAGGACGACCACGGCCGCCACCGCGCGGCGGCGTCGGCGTCGCTGCTGCCGAGGGACTCCAGTGACCGGCGCACGGCGAGGTCGCCGGGCAGCCAGACGTCGGGGTCGGCGAGGCCGCGCAGGCCGACGAGTGCCGCGGTCCAGGGACCGATCCCGGGGACATCGAGCAGCGCCCGCCGGGCCTCGTCGCGGTCGGCACCCGGGTCGAGGGCGATGCCGTCGCCGGCCAGCGCGGCCGACAGGGCGTGCACCGTGCGGCGGCGCGCGCCGGTCAGGCCGACGGCGGTGAGATCGGCCTCCGCCAGTGCTGCCGCCCGGGGGAAGGCGTGGGTGAGCGTGCCGACCGGCTCGGCGAGAGGCGTGCCGGCTGCTGTCACCAGCCGTGCGGTGAGGGTGCGCGCCCCGGCCACCGAGACCTGCTGACCGAGGACGGCGCGCACGGCCAGCTCGTCGGCGTCCGGCGAGGCCGGCACCCGGCGCCCGGGGGCGGCAGCCACGACGGGTGCCAGGGCGGGATCGCCGCCGAGCACGTCGTCGACCGCGACCGGGTCGGCGTCCAGGTCGAGCATTCGGCGGCAGCGGGTGACGGCGGCCCCCAGGTCGCGCAGCTCGGCGAGCCTCAGTCTGGCCGTGACCCCGGCGCCGCCGCCGGGCGCGGGGGACAGCTGCACGACCGCCGGGCCGTGCGGCAGGTCCAACACGCGGGAGAACGTCGTCCCGTCCCACTCCTCCAGGCCGGGGACGGCGTGAGCGCCCAGGAACAGCAGCACCTCGTCCGCGGCGTAGGGAGCGCGGGCCGCGAGCCGGATGGTCAGCCAGCCGGGTGCGGCGTTCGTCGCCCCGGACGGGGTCGTGGTCCTGCGGAGCCCGGTCGGTGACATGGCGAACACCTCGCGGACGGTGTCGTTGAACTGCCGGATGCTGGCGAACCCCGCCGCGAAGGCGACGTCGGCCATCGGCAGGTCGGTGGTCTCGATGAGCAGTCGCGCGGTCTGGGCGCGCTGCGCACGGGCGAGTGCGAGCGGACCGACGCCGAGCTCGCCGACCAGCAGGCGGTGCAGCTGGCGCTCGGAGTAGCCCAGCCGCGCGGCCAGCCCCGGAACGCCGGAGCGCTCCACCTCGCCGTCCGCGATGAGCCGCATGGCGCGGGCGACTACGTCCGCCCGGACGTCCCACTCGGGTGACCCGGGGACGGCGTCGGGACGGCAGCGGCGGCAGGCGCGGAAGCCCGCCGCCTGGGCTGCCGCGGCGGTCGTGAAGAAGGAGACGTTGCGGGCGAGCGGGGTGCGGGCCGGGCAGGACGGACGGCAGTAGATGCCGGTCGTGTGCACGGCGGTGAAGAACCAGCCGTCGAACCGGGCGTCGCGCCCGGCGACCGCGCGGTAACAGCGCTCGTGGTCCAGCGTCCGGCTCATGAAGACGAGCATGCCAGCCCCGGACGGCGAGAACTGGCGGTTTTCGGACGTCGCCGTGCCCTCCGTCGACTCCACCGTCTCCACCGTCCGGTGGACGGCGGGACCGCGCACCGGCGGTTCCCGCGGCGGACTCGGGACTGCTGCCGTCTCCGGTCACTGATCACCTCGTGTCAAGAGGCCCCGTTCATCTGTGGACAGGCGGTTGACCTGGGGATTCGTGGTGCGCGAGCCGCGTGTTGCCGGTATTATTCGAACAAGTGATCGAGGGCGGGGAGGTGTCGTGCGGGAACTGCTGCAGGCACTGCTCGACGCCGGCGATCTGGACGATCTGGTCACCGACGCCCAGGTGCTGGATCGGACGGCGCTGCTCACGGCGATGGTCAATGCCGGACAGGCGGAGCTGGCCCGAACGGTGCGCCGGGCTGAGAACCTCCAGGCGCCGGAGCGCGACGGGCAGAAGTCGATGCGGTCCTGGCTCCGCGGTCATCTACGACTGTCGGCAGGTGCGGCGCACCGCCTGGTCCGCAACGGCCGCGCACTGGAGCAGCTGCCGGCCGTGGCCGCAGCGTTCGCCCGAGGCACGGTGAACGCCGAGCAGGTCGCCGTGATCGCCGCGGTTGCGGCGGGGGATGTGCAGGCGGAAGCGGTCGGGCAGGGCATCGACCTCGCCGAAGTGGACCGGATCCTCGCCGACGTCGCCTCCACCCGGCCGTACGACGAGCTGCGCGCGGTCGTGCAGCACTTCCTGGACCGGCTGGATCCCGACGGCACCGAACCGGATCCGACCGAGCGGCGCGGAGTGTCGATCGCCAAGCACGCCGACGGCAGCATCACCCTCCGCGCCGACCTCGACGCCGTGGGCGGGGAGAAGGTCCAGACGGTGCTGGAGTCGATGGTGCAGGCCTCCCGCCCCAAGGGGGACCTGCGCACCCGCGCCCAGCAACTGGGTGATGCGTTCGTGCAGTGGGCCGACAACACGCTCGCTGCCGACGGGCTGCCCATCCTGCGCGGATCCAAGCCTCATGTGATCGTGACCATTCCGCTGGCGGACCTGGTCGACCTGGCCACCCTCCCGGGTGCGGGGCGGACCGGCTACGGCTCGCAGATCTCAGCAGCGCGCGCCCGGATGCTGGCATGCGACGGCAACATCACCCGCATCGTCATCGGCCCGGAAGGGCAGCCACTGGAAGCGGGTCGCACCAAACGGCTCTTCCCGTTGCACCTGCGGCGGGCCATCGAGGTCCGCGACCACCACTGCGTATTCGCCGGCTGCGACGCTCCCAGCTTCTGGTGCGACGTGCACCACCTCATTCACTGGGCCCACGACGGCCAGACCGATCTCGACAACGGCGCCCTCCTCTGCGAGCGCCATCACGCGAAGGTCCATCACGGCTTCCGGATCGAGCGACAACCCGACGGCCGATGGCGCACCTGGCGCCCCGACGGCACCGAGATCGTCGTCTACGAACCCCTGCACGCCGGCGTCTGAACCCGCACCCTCCTCAGAGGACGCGGCGCTCCGACGTGAGCTCGCTCGGGGTGTCCCCTGTATTTACCGTCGCGCTGGGCTCGATCAGCACACCTCTGCGCCGTCTCGGGAGGCCGGCTGGTGCGCCACACCCTTGGGGACGACGTAGAGCTGACCTGGGCCGAGGGCGACGTCGCCGTCGTCCAGGCGGATCGTCAGAGATCCGGAGAGCACGAGGAACACCTCGTCGGTCTCGGGGTGGCTGTGCAGGGTGAACTCGCCGTGGGTGCGCACGACCCGCAGGTCGTAGTCGTTGAGGACGGCGACGGTGCGGGGCTGCCACGGCTGCTCGAGTTGTCCGAGGGCGGCGGCCAGGTCGACGGGTGCGGGCATCGGGCCATCGTCGTCCGTCAGGTGCTCGGGGTCCACGTAACCTGGGCTCGAGAGAGCGAGCTTGCGAGCTCGACAGAAGACACAGCAGCTGGGCGATCGCGGACGACGAGCGCCAGCGAGGAGAACGCGTGAGCCTCACCATCGGGATCGTCGGCCTGCCCAACGTCGGCAAGTCGACCCTCTTCAACGCCCTGACCAAGAACGACGTCCTCGCGGCGAACTACCCGTTCGCGACGATCGAGCCCAACGTCGGCGTGGTGGGCGTGCCCGACCCGCGGCTGGCGAAGCTCGCCGAGGTGTTCGGCTCGCAGAAGATCATCCCGGCGACCGTGTCGTTCGTGGACATCGCCGGCATCGTGCGCGGGGCGAGCGAGGGCGCGGGCCTGGGCAACAAGTTCCTGGCCAACATCCGCGAGAGCGACGCGATCTGCCAGGTGATCCGGGTGTTCACCGACCCCGACGTCGTGCACGTCGACGGGAAGGTGTCTCCCGCCGACGACATCGAGACGATCAACACCGAACTCCTGCTGGCCGATCTCCAGACGCTGGAGAAGGCGGTCCCGCGGCTGGAGAAGGAGATGCGCAAGGACAAGGAGCGCGCCGCCCTGCACGCGGCCGCCGTCGAGGCGCAGCAGGTCCTCAACGAGGGGAAGACGCTCTTCTCCGCCGGCATCGACCCCGCACCGCTGCGCGAACTGGGTCTGATGACCACCAAGCCGTTCCTCTACGTCTTCAACGTCGACGAGGAGGAGCTGGGGAACGAGGAGCTGATCGCCGAACTGCGCGGACTGGTCGCACCGGCCGAGGCGATCCTCATGGACGCCAAGATCGAGTCCGAGCTCGCCGAGCTGCCCGACGACGAGGCCGCCGAGCTGCTGGCCGGCATCGGGCAGGACGAGCCGGGGCTCGACCAGCTGGCCCGGGTCGGCTTCGCGACCCTCGGGCTGCAGACCTACCTGACGGCCGGACCGAAGGAGACGCGCGCCTGGACGATCCCGGTGGGCGCGACCGCCCCCCAGGCGGCCGGCGTGATCCACACCGACTTCCAGCGCGGCTTCATCAAGGCCGAGATCGTCTCCTTCGACCAGCTGATCGAGGCCGGCTCGATGGCGGACGCCAAGGCCAAGGGCTGGGTGCGCATGGAAGGCAAGGAGTACGTCATGCAGGACGGCGACGTCGTGGAGTTCCGCTTCAACGTCTGACGGCGGGCCAGGCCTCGGGAATGGCCATGGACCGCGAGGTCCGCTTCCGGCCGGCTGGGTAGTCTGCGGAGGTGGCTGTCGATCCGACCGACCACTTCGTGCGGGTCCGGGGCGCCAGCGAGCACAACCTGCGCGACGTCGACGTCGACATCCCGCGCGATGCGATGGTCGCCTTCACCGGCGTCTCCGGTTCGGGGAAGTCCTCGCTCGCGTTCGGCACGCTCTACGCCGAGGCGCAGCGACGGTACTTCGAGTCGGTCGCCCCGTACGCCCGCCGGCTGCTGCAGCAGGTGGGCGCACCACACGTGCAGGAGATCACCGGGCTGCCACCGGCGGTGGCCCTGCAGCAGCGTCGTGGGGCGCCCAGCTCGCGGTCGACCGTGGGCACCCTCACCACGCTGTCCAACCTGCTGCGGATGCTCTACTCGCGTGCCGGCACCTATCCGAGGGGCGCCTCGCGGCTGGACGCGGAGGCGTTCTCGCCCAACACCGCGGCGGGTGCCTGCCCGCGCTGCCAGGGGCTGGGGCTGGTGCACGACGTCACCGAGGACCTGCTGGTGCCGGATCCGTCGCTGAGCATCCGCGAGGGTGCGATCGCGGCGTGGCCGGGGGCCTGGCAGGGCGCCAACCTGCGCAGCATCGTGAACGGCCTGGGCATCGACGTCGACATGCCCTGGCGCGAGCTCAGCAAGAAGGACAGGGACTGGCTGCTGTTCACCGATGAGCAGCCATCGGTGCTGATCGCGCCCGAGCCCGGCCGCATCGACCACGGCTACCACGGGAAGTTCTGGAGTGCGCGCAAGCACGTCATGCACGTGCTCGCCGACTCCACGAGCGCCCGGATGCGTGACCGGGCGATGCGGTTCGTCCGGAGCATGCCCTGCCCCGTGTGCCACGGCAGCCGGCTCCGCCCGGAGGCGCTGGCGGTGACCTTCGCCGGCCGTTCGATCGCGGAAGTCAACGCCATGCCGCTGGCCGAGCTCGTGGCGTTGCTGCGTCCCGTGGCGAACCTGCCCGACGCGGATGCCGCCACGTCGAGCGCCGCGTCCGGAGAGTCGACCGAGGTCGCGGTGCGGATCTGCGCCGACCTGGTCGCCCGGGTCGAGGTGCTGCTCGACCTCGGGCTGGGCTACCTCGCCCTCGGGCGGCCGTCGACGACGCTCTCGCCGGGCGAGGCGCAGCGCCTGAGGATCGCCACCCAGCTGCGCTCGGGGCTGTTCGGGGTCGTCTACGTCCTCGACGAGCCCTCGGCGGGCCTGCACCCGGCCGACGCGGAGCCCCTGCTGGACGTGCTCGACCGGCTGAAGGCGTCGGGCAACTCGCTCTTCGTCGTCGAGCACGATCTGGACGTCGTCCGCCGCGCCGACTGGGTCGTCGACATCGGCCCCGGCGCGGGCACGGGCGGCGGACGGGTGCTCTACAGCGGCCCGGTCGCCGGACTCGAGGACGTGGAGGAGTCGGCCACCGGTCGGTACCTCTTCGGGCGCGTCCAGCCGCTCGAGCACCGCACCCGCTCTCCGCGGGGCTGGCTGCACCTGCGCGGGGTCTCCCGCCACAACTTGCAGGACGTGTCCGTCGACGTGCCGCTCTGCGTGCTGACCGCCGTCACCGGGGTCTCCGGCTCCGGCAAGTCGACGCTGGTCACACAGGTGCTCGCCGAGGTCGTAGGCAGCCACCTGGGCCTGACGCCCGAGAACCAGGACGACGCGGAGCTCGAGGTCGACGTGCAGGATGCGTCCGGGCTGGAGTCCTTCGACCGCCTCGTCCTGGTCGACCAGCGGCCGATCGGCCGCACCCCCCGGTCCAACCTGGCGACCTACACCGGCATGTTCGATGCCGTGCGCAAGCTCTACGCGTCGACGGACGAGGCGCACGCGCGCGGCTACACAGCCAGCCGGTTCTCCTTCAACGTCCCGGAGGGCCGGTGCGAGACCTGCCAGGGGGAGGGGTTCGTCGCGGTCGAACTGCTGTTCCTCCCCGGCACCTACGCGCCGTGCCCGACCTGCCACGGCGCGCGCTACAACGCCGAGACCCTCGAGGTGACCTACCGCGGCACGAACATCGCCGACGTACTGGCGATGTCCGTCGACGACGCCGCGACGTTCCTCGCCGACGTGCCGGCTGCCTCACGGAGCCTGGAGACCCTCCGGGACGTCGGACTGGGATATCTGCGCTTGGGCCAGCCCGCGACCGAGCTCAGCGGTGGTGAGGCCCAGCGCATCAAGCTCGCCACCGAATTGCAGCGAGCCCGCCGTGGCCACGCGCTGTACCTGCTCGACGAGCCGACGGCCGGGCTGCACCCCGCCGACATCACGCTGCTGCTGCGACAGCTGCACCAGCTCGTCGACGCCGGCAACACGGTCGTCCTGGTCGAGCACGACCTCGACACGGTCGCCTCCGCCGACTGGGTCATCGACCTGGGCCCCGGCGGCGGTGACGCGGGCGGTCGCGTGGTCGCCACCGGGCCTCCGGCCGAGGTCGCCGCGGCCACGGGCAGCGCCACCGCGCCCTACCTCGCCCGGCGGCTCCGACGCTCCTGACGGTCGGCGTCGACGTCCGTCCGCCGGCTGTCGCGACAGCATTGCGGAGACCTCGCTCGCACGGGGGTCGCCCTCGCCTGGGTAGCCGGAAACGCCGCTGACCTCGCGTTTTGCGTCTCGGGCGAGAGAACCGGCTCCAGCTGCATCGGCACTGCGCACGGCGATCGTGACCGTGGTCGACAACTTTCACCCCATCAGTCACAACTGTTTCAGGGTTTCGCCTCAAGTTTCACAGGGCTCCCGCCGTAGACACCACCAGCACCAAGCAAGGCCTTCGCTGCACGGACGTAGCGGAGGAGCAAGGTCCCTTCCAAGGAGGAACATCGTGGGTCTGCGCGTCAACAACAACATCGCGGCGCTCAACGCGTACCGCAACCTGTCCGTCACCGACGGCCAGATGAGCAAGTCGCTCGAGAAGCTCTCCTCGGGTTTCCGCATCAACCGTGCCGCCGACGACGCGGCCGGGCTGGCCATCTCCGAGGGCCTGCGCTCTCAGATCGGTGGCCTGAAGGTCGCCGTCCGCAACACCCAGGACGGCATCTCGGTCGTGCAGACCGCTGAAGGTGCGCTCACCGAGACGCACAGCATTCTTCAGCGCATGCGCGACCTGTCGGTGCAGGCGGCCAACGCCGGCGGCATCAACGACGACGCCAAGGGCAACATCCAGTCCGAGATCAGCCAGCTCAAGAGCGAGCTGACCCGGATCGCCGACACCACCACGTTCAACGGCACCAAGCTGCTGGACGGCCTCTTCGACAAGAAGTTCCAGGTCGGGGCGAACGTCGGCGAGACCATCGGCGTCAAGGTCGGCGCTGACATGAGTGCCAACGGGCTCGGGCTCGCGTCGGTCGACGTGTCCAAGGCCGCCAGCGGCACCGGTTCGAAGGTGGACGGGCTGCAGCTCGACCTGGTGGCGACCTCCGCGCCCACCGCGGTGGTGGCCGGGAAGACCCTGGACCTGTCCAAGTGGTCCACCGGTGGCACCGTCGATGACGCCGCGAAGAACAAGGCGCTCGTCGACGGCCAGCTGACCACGGCCCTGTCGGGCACCGAGTGGAGCGCCAGCAGCGCGTGGGACGGCACCACGAACACGACGCTGAACCTGACGTTCTCCTCCAACAAGGCGACGTACGCCGACGCCTCGGCCGTGGAGACCGCCCTGGGTGCTACCGGCTTCAGCGGCACCGCCGCGGGCGACAACGCCGCGACGCTCAGCATCGACGGTGCTTCGGCGGCTGTCACGGCCATCGACGCCGCGATCAAGACGGTGTCCAACACGCGGGCCGACCTGGGTGCCATCCAGAACCGGTTCGACCACACCATCAACAACCTCAACGTCACGGTCGAGAACCTGACCGCGTCCGAGAGCCGCATCCGCGACGCCGACATGGCGCAGGAGATGGTCGGGTTCACCCGCAACCAGATCCTCACCCAGGCCGGCACCGCGATGCTCGCGCAGGCCAACCAGGCCTCGCAGGGTGTCCTGCAGCTGCTGCGCTGACCTCGGTCGGCTGAGTAGCTGAGGCGCTCAGTACTACGAGCACCTCCCTGGACGAGGGGGGAGGCCTTCGGGCCTCCCCCCTCTTTCGCGTTCCCTGGAAGCCGAGGGAGCTCAGTCCTTCGGCCGGCGCCTGATCTTCGACCCCAGGAACGTGATCGGGTCGAACTTGCGGTCCACCACCCGCTCCTTCAGCGGGATGATCCCGTTGTCGGTGATGTGGATGCCCTCCGGGCAGACCTCGGTGCAGCACTTGGTGATGTTGCAGTAGCCGAGCCCGAAGTCGTCCTGCGCCGCGTGCCTGCGGTCGACCACGTCCAGGGGGTGCATGTCCAGCTCCGCCAGCCGGATGAGGAACCGGGGACCGGCGAACGCCGCCTTGTTCTCCTCGTGGTCGCGGATCACGTGGCAGGTGTCCTGGCAGAGGTAGCACTCGATGCACTTGCGGAACTCCTGCGATCGCTCCACGTCGATCTGCTGCATCCGGTGGTTGCCGTCGGCGTCCCGCGGACGGGGCGTGAACGGCGGGATCTGCGCCGCCTTGTCGTAGTTGAACGACACGTCGGTGACCAGGTCGCGCATGACCGGGAACGCCCGCAGTGGTGTCACCGTGACGATGTCGTCCTCGCCGAAGGTGCTCATCCGGGTCATGCACATCAGCCGTGGCCGGCCGTTGATCTCGGCGCTGCACGACCCGCACTTGCCGGCTTTGCAGTTCCACCGGACGGCGAGATCGCCGGCCTGGGTGGCCTGCAGTCGGTGGATGATGTCGAGGACGACCTCGCCCTCGTTCACCTCGACGGTGAAGTCCTGCAGGTCGCCGCCCGTGGCGTCACCCCGCCAGACCCGGAACCGCGCGCTGTAGCTCATGCCGACTCCTCGAAGATCTCGGCCAGCTCCGGCGGCATCTGCGGCAGCGGTTGTCGCGTGACCTGGACGCCCCCGTCGGGGGCAGGGGTGCAGATCAGGTTGAGCTTGGCCCACTCGGGATCGGCGGCCGGGAAGTCGTCGCGGGTGTGGCCGCCCCGGCTCTCCTGCCGTTCCAGCGCCGCACGGGCGACGCACTCGCTCACCAGCAGCATGTTCGGCAGGTCGAGCGCGAGGTGCCAGCCGGGGTTGTACTGCCGGTGTCCCTCGACCGAGAGGTTGGCGACCCGAACCTTCAGCGCCTCGATCCGCTCGAGCGCCTGCTCCATCTCCGGCGCGGTCCGGATGATCCCGACCAGGTCGTGCATCGTCTGCTGGAGGTCGTGCTGCACGGTGTACGGGTTCTCGCCGCCCTCCCGCTCGAAGGGGGCCAGCGCCGCGCGGCCGGCGTCGGCGAGCTCCTCGTCCGGCAGTGGCGCCCGCGACGGGCGGGACGCCGCATGCTCGGCGGCGGCCGCACCGGCCCGCCGTCCGAAGACCAGGAGGTCGGACAGCGAGTTGCCGCCCAGCCGGTTGGACCCGTGCATGCCGCCCGCGACCTCGCCGGCCGCGAACAGCCCTGGAACGCGCGCCGCCTCGGTGTCGGGATCCACCTCCACGCCGCCCATCACGTAATGGCAGGTGGGGCCGACCTCCATCGCCTCGGTCGTGATGTCGACCTCGGCCAGCTCCTTGAACTGGTGGTACATCGAGGGCAGCCGCTTGCGGATGTACTCCGGCGAGCGGCGCGTGGCGATGTCGAGGAAGACCCCGCCGTGCGGCGTGCCGCGGCCGGCCTTGACCTCGCTGTTGATCGCGCGGGCGACCTCGTCGCGGGGGAGCAGCTCGGGGGGACGGCGGTTGTTCTTCTTGTCCTCGTACCAGCGGTCGGCCTCGTCCTCGCTCTCCGCCGTCTCCTTGCGGAAGAAGTCGGGGATGTAGTCGAACATGAACCGGTTGCCCGCGGAGTTCTTCAGGATGCCGCCGTCACCGCGGACGCTCTCGGTGACCAGGATCCCGCGTACCGACGGCGGCCAGACCATGCCGGTCGGGTGGAACTGGACGAACTCCATGTTCACCAGCGACGCGCCGGCCTGCAGCGCGAGGGAGTGCCCGTCCCCGGTGTACTCCCACGAGTTCGACGTCACCTTGAAGGACTTGCCGATCCCGCCGGTCGCGAGGACGACGGACGGCGCCTGCCAGGCGACGAACCGCCCCGACTCCCGCCAGTAGCCGAAGGCCCCGGTGATCCCGTCGGCGTCGGTGAGCAGCCGGGTGACCGTGCACTCCATGTAGACGTCGATGCCGAGCGCGACGGTGCGCTGCTGCAGCGTGCGGATCAGCTCCAGGCCCGTGCGGTCCCCGACGTGGGCGAGGCGGGCGTAGCGGTGGCCGCCGAAGTCACGCTGGCTGATGAGCCCCTCCGGCGTCCGGTCGAACAGCGCGCCCCAGTCCTCCAGCTCGCGCACCCGGTCCGGGGCCTCCTGCGCGTGCAGCTGCGCCATCCGCCAGTGGTTGAGCATCTTCCCGCCGCGCATGGTGTCGCGGAAGTGCACCCGCCAGTTGTCCTCCGGCCAGAGGTTGGCCATCGCGGCCGCGATCCCACCCTCCGCCATGACCGTGTGCGCCTTGCCGAGCAGCGACTTGCACACGACCGCCGTCCGGGCGCCGTTCTCGTGGGCTTCGATGGCGGCCCGGAGGCCCGCACCTCCCGCCCCGACGACGACGACGTCGTACTCGTGCCTCTCGAGTTCCATCAGCAGGGCTCCATCAGAAGAAGCGAAGGTCGGAGATCGTGTCGGTGGCCACCATGAACACGTAGAAGTCGGCGAACGCGACGCTGAACAGGGACGCCCAGGCGAACTTCATGTGGTTGGTGTTCCACCGCGAGACGAGGGTCCAGAACCGGTAGCGCAGCGGGTGCCGGGAGAAGTGGTTGAGCCGGCCGCCGACGATGTGCCGGCAGGAGTGGCAGGACAGCGAGTACATCCACAGCAGTCCGGCGTTCACGAGGAGGACCAGCGTCCCCAGCCCCATGTGCCCCCAGGCGCCGGTCCCGTCGCGGAAGGAGAGCACCGCGTCGTAGGTGAGGATCACGTTGAAGACGAGCCCCGCGTAGAAGAAGTAGCGGTGCACGTTCTGGAAGATCAGCGGGAACCGTGTCTCGCCGGTGTAGCGGGCGTGCGGCTCGGCCACCGCGCACGCCGGCGGGGACAGCCAGAACGACCGGTAGTAGGCCTTCCGGTAGTAGTAGCAGGTCAGCCGGAAGCCCAGCGGGAAGACCAGGATGTACAGCGCCGGCGAGATCCACGAGGGCCCGGTGAACAGCTCCGGGAACGTGTCGCCCTCGCACTGCGTGGTCAGGCAGGGCGAGAAGAACGGCGAGATGTAGGGCTCGGCGAAGTAGTGCGCGTTCTGGAAGGCGCGGAACGTCGAGTAGATGATGAACGCGACCAGGGCCAGGACGGTCAGCAGCGGCTGGAGCCACCAGCGGTCCTGCCGGAGCGTCCGCACAGCGATCGCCGCGCGCCGCGGGGCGGGTCCGCCGTCACCGCGCCCGGGGGTGACCGCCCCGGTCCGGCGGGGAGCCGTCGCCGTCACGATGCCGTGTGGCTCGGTGTGCAGGAGCCTTCCGTGTTCGTCGCCGCCCCGTGCTGACCCAACGACATCCGTGCCTCCCGGCTGGTGACCCCGCTCACATGGCGGCCCGAGCGAATCTGATCACGGAGATCGGGCCGGGGAAAGGGGGGCGACGGCGATTCGCGGCATGTCGATCGCCGAGCCGACACGCCGACCAACATGTAGGGGCCGCATGGACGTTGTGCCGCCACATATGGTGGGCGTGCAGCTGGTCCGGACCGCTTGCACGAGCGGTCCGGGGCAAGAGGGAACCCGGTGGGAATCCGGGACTGTCCCGCAGCGGTGAGTGGGAACGACCGCCGTCACGAGCACTGGGTGTGCGAGCACCTGGGAAGCGACGGCCAGTAGGAGCCGACCGGTCCGGTCGGCGAGCCCGCGAGTCCGAAGACCTGCCAGCCGCACCGCGCACACCCCGTGCGCGGTCGTCCGGGGCCTCGGGGATCGGGTCCGTCGGACAGCCCCGGCCTGCCCGGGGCTGGCGGCTCCTCCTCGCCCGGACTCTCCGAGTCCAGCTCACGAGGAGCGAGCAGATGACCCTCACCGACCAGCCGGCGGCTCCGTCGCCCGCCATGTCCCTGGCCCTCGACGGGGCGCGCGCCGGCGCCGCCACGACGGGCCCGGTCCGGCCGGCCGCCGTCCGCAGCGCCATGCAGGTGCGCAAGCGCAGCGGCCACCTGGAGCCGGTCGACGTCAACAAGATCGTCCGGGCGGTGGAACGGTGGTGCGACGACCTCGAGTGGGTCGACCCGCTGCGCGTCGCCACCCGGACGATCAGCGGCCTCTACGACGGCGCGACCAGCGCCGAACTCGACCGGCTGTCGATCCAGACCGCAGCGGAGATGACCGGTGAGGAGCCGGAGTACTCCCGTCTGGCGGCCCGGCTGCTGGCCAATTACCTGCGCAAGGAGGTCGCCGGCCAGGCGATCGCCTCGTTCAGCCAGAGCGTGGCGCTAGGTCACGCGGAGGGCCTGATCGGCGCCGAGACGGCGGCCTTCGTCGCCCGGCACGCGCGCAAGCTCGACGACGCCGTCGACCCGGACGCCGACCGGCGGTTCGAGTACTTCGGCCTGCGCACCGTCGCCGACCGGTACCTGCTGCGACACCCGACCACCCGGCTGGTGGTGGAGACGCCGCAGTACTGGCTGCTCCGGGTGGCCTGCGGGTTGTCCCGGACGCCGGCCGAGGCGATCGGCTTCTACCGGCTCATGAGCTCGCTGGCCTACCTGCCCAGCTCGCCGACGCTGTTCAATTCCGGCACCCGGCACACGCAGATGAGCTCCTGCTACCTCGTCGACTCACCGCGCGACGAGCTCGGGTCGATCTACGAGCGGTACGCCCAGGTGGCCGCGCTGTCGAAGTTCGCCGGAGGCATCGGCATCTCGTGGTCGCGGGTGCGCTCCCGAGGCGCGCTGATCCGGGGCACCAACGGACGCTCGAACGGCATCGTCCCCTGGCTGCGCACGCTCAACGCCTCGGTAGCGGCGGTCAACCAGGGCGGCCGGCGCAAGGGTGCGGCGTGCGTCTACCTCGAGCCGTGGCACCCCGACATCGAGGAGTTCCTGGAGCTGCGTGACAACACCGGCGAGGACGCCCGCCGCACCCACGACCTCAACCTGGCCAACTGGATCCCCGACGAGTTCATGCGCCGGGTCGAGGCCGACGAGCCGTGGTCGCTGATCGACCCCGACGAGGTGCCGGAGCTGCCCGACCTGTGGGGGGAGGAGTTCGACACCGCCTACCGGGCCGCCGAGGCCGCCGGCCGGGTCGTCCGGCAGCTGCCGGCCCGCGAGCTCTACGGGCGGATGATGCGCACCCTCGCGCAGACCGGCAACGGCTGGATGACGTTCAAGGACGCCGCCAACCGCACCTGCAACCAGACGGGCCGGCCCGGCAACGTGGTCCACCTGTCCAACCTGTGCACGGAGATCATCGAGGTGTCGAGTGACGCCGAGACGGCGGTCTGCAACCTCGGCTCGGTGAACCTGGCGGCGCACCTGGCCGCCGACGGGATGCACTGGGAGAAGCTGCGGACGACGGTGCGGACAGCGGTGCACTTCCTCGACCGGGTCATCGACATCAACTTCTACCCGAGCGAGCAGGCGGCCACGAGCAATCCGCGCTGGCGGCCGGTGGGTCTCGGGCTGATGGGGCTGCAGGACGTCTTCTTCGCGCTGGGGCTGCCGTTCGACGGCGCCGAGGCCAGGGAGCTCTCCACGCGCATCGCCGAGGAGATCTACCTGACCGCACTGGAGGTCTCGGCCGGGCTCGCGGCCGAGCACGGCGCCCACCCGGCGTTCCCGGAGACGCGGGCGGCCGCCGGGCAGCTGCAGCCCGACCTCTGGGGCGTCACCCCCACGCAGACGGCGCGCTGGGACCGGGTGCGGGCGGCCGTCGCAGAGCACGGGCTGCGCAACTCGCTGCTGGTGGCCATCGCTCCCACGGCGACCATCGCGTCGATCGCCGGCTGCTACGAGTGCATCGAGCCGCAGGTGTCGAACCTGTTCAAGCGGGAGACGCTGTCGGGGGAGTTCCTGCAGGTCAACGGGGCGCTGGTGAGGGAGCTGAAGCGGCTGGGCCGGTGGACCGACGACGTCCGGCAGGCGCTCAAGCGGGCCGAGGGATCGGTGCAGGGCATCGCCGGCCTGCCCGAGGAGACCCGGCGGCTGTTCCGCACGGCCTGGGAGCTGCCGCAGAAGGCGCTCATCGACCTGGCCGCCGCGCGAGCCCCCTACGTCGACCAGAGCCAGTCGCTGAACCTCTTCCTGGCCAGCCCGACCATCGGGAAGTTGAGCTCGATGTACCGCTACGCCTGGACCAGCGGCCTGAAGAGCACGTACTACCTGCGCTCGCGGCCGGCCACCCGGATCCAGCAGGCCACCGTCGCGGTCGCCTCGGCCCCGTCCGACGACGCCGCCGTCGCCTGCTCGCTGGAGAACCCGGAGAGCTGCGAGGCCTGCCAGTGACCGCCGTCCCGACCCCCGCCGTCCGCACCGATCAGGAGAACGCCATGCTGCTCGACCCCGGGATGGAGCTCACCCTCCGGCCGATGCGCTACCCGCACTTCTACGACCGCTTCCGCGACGCCATCAGGAACACCTGGACCGTGGAGGAGGTGGACCTGCACTCCGACCTGGCCGACCTGCAGCGGCTCAGCCCCGCCGAACGGCATCTGGTCAGCCGGCTCGTCGCCTTCTTCGCCACCGGCGACACGATCGTGGCGAACAACCTGGTGCTCAACCTGTACCAGCACGTCAACTCGCCCGAGGGGCGGCTCTACCTCTCCCGGCAGCTGTTCGAGGAGGCGGTGCACGTGCAGTTCTACCTGACCCTGCTCGACACCTACGTGCCCGACGAGAACGAGCGGCACGCGGCGTTCGCGGCGGTGGAGACCATTCCCTCCATCAAGCGCAAGGCGGAGTTCTGCTTCCGCTGGATCGACTCCCTCGGCGACCTGGACCAGCTGCGCACGCGCGAGGACCGGCGGACGTTCTTGCTCAACCTGATCTGCTTCGCGGCCTGCATCGAGGGGCTGTTCTTCTACGGCGCCTTCGCCTACGTGTACTTCCTGCGGTCGCGTGGCCTGCTCAACGGCCTCGCCAGCGGCACCAACTGGGTGTTCCGTGACGAGTCGATGCACATGGCCTTCGCGTTCGACGTCGTCGACACCGTCCGCCGGGAGGAGCCCGACCTCTGGGACGACGAGCTGGCGACCCAGGTCAGCGACATGCTGGCCGAGGCGGTGGAGTGCGAGTACCGGTTCGCCGAGGACCTGCTCGGCGGTGGCGTCTCGGGCATGAGCCTCGCCGACATGCGCGCCTACCTGGAACACGTCGCCGACCGGAGGTTGGAGCTGCTGGGGATCCCGCCGCGCTACGGCTCGGTGAATCCCTTCGCGTTCATGGAACTGCAGGACGTGCAGGAGCTGTCGAACTTCTTCGAGCGGCGGGTGTCGGCGTACCAGCTCGGTGTGGGCGGGTCGGTGTCCTTCGACGACGACGACTTCTGACCGCCTGAGCCCCGCCCGGCGGGCCGGTGGACGCACCGGACCGCCGGGCGTTGCCCGGATAACCGCACCCATGCGCCAGGATGGGCGTCCGCATCCCCGATCAAGTCCGGAGCAACCCACGTGACCGTGCCTCCCGTACCGCAGCAGCCGTCCGGAGCGCCGGCCGTCATGTACGTGCCCCGGTTCTTCGTCAAGCAGCGGATCACGCTCATGGTCAACCGCTACGAGATCCGGATCGCCAACCCCGACGGCACCGAGGGCGCGCTGATGGCGTTCGCCGAGCAGAAGCGGATGAAGCTCAAGGAAGAGATCAACTTCTTCACCGACGACTCCAAGACCCGCCGGGTGTTCTCCTTCAAGGCCCGGCAGCGGCTCGACGTGCACGCCGAGCACGACGTGTTCGACGAGGGCGGCCAGCAGCTCGGGTACTTCAGCAAGGCGTTCGGCGCGAGCCTCCTGCGGTCGACCTGGAACCTGTCGGGCCCGGGTGTCCAGGCGGTGGGCCAGGAGCGCAGCCAGCTGGTCGCGATCCTGCGCCGGATCTGGAACTGGATTCCCTACCTCGGCGACATCTGGGTGCCGTTCGTCTTCCACTTCGACTTCGTCGACACCGCGACCGGGCAGCCGGTGATGACCAGCGAGCGGATCTGGGCGGTGCGCGACCGGTACGCCGTCACCGTTCCCGACCAGCGGCTGGACTTCCGCGTCGCCGCCGCCATGGCCGTCGCCCTGGACGCGCTGCAGAGCCGCTGACTACTGCAGGATCCCGACTCCGCGGGAGATGACCAGCACGGAGACCACCAGCGCGCTCGTCGCCTCCACGCCCATCAGCAGCTTGGCGCGGCCGGTCAGCGGCATCGTGTCGGTCGGGCTGAACGCGGTGGAGTTGGTGAGCGAGACGTACAGGTAGTCGTGCAGGGCGGGCACCCAGCCGGAGTTCTTGCTCGACCCGACGGCAACCTCGGAGATGGTGTCGTGGTTCTCGTCCTGCGAGAACCGGAAATCGGCGGGCGGGATCTGGTCCCGCGGCTTCTGCGTGCGGGTCACCGGACCTCCGCGGTCGAGCTCCCAGTACGCCAGGCCGAACACGATCACGTTGGTCAGCCACACCTGCAGTGCGGCCACGAGCAGCGCCCGCCCGTCCTGCACGTGGCTCTCCAGCAGGGCGCGCAGCAGCATGACCAGCGACGCGGTGTTCGCCAGCCCGATGAGCGCGACCAGGGCCAGGCTGGCGACCCGCGACAGGCGGGTCTGGCGGGTGAGCCGCCGCGGGTTGACCACCGTCAGCGCGACGAGGAGCAGCAGGCCGAGCAGCGGGATCAGCAGCCGGGGCAGCACCAGCAGCGTCGCGGGCAGCAGCGCGTACAGCGCGATGGCGGCGAGGACGGCGACGACGGCGGGCAGCCGGGCCTCGCCGCGGCGCTCGTGCCGCACCGATCCGTTGGTCACGTCCTGCTCATCGGCGCCGGTGCGCCGGTCCTGAAGCCCACGTCTCACTCCGGCTGGTTCGCATCCGATCCGCCCACCCGGTACGGCTCGGTCACCCCGGCGTAGGCCAGGTGCGCCACCAGACCGTCGCGGGCGTGGTCGAGGTTGTGGCAGTGGTCCATCCAGATGCCGGGGTTGTCGGCGACGAAGGCGATCTCGTAGGTGTCGCCGTCGGCGACGTTGAGCGAGTCCACCCACCAGGGGCTGCCCGTCGACCGGACGCCGTTGCGGGACAGCACGACGGCGTGGTGCCCGTGCAGGTGCATCGGGTGCACGTTGCCGCTGTCGTTGCTGATGGTCATGCGGACGACGTCGTCCTCGGCGACGTGGAACATCGGCACGTCCGGGAAGAGCTTGCCGTTGATCGTCCACCAGAAGCCTGGCTTGCCGTCGACGAGGCCGATCCGGCGTCCGATCCGGTAGTCGAAGTGCCGGTCGGCCTGGTCCGGGTCGAACGGGAGCGGCGCCGGGCTGCCGTAGCTGAGCAGGTCCACGCTCCGGCCGGGCTCCGGGGCCGGGTCGACGTGCGTGCCGCGGGGTCCCACCACCAGCGCCGTCCCGCCCCCGACGTCGATCCGGGCAGGGGCGGTCACCAGCAGGTCGACGCGTCCGCCCGCCGTGACGAGGACCCCCTCGCCGGTGACCTCGGACGGCTGGTTGACGTCCCGGCCGTCGACGGCGACGACGCGGTACGGGCTCCCGCTGACCCAGGCCGGCAGCGGCCCGTTGTCGGTGTTGATCAGGCGCACGCGGACGGCGGAGTCGGCCGGTGCGGCCACCGAGGTGACCCCCGTGCGGCCGGCGAGGGTCCGCCGCCCGCTGTAGGTGTGTACGGGGGCGACGACGTCCTGCGCGCCCCGGGGGTCCGGCGGCAGGACGACCAGCGTGCCGAAGAGGCCGTCGCGCACCTGTTCGTGGGAGACCTGGTGGGAGTGGTACCAGAAGGTGCCGGCGTCCTCGGTGCGGAACCGGTAGAGGTACTTCTCACCGGGGCCGACGGCGTCCTGCGTGACGCCCGCGACGCCGTCCTCGGCATTGGGGACGTCGACGCCGTGCCAGTGCAGCGTGATGCCGTCCGGCACGTCGACGTTGGTCAGCGTGACCTGGACCAGGTCGCCCTGGTGCGCCTCGATCAGCGGGCCGGGCGAGGTCCCGTTGAGGGTGTAGCCCTCGACCCGTTCGCCGCTGGCGAGCGCGAACGACTGCCTGCGGGCGGCCAGCGCGACGGCGACGTCCGGCTTCCCGTCGGCCGGTCCGGTCAGGTCGGCGACGCTGATCCCGCCGCCGTGCTCGTGCTCGGGGCCCCCGCCGTAGTCGACGTGCCCCATGTCCATGACCGAGTAGGTCGAGGGCACCAGGCTCGTGGACCAGTACCAGCCGAGGCCGCCGAGCAGGAGTACCGCGACGGCCGCAGGGACGAGTACCCGCCACCGGCGGCGGAGGACGTCAGTTGACAGGACGCGACGCCTCGGGGGCCGACGAACCGGTCGTCTGCCGCGGGACGTCGAACGCGCCGGTCGAGCTGCTCCGGGCGACGGCCGACCCGCGCGCGAGCATGGATGCCCGAACGGCGGTGCCGAGGACGGCGAAGGCGTTGATGCCGTGCAGGGCCCCGACGACCGGCGCGCTGAACGACACGAAGGCGAGGACCACCTGCAGCACGATCAGGCCGAACACGATCGCGGCCCACTTGGGCGCTCCGGGGACGGACTTCGCCGCGAAGAACGACACGATCAGGAGTGCGAGGCCGAGGACGGGGATGACGTACATGCCGTCGATCCCGTGCAGGACCTGGCCGAAGTTCGGTTGGAAGTTCTTGTCGACGACGAGGCCGTTGTCGACGTCGTGCAGGACGCCGAAGCCTCCCAGCGCGATCGCCATCGCCTGGACGACGACGCCCAGCGCGATCAGGCCGGACAGGACGCGGTAGGTCTGCTTCACGATCGTTCCTCCGAGAGCCCCCTGACGGACCGCTCGGGTCCGTATGACGCGGACGTTGTACACCCAGGGCGGGGCGCGAAGACAGATGTATCCGCACGGCGCGCTGTCGGATCGGGAAGCCCGTCGGGACGGACCGCGTTGCACCGGGCAACCAACTCGGAAGGCACGAATTCCATGCGTATCCCGCTGTCCATCCTCGACCTCGCGCCGATCAGCCGCGGTGAGACCGCCGGCAGCAGCATCGCCGCGAGCGTCGCCCTCGCGCAGCGCGCGGAGGAAGCCGGCTATGTGCGGGTCTGGTACGCCGAGCACCACAACATGCCGTCGATCGCGTCGTCGGCGACCAGCGTCCTGATCGCGCACGTGGGCGCGCACACGAGCACCATCCGGCTCGGCGCCGGCGGCGTGATGCTGCCCAACCACGCCCCGCTCACCATCGCCGAGCAGTTCGGCACGCTCGACGCCATGTACCCGGGCCGGATCGACCTGGGGCTGGGCCGGGCCCCGGGCAGCGATCAGAACACGATGTACGCGTTGCGCCGCGATCCGATGTCGGCGGACAAGTTCCCGCAGGACGTGCTGGAGTTGCAGGCCTACCTCGCCGGCCAGACGCGGGTGCCCGGCGTCGACGCGATCCCGGGCAAGGGCAGCCGCGTGCCGCTGTACGTCCTGGGCTCGTCGATGTTCGGCGCGACGCTGGCCGCCGCGCTGGGGCTGCCGTACGCCTTCGCGTCCCACTTCGCGCCGCAGATGCTCGAGCCGGCGGTCGCCGCCTACCGGCGCGAGTTCCGCCCCTCCGAGCAGCTCGACCGGCCCTACGTCATCGCCGGCGTCAACGCCCTGGCGGCCGACACCGCGGAGCAGGCGCAGGAGCAGCTGCAGCAGTCGCGGCGGTTCCGCGCGATCGCGCTGTTCGGCCGCGGCCAGGCGCTCACCGACGAGCAGGCCGACCAGCTGCTCGCGCAGGGCGCCGCGCAGCACGTCGACCAGATGCTGACCTACGCCGCCGTCGGCACCCCGGCCGAGGTCGGCGAGTACCTCGACGGCTTCGCGAAGTCCGCCGACGCCGACGAGCTCATCGTCGCCCACCCGGCGCCCACCCCCGAGGGCCGGCTGCGGTCGGTGACCCTCGTCGCGGAGGCGATGGAGTCCTGAGCGCTCACAGGTCGCGCACAGCCGCAGCGGCGACGATGCGCGGGTGGAACTGCGTTCGGTAGGCGTCGGGGCGATCGACGAGGTGCTGGAGGAGGCGGTCGGACGGCGGCACCGGCCCGACCCCGCCCTCGGCCGGACCGCGGGGCCGGCAGGCAACGCCCAGCTCACCGCCTGGACGGGGCTGCTGCTGCTCGCCCTGGCGGTCGTCGAGCTCGTGACGCTGATCGACGTCCGCGGACTGCTCAGCTGGCACGTCGTCGTCGGGGTCCTGTTGTCCGCCGTCGCGGCGCTGAAGATCGCGAGCGCCGGATGGCGGTTCCTCCGCTACTACGGCCGCAGCCGCCCGTACCGGCAGGCCGGGCCGCCGCCGATGCTGCTGCGCATCCTCGGGCCGTTCGTCGTCCTGGGCACCGTCGCCGTGCTCGCCTCGGGCCTCTGGCTGATCGCCGTCGGGCCGGCCATCGGACGTCGGACGCTGCTCCCGCTGCTCGGTCAGCGGATCGATCTCGTGTCGCTGCACCAGGCATCGTTCGTCGTGTTCGCGGTCGCCGCGGGGCTGCACCTGCTGGGACGGTTCGTGCCGGCGGTCGTGCTCGCCACCGAACGAGGGCGCCGGGACGGCGGACGGCTGCGGGGGCGCGGTCCGCGGATCGCCGTCCTCGTGGCGGCGGTCGTCGCCGGGGCGCTGGCCGCCGCGCTGATCCTCCCCGCCGCGGCGCCGTGGCAGGACGAGCACGGGGACTTCTTCCCCGGCGGTCCGCCGCCCCCGGGCTTCAGCCACAGGTAGTCGCGGCGGATAACGTTCTCCCGCGTGAGCGACGACGTCCCCGTGCTGCCGACCGCCGAGCTGCACGTGCACATCGAGGGCACGCTCGAGCCGGAGCTGGCGTTCTCCCTCGCCGAGCGCAACGGCACCCGCCTGCGGCACGCCGACCTGGGTGAGCTGCGCCGGGCCTACGCCTTCGCCGACCTGCAGTCGTTCCTGCATCTCTACTACGAGCTGACCGAGGTGCTGCAGCGCCCGGAGGACTTCGCCGACCTCGCCGACGCCTATCTGGCGCGGGCGGCGGCGCAGGGCGTCCGGTACGCGGAGGTGTTCGTCGACCCGCAGGCGCACACCAGCCGTGGGGTGCCGCTCGAGGTCGTGATGGAGGGGCTCGGGGAGGCGTTCCGGAAGGCCCCGTCCCGGCACGGGATATCGGCCCGGCTGATCGCCTGCTTCCTGCGCGACCGCGACCCCGCCGAGGCGGAGGCGCTGGTGCCCCGGCTGGCGCCGTACCCGGACCTCGTCATCGGCGTCGGCCTCGACAGCGCCGAGGTCGGCTTTCCGCCGGAGCTGTTCGAGCGGGCGTTCGCGCTGGCCGCCGACCAGGGGCTGCACCGCGTCGCGCACGCGGGGGAGGAGGGGCCACCCCCGTACGTCTGGTCGGCCCTCGACCGGCTGGGCGTGGAACGCATCGACCACGGCAACCGCAGCCTCGAGGACCCGTCGCTCGTCGCCCGGCTGCGCGAGGAGCAGGTGCCATTGACCGTCTGCCCGCTGTCCAACGTGGCCCTGCGATGCATCGACCGGCTCGAGCAGCACCCGCTGGTGCGCATGCTGGACGCGGGCCTCGCCGCGACGGTCAACTCGGACGACCCGGCCTACTTCGGCGGCTACCTGCACGACAACGTGGCGGCCGTGACCCGCGCCCTCGGCCTGTCCGCGGGCCAGCGCCGGCAGCTCGCCGAGAACAGTTTCCGGGCCAGCTTCCTGCCCGACGTCGACAAGGCCCGCTACCTCGCCGAGCTCGGAGTCACCTGAGGCGGCAGCGATGTGCAGCCAGGGCGCATTTCTCAGCTGGAATGCGCCCGCAGCGCACATCGCCTGGTGGCGGTCAGGGCTGCTCGACCACGTAGAGCCTGTTCCCGTCCGGGTCGCGGAAGGAGAACATCGGCGGCACCCCGGGGAAGCGCAGCACCTCGGTGTCCACGTCGACACCCGCGCCGGTGAGAGCGGCGTGGTCAGCGGTGGCATCCGCGGTGGTGAACCGGATCCCGGTGTCCACGCCGGTCGCCGTCCCGTCCTGTGCGGCGGCCAGCGCGATCGTCGTCGTGGCACCGGGCGCGGCCACCTCGATCCACCGGCCGCCCGGGAACGGGCTGTCCATCCGGATCTCGAAGCCGAGCACGCCGCCGTAGAACGCGAGCGCGCGCTCCTGGTCGCTGACCGGTACAGCGACGGTGCGGACGTCGGAGATGCGGGTGGTCATCGAGGCATCGGTCATGACGGTAGGACTCCCACCGCGGGCCGGACTCATCGCCGGGTTTGGCCCCCCGGGGAGTCGCGGGTAGGGCGCAGCGGTGACCTACTCGATCGTCGCCCGCGACCCCGACACCGGGGAGATGGGCGTCGCCACCCAGTCCCAGGCCTTCGCCGTCGGCAGCAGCGTGCCGTTCGCCCTGCCCGGGCACGGGGTGATCGCCACCCAGTCGATGGCCGAGCCGATGTACGGCTCGGTCGGCCTCGACCTGCTGCAGGGCGGGTTCACCGCGCAGGAGGTGCTCACCGCCCTGAGCAGCGTCGATCCCCAGCCGCAGCGCCGGCAGGTCGCCGTCCTCGGGGTGAACGGTGACCTCGCGGCCTACACCGGCGAGCACTGCGTCGACGCCGCCGGCCACCTGATCGGCGACACCTGCGTCGCGCTGGCCAACATGGCCGCCTCGCCGCTGGTCTGGGAGACGATGGTCGAGCGGTTCGAGAACTCCGGGGGGCCGCTCGCGCAGCGGCTGCTCAGCTCGCTGCAGGCCGCGGAGGAGGCCGGGGGCGACTTCCGGGGACGACGATCGGCGGCGATCCTGGTCATCCGCGCGACCACGACCGGCCGCCCCTGGCACGACACCGTGGTCGACCTCCGCGTCGACGACTCCCAGGACCCGGTCGCCGCGCTCGCCGACCTGCTGGTCACCCGCGCCCGGTACACCGACGTCGTCCGCGCGTTCCAGCAGGCGATCGACGGCGACCCGGTCACCGCCGACCGCGAGCTCGAGCTGCTGCGGCCGATGGACCCGACCACCGAGCCCGACCAGCTGATGTGGCGGGCCGTGGTCGCGGGCCTGGCCGGCCGGGAGGAGGCCGCCCGGGAGATGCTGGTCGAGCTCGGCAGGTGCGCGCCGCAGTTCCTGGAGGCGGCCCGGCGGTTCGGCAAGGCGGGTCTCATGCCGGCCGACGTGCTCGACCGGATCCTGCCGGTCGGGTGAGCAGCCGCGCAGGCGGATCCCGGACCGAACCCGATCCGCGTCGGTGGGCCGCCCTCGCCGTCTGCGTCTCGGCCCTGTTCATCACCCTGCTCGACGTCAGCATCGTCAACGTCGCGCTGCCGTCGATCCGCCGCAGCCTGGGCGCGGATCCCTCCGAGCTGCAGTGGGTCGTGTCCGGCTACGCGCTCGCGTTCGGGATGGTGCCGATCATCGGCGGCCGGCTCGGCGACGACCGGGGCCGCAAGCCGATGCTCATGCTCGGCATCACCTGCTTCGTCGCCTTCAGCGCGCTGGTCGGCCTCGCGCCGTCGCCGGGGGTCATCATCGTCGGCCGGGTGCTCCAGGGGCTGGCCGGCGGGCTGCTCAACCCGCAGGTGTCGGGCATCGTCCAGCAGCTCTTCCCGCGGATCGAGCGCGGCAAGGCCTTCGGCCTGCTCGGCGCAGCGGTCGGCATCGCCACCGCCGCCGGGCCGGTGGTGGGCGGGGCGATCATCGCCCTGGGCGGCCCCGAGCTGGGCTGGCGGCTGTGCTTCCTGGTCAACGTGCCGGTCGGCATCCTCTCGCTGGTGCTCTGCGCCCGGCTGCTCCCGCCGACGCCTCCGCGGGACGGCAACCGGGCGCTCGACCTGCCCGGCGCCGCCCTGCTGACCGTCGGCGTGTTCGGCCTGCTCTTCCCCGCGGTGGAGTTCGACGCGAGCCACGACCTGCGCCTGGCGTTCCTGGTGCTGCCGGCGCTGGCGGTCCTCGTGGGTTTCGGCTTCTGGGAGCGCGGCCCCGCCGTCCGCCGGGGTCACCCGCTGATCGACCTGGGCCTGTTCCGCATCCGGTCCTACACCGACGGCGTCGTCCTCGCGGTGCTGTTCTTCTGCGCCTACACCGGCACGCCGCTGGTGCTCGCGCTCTTCCTGCAGGACGGGCTGGGCTTCTCCCCGCTGCACTCGGGCCTGACCGCGTCGGCGTACGCGGTCGGCGCCGCGATCTCCGCGCCGATCGCCGGTCGCCTCCTGCACCGCCACGGCCGGCGGGTGCTGGTCGCCGCCCTCGTGCTGTTCGGTGCGGGGGTCGGAGCCGCCGCGCTGGTGGCGGCCTCGGCGGCCGGGGTCGTCGGTCCGTCGGCGGTCGCGCTGCTGATGGCGCCCGCCCTCCTGCTGGCGGGGCTCGGCGGGGGATCGGTGATCACCCCGAACCAGGCGCTGTCCCTCGCCGAGGTCGACGTCCGCGGCGGCTCGACGGCGGGCGGGATGCTGCAGACGTCGCAGCGGATCGGCAACGCCATCGGCGCGGCGGTGATCAGCGCGGTCTTCTACGCCGCCGTCGCCGGCGCCCCCGCCGCCGGGGCGGCGCGGGCAGCCGAGTACGGACGCGGTTACGCGACGGCCCTGCTGGTCAGCGTCGGTTTCACGCTGGCCGCCTTCGCCGTGGCGGTGCGGGACGCCCGGCGGCCGGCCGCTCCGACCACCGGGCGTCCCGCACCGGCCGGCTCACCACCAGCCGTGGCGCTTCGCCCAGATCAGCAGTAGCACCGACGACACGACCATCCCGGCCACCAGCACCGTCAGGAAGACCGGGTCGGTGCGCGAGTTGACGATGACGTTCATGCCCATGACCGACGACAGCGCGGTGATCGGCAGGGTGACGGCGGCGATGACGGCCAGCCGTTCGGCCGCGATGGTCATCTTCGTGTTCGTGCGCGTCTGGTAGAACTCGATCACGCCCTGGAGATAGTCCTCCTGGCTGTGCGCCATCGTGGCGAGCCGGGAGAACTGGTCCACGTTGTTCTCCAACAGCCACTGCCCCTCGTTGCCGAACACACCGAGGGCGTGCATGCGCCCGTAGACCTCCGAGCTCAGGGCGGCCATCGTCCGGACGGTCAGGAGGCCGTGCCGCACGCGGAACATCCCGTCGAGGAACCGTTCCGCGTCGCCGAACTCGCCGCCCGTCACCTGCTGCTCGTAGCGCCACACCTCGGTCGTGCGCGAGCTGATGTGGTCGCGCATCCGTCCGGTCAGCGCCGACACGACCGCTGTCGACAGCTCGTAACCCGACGGCGGGCTGAGTCGTCCGCCGTCCACGCGTCCGGCGATCAGATCGGTCTCGACCCGGGCCGCGGCCGGGTCGACGGCGACATTGACCGGGCCGTGCACCGTGACCAGGTAGCGCTTCCCGATGAACTGGTCGAGCTCGACGTAGTGGACGTGTCCGCCGGCGCCGGCCTCCGGCGCGTGCAGGACGACGAACACGTGGTCGGCGTAGACATGCACCTTGGGTACGGGGGAGCGCCCGATGCAGTCCTGGACGGCCTTGGGGTGGAAGCCGAACACGTCGCCCAGCACGCGGACGGCGTCCGGGTCGCCCTCCGGGATGTCCACCCACAGGACGCCGTCGGTACGGCACAGCAGGTCCGGGAGGTCGGCCACCTCGTGTCGGCCGACCCGCTCGGGGGTGATCAGCCGGATCTCCATGGGCCGGGGCTACCGCGGTGCGACGGGATGCTCGGCCAGGAGCCGGCGGGGCGCCCGGCAAGCCCAGGCCTCGACCGCCAGCTCGGTCAGCGCCTGAGTATCGAGGCGGTCCAGCCGGCACAGGACGGCCGGATAACCGTCGAAGTGGTGCGTCGTGAAGTAGACCTCCGGCTCGTCGGCGATCAGCGCCGCCTTGGCGCCCTCGTCCGGCACCCGGGCACCGAGCACGATCCCGGACGGCGCGGCGTCCCCCAGCTCGTCGAGGTCGGTGCGGCGCAACGGCCGCTCCCAGACGAACAGCTTGTCCTTCACCCGCCACTGCCGGGCGCCGCGCGAGACGACCTCGCTGGTCTCCGGCAGCGCGAGGCAGGCCGTCGCGACGTCGTCCAGGGTGGTCATGGGCCGCACGGTACGAGCCCTGGGACAGCCGGGACAGGGGGTGCGACGTGTACGACGAAGGTCGTACGTGCCGAGCGGCCAGAGCTGGTCCCTGCGGTGGATGGCAGATGCCGCCGGGCCGCCTAGCGTCGACGCCATGATGAGGGACGACGCATGATCGAGGCGCGAGGACTGACGAAGCGGTACGGCGACAAGGTCGCCGTCGAGGGGCTGTCGTTCACGGTCCGGCCCGGCATGGTGACCGGATTCCTCGGACCCAACGGCGCGGGCAAGTCGACGACGATGCGCATGATCATGGGGCTGGACCGGCCCACCGCCGGCAGCGTGACGGTCAACGGCCGGCAGTACGACGACCTGGCCGCCCCCCTGCACGAGGTCGGCGCCCTGCTCGAGGCGCGGGCCGTGCACACCTCCCGATCCGCCTACAACCACCTCCGCGCCCTGGCCGCCACCCACGGCATCTCCCGCGCCCGGGTCGACGAGGTCATCGACCTGGTCGGCCTGACCGACGTCGCCCGCAAGCGGGCCGGCGGCTTCTCCCTCGGCATGGGTCAGCGGCTCGGCATGGCGACGGCGCTGCTCGGCGACCCGCCGACCGTCGTCCTGGACGAGCCGGTCAACGGGCTGGACCCCGAAGGCATCCGCTGGGTCCGCGACCTGCTCAAGGGCCTGGCGGCCGAGGGTCGGACGGTCTTCGTCTCCAGCCACCTCATGAGCGAGATGGCGCTGACCGCCGAGCACGTGATCGTCGTCGGGCGCGGTCGGCTGATCGCCGACACCACCGTCGCGGAGATCATCCGCGAGGCGTCGACGAGCGCCGTCCTCGTGCGGAGCCCCGACGCCGCGCAGCTGCGGACCGCCCTCGCCGGCCCCGACGTCACGGTCTCGAGCACCGAGGCCGACGTGCTGACGGTGACCGGGCTGACCGCCGCCCAGATCGGCGACACGGCCCGCGGCCTGGGCGTCGCGCTGCACGAGCTCACCCCGCAGCACGCCTCGCTGGAGGAAGCCTTCATGACCATGACGCGCGACGACGTCGAGTACCACGGCCATCTGGCCGCCGAGGCGACCGTCCTGGAAGGGGAGCGGGCATGAGCGCGCCGACCGCGACGCCGTCCCGTCCGACGCGGGAGCGGGTCACTCCGGTCCGGGCCGCGAAGTCGGAGTGGATCAAGCTGATCTCGCTCCGGTCGAGCTGGATCACCTTCGCCGCCTCCGTCGTCGCGGTCATCGGGCTGGGAGTGCTGATCTCCTACGTGACCAACAGCCACTGGGCCGAGATGGATCCGCAGGAGCGGCTGCGGTTCGAGCCGGTTCAGCGCAGTCTCGCCGGCATCAACCTCGCCCAGCTGGCCATCGGCGTCCTCGGTGTCCTGATCGTGACCGGCGAGTACTCCACCGGCATGATCCGCTCGAGTCTCATGTCGGTGCCGCGACGGCTGCCGGTGCTCGCCGGCAAGGCCGTCGTGTTCGCCATCGCGACCTTCGTGCTCATGCTCGGGTCGGCCTTCGTGGCCTTCCTGCTCGGTCAGCAGGCGCTCGGTTCGCACGGCACCACGCTGAGCGCCCCGCACGCGCTCCGGGCGGTGTTCGGCGTCGCGCTGTACCTCACCGTCATCGCGCTCTTCGCGGTCGGGATCGGGTTCATCATCCGGAACACCGCGGGCGGCATCGCCACCCTGTTCGGCCTGCTGCTGGTTGCGCCCGGCCTCGGCCAGTTGCTGCCCACGTCGTGGCAGCCGCACATCCTCCCGTACCTGCCCAGCAACGCCGGGGCGGGCGTGTACTCGGTGCGGACCGACCCCGGCATGCTGAGCACGTGGACCGGCTTCGCGGTGCTGTGCGGCTGGGCCCTCGCCGCGCTGCTCGTGGGCGGATTCCTGCTGCGCCGGCGCGACGCCTGACCGACCCCGCAAGTACGCCCGACTCCGCGCGGGGGCCCTGGCGCCGATGGGCGTCGGGCCACCCGCGCGGAGTCGACGCGCTCGTCGCCCTCCTCGTCCTGGCCCTGGCATCACCGGCGACCCTGCACGCCGCACACGGGACGCCGTGGGCCTGGGTCCTGGACCTGGCCATGGTGGTCCCGCTCGTGTGGCGCCGGCGCTTCCCGGTGCCGGTCTTCGCGATCCAGGCGTTGATCGCGCTCGTGCAATGGGCGTTCGCGGTGCGGCTGAGTGCCGACATCGCCCTGCTGGTCTCGCTCTACACGGTGGCCACCACGCAGTCACGGCGGATCGCGGTGACCGCACTGGCGGTGCTCGAGGCCGGGGTCGTGCTCGCCGCCGTGCGGTTCGCCCCGGCCGGTGACGTGCTCGGCTCGCTCGTGTTCCTGTCGGGGCTCGTCGTCGCGGCGTACTTCCTCGGCACCAGCGTCCGCAACCGCCGCGCCTATCTCGGCGCACTGGTCGACCGGGCTGCGCGGGCAGAACGGGAGCGGGACCAGCAGGCCCGGCTGGCCGCCACCGCCGAGCGCACCCGGCTGGCCCGCGAGCTGCACGACATCGTGGCGCACAGCCTGACCGTCGTCGTGACCCTCGCCGAGGCAGCGGCGGTCACGGCGGAGTCCGATCCGCCGTCCGCCCGGGACGCGATGGGCCAGGTCGCGACCACGGGACGGGCGGCCCTGGCCGAGATGCGCCGGCTGCTCGGCGTCCTGCGGGACGAGACGGACGGCGACGCCGCGCTGGCCCCCGCGCCCGGGCTGGACGGCCTCGACGCGCTCGTCGCCGGCGCCCGGGCCGCGGGTCTCCCCGTCCGGCTCACCGTCGGAGGCCGGCCGCAGCCGCTGCCCACGGCGATGGACGCGACCGCGCACCGCGTCGTCCAGGAGTCGCTGACCAACGTGCTCAAGCACGCGGTCGAGCCGTCGGCGGTCGACGTGGTGGTGCGCTGGGGCGAGCGGGACCTCGTGCTGCAGGTGAGCGACGACGGCCGGTCGCCGACCGCGACGGGCGAGCCCGGCCACGGCCTCGTAGGCATGCGCGAGCGGCTGGCGATCTTCGGAGGCGAGCTCTCAGCAGGCCCCACCAGGTCGGGCGGCTGGCGCGTGCGCGCGGTGCTGCCGCTCACCGAGGTGGCGCAGTGAGCATCCGGGTCCTGCTCGTCGACGATCAGGCGCTGCTGCGCACCGGCTTCCGGATGATCCTGCAGGCCCAGCCGGACGTGGAGGTGGTCGGCGAGGCGGTCGACGGAGCGGACGCGGTGCGCCAGGTGGCGGCGCTGCACCCCGACGTGGTGCTGATGGACGTCCGCATGCCCGTCATGGACGGCGTCCAGGCGACCGAGGCCATCGTCGCCGGCGGAGCGGCCGCCCGCGTGCTCGTCCTGACCACGTTCGACGTCGACGAGTACGCGTTCGCCGCGCTGCGGGCCGGCGCGAGTGGATTCCTGCTCAAGGACGTGCCCCCGGCGGAGCTCGCGGGCGCGATCCGCTCGGTGGCCGCCGGCGACGCGGTCGTCTCACCCCGGATCACCCGCCGACTGCTCGACCGTGTCTCCCTGGAAACCCCGGGGAGTGCGCCGGATACCGGCCCGCGGAATCAGGTGCTCGAGGTGCTGACCGACCGGGAGCGCCAGATCTTCGGCGAGGTGGCGAGAGGACTCAGCAACGCCGAGATCGCTGCCCGGCTGTACCTGTCGGAGGCCACGGTGAAGACCCACATCACCCGGATCCTCGCCAAGCTGCAGCTGCGCGACCGCGTGCAGGTGGTGATCTTCGCCTACGAGCGCGGGCTGCTCGACGACCGCTGAGCAGCCACCAGCCGCGCAGGAGCGCGGCACGCCCAGGCCCTCGCCCACCAGCTCGGCGAGCGACCGCTGGTCCAGCGCGTCCAGCCGGCACAGCACGACCGGTACGCCGTCGAAGTGCACCGTCGTCCCCGTTCATGCGCCGCCGCTGAGCCCCAGTCGATGGGCGACCGCGGCCGCCTCGACCCGACCGCTCACGCCGAGCTTGGCCAGGATGTTCGACACGTGCACGCTCGCCGTCTTGGGGCTGATGAACAGCGCCGCGGCGATCTGGCCGTTGGACCGCCCCGCCGCCACCAGCGCCAGCACCTCGCGCTCCCGGTCGGTCAGCCCGAACGGCACCGCCGGCGGGGCCGAAGGCGTCGGCGTCGTGGAGGCTCCGAGGTCGATCCGCGCCCGGCGGGCGAGGGCCTGGACGTCGTCGAGAAGCGGCTGCACGCCGAGCCGTCGGCAGGTGGCGGCGGCTGCGCGGAGCAGCTCGCCCCCGGACTCGCGCTCGCCGGTGCCGCAGAGCGCTTCGGCCAGGCGGTACTGCGCGTAGGTCAGCGGCCAGATGTCGCCGGCCACCTCCCACGCGCGCAGCGCGTCCTGCCACGGCCGGACGGCGGGCGCACCTGTCCGGCGGAGGAGTTCGGCCTCGCTCATCGCGCGGTAGGCCCGGCTGGCCGGCGCCTCGGTTCCGACGGCGGCAAGGATCGACGGGGGGAGGACCGCCTCGGCGACGACCACGGGGTTCTCTTGCCGGTCCAGTGCCTGCACGGCCAGGTCCGCGCCGATCCGCGTGCTGAGCCACATCAGGGGCCAGGAGTAGCGGGCCGACCATGCGGTGCTCTCCGTCAGCCCGCCTGCGATCAGCGCGGCCGCGGTGCCCAGCTCGCCCCGCGCCCGGGTCACCTCGGCCTCGACGTAGAGCAGCGCCTGGGTGAACTGTGGCTCCGGGTTGTCGCCGAGCTGCCGCCGGGCGTTCCGGACGTGCTGCATCGCCTCGTCGAGCCGGCCCGCCTTGGCGTCCATGTAGCCCAGAAGTTCCTCGACCGATGCGGGGAAGACGCCGGTCAGCCCGATGCCGGCGACCCCCTCGGCGAGTTCTACCGCCTCGTCCCACTCCCCGAGCCGGACCAGCGGCTCGACGAGGTTGCCCACGAGGTAGGCGCCGAAGTTGCGAGGCAGTCCCACGCGGCGGGCCAGCTCGACGCCCTCCCGGGCCGCGGCGGCTGCGTCCCGGTGCAGGCCCCTGGCCTCCAGGGCGTCGGAGAGGTTGACGTAGCCGCGCAGGGCGGTCTCGTGATCGTCGATGGCCAGAGCCAGCTGCAGCCCCTCGCGCAGGAGCGACTCGCCCTCCTGCGGGTCCTCCAGGTAGCTCAGCGACGAACCGAGGGTGATGAGGGCGCTGGCTTCCTGGCTCGCCGCCGCTGCGGCCCGCGCGGCCGCGAGTGCGGTGCGCCCCACGGCCGGTCCCCGATCGGCCCCCATGCGCATCAGCGTGTTGGCCAATGATGTCAACAGTGCGGCTCGGGCCAGTGTGGGTGGATCCTCCGGAAGGCGCGCCAGCGCTACCTCGAGCTCCTCGATGGTCTCCCCGCCTTCGCCCAGGGCGCGCCAGGTGACGGCTCGCTGGTCAACCACGAAGGCGGCCCGCTCCGGGTCTCGGTCGGCGTCGATCAGGTCGAGTGCCTGCTGGAGCAGGGTCAGCGCCCGCACGGGATCACCGCCGTGGAAGGTCGCCCGCGCCGCCAGCTGCAGGACCTCCACCTGGTCGGTGCCGGCCGCGGCCTCCGCGTCGGGCACGCTGCGCCACACCTCGAGCGCCCGCTCCAGGTGCTGGCGGGCCTCGGCCGGCGCGAACGCGTCCATCGCCTGCCGGCCGGCACGGACCGAGGCGGCCAGTGCCCGCGGCATGTCATGTGCGGCGTACCAGTGGACGGCGAGGGTCGCGGCGACGGAGGAGTCGTCGCCGGCCAGCCCCGGATCGCGCTCGAGGGCCTCCGCGTAGGCGGTGTGCAGCTCCACGCGCTCGCCGGGAAGCAGGTCCCCGTACACGGCGTCGCGGGTCAGCGCGTGCCGGAAGGCGTAGCCGCGACCGGTGCGGTCGACGAGGAGGAGCGAGGCGTCGACCGCCTCCCGGAGCGCCTCGTACAGCTCGGCCGCGGACAACGCGGCCACCTGGGCCAGCAGCCGTTCGGGGACCCAGCGCCCGGCGACAGCCGCCGTGCGCAGGAGTCGCTGGGCGGGGCGGGACAGCTCCTCCGCCCGGGAGAGCAGCACGTCGCGCAAGGAGGGCGGGAGGTCGGTCTCGTCGGCGCCGTCGCGCACCGTCTGCACCAGCTCCTCGACGAAGAACGCGTTGCCCTCGGAGCGGTCGTAGACCAGCTCCACCATGGCCGCGGGCGGCGTGGATCCCACGATCGCCGACATCTGCGCGGCGACCTCGTCGCGGCTGAAGCGCTCGAGCTGGACTCGTTCGACGCCCCGCAGGCGTTCCCAGCCCGACAGCAGCGGGCGCAGCGGCGAGCGGCGGTCCACCTCGTCGGAGCGGTAGGTGAGCACGAGGAGCACGCGGGTGCCCTGCAGCGCCCGGACGAGGAAGGCCACCAGATCCAGCGTGGTGCGGTCGGCCCAGTGCAGGTCCTCGACGACGAGGACCAGCGGGCGTTCCTGCCCGAGCCGGGCGAGCACTCCCAGCACGAGTTCGAAGAGTTGCGCGGTGCTGCCGGCGGTCGGCGGTGCGGGAGCCACGTCTCCCGACGCCAGTTCGGGAAGCAGGCGGGCGAGCTCACGTCGACCAGGGCCGAGGAAGCGCTCCAGCTCGGCGTCGGGAGTGGACCGGACCAGCGTGCGCAGCGCCTCGACCAGCGGGACGAGCGGCAGACCCTCGCCGCCGAGCTCGATGCAGCCGCCGGTGAGCACGCGCACCTCGGGGCCGAGCCCCCCGAACGCCGCCTCGAGCAGCCGGCTCTTGCCGACGCCGGCCTCCCCGCCGACCAATACGACGGAGGCCTCGCCGGCGGCGGTGCGGTCGAGGGCACCGCGCAGCCGGGCCAGCTCCTGTTCCCGGCCCACCAGGACAGGACTGACCACGTCGACCGGCACGCGCAGATGCTGGCATGCGGACCGCATCTGAGGTGCCTCAGGACCTCTCCTCCCGGGGACGACTCCCGCTCTGAGGAAGGTGCCGGCCCCGGAGCCCGGCGGATCTGAGGTAGCGGACCTGTCAGGAACGCGACGACCGACCGATCCGGGGACCGGCACCTCAGCGGAACTCTTGGGTCATCGCCAGAGCGGCGGGAACTGCGGAGGAGATCGAGATGAACGACCACGACGTCGTCTGCAAGGGCATCGTCATCATCGGCCTGAGCACCGTGGACGTCCGGCCGTGAACGCCGCCCCGGGCACCATGCGCGGCGCGCTCCGCCACCGCCCCTTCCGTCGGCTGCTGATCGCCCTCGCCGTCTCGCAGGCGGGGGACTGGCTCTACAACGTGGCGCTGCTGGCCTTCGTCTACGAGCGCACCCACAGCGCCGGCTGGCTGGCCGCCACCACCGCCGCGCGGATCGTGCCGATCGTCGTCCTCGGCCCGCTCGGCGGCGTGCTCGCCGACCGATTCGACCGACGCCGCGTCATGGTCGTCTCCGACGTCCTCCGGGCCGTGCTCATGCTGGGGCTCGCCGCGGTCGCGCTGGCCGGACTGCCCGTCGTCCTCGCGCCCGTGCTGGCGGGGCTCGCCACGGCCGCCGCCGTGCCCTACCTGCCGTGCACCGCCGCCACCACTCCGCGGCTGGTCCCCGACGCCGACCTGCCCGGGGCGAACGCGTTGCGGTCCGCGGTCGGCATGGGCGCGATCGCGGCGGGACCGGTGGTCGGCGCGGTCGTGCTGCTGGTCGGGCCGCCCAGCACCGCGTTCGTCATCAACGCCGCCACGTTCGCCGTGTCGGCGCTGGCGGTGCTGTCGATCCCGGGCGGCCGGACCTTCGCCCCGCCGCCGGCGCCGGCGCCGGCCGAGCGGCAGGGGATCGTGTCCGACGTCGTCGAGGGCGCTCGTGCGCTGCGCGGCCACCCGGTCGCCGTCCGCCTGGTCGGTGCCGACGTCGTCTGCAGCGTCATCTACGGCGCGCAGACGGTGCTGCTCCTGCTGCTCGCCCGGCACCTCGGCTTCGGCGACGCCGGGTACGGCTACGTGCTCGCCGGTCTCGGGGTGGGCGGCATCCTGGGGACGACGGCCGCCGGTCGGGCCGCCGCCAGCAGCCGGCCGCGCGCCGTGCTCGTCGGGGCGCTGCTGGTGCTCGCCGTCCCCTCGAGTCTGATGGCCGTGGTTCCGTGGCTGCCCGGGCTGCTGGTGCTGGGCATGGTCGGCGGCGCCGGAGCCGTGGTGGTCGAGGTCCTCTGCGAGACCGCGCTGCAGCGGGAGCTGGACGAGGAGGTCTTCGCCCGGGCCTACGGCGTCGCGCTGCCGGTGATCCTGGGCGGCATCGTCGGCGGCTCGCTGGTCGCGGCGCCGCTGGTCGCGCTGGTGGGACTGACCGGGACGATCGTGCTCACCGGGGCGCTGGCCGCCGGGTACGCGGGCGTCATCCTGCTGCCGCGCCGGGCCGTCGGGCGCCACCGGGCCCCGCGCCGGGTCGCCGTCGCCGGAGCGGTCGCGTAGGGCGAGCGGCGCTGTTCACACCACTCGGAGGCCGCCGTGTCCGGCGGCCTTCGAGCGCGTCGCCAGCCAGGCGGGCAGCTCGCCGGTCGGCATGGGCCGGGCGAGGTGCCAGCCCTGGACGAGGTCGCAGTGCATGGAGGCGAGCAGGTCCCACGTGGCGGCGTCCTCGACGCCCTCGGCCACGACCTCGAGTCCCAGGTGCCGGCCCAGGTCGATGATCGCCCGCACGATCGCGACGTCCTCGCTCTCGGTGCCCAGACCGGTGACGAAGCTGCGGTCGATCTTGACCTCCTGCACGGGCAGGCGCTGGAGGTAGGACAGCGAGGAGTAGCCGGTCCCGAAGTCGTCGACGGACAGGCGGACGCCGAGGTCGCGGAGCTGGTGCAGGACGGCGACCGCGCGGCTCGGGTCGGCCATCACCGAGCCCTCGGTGACCTCGAGGGTCAGCCGCTCGGCGGGGACGCCGTGCCGGCGCAGCAGCCGATCGACCTCCTCGACGAGGTCGGCGTCGTGCAGGCTGCGCGCGGAGAGGTTCACCGCGACCGAGAGGTCGTGGCCCGCTCGCCGCCAGCGGGCGGACGCGGCCAGGGCGCCGTCCAGGACCCGCGTGGTGAGCGGCCCGATCAGGCCGCTGCGCTCGGCGATCGGGATGAACTCCTCCGGCGGGACCCAGCCGAGCTCGGGGTGCTGCCAGCGCACGAGCGCCTCCACCCCGACGACCTGCCCCGAATCGAGCCGCGCCTTCGGCTGCACGTGGACCTGGAGGTCGCCGTTCTGCAGCGCGGCGCGGAGCTCGGTGACGAAGGTGAGCCGCCGCGGGGTCTGGTTGTGCATCTCCGGCTCGTACAGCCGCATGCTGCGGGTCGAGGTCTTCGCGTCGTACATCGCGAGGTCGGCCCGCTTGAGCAGCGTGGCCGCGTCGGTCGCGTGCGCGGGGGCCAGCGCGATGCCGACCGAGGCGCCGACCTCGACCTCGAGCCCGTCGAGGGCGATCGGTTCCTCGAGCGAGCGGAGCATGCGGCGCCCGATGCGCAGGACCCGCTCCTCGTCGGAGGTGTCGGGCAGGAGGACGGCGAACTCGTCGCCCCCGAGGCGGACGACGGTGCCGGCGGTCCCGACGGCCGAGCACAGCCGCGTGCCGACCTCCACGAGGAGGGCGTCGCCGTGCTCGTGTCCCAAGGTGTCGTTGACGGCCTTGAACTCGTCGATGTCGAGGATCATGACCGCTGCTCCGGCGATCCGGCCGGCCGCCACCTCGTCGAGGGAAGCGGCCAGACCCCGCTGCAGGAAGGCGCGGTTGGGCAGGCCGGTGAGCGCGTCGTGCAGCGCGTCGTGCCTCAGCCGGCCGATCAGCTCGCCGTTGCGCAGCGCCACGCCGGCGTGGTTGGCGACCGTCTCGAGCAGCAGCACGTCGTCGTCGTCGAAGGTGCGGATCGTGCCCAGGCGGTCGGACACGACGAGCAGCCCGAGCGTCCCCTCGTTGCCGGCGAGCGGGACGATCACCGCCTCACGCATGCCGTAGGAGGCGAGCCAGCGGCGTCCGGCCGACTCCCGGGTGTTGCGGGGCAGGAGCAGCGGGCGGCCGGTGCTGATGACCTGCTCGATCACCCAGTCGTCGTCCTCGCTCTGGGGTTCCTCCGAGCGGCTGAGCCGGTCGTCGGCGTCCAGGCGGGCGCGGGCAACCAGGCTGCCGTCGGGGGCGAGGAACGCGGCCGAGGCCCGTTCGGAGTGGAGCAGCTGCTTCGCCTCGCCCAGCACGTTGCGCATGACGTCGTCGATCTCGGGCGCACTGCTCACGGCCTGGCTGAAGCGGTAGAGCCGTTCGAGGTTCAGGTGGCGCTCGGCGAGCGACGCGTACGCGCGGAAGCTCAGCAGCATCAACAGCCCGAACACCAGCAGCAGCACGGCGCTGTCCAGCGATGCGGACAGGCTGGTCACCGCCACCAGACCGGCCGTGACCGCGATCGCCGGCGCGGGCTGGCCGATCCCCGTCTTCATCAGGCCGAGGAAGCCGAGACCGCGACCCTCGTGCAGGGCGATGACCGAGCCGACCGCGAGCGCGCTGAGCGCGGCCGCGGCGAAGGCTCCGCCGAAGGCGCCGGCCCAGGTGATCGGTCCGGTCGTGCCGGGCACGGTCGCGACGACACGGAACACCGCGACAGCGACCGAGACCTCCGCGAGACCCAGCGCGAGGTTGAAGGCGCTCTTGATCGGCCCCACGCGGCGGACGAGGACGAAGACGATTGCGGCGGCGACCACGCGCCCGACCAGCAGGTCCTGCGGGGCGCCGAGGAACAGACCGAGCACCAGCGGGATCTCGCTCAGGGAGATCGTGTGCGCCTCGCGCCGCACCTGGATGTGCAGCACGAAGGACTCCGTCAGCAGGTACCCACAGGTGAGGGCCCACCACGGGAGGACCGGGTGCTCAAGGAAGGTCGCCTCGCCGACGAACGGCGCGGCGGTGACGGCGACGATCGCCAGAAGGGTGGCGATCATCCCCAGGACGCCGAGCGTCTGCGAGGACAGCCGCACGCTGCGCGCGGGCGACCGCCGGTCGGTGCGTGTGATCGTCGCCAAACCGGTGCCTCCCTTCGCGCGATCTCCTGGTGTTGTCGTCATCGCGAGCCGATCCCTGAACTGCGCTCTCCCTCGAACGAGGGATCGCCAGACGGGGGCCGCGCCGGCACGTCTGCGCAGGTCAGCGGCGCGCTGGGGGAGTTGCCGGCCCGGAGCCGCGCGGGCGCCCGATCCGGTGGGACTGCAGGAAACGGCCGATCGGGCCGATGGGATCCCATGCGCGCGCACCGGACCGACGGCGGAGGACAGGCCTCTGCCTCCGTGCGCGCGCACGACTTCTCGCTGACCGGCGTCCGGCTGCTCGCGGCCGTCCTGGCCTCGACCTACGGGCTGTCGCTGTTCGCGAACGCCCTCGGGGCCCGCGGCGTCCTGGCGGCGCTCGCGGTCGGCGGCAAGGCGCTCTTCCTCGTCGGGCTGGTGGCGCTGCTCGTCCTCCGGGCACGGCGCACGTCGCAGGACCGGATCGCCTGGCTCAGCCTCGCCGCCGCCGTCGCGGCGTACTCGGTCGGGACCGCCGGCTACCAGATCGTCGGCCAGGGCGGCCCCGTGTCGGCGCGCCCCGACTGGTTCGACGCCGGGTTCATGGCGTTCTACCCGTTGGTCTGCGCGGCGCTGTTCCTCATGCTGCGCGGGCGGTTGCCGCAGTTCACCTCGAGCATGTGGCTCGACGGCATCGTGACCGGGCTGACCGCCGCGTCGGTCGCGACCGCGCTCGCCCTCGGGGAATCGTTGACCGAGAGCGGTGGCACGGCGCTGGTCGTCGTCTACCCGATCGCCGACCTGCTGCTCCTGGTGCTGCTCGCCGGGGCGCTCGCCGTGATCGGCCGCGGGTCCGGTGCCATCTGGTGGCTGCTCACCGCGGGCACCACGTTGTTCGTCCTGACCGACACCGTCTACGCGTACCGGGTCGTGCAGGGCACCTATGCGGTCGGCGGGGTGCTGGACACCGGCTGGGGAGTGGCCTTCCTCTGCTTCGGGCTGGCCGCCTGCCAGGCGCCGCGGCCGGTCACCTCCCGCGGATTCGACGGCGTCCGGGCGCTCGTCGTCCCGGGGATCTGCGCGCTCACCGCCCTGGTCCTGCTCCTGGTCGGGTACTCCCGGGACAGCGACGCCCTGGCCGGCGCCCTGGCCTTCGGGGCGGTGCTGGCGGCTCTCGCGCGCACCGTGCTCACGTTCCGCGAGGTGCAGGGCCTGGCCGACAGCCGCCGGCAGGCCCGGACGGACGAGTTGACCGGCCTGCCGAACCGCCGGTCGGTCTTCGAGGCCCTCCAGGGCACCGACGCCCGGCTCGCCGCCGGCCGGGCGGTCGCGGTCGTCGTCCTGGACCTCGACCGCTTCAAGGAGATCAACGACTCCCTGGGCCACGCGGTCGGCGACGCCCTGCTCCGGCAGGTCGGCCCGCGCCTGACCCGCGAGCTGCGCGAGCAGGACGTGCTGGCCCGGCTCGGCGGGGACGAGTTCGTCGTCCTGGTCGACGACCTGGACGCCGCAGGGGCGACGGCCCTCGCGGAGCGGCTGCGCGCCCAGCTGCAGCAGCCGTTCCTCGTCGGCGGGATGAGTCTCACGATCGACGCCAGTGTCGGGGTCGCGATCGGTCCCGAGCACTCGGCCACCGCGGAGGAGCTGCTCCAGCTCGCGGACCTGGCGATGTACTCGGCCAAGGGTGCGCGCACCGGCGTCGCCGTGTTCGACGAGCAGCGCGACGGAGGTGGGCGGCACCGGCTGGAGGCGGTCGGCCAGCTGCGACGCGGCATCGCCGACGGCCAGCTGGTGCTGCACTACCAGCCCAAGCTCGCCCTCTCCTCGGGCGCCGTGGACGGGGTGGAGGCCCTGGTCCGCTGGCAGCACCCCAGCCGGGGGCTGCTCTTCCCCGACGCGTTCATCGATCTGGCGGAGTCGGCGGGCCTCATGAGCCGGCTGACCTCCACGGTCGTGGAGATGTCGTTGGCGCAGTGCCGGCGCTGGGCCGACGACGGCATCCGGCTCACCGTCTCGGTCAACGTCAGCCCGTCCAACCTGGTCGACGACGACTTCCCCGACGAGGTCGCCGCGCTGCTGCACCGGTTCGGGCTCCCGGCGTCGGTGCTGGTGCTCGAGGTGACCGAGAGCATCCTCATGGAGGACCGCGAGCGCGCCGTCCGCGTGCTCTCCCGCCTGCGCGAGGCCGGGGTCGGCGTCTCGATCGACGACTACGGCACCGGCTACTCCAGTCTCGCCTACCTGGCCGCCCTCCCGGTGACCGAGCTGAAGCTCGACCGCGTGTTCGTCGCGGCCATGACCGGCAGCTCACGGGCGGCCTCGATCGTCACCTCCACCCTGCAGCTCGCGCACGCGCTCGACCTCGTGCTGGTCGCCGAGGGCGCCGAGGACCAGGCGACCGTCGACGCGCTCAGCAACCTCGGCTGCGACATCGTGCAGGGCTACCACCTCAGCCGCCCGCTGCCGCCGGCGCAGCTGCTCGACTGGCTGCGCGACCACCGGGCGGCACAGCAGCGGGTCTGACCGGTCAGCTCGCCGGGACGGGGAAGACCAGCAGGGAGCTCGACGCCGTCGCGACGCTGCGACCCTGCGCGTCCAGGACCTCGGCCTCGGCGAAGGCCACCCGCCGTCCGGGCTTCGTGACCCGGCCGATCGCGGTGAGCGGTCCGCTGGTGGAGTGCACCGCGCGCAGGTAGTTCACCTTGATCTCGATCGACGTGTAGGCCATGCCGCTGGGCAGGGTCGTGTGCACGGCACATCCGGCCACCGTGTCGAGCAGCGTGCAGACCAGCCCGCCGTGCACGACGCCGATCGGGTTGTAGACCGACTCGTCGAGAACGCAGCCGAACTCGACGCAGCCCTCCTCCAGCGACCGGATGTCGAACTGCATGAGCATCGCGATGGGCGGCGGCGGGAGGACGCCGTCGCGGATGGCCTCCATCGTCTCCAGCCCGGACCGCTCTCTCGCGCCCGCAGCCGTGATCAGCGGGTCGTGCCAGGTGACCGTGCGGGAGCGGGCATCACCCCACGCGGGTGCCGTGTCAGGTGGCGCCGTTGTCACATCTGAGTTCATGAACCGAACCTAGCATGACGATGCCGACGGAAACGCGCAGGAGCGGGCGCTCGTTGCGCGGAAAGGGCCCCTTCCGAGGTGTCGGAAGGGGCCCTTTGCGCGCAATGGCGGCTAGCTCTTGGGGCGGGCGCCGGCGCGGAGCGCGCCGAGCAGGTCGTGGTTGAGCCGCGAGATCGTCTCCATGGAGATGCCCTTGGGGCAGGACGCCGAGCACTCACCGATGTTGGTGCAGCCGCCGAAGCCCTCGCGGTCCTGCTGGGCGACCATGTTGACCACGCGGTCGTTGCGCTCGGGCTGGCCCTGCGGCATGAGCCCGAGGTGGGTGACCTTGGCGGCGGTGAACAGCATCGACGACGCGTTCGGGCACGCCGCCACGCAGGCGCCGCAGCCGATGCAGGTGGCGGCGTCGAACGCGGCGTCGGAGTCCTTCTTCGGCACCGGCGTCGCGTGCGCCTCGGGTGCCGTGCCGGTCGGCACGCTGATGTAGCCGCCGGCCTGGATGATCCGGTCGAACGCCCGCCGGTCGACGGCGAGGTCCTTGACCACCGGGAAGGGGCTGGCCCGCCACGGCTCGATGTCGATCGAGTCGCCGTCGGAGAACGACCGCATGTGCAGCTGGCAGGTGGTGGTCTGCTGCGGACCGTGCGCCTGGCCGTTGATCATGACGCCGCACATGCCGCAGATGCCCTCGCGGCAGTCGTGGTCGAACGCGACCGGGTCGTCGCCGTCGAGGATGAGCCGCTCGTTGAGCACGTCGAGCATCTCGAGGAAGGACATGTCGGGGGAGATGTCGCTGACCTTGTAGGTCACCATCTTGCCCTTGGCCGTCGGGCCGCTCTGCCGCCAGATGCGCAGGGTCAGGTTCATCCCGCGCTTCTCCGACTGATGGCCGACGGTCGAGTGCGGCCCCTCCTGGGTGATGGTCACTTGTAGCTCCGCTGGGCGAGGTGGACGTACTCGTACTCGAGGGCTTCGCGGTGCAGGACCGGGGGCTGCCCTTCGGGCGTCCACTCCCAGGCCGCCACGTACGCGAAGTGTTCGTCGTCGCGGAGCGCCTCGCCCTCGGGCGTCTGGCTCTCCGCGCGGAAGTGGCCGCCGCAGCTCTCGGCGCGGTGCAGGGCGTCGACGCACATCAGCTCGGCGAGCTCGATGAAGTCCGCGACCCGGCCGGCGTGCTCGAGGGTCTGGTTGAAGGAGTCCTCGGTGCCGGTGACCTTCAGGTTGGTCCAGAACTCCTGGCGGATCTCCGGGATCCGGTCCAGGGCCTTGCGCAGGCTCTCCTCGGAGCGCTCCATGCCGCAGAGGTCCCACATCAGCTTGCCCAGCTCCCGGTGGAAGGACGCCGGGGTGCGGGTGCCGTTGATCGCGAGCATGCGCCGCACCTGCGACTGCACGTTCTCCAGCGCCTCGATCGCCGCCGGGTGGCTGTCGTCGACCGGCTCGAACGGGCCGGCGGCGAGGTAGTCGCTGATGGTCGCGGGCAGCACGAAGTAGCCGTCGGCGAGCCCCTGCATGAGGGCGCTGGCGCCGAGCCGGTTGGCGCCCTGGTCGGAGAAGTTGGCCTCGCCGATCACGAACAGGCCCGGCACGTTGGACTGCAGGTCGTAGTCGACCCACAGGCCGCCCATCGTGTAGTGGACGGCCGGGTAGACGCGCATCGGCGTCTGGTAGGGGTCCTCGCCCGTGATCTGGGCGTACATGTCGAAGAGGTTGCCGTACTTGGCCTCGATGGCCGGCCGGCCCAGTCGGGCCATGGCGTCGGCGAAGTCGAGGTAGACCCCCAGGCCGCCGGGGCCGACGCCGCGACCCTCGTCGCACATGTTCTTCGCCTGCCGCGACGCGATGTCGCGGGGCACCAGGTTGCCGAAGGCCGGGTAGATGCGCTCGAGGTAGTAGTCGCGCTCGTTCTCGGGGATCTCCCTCGGGTCACGGGTGTCGCCGCGCTCCTTCGGCACCCACACGCGGCCGTCGTTGCGCAGCGACTCGCTCATCAGCGTGAGCTTGGACTGGTAGTCGCCCTTGACCGGGATGCAGGTCGGGTGGATCTGCGTGTAGCACGGGTTGCCCATGTAGGCGCCGCGCTTGTGCGCCCGCCAGATCGCCGTGGCGTTGGAGCCCTTGGCGTTCGTGGACAGGTAGAAGACGTTGCCGTAGCCACCGGTCGCGAGCACGACGGCGTCGGCGTAGTGGGTGGTGATCTCGCCGGTGACCAGGTCGCGGGCCACGATGCCGCGGGCCTTGCCGTCGACGACGATCAGGTCGAGCATCTCGGTGCGCGCGTGCTGCTCGACGTTGCCCGCGGCGATCTGGCGCTCGAGGGCCTGGTACGCGCCGTAGAGCAGCTGCTGTCCCGTCTGGCCGCGGGCGTAGAAGGTGCGCGACACCTGCGCGCCACCGAAGGACCGGTTGTCGAGCAGGCCGCCGTACTCGCGGGCGAAGGGCACGCCCTGGGCCACGGCCTGGTCGATGATGTTCACGCTGACCTCGGCCAGCCGGTACGAGTTGCTCTCGCGCGAGCGGAAGTCGCCGCCCTTGACCGTGTCGTAGAACAGCCGGTGCACGCTGTCGCCGTCGTTGCGGTAGTTCTTGGCGGCGTTGATCCCGCCCTGCGCGGCGACGCTGTGCGCGCGACGCGGGCTGTCCTGGTACCAGAACGACTTGACCTTGTAGCCCTGCTCGCCCAGCGTCGCGGCGGCCGAGCCACCGGCCAGCCCGGTCCCGACGACGATGACGTTGAGTCGGCGGCGGTTGGCCGGGTTCACCAGCTTGCCGCGGAACTTCCGTTCGCTCCAGATGTCGGTGATCGGGACGTCGGTCGGGGCCTTGGTGTCGGCGATGGGCTCACCGACGGTGAAGAGTTCCAGAGGCATGAGGAGTGCGTTCCTGTCCTTAGTCCACGAGCCCGAAGACGACGGCCGCCGGCACGACGAGGTACCCGGCGATGAGGAGGGTGGCGAAGGCGATCGCGAAGGCGTTGACCGAACGCTCCCGCCGCCGGTTGCTCTGACCCAGAGTCTGCGTCGCGCTCCAGATGCCGTGCCGCAGGTGCATGCCCAGCAGGATCAGCGCGATGACGTAGACGATGGTGGGGATCGGGCTCTGGAAGCTCGCGACCAGCCGGTCGTAGGGCGTCGAGTTCGTCCCGTCGGGGTTGGCGACCCCGAACGTCAGGTCCAGCAGGTGGTAGACGATGAACAGGCCGACGATCACGCCGCCCCAGCGCATGGTGCGCGACGCGTAGGTCTGGGCCACCGACTTCTTCGTCACGTACCGCTGCGGCCGGGCGCGCCTCGCCTGGCGCCACAGCGAGACCGCGGCCCAGATGTGCACGATGACCGCGACGGCCAGCACGACCTCGAGGATGGTCAGGAACCACCGGTAGCCGAGCGCCGGCTCGCCGACCGTCCGCAGCCACTCGGAGTAGGAGTTGAAGGATCGCGCGCCTTGGAAGACGTGCAGGTTGCCGATCATGTGCGCGATCAGGAACAACAGCATGATGATGCCGCTGACCGCCATGACGACCTTCTTGAAGACCGAGTTGGTCTTCGCGACCTTCGGGGTCCTGCGCTGGGCCGAGTCCGTAACCGTCACCACGCACGCAACGCTAGGTCCACCCGCAGGTTGCGGCCAGATCAACACGGGGTGACAACGCTCATGTAAGGCTGCCCTCACTGCGGCGCGTCCTGCCGTGCCGCGCCGCACGCCGTTGACGGCCCGGCGTCGGCGCGAGGACCATCCGCACGGCCATGGGGACGAGCCTCGGAGGACGCTCGGATCCTCGACCGGGCGGCCGCGCACGCGCACCGCCGGCGCGGGCCGCGCACGTGCCGGCCCGATCGACGACCGCAGTGGGGGAGTGACCATGCCCGGTGTCACCAGAGGGTTTCTCGGCCGGCGGGCGCGGGATCCGCGGCTGCCCCCGGGGCAGTACGACGTGGGTGCCGACTGGCCGGTGCTGACGGCGGAACCGACGCCGCGGATCGCTCCGGAGACCTGGAGCATCAGCGTCGACGGGAAGGTGGAGAACCCCACGACGTGGACGTGGGACGAGGCGCACGCGCTGCCGCGGTCGGAATACCGCGGCGACATCCACTGCGTCACCACCTGGTCGAAGTTCGACACGCAGTTCGCCGGGGTCAGCGTGGACACGCTGTTCGAGGCGGCCCGACCGACCGCCGAGGCGCACTTCGTCATGGCGACGTCGAAGACCGGCTACACCACCAACCTGCCGCTGGAGCACGTCACCGGCGGCAAGGCGTGGGTGGTCTGGGAGTTCGACGGCAAGCCGTTGCCGATCGAGCACGGCGGCCCGGTCCGGCTGCTGGTGCCGCACCTCTACTTCTGGAAGAGCGCGAAGTGGGTCAGCAGGCTGACGCTGCTCGCGCGCGACCAGCCCGGGTTCTGGGAGCAGAACGGCTACCACGACCTCGGCGACCCCTGGCGCCAGCAGCGCTACCAGGGAGATTGAGGACGTCGTGACCGAGGTCCTCGGCCCCGGAGCCGCGGACGCCCCGCGGGGCGGCTGGCGGACGGCGACGGTCTTCGGCGTTCGGCGGCCGATCCAGCGCTCGGTGGAGCTGCGGCTGGACGTGCACGACCGCATCGACCACCTGCCCGGGCAGCACTACGTCGTCCGGCTGACCGCCGAGGACGGGTACACCGCGCAGCGCTCGTACTCGGTGGCCTCCGCGCCGGGCGACCCGCTGGTCGAGCTGTTCGTCGAGCGGCTGGACGACGGCGAGGTGTCCACCTACCTCGCCGACGTCGTGGAACCGGGCGACGAGCTGGACGTGCGCGGCCCGATCGGCGGCTGGTTCGTCTGGGACGGCGAGACCCCCGCCCTGCTGGTGGCCGGCGGGTTCGGCGTCGTCCCGTTCATCGCGATGCTCCGGCATGCGAAGGCCCTGGGCCGCGAGGACCTGCTGCGCATCGCGGTCTCCAGCCGCACGCTGGCGGAGCTGCCGTACGCCGACGAGCTGACGGCCGCCGGGGCGCTGATCGTGCTCACCCGTGAGGCGCACGGCATCCGGCCCGCCGGGCGGCTCACCGCGGGCGAGCTGGTGCCGCTGTGGGAGCCGGGCCAGACCGCCTACGTCTGCGGTGGATCGTCGTTCGCCGAGTCGGCCAGCCGGATCCTGGTCGACCTCGGGTTCCCGGAACCGAAGGTGCGGGTCGAGCGGTTCGGTCCCAGCGGCCCGACGGTCTGACGACGGCGAACCCCCTCGCGGGGGCCCGCCGTCGTTACCCTCGTTGCAGAGCTCTGGGGGGAGACGGCCATGGCCGACGACGACGCGCTCCGGCGGGACCTGTTGTGGCGGATCGAGGCGCGGCGCGGGTCGATCCAGGCCTATCTCCGCGCTCATCGGCCGCGCACCCGCCGCCGTTCCACGATCACCGTCGTCCTCAGCTCGCTGGCGGCGCTGTTCACCGCCGGCCCCGCGCTGGGCGGCGAGCCGTTCGCGCAGGCGGTGCAGAACAGCCTGGGCCTGGCCAGCGACAGCTACGTCTGGCGGACGCTGTGCTTCCTCACCCTGCTGGTGTCGATCGGCAGCGCGATCCTGGTCAACCTCGGGAAGGCCGATGACGATGTCGCGAAGCTGTCCAGTGCCGAGGCGGCGAACACCGAGCTGGAGGGACTGACCGGGCTGCTGGAGTACGGCCGCGTGTCCCTGGAGGACGGCAGCAAGCTCTACCAGCAGTACATCGTGAAGATCCCGTTCGTCGACGACCTGCCGGCCAGCACCCCGCCGGCGCCGTGGCCGGGGCAGTACGCGGCCCCGCCGTCGGCGCCCGACTCCTACGCACGCCCGCCGCGCGGTCAGTACCCGCCCCCGCCGCCTGGCTGAGCGTTCAGGGGGACGGCGGGACCATCGACGCGGCGACCAGCGGGGTGCGGTCCCACGCCCGGTGCATGCCGAGCGCGGCGATCAGCCCGGCGGCGAGCTTCGCGCTCGCCTTCTTGCCGGTCAGCACGCCCGGCGCCTCCGGATCGATGCCCGCGGCGGCGAGCACCGCCACGCCGTCGCCCCATGCGGCGACCGCCTTCAGATGCCGGAACATCTCCTGGAGCATCACGACGGCCCGGAAGTCGCCGTCCTTCGGGGCGCCGTCGGCCACCACGATCGCGTCGAACTCGATCGACCGGCCGGTGGCGAAGGTGCGCTCGACGATCTCCACGTTCTTGCCCTTGACGAGCTGACCGCCGTGGGGGGCGATGACGCGCAGCAGCGCACCCTCGGCCTCCAGCGCCGTGCGCAGCTTCGCGATCCCGTCGAGGTCTGCCTGCGGCCCGGCGACCACGCCGACGATCCGGCCGGCGACGGGGAACGGCGTGGGCTTGATCTGCCGCAGCGCGGGTGACTCGGCCCCGTGCTCGACCGGCTCAGGAGGAGGCACCGGCAGTCCGAGACCGAGGGCAACCTGCGTGCAGAGGTTCTCGTCGAGCTTCGCGAGCACGGTGAGCGCCCGCTCCTTGATGCCCTGCTCGTAGCACTTGCCGAGCTCGAACGTGTAGGCGTCGATGACGTGCTGCTGCTCGACGCTGGTCAGGCTGGCGTAGAACAGCGCCGCCTGGGAGTAGTGGTCGTCGAACGACGCGGGCGCCGTCCGCCCGACCTCTCCCGCCACCGCCCGCGGCACGTGCACGTAGCCGCCGTCGGCCCAGTCCGACGGGAACGGGACCCCGTCGTCGACGCTGTTGGGCGTGTAGGGCGCCTGCCCGGTGTGGATCGCCTGCTGGTGGAACCCGTCCCGGGCGTTGTCGTTGACCGGCGCGTGCGGGCGGTTGATCGGGATCTGGGGGAAGTTGGGGCCCCCCAGCCGGGTGAGCTGGGTGTCGAGGTAGGAGAAGTTGCGGCCCTGCAGCAGCGGGTCGTTGGTGCCCTCGATGCCCGGCACCAGGTGCCCGGTGTGGAAGGCGACCTGTTCGGTCTCGGCGAAGAAGTTCGTCGGGTTCCCGTTGAGCACCAGCGTGCCGATGACCTGCACCGGCGCCAGTTCCTCGGGCACGAGCTTGGTCGGGTCCAGCAGGTCGATGCCCTCGAACGTCTCCTCCGGGGTGTCGGGGAAGACCTGGATGCCGAGGTCCCACTCGGGGAAGGCGCCGTTCTCGATGGCGTCGTAGAGATCGCGGCGGTGGAAGTCCGGGTCGACGCCGGCGGCGATCTGCGCCTCCTCCCAGGTGAGGGAGTGCACGCCCAGGCGGGGCTTCCAGTGGAACTTGACCAGCACCGTGTTGTGGTCGGCGTCGACCAACCGGAACGTGTGGACGCCGAAGCCTTCCATCGTCCGGTAGCTGCGCGGGATGCCCCGGTCGCTCATGTTCCAGATCGTGTGGTGGGTGGCCTCGGTGTGGAGGGTGACGAAGTCCCAGAACGTGTCGTGCGCCGACTGCGCCTGCGGGATCTCCCGGTCGGGATGCGGCTTGGCCGCGTGGACGATGTCGGGGAACTTGATCGCGTCCTGGATGAAGAAGACCGGGATGTTGTTGCCGACCAGGTCCCAGGTGCCTTCCCTCGTGTAGAACTTCGTCGCGAATCCGCGGGTGTCGCGCACGGTGTCGGCCGAGCCGCGCGAGCCCAGCACGGTGGAGAAGCGCACGAAGACCCGCGTCTGCAGGCCCTTCTCCGCAAGGACGGCGGCCCGGGTGACCTTCGCTGCGGCGCCGTTGGCGGTGAACACGCCGTGCGCGCCGGCCCCTCGGGCGTGCACCACGCGCTCGGGGATCCGCTCGTGGTCGAAGTGCATGATCTTCTCGCGCAGGTGGAAGTCCTCGAGGAGGACCGGACCGCGCGGCCCCGCCTTCAGCGAGTGGTCGCTGTCGGGGATGCGGACCCCGTTCGGCGTGGTGAGCGCGTCGCCGGACTGCTCCCGGGGATCGCGGCCGTCCTCGGGGCCGTCGTAGCCGACGCCCGTGGGGCTGACCGTGCGCGGGGCCTTCTGGTCGGGCTGGCGTGCTGGGGGCATGAGAGCTCCTGACGGTCGGATCCTGCACTCATCGGTCGCGCTACCCCTGGGCCCGCTGCCGAACCCTGGCTGCCACAGGGCGGAAGCCGGTGTGCACCGGCAGGCGCCGGGTAGAGGACGACGACCGTCGTGAGGAGTGCAGGTGGACCAGGCGCGAACCGAGCTCGGCGAGAGCGACAGCCCCATGGAGGACGAGCTCGCCGAGGCCTTCGGCCGGATCGTGAGCGAGGGCGCGCAGCGCCTGCACCGCACCTGGCGCGAGGTGCTCACCACCGGCCTGGCCGGCGGCCTGGAGGTCGCGACCGGCGTGGTCGCCCTCCTGGCCGTCTACGCCGAGACCGGCAGCCACCTGCTCGCCGGGCTGGCGTTCGGTATCGGCTTCATCGCGCTCCTGCTGGCCCGGAGCGAGCTGTTCACCGAGGGCTTCCTGGTGCCGGTGACAGCGGTCGTCGCCGGCCGGGCCGCCGTCGGTCAGCTGGCCAAGCTCTGGGCCGGCACGCTGGTGGCCAACCTCGCGGGCGGGTGGCTGGTCATGTGGCTGGTCGTGCGGGCCCTGCCCGGCCTGGGGGCCACCGCCGTCGAGTCGGCCCGGACGTTCGTCGACGCGCCGCTGGACCTGCGGTCGGTCTGCCTGGCCCTGCTCGCGGGCAGCTTCATCACATTGATGACGCGGATGCAGCACGGCGCGAGTTCCGAGGCCGGCAAGGTGGCGGCGGCGCTGGCCGGGGCGTTCCTGCTGGCCGGGCTCGTCCTGTTCCACTCGATCCTCGACTCGCTGATCATCTTCGGCGCGCTGCACGCGGGCGCGCCGTTCGGCTACGCCGCCTGGCTCTCCTGGTTCTGGTACACGGCGCTGCTCAACATGGCGGGCGGCCTGGGCGTGGTCACCCTGCTGCGCCTGGTGCGCAGCAAGGAGCTGCTGGAGCAGGAGCGGGCCGCCGCCAAGGAGTCCTGAGGGGCGCGCCTCGCACACCGGAAACGTGCTGGTCGCCATGCTGCTCCCATGATCGAACTCGCGGGCCTGACCAAGCGCTACGGCGCTCGCGTCGCCGTCGACGAGCTGACGGTCACCATCCAGCCCGGCCGGGTCACCGGCTTCCTCGGTCCCAACGGCTCGGGCAAGACGACGACGATGCGCTGCGTTCTCGGACTGACGCGCCCCACCTCCGGAACGGCCACCGTGCTCGGACGGCCGTACCGCGAGCTGGCCGAACCGATGCGCCGGGTCGGTGCGCTGGTCGACCCGCGCGCCCGCCACCCCGGCCGGACCGCCTACCGGCACCTGCTCGCGCTGGCCCAGAGCAACCGGCTGCCCCCCGCCCGGGTGGACGAGGTGATCGAGCTGGTCGGGCTGGACGCCGTCGCCGACGAGCGGGTGCGCGGCTTCTCACTGGGCATGGGCCAGCGGCTGGGCATCGCGGCCGCGCTGCTGGGCGACCCCGACGTCCTCCTGCTCGACGAACCGGTGAACGGCCTGGACCCCGAGGGCATCCGCTGGGTGCGGGAACTGCTGCGTGCGCTGGCCGACGAGGGACGCACGGTGCTCGTCTCCAGCCACCTGATGAGCGAGATGGAGGACACCGCCGACCACCTCGTGGTCCTCGGCCGGGGGCGGTTGCTGGCCGACGTCCCCATGGAGGAGCTGCTGGGCGCGCACTCCGCCGTCCGGGTGCGGACGCCGCAGGGGCCGATGCTGGCCGACGCGCTCCGGCGCGCCGGCGGCACGGTGGAACTGGAGATCGACGGCGCGCTGCGCGTGGACGGGCTCGGGCTGGCCGAGGTCGGCGACGTCGCGTTCGTCGCCGACGTCCGGCTGCACGAGCTGAGCCGGGTGACCGCGTCGCTCGAGGCCGCCTACCTCGCCCTGACCGACGCCGACGTCGAGTACCGGGCGGTGGCCCGGTGAGCGGGGTGCTGCGCAGCGAGTGGACGAAGCTCTGGTCGGTGCGGTCGACCTGGTGGTGCACGGCCGTCTACCTGCTGGTGGTCGGCGGGGGCGGCTGGCTGGCTGCGGCGGGCACGGACTCCGCCGCCCGGGCCGACGTCGCGGTGCAGACCGCGCTCACCGGTTTCGGCATCGGCCAGCTGGTGCTCGTCGTCCTCGGCGTCCTGGTCGTGACCGGCGAGTTCGCGTCGGGCATGGCGCTGGTGTCGCTGACCGCCGTACCGCGCCGGAGCCGGCTGCTGCTGGCGAAGACGGTCGTCGTCCTCGCGTACTGCCTGGTGCTCAGCGCGCTGCTGGCCGTGGTCTGCGCGCTGGCCGCCCGCACGCTGACCGCCGTCCCCGGTGGGGTGCAGCCCGGCGACCCGGCCGTGCTGCGCACCCTCGGCCTCCAGGTCGGCGGCGCCGGTCTGGTCGGCGTCCTGTCCGTGGCGCTGGGCACCGTGCTGCGGTCGACCGCCGGTGCGGTCGGGATCGCGATGGCGCTGGTCTTCGTGGCGCCACCGGCGCTCGCCCTGGTCGGCAGCCGGCTCGCGTCGCGGCTGTCCCAGTCGCTGCCGGCGCTCCGGGTCGGCGAGGACGCCTTCCTCGCCGTCGCGACGCCGTGGCAGATCGGCATGGCGGTGCTCGCGGGCTGGACGGTCGTCGTCTGGCTGCTGGGCGCCGTGCTCTTCGCGCGGCGGGACGTCTAAGGGATCACGGTGCCGGCTCGCTCGTCGCCGGCGGGCTGGTGGTCGTCGTCTCGGTCGTGGTCGGGCTGCTGCTCGTCGTCTCGCTGCTGGTCGTGGTCCCGGTCGGAGTGGTCGTGACCTCCGGGGTCGTCGTCACGGGGGTCGTCGTCACGGGGGTCGTCGTCACGGCGCTGGGCGTCCCGCCCGGCGTCGACACCGCTGCTGCCACGGCGGCGCCGACCGTGGTGGTCGGTGCCGGCGGCTTCGTGGTCGTCCGCGGGGCGGATGGCGTCGTCGTCCGCGGGGGCGTGGCCCGGAGAGCCGGCGCCCGCGGGGCGGCCACCACGAGCGCATTCCCGGTCGCGACCGCCTGCTCGGTGGCCGGTGCCGCCGGGCCCCCGGTGTAGGCGGGGCCGGCGAGCCACTGGCGGGGGTCCTGCGTCGGGTCGGCGGTGGGCGGGGAGGCGTCGTTCTCGGAGTGGGGTCGGTCGGTGACGGTGCTGCTGTCGCTGTTGGCCGCGGCCGGGATCACGACCAGGCCCACCCATGCCGTGGCGAAGGTGACGGCCAGCACGAGCAGGGTGTCCAGGGGGCGGCGCCAGCCGGGCACCTCGAGCCACTCGTCCGGGCTGGCGCCGCCGGTTCGAGGGGCGCGCCGGCCCGCAGGACTCCTCGCCATCGCTGCCTCCCGAGGTCCGCCGGTGGACGTCGAGGGCACACCCTGCTGACCTGCGGGTCCTTCCCGGGACGTCGTCGGCGCGGCCGGCCTGCCCTCGACGCCGTCGCTCGGCGGGTTGCGACACGCCGGAACGGGATCGTCGCCATAAGTGCGGAGCCGCGGCCCGTCCTGACCACGTAGGTTGTCGGCACTGTGCTGCCCTCGGTCACCGCCACCCGTTACGTCACCCCGCTGCGCGAGGGTGGGTCGCTGCCTGGGCTCATGGAGGCAGACGACCTGGGCACCTACGTGGTCAAGTGGCGCGGCGCCGGGCAGGGCGTCAAGGTGCTCGTCGCCGAGGTGGTGTGCGGCGAGCTCGCCCGGGCACTGGACCTGCCGGTGCCCGCGCTCGTGACCGTCGACGTCGCGCCCGAGCTGGCGGTGGGGGAGCCGGACGTCGAGGTGCAGGAGCTGCTGCAGCGCTCGGCCGGCCGCAATCTCGGCCTGGACTACCTGCCGGGCGCCCTGGACTTCGAGGCCGGCGCGGACGGCGTCGATCCCGGCCTGGCCGGCCGCGTCCTGTGGTTCGACGCGCTGGTGGGCAACGTCGACCGGTCGTGGCGCAACCCGAACATGCTCTTCTGGCACGGACGGTTGCAGCTGATCGACCACGGCGCGGCCCTGGCCTTCCACCACAACTGGCCGGGTGCGGCCGCCGCGGTCACCCGGCCCTACGACGCGTCCGCGCATGCCCTGCTGGAGTGCGAGCCGCAGGTGCCTGCCGCCGATGCCGCGCTCGCCCCGCGGGTCACCCGGCCGGTGCTCGAGCAGGTGCTGGCGCAGGTGCCCGACGAGTGGCTCGAGGACGACGACCCTTCCGTGCTGCGCTCGCGGTACGTCGACCAGTTGCTCGCCCGGCTGACCGCCCGGGACGCGTGGCTGCCCGGTCTGGTCGCTGCCGCCGAGGCAGGCGGGGGCGGCCGCCGCCGGACCCGCGTGGGGGAGAACCGGCCGTCCTGGCTCGGTCCGCCGCCGCCCGAGGGGGTCACCCAGCGATGACCCGGGACACCTTCGAGTACGCCGTCCTGCGCGTCGTCCCCCGGGTCGAGCGGGGGGAGACGCTCAACGCCGGCGTCCTCGTCTACTGCCGGCAGCGCGACTACCTCGGCTCCCGCGTGCACCTCGACGTCGACCGCCTGCGGGCGCTGGACCCGACCGCCGACGCGGTCGCGATCGGCCGGGCGCTGCAGGCGGCCGCGGACATCTCCGCCGCCGAGCCGGGTGCGGGTGCGGCCGGGCGGGAGGCGCTGGGCTCGCGTTTCCGCTGGCTGACCGCGCCGCGCAGCACGGTCATCCAGCCGGGCCCGGTGCACACCGGGCTCACCGAGGACCCGGACGCCGAGGCCGACCGCCTCCTCCGCCTGCTCGTCCTCCCCGTCACCGGCGGTTAGTGCACAAACCGCCGCGACGGTTTGTGCACTAACCGCCGCTCGGGAGGAGGGCGTCGATCCGGCGGGCCAGCTCGAGGTCGAGTTCGGTCACGCCGCCCGCGGAGTGGCTGACCAGCGTCAGGTGCAGGGTGCGCCAGCGCAGGTCGACGTCCGGATGGTGGTCCAGCTCCTCGGCGACGTCCGCGATGCGCACGATCGCGTCGACGGCGTCGCGGAAGGTGGGCAGCTCGACGGTGCGGGAGAGGCCGTCGCCGTCCCCGGACCACCTGGGCAGTCCGGGCAGCGCGGCGGCGATCTCGTCGGGGGACAGGCGCGGGGGACGGGGCATGCCGCCATCCTGCCGCCGATCAGACTAGGTGTGGATGCCGCACTCGGTCTTCCCTCGGCCGGCCCAGCGGCCGGCACGCGGGTCCTCGCCCGGGGCGACCGGCCGGGTGCAGGGTTCGCACCCGATCGACCCGTAGCCCAGCTCGAACAGCGGGTTGACCGGCACCTGGTGCTCGACGACGTAGGCGTCGACCACGTCCTGTGTCCAGCCGGCCATCGGGTTGACCTTGACCATCCCGCGCTTGGCGTCCCAGTCGACCAGCCTGGTGCCGGCGCGGCTCTCCGACTCGTCCCGCCGCACGCCCGACCCCCAGGCCACGTAGCCCGCGAGCGCCTGGGCCAGCGGCTTGACCTTGCGCATCTCGCAGCACAGGTCGGGGTCGCGGTCGTGCAGCCTCGCCCCGAAGGACAGGTCCTGCTCGGCGACGGTCTGCGGCGGGGTGACGTTCACCAGGGTGATGGGCAGCGCCGACGTGATCCAGTCGCGGGTGCCGATCGTCTCCGCGAAGTGGTAGCCCGTGTCGAGGAAGACGACGTTCACCCCCGGGATCACCCGGCTCGCCAGGTGGGAGAGCAGCCCGTCGGCCATGGACGACGTGATCGCGAAGCCCTCGCCGAAGGACTCCCCGGCCCAGCGGAGGACGGCGAGCGCCTGCTCCACCGGGTCGGCGATGCCCTCGAACCGGGCGTTCGCCTCGGCCGCGAGCTCCGGCGTCGGCAGGACGGCGATCGTCACTCCTTCACCCCTGTCGCGATCAGGCGGACCGTGAAGGCCCGCAGGCAGGCGCCGCAGCGCCAGCCGTTCTCCCCGTGGGGGGTCAGCTCCTCGTCCCCGCAGTACGGGCAGTGGAAGACCGGCAGCTGCCGGGACCGTCCGCCCGTCTCCTCAGTCACAGCAGCCAGCTCTCCTCGGCGCGCGCCACATAGGCGGCGAACCGCTCGCCGGGCTCGCGACGGTCGAGGTAGCCGCGCAGCACGCGCTCGCAGTAATCCGCGGTCTCGGCCTTGGTCACCTTGTGGCCGCGGAACTTGCGCCCGAACGCGGCGTCGGCGCCGCCCAGGTGGCCGCCCAGGTGAACCTGGAAACCCTCCACCATCTCGCCGCTGTCGTCGCGCACCATCGAGCCCTTGAAGCCGATGTCGGCGGTCTGGAAGCGGGCGCAGCTGTTCGGGCAGCCGTTGACGTTGATGCCGATCGGCTCGTCGAAGTCCGGCAGCCGCTTCTCCAGCTCCGCGTACAGGTCCTGCGCGTGCTGCTTGGTCTCGACGATCGCCAGCTTGCAGAACTCGAGGCCGGTGCAGGCCATGGTGCCGCGGCGGAAGGCGCTGGGGCGCACGAGCAGGTCGAGCTCGGCCAGCGCCGCGACCAGGGTCTCGACGTTCTCGTCGGGGACGTCGAGGATGACCATCTTCTGCTGCGTCGTCGTCCGGATGCGGCCCGCCGCGTACCGGTCGGCGAGATCGGCGATCCGGGTGAGCACCGTGCCGGTGATGCGGCCCGTCCGCAGGGCGAAACCGAGCGCGTTGGCGCCGTCCTTCTGCTTGGCGACGCCGACGTGGTCGCGCTGGTCGTGCGCGGCGGGAGCCGGCGCCGGACCGTCCGGGAGCGGCTCCTTCAGGTACTCGTCCTCCAGCACCTGGCGGAACTTCTCCGGGCCCCAGTCGGCCATCAGGAACTTCATCCGCGCGTGGTTGCGCTGCCGGCGGTAGCCGTAGTCGCGGAAGATGGAGGTGGCGCCCACCCACACGTCGGTCACCTGGTCGGGCCGGACGAAGACGCCGATCCGGTGCGCGAACTTCGGGTTGGTCGACAGGCCGCCGCCGACCCACAGGTCGAACCCGGCCTCGCCGTCGGCGTTGACAACACCCACGAACGAGACGTCGTCCAGCTCCGGCTCGGTGCAGTGGTCCGCGCAGCCGGACATCGAGGTCTTCCACTTGCGCGGCAGGTTGCTGAACGCCGGGTCGCCGACGTAGCGCGCGACGGTCTGCGCCATCACGTCGCTGGCGTCGAGCACCTCGTCGGCGAGGACGCCGGCCAGCGGGCAGTTGAGCATGCCGCGGGGGGTGTCGCCGCAGGCCTCGGTCGTCGTCAGCCCGACGGCGCCGAGCCGGTTCCAGATCTCCGGGACGTCCTCGATGCGGATCCAGTGGTACTGGATGTTCTGCCGGTCGGTGATGTCGGCGATGTCGCGGCCGAACTCGGTGCTGATGCCGCCGAGCACGCGCAGCTGGTCGCTGGACAGCGCCCCGCCGTCGGTGCGCACCCGCATCATGAAATAGGAGTCCTCGAGCTCCTCGGGCTCCAGCAGGGCGGTCTTGCCGCCCGGGATGCCCTGGGCGCGCTGGGTGTAGAGGCCCATCCAGCGCATCCGGCCGCGGAGGTCTCCGGCATCGATGCCGTCGAAGCCGCTCTGCGCGTAGATGTCGAGGATCCGCTCGCGGACCTCGAGGCCGTCGGAGTCCTTCTTCATCCGCTCGTTGGGGTTCAGCGGCTCTCGATAGCCGAGAGCCCACTGGCCCTGCCCTCGTTGCGGACGGGTGCTCGTGCGGGGAGTGGTCACGGTCGAACTTCTTCCTGCGCTCACCACGCACGGCGCCGGCCGTGCAATGGGGCGCTGCAGATCGGGGACGCGGAGAGTCGCGCGGGAAATCTGGTCTCAGCGCTGAGAGCGACAGGCGGCGCTGGACACGCGCGCCAGGTCGACGTGCAGACGCGCGACGAGGAGGCTGCCGCGATCCGTCACGCCGCCAATGGTCTCACATCCTGCGGCGCTTCCGGCCCCCGTCGATCGGTGGAACCGCTCACTCCGCCATGGCTGCGCGGATCCGCGTCACGGCCTCCGGGAGGGGGGTGATCGAGGTGTCGACGACGACCTCGGCCCGTACCGGCGGCTCGTACGGATCGCTCACCCCGGTGAACTCGCGGATCTCCCCGGCGCGCGCCTTCGCGTACAGGCCCTTCACGTCGCGCTGCTCGCACACCTCGAGGGGTGTGGACAGATGCACCAGCACGAACGGGCCGTGCTTCTCGACGAGCTGACGGGCCGCCTCCCGCGCCGCCTCGTACGGTGCGATCGCCGCGACGACGACGGTGCCGCCGTGCTTGACGATCTCCCCGGCCACCCAGCCGATGCGCGCGATGTTGAGGTCGCGGTGCTCCCGGGAGAACGTGAGCTCGCTGGACAGGTGCGTGCGGACGACGTCGCCGTCGAGCACCGTCACCGGCCGCCCCTCCGCCTCCAGTTGGGCGACGAGCGCATCGGCGACGGTGGACTTCCCGGCCCCGGAGAGCCCGGTCAGGAAGACGGTCACGCCCTGCATGCGCACCAGTCTCCAGCACCGGCGGACGGCGCCCGCCCGAGGGTCAGTGCGCGGCGCCGAACGAGTGCCAGGCCGCTTCCATCGCGACCAGCGCGGCGGCGCGCTCCGGCAGCCGCCCGGCGACGACGTCCGCGAGGGTGACCTCCTCGAGCACCTGCCGGTAGGCCTCGCGGGCGGCCACCCAGACGGTCCCGAGGGTGCTCGCGGCGCCCGGGTACTCGACGTCCTCGGGCCGCTTGCCGTGGACGTCGGCGAGGAATCCCTGCTCGACGCGCATGACGCGGGCGATGGAGATCTCCGTCGGCGGGAGGGCCAGGCGGTAGCCGCCGTCCCGTCCCCGCTGGCTGGTGACCAGCCGCGCGTGCTGGAGGTCGCCCAGGATGGCCTGCAGGAAGCGGGACGGGATGCCCTGCGCCGTCGCGATGCGTTCGCAGGTCAGCGCTTCGGGCGTCACCGCCGCGAGTTCGAGGGCCGCTCGCACGGCGTAGTCGGTCCGGGCAGTGATGCGCACGGGCTCGATCATGCCTGCTCTGGGAGGGTGGAGCCGTGTTCCAGCTGCGTTTCACCACTGTGGTGGAGGCCCCGCTGACCGTGGCGTTCGACGTGGCCCGGGCGCTGGGGCGTCCGTGGGACGCGCCGCTGGAGGAGGTCGTCTCCGTCCGGCCCGAGCGCGATGTCTACGCGGTCACGCCCGGCCGCGGCTGGCGGTGGCTGACCCATTCGCGGCGGTTCTCCGCCACCGGTGCCGGCACGCAGGTCGACGAGCAGGTGGACTGGGCGACGTCGCTGCCCGGTCTGCTCGGCGGGTTCGTCGACCAGGTCGTGCTGCGCCGGCGGATCCTGCGGGCGATGCAGAGCCATCTGGACGCGTACGCCGCGGCGGCGGCGCGGGCGGCCCTCGACGTCGTCCAGGTGGTGGGCGCGGCGATCGTCGACGGCGACCGGGTGCTGGTCGCTCAGCGGTCCGGTGGTCCCTACGACGGCCGCTGGGAGTTTCCGGGCGGCAAGGTGGAGCCGGGGGAGTCCGACCTGTCGGCGCTGGTGCGCGAGATCGCCGAGGAGCTGGGGACGGAGATCGTGCCGCAGGCATTTCTCGGTGAGGTGCTGCTGGACGGCGTCGTCGGCGGTGGAGCGCCCGGCGTATCCACCCTGCGCGTGTGGTGGGCCCGGCTCGCCGGCGGTGCGCCCGTCGCGCACGAGCACGCGGCCCTGCGCTGGGTGCGCGCCGACGAACTCGACGCCCTGGCCTGGATCGACGCGGACCGCCCCCTGCTCCCCGCCGTCCGCACCCTCCTCACCCGCCTCTGACCCCCCGGCGGTTTGTGCACTGACCGTCGCGGCGGTCAGTGCACAAACCGTCGGAGCTGTGGACAACGACCACGGCCGGCGGCTGGGGACAGCCACCATGCGCGGGTGTATCTGCGATCCATAGCTCGTGGACGCGGGCTGGCGGGTGATCCGCCTCAGCGCTGCGGATCTCCGGGACATGGGCGCCGTCGTCGCGCGCATCGCCGCGGCTCTGGCGGAGCCGCTGTCCGCCAGCTGAGTCCTGCTGAGTCCTCCGGACGAGGGAACTTTGTGTACAGAAAGTCCCCCGGGACGGCGACGGACGCCGCATCCCTGGCGGGTGCGGCGTCCGGTCGTGGCTGACTTTCGGGGTGCGGCCTACTTGAAGACGTCCTTGACCTTCTCGCCGGCCTGCTTGAGGTTCCCGCTGACCTGATCGGCCTTGCCTTCTGCCTCGAGGTCCCGATTGTCGGTCGCGTCGCCGACGGCTTCCTTGCCCTTGCCGCCCAGCTCCTCGGCCTTGTTCTTCATCTTGTCGATGCCACTCATCGTGATGTTTCCCTTCGTCGCGGTGCCAGGTCTTGTGTGCATTACCCGCTCGGCGCCATGCGACACGCCTGATCGTGGCCGCCCTGGAAACCCTCGTCCCACACGTCACTTCCGCGGGAAACACGACGGGTTCCTGGGTCGTGCGGTGTGGATGTTGCGGTTGTCGCAGTGCCATCAACTTCAGGTCACAAATGAATGACGGCGGTGGACTACCGCTTCCGACGGTGCCTAGGGTCCACCCCGTCACAGTGAGCAGCCTTGGGTCCCATGACCCGGACTTCTCATCGATGGTGAGTCGGAGGTCGTGCGAGCGGTGCCACTAGTCGCGCCCCTCTGCAGGCGCCCACTCGGACCGGTCGACCGGAACGCTTCCGTGGTCCGACCGGGAGCGGGCGCAGTATCGATGCACCCAACCGGGCTCGGACGAGCCCAGTATTTTTAGGAGACGCAGGATGACGGTATCGACCCGCATAGGTCGTGGCCTGGCGGCCGCGGCCGCCGCGGCCCTCTTGCTCACAGCGTGCTCGAGCAACAGTGACTCGGGCTCCAGCGGCAAGAGCGAGAGCAGCGCCGGCGGTCAGGGGATCGTGACCGCCAACTCGAGCGAGCCGCAGAACCCGCTCATTCCCCAGAACACGAACGAGCAGGGCGGCTCCAAGATCCTCTCGTCGATCATGTCCGGCCTCGTGTACTACGACGCCAAGGGCGAGCCGCACAACGACCTGGCCGAGTCCATCGAGACGAAGGACCAGACCAACTACACGATCGCGATCAAGAGCGGCCAGAAGTGGTCGGACGGCTCTGCAGTGACGGCGAAGAACTTCGTCGACGCCTGGAACTGGGGCGCCCTCTCGACCAATGCCGCCCTGCTGAGCTCGTTCTTCGCGCCCATCGAGGGCTACGACGCGGTCTCGGCCGACCCGCCGACCGCCCAGACGATGTCCGGCCTCGCCGTCGTCGACGACACGCACTTCACCGTGAAGCTCTCACGCCCGCAGGCCGACTTCGCGCTGCAGCTGGGTTACATCGCCTTCTACCCGCTGCCCGATGCAGCCTTCACCGACATGGCGAAGTTCGGTGAGGCCCCGGCCTCCGACGGGCCGTACATGTTGAAGTCGCCGACGGCGTGGCAGCACAACGTCAAGATCGATCTGGTGCCGAACCCCGACTACGATGGTCCGCGCAAGCCGAAGAACGGCGGCATCTCGCTGGTCTTCTACCAGACGCAGGAGGCGGCATACAACGACCTGCTGGCCGGCACCCTCGACGTCCTCGACGCCGTGCCGCCGAGCGCGCTCGGCAAGTTCGAGCAGGACCTGGGCGACCGTGCCGTCAACCAGCCGGCTGCCATCTTCCAGTCCTTCACCATCCCGCAGAACCTGCCCCACTTCTCCGGTGAGGAAGGCGCGCTGCGCCGCCAGGCGATCTCGATGGCCATCGACCGCCCGACGATCACCAAGGCGATCTTCCAGAACACCCGCACGCCGGCCACGGACTTCACGTCCCCGACGATCGCTGGTTACGACAAGAACCTTAAGGGCAACGACGTGCTGAAGTTCAACGCGTCGAAGGCCAAGGAGCTGTGGAAGCAGGCGGACGCCATCTCCCCGTGGAGCGGCACCTTCTCCATCGCCTACAACGCCGACGGTGGTCACCAGGCATGGGTCGACGCGACGACCAACAGCATCAAGAACACGCTGGGCATCGACGCGCAGGGCAAGCCGTACCCGACGTTCGCGGCGCTGCGGACCGACGTCACGAACCGCACGATCACCGGCGCATTCCGTAGCGGTTGGCAGGCCGACTACCCCGGTCTGTATGACTTCATCCAGCCGCTGTACTACACCGGCGCCAGTGCGAACGACGGGGACTACTCGAACCCGGAGTTGGACAAGAAGATCGACGAGGCCGCCTCGGCCAAGACGATCGACGAGTCGAACAAGCTGCTCAACGACGCGCAGGCCATCCTGTTCAAGGACCTGCCGGCGATCCCGCTGTGGTACTCCAACGTCACGGGTGGCTACGGCGAGGCAGTGTCCGACGTCCAGATCGGCTGGGACTCCGACCCGCTGTACTACGCGATCGCCAAGAAGTAACCGCCTGACGGTCTGACCGTCGGCAACGGTGCGGGGTGGGGTCCACTGGACCCCACCCCGCAACCATGATCAGAGGCGGTACCGGCAGGCGGCCGTGCCTGCCACGGTCGTAGATTCACACCTGCGGACTCGCACGACGAGAATGCGCCTGCGCGCTCCCACGACGAGCGCGCACGATGAGGAGGTCCTGGTGGGCTGGTACGTGGGACGACGGGTCCTACAGCTGGTGCCCGTGTTCTTCGGCGCGACCTTGCTGGTCTACGCCCTGGTGTTCCTGCTACCCGGTGACCCCGTCGCGGCGCTGTCCGGGCAACGGCAGCTCGCCCCGGGGGTAGCCAACCAGCTGCGACACCAGTACCACCTCGACCAGCCGTTCATCGTCCAGTACCTCATCTACCTCAAGGGAATTCTTTCCCTTGATTTCGGCACGTCCTACTCGGGCCGCCCGGTCATCGACGTCATGGCGCAGGCCTTCCCGGTCACCATCCGGCTGGCACTCCTGGCACTGCTCTTCGAGGCGGTCTTCGGCATCGGGGCAGGGCTGATCGCCGGCCTGCGTCGGGGCGGCTTCTTGGACGCCACCCTTCTGGTGGCCAGCCTGATCGTCATCGCCGTCCCGATCTTCGTCATCGGGTTCATCGTGCAGATCGTCTTCGGTGTCAAGCTCGGCTGGATCAGGCCGACCGTGGGGCCGGAGGCCCCCTGGGCGCAGTTGATCGTCCCGGCGCTGGTCCTCGGCTCGATCTCGTTCGCCTACGTGCTGCGCCTGACCCGCGACTCGGTCACGGAGAACATCACGGCGGACTGGGTGCGCACGGCGACGGCAAAGGGCCTGTCCCGTCGCCGTGTCGTCACCACGCACGTGCTGCGGAACTCGCTGATTGCGCCCGTGACGTTCCTCGGCGCCGACATCGGGGTGCTCATGGGCGGCGCGATCATCACCGAGGGCATCTTCAACGTTCCCGGCGTCGGCCATGCCCTGTACCAAGCGATCATCCGGGGTGAGGGCCCCACGGTCGTCTCGATCGTCACGGTGCTGGTGATCGTCTACATCTTCGCCAGCCTGTTCGTCGACCTGCTCTACGCCGTCCTGGACCCGAGGATTCGCTATGTCTGAGAGCGCACTCCGGGCCGAACAGGTCCATTTCGTCGCCGACCTGGAGGAGACCCCTCTGGCGGACACCGATCAGGTGGACGAGTCGACCCCACCCGGCGGTCTGTGGCTCGAGGCCTGGCGCACGCTGCGGCGGCGCCCGTTGTTCGTCTTCTCGGCGCTGATCATCCTGCTGCTGATCGTCGTGTCCGTCTTCCCCGGCTTGTTCACCGGCCAGGACCCTCGCCACTGCGTGCTGCAGAACAGCCTCGGCGGAGGGCGTTCGGGCCATCCGTTCGGCTTCGACCTGCAGGGCTGCGACGTCTACTCGCGCGTCGTCTACGGGGCCCGCGCCTCGGTCAGCGTCGGCGTCCTGAGCACGACGCTCACTGTGCTCATCGGCGGGACCATCGGCGCCCTCGCCGGCTTCTACGGCGGCTGGCTGGACGCGGTCCTCGCCCGCATCACCGACATCTTCTACTCCGTGCCGCTGCTGCTCGCGGCCATCACCTCCATGCAGGCGTTCGCGGACAAGACCGTCATCGTCGTCGCGCTCGTGCTCGCCGTGTTCGGCTGGCCCCAGGTCGCCCGCATCATGCGCGGCTCGGTCATCTCCGTCCGCAGCGCCGAGTACGTCACGGCCGCCACCGCGCTCGGCGCGTCGCGGATGAAGGTGCTGCTGCGGCACGTGCTACCCAACGCGCTACCGCCGGTCATCGTCGTCGCGACCGTGTCGCTCGGCGCGTTCATCGGCGCCGAAGCGACGCTGTCGTTCCTCGGCATCGGGCTGAACCCGGCCACCACGGTGTCCTGGGGCGGCGACATCAACCAGGCGCAGAACGTCCTGCGCTCCAACGCGTCGGTGCTGCTCTACCCGGCCGCGGCGTTGTCGGTCACCGTTTTGAGCTTCATCATGCTGGGCGACGCCGTGCGCGAGGCCCTCGACCCGAAGTCACGGAAGAGATGAGCGACACCATTTCCTCGTCGGTGCAGACGCCCGTCGATCCCTCCGCGCCGCTGCTCGAGATCGTCGACCTCGACGTCAGCTTCCGGTCGGCCCGCGGCAAGGACGTGCCCGCCGTCCGCAAGGCGAACCTCGTCGTCCACGCCGGGCAGACGGTGGCCATCGTGGGGGAGTCCGGCTCGGGAAAGTCGACGACCGCGCACGCGATCATCGACCTGCTCCCGGGTACCGGGCACGTCACCGGCGGCCAGATCCTGTTTCAGGGCCGCGACCTCACCAAGCTGAGCCCCCGGGAGTTCGAGGGGATCCGCGGGGACGCCATCGGCCTCGTGCCGCAGGACCCGATGTCCAACCTCAACCCGGTGTGGAAGATCGGCTTCCAGGTCGCCGAGGCGCTGCGCGCCAACGGCCGGGCCAAGGGCGCCGAGGCCAAGAAGCAGGCCGCGCAGCTGCTGACCGAGGCGGGTCTCGGTGACGCCGAGCGCCGACTCAAGCAGTACCCGCACGAGTTCTCCGGAGGCATGCGGCAACGCACGCTGATCGCCATCGGGCTGGCGGCCCGGCCCAAGCTGCTCATCGCCGACGAGCCGACGTCCGCCCTCGACGTCACCGTCCAGCGGCAGATCCTCGACCACCTCGAGGAGCTGACCGCAGAGCTCGGCACCGCGGTGCTGCTCATCACCCACGACCTGGGCCTCGCCGCGGAGCGCGCCGAGCACCTGGTCGTCATGTACAAGGGGCAGGTCGTGGAGTCCGGGCCCGCCCGGAAGATCCTGACCGCCCCACAGCACCCCTACACCCGCCGGTTGGTCGCCTCGGCGCCGTCGCTGGTGGCCCGGCGCAGCGACACCGCCGCCGCCCGTGCGGAGGTCGTGGAGCGCGCGGAGCAGGTCGCCGACGCCGCGGTGGCCGACGGCGGCGCCACCGCCGCCGCGGCCGTCACGGGCGCCGACATCCTCAGGATCGAGAACCTGACGAAGGTCTACAAGCTCCGGGGCGCCGGCCGTCGGGCAGGTGACTTCAAGGCCGTCGACGACGTGTCCTTCTCCGTCCGCCGGGGGACGACGACCGCGGTCGTGGGGGAGTCGGGCTCGGGCAAGTCGACGCTGGCCCAGATGGTGCTGCGGCTGCAGGAGCCCACCGAGGGCCGGGTGCTCTTCGACGGCGCGGACGTCACCAGCTTCGACCGCAAGGCGCAGTTCGCCTTCCGCCGCAGGGTGCAGCCGATCTTCCAGAACCCCTACGGCTCCCTGGATCCGACGTACAGCATCTACCGCACGATCGAGGAGCCCCTGCGGCTGCACGACGTGGGCGACAAGCGGTCCCGCGAGGCGACGGTGCGCGAGCTGCTCGACCGGGTGTCGCTGCCGCCGTCGGTGATGCGCCGGTTCCCGAACGAGCTGTCCGGCGGTCAGCGCCAGCGCATCGCGATCGCGCGTGCGCTGGCCCTGCGCCCGGAGGTCGTCGTCTGCGACGAGGCCGTCTCCGCCCTCGACGTGCTGGTGCAGGCGCAGATCCTCGACCTGCTGTCGGAGCTGCAGGCCGAGCTCGGTCTCACCTATCTGTTCATCACCCACGACCTCGCCGTCGTCCGGCAGATCGCCGACCAGGTGTGCGTGATGCAGAGCGGGAAGCTCGTGGAGCACGCGGACACCGACACGGTGTTCGAGAACCCGCAGCAGGAGTACACGCGGGCACTGCTCAACGCGATCCCCGGTGCGACCCTCGCGACCTCGGTGGTGGACGCCCCGGCACGGTCGGGGGAGTAGCGGCGTGAGCGACGACCGGCGGCTGTTGCTGGTGCACGCCCATCCCGACGACGAGACGATCAACAACGGCGCCACCATGGCCCGGTACGTCGCCGAGGGCGCCGCGGTCACCCTGCTCACCTGCACGCTGGGTGAGGAGGGCGAGATCCTCGTGCCCGAGCTCGAGCAGCTCGCCGCCGACCAGGCCGACCAGCTCGGTGGCTACCGCATCTGGGAGCTGCGCGCCGCGATGGCGGCCCTCGGGGTGACCGACATCCGGTTCCTCGGCGGCCCGGGCCGGTTCCGGGACTCCGGGATGATGGGGACGCCGGCCAACGAGCATCCGCGCGCCTTCTGGAACGCCGATCTCGACGAGGCCGTCGCGCACGCCGTCGCCGTGGTGCGCGACGTCCGCCCGCAGGTCGTCGTCACCTACGACGAGAACGGCGGCTACGGCCACCCCGACCACATCCAGGCCCACCGCGTCGCGATGGCAGCCGTGGAGGCCGCCGCCGACCCCGCCTACCGCCCCGACCTGGGGACGGCGTGGACGGCGGCCAAGGTGTACTGGAACTGCCTGCCGCGCTCGGTGCTGCAGCAGGGCATCGACGCGATGAAGGCCGCCGGGGATGAGTCGTTCTTCGGCGCCGTCGACAGCGCCGACGACCTGCCTTTCGCGGTGGACGACGACCTGGTGACCGCGGCGGTCGACGGGCGCGCCTACGCCGGCGCCAAGGACGCCGCCATGCGATCGCACCCCACGCAGATCCAGGTCGACGGACCGTTCTTCGCACTCTCCAACAACCTGGGCCTCGAGGTCCTCGGCGTCGAGTACTACCGCCTCGTGCGCGGGGAGCGTGGTCCGGCGGGGCAGGCGCCGGACGGCTGGGAGGACGACCTGTTCGCGGGTCTGGCCGGATGAGCCGAGGCCGCCGGGTGGGCGGCGGCGCCGTCGTCCTGGTGCTGGCCCTGTGGATGGCGCTGGTGGAGGTCTTCTGGCTGCCGCTGCGGATCGGTGGTGTGCTCGTGCCGGTCTCGGTGGTGGCTGCGGTGGTCGCCAACCTGCTGCTGCCCCGGCTGGCCCTGCGGCTGTCAGGCTCGCGGCTGGTGGCCGGGCTGACCGGGGTGGCCTGGCTGGTCGTGGTCGTGGCGGGCATGATCCGGCGACCGGAGGGTGACCTGCTCATCATCGGCGGCGGGGCGACCGGCGTGGTCAACCTCGCCTTCCTGCTGTGCGGGGTGCTGGCGGCGGCCTTCGCCGTCGGCCGCGCGCTCGGCGGCCCACGGCCGGCGGTCAGGCAGGAGCCGGCTCCGGGCCGAGCCGGTAGTGGTAGCGGTGGTGCTCGGTGAAGCCCAGCCGCTCGTAGAGCGACAGCGCGGGCGCGTTGCTCCCCGCCACCTGCAGCAGGCAGGAGAGGGCGCCGCGCTCGCGCGCCCAGGTGCCGAGCCCGGCCATGACGGCGGTCGCGAGTCCCTGCCGCCGGTAGCGGTCCTCGACGGTCACCGCCGTGACCACCAGCCAGTCGTCGACGACGACGCCGCGCGCCACGGCGGCCAGCGGAGCCGGGGCCGGATCGCAGCGGATCGCGGCGAAGACCGGGTCGTCCGCGTTCACCAGCACCGCCCGGGCGACCGGTGGCAGCGGCGTGCCCCGGTAGCGGTAGCCGGCCAGCCAGGCCTCGTCGGGCTCCGGCGCCAGGTCGACCGCGATCCGCGGCGGCGGCCAGCCGGCCAGCGGGGCGGTGAGCACCAGGTTGTCGTCGTCCCGGATCCAGCCGGCGGCGTCGAGGGCCGCGTCGGCGGCCTCGCCGCCGGGCACCGGCACCTGCGCCCGTGGGCGCAGCCCGCGGGCCGCGTACCAGTCGGTCAGCGCGCGGACGGCGGACGGCAGGTCGGCCGCTGGGTCGCCGACGACGAGCGCGGAGTTCGCCCGCCCGGTGAAGCCACCGCTCGCCCGGAGCAGCCAGTCGCCGAAGCGCTCCTCCTCCAGGCCCCGCCAGCTGCGGGCCGCCAGCCGCTCGAGGTCAGCGGGCGAGACGCGGGGCACGCACCCGATCCTGCCGGTCGTCACCCGCCGGCCGGGGAGCGGGGAGGGCGACCTGCGCCGGGCGCCCGGGCAGCCAGGCGAGGAACGTGTCGGCCGGCATGGGGCGGGCGATGTGGTAGCCCTGGGCGACCTCGCAGCCCCAGGCCCGCAGCGCCTCGAGCGTGGCGGCGTCCTCGACGCCCTCAACCACCATGCTCATGCCGAGGTCCAGGCTCAGCTGCAGCGTGCTCCGGACGATCGCCGCCGCCCGCTCGTCCGACGTCAGGTGGCTCACGAAGCTGCGGTCGAGCTTCAGTTCGTCGACCGGCAGGGCGCGCAGGTAGGACAGCGAGGAGTAGCCGGTGCCGTAGTCGTCGATGGACAGGCGGACGCCGAGCCGTCGCAGCGCCGCCATGACCTGCTGGCTGCGCGCGGCGTCGGCCATCAGGACGTCCTCGGTGATCTCCAGCGTCAGCGCCTCGGCCGGCACCCCGCAGCTGTCGAGCAGCATCCCGACCTGGTCGGGCAGGGCCACGTCCTGGAGGTTGGAGACCGACAGGTTCACCGCCGTCGAGAGGTCGAGTCCGCGGGACCGCCACAGCTGGAGGTCCCGCAGCGCACGCTCGAGCACGCGCAGGGCGAGCCGGCGCATGAGCCCCGCCTGCTCGGCCAACGGCAGGAAGACGTCGGGGTAGAGGAGCCCTCGTTCGGGGTGGTTCCAGCGGACCAGCGCCTCGACCCCGATCACGTTCCCGGTCCGCAGGTCCAGCTTGGGCTGGTAGTGGACGTCGAGCTGGTCGTCGTCCATGGCGGTGCGCAGCTGTTCCAGGGTCTGCAGCCGGTCGCGGGTGGCCGGTGTGCCGTCCGGGGCCCAGATCTCGAATCCGAGGCGGCCCCGCTTGGCCACGTACATGGCGGTGTCGGCGCGGGCCAGCAGGAGGGAGCGGTCGCGGCCGTGGTCGGGGCAGACGGCGATGCCGATGCTGGCGTCGACGTGCAGCGGCATGCCGTCGAGCACGAACTCGTCGCGCAGCGCGGCGCCGAGCGCCACCGCGACCTCCCGGGCCCGGTCGGCGTCGGCATCGGGCAGGAGGACGGCGAACTCGTCCCCGCCCATGCGGGCGAGCAGGTCGTCCGTGCCGAGCGTGGCCTGGAGCCGCGGGCCGACCAGGCAGAGCAGGTCGTCACCGACGCTGTGCCCGAAGCTGTCGTTGATCTCCTTGAACCGGTCGAGGTCGAGCATGAGGACGGCGCAGCGGCGGTCGCCGGACCCGTAGACCGTGCGCTCGAGCTCCTCGATCAGCCGTCGCCGGTTGGCGAGCCCGGTGAGCGGGTCCTGGTGCGCCTCGTTCGCCAGCTGCGTGAGACGCAGTTGCTCGACGGCGCGCAGCGCGGCGTTCTCCACCACGAGGGCGCCTTCCAGCGTGACCTGGCGGACCGCGTCCTGCACGGACGCGGACCATCCCCGGCGTTGGTGGGTCGTGCCGGTCACGACGACGCCCAGCAGCCGGTCGCCCGACAGCAACGGCACGCTCACGTACGAGGCGAGGTCGAGGGCCGACACCAGGCGGGGATCGAGGAGCTCACTGCCGGCGGCGTCCTCGACGAACACGGGCAGCTTCTCCTGCTCGGTCAGCCGCCACAACGGCACATCGGCCGCCGGTCGCCCGATCAGCTGGCTGCGGACGACCTCGCGGTGGGCGTCGGGCCAGCCGACGTGGATGACGTCGCCGATGTTCCCCTGGTCGTCGACGAGGTACGCCGCACTGCGGTCGGTGCCGGCCAGCGCCTGCACGGCTCGGGCGAGGACCTCGGCGGCCACGTCGACGCCGGTGGCCTTGGAGCCCTCGACGAGCATCTGGCGGACGACGCGCGCGGTGGCCAGCGACGTGGCCCGGGCCTGGCTGGTCCGCGCCTGCTCGATGACCCCGCCCAGGTGCGCCCCGGCCGCGGAGGCGAGTCGGCGGACGTCCTCGGAGAACGGCCGGACCTGGCCGCTGTCGAGGGTGAGCACCCCGGCCAGGTTCGGGGACCGGCCCAGGGGGACGGCGAGGCCGGAGCCGATGCCGAAGCTGTCGGCCCACCAGCCGGTGAGCAGCTCGGAGTCGCGGTCGGCGGTGATCGGCTCGCCGGTGCGCAGCACCGTCTCGGCCAGCTCGAAGCTCACGGGGGCGTTGCGGAACTGCGCCCACGTGGCGGGGTCGCGGCGGCCGTCGGCGTAGCTGGCCATGCGCGGCACCAGCCGGCCGTCCTCGAGCAGGAAGATGCATGCGCGGTCGACCTCGCCCAGCTCGGCGAGCTTGCGGCACGCCTCACCGAGCAGGGAGTCCATCGACTGTCCCTTGGCGGCGGATTCGATCAGTCCGAGCAGCACCTCGGCCTGCGCCGTCCGGCGTTTCTCCGACCGGCGGGTCCAGGTCTCGGCCAGCGCGACCGCCAGCTTGGGGGCGGCCTGCCGGAGCAGGTGCGGCGAGGCGGCCGCGGCCGGCTCCACGGTCAGGACGCCGATCGGCGCGCCGTCGACGAGGAGCGCCTGACCGTGCACCGAGCGGATGCCGAGCGCCTCGATCTCCCTGTCCGCCGCCCGGCGACCGGTGGCATAGGCCTGCACGGGCTGGTCGTCGCGGATCACCCTCGACAGGAACGGCGACTGGCCCAGGGAGACGGGGGACCGCAGCCGGGGGGGCTCGACGAGCGGTTCTGCGGTGGTCGCGACGGCCGAGCGGAAGGCCACCACCGACTCGCTGCTCGCCTCGTAGACCCATACGGCGACGCGGGTCGCCCCTGATGCGGCGCGCAGGCGTTCGAGCAGGGTCTGCAGTGCGCTCTGGGCATCGAACGGCGACTCGCCCCGTTCGACCCGCGGGGCCGGAACGGGCGACCGTCGCGAACGCACCCGTCGTGCTGACACGCGATCAAGATCGGCATGCTTCGCCGATGCTTGAGTCGCCCCTCCGGCCCTCCCCCCTCGGAGGGAGAGCACCCCGCGCGGACCCGTCGCGTCCGGGGACGCAGGGGCGCGGCATACTGAGCGCGCGAAGATCGACTGCCGGGAGTCCCCCACGGGGCCGCCCGGCGCTGCCCCGCGCGCCCCTGGGAGGGACCCACCGTGACGTACGTGATCACTCAGCCCTGTGTCGACGTGCTCGACAAGGCGTGCATCGACGAGTGTCCGGTGGACTGCATCTACGAGGGCGACCGGATGCTCTACATCCACCCCGACGAGTGCGTCGACTGCGGTGCGTGCGAGCCGGTGTGCCCGGTCGAGGCCATCTACTACGAGGACGACGTCCCGGACAAGTGGAAGGACTTCTACGACGCCAACGTCGAGTTCTTCTCCGACCTGGGCAGCCCCGGTGGCGCGGCGAAGACCGGGAAGATCCCCAAGGACCACCCGCTGGTCGCCGCCCTCCCTCCCCAGGGCGAAGGGCACTGACGGCCGCGACCCGGGGGGCGGGGGCGGATCGCTCGCTGCCCGACTTCCCGTGGGACGCCCTCGTCGAGGCTCGAGGGCGCGCCGCCGGGCATCCGGGCGGGGTGATCGACCTGTCGATCGGCACCCCGGTCGACGACACCGCCGACCTCCTCTCCGGGGCGCTGGCGGCCGCGGGCAACGCGCCCGGCTATCCCACTGCGCTCGGCACCGCGGAGCTGCGCACCGCCGCCGCGGGGTGGCTCTCCCGCCGGCTCGGCGTCCGGATCGCCGACCCGTTGGGTGCCGAGCCCTCCGTCGTCCCCACGATCGGCTCGAAGGAGCTGGTCGCCCTGCTGCCGACCCTGCTGGGGCTGCAGGGCAGCGGCACCGTGGTCATCCCGGAGGTGGCCTACCCGACGTATGAGGTGGGGGCGGTCCTGGCCGGGCTGGCGGTGCGCCGGGCCGACGCGCCACCGGCCGACGCCACCGGGATCGTTCTCGTCTGGCTCAACTCGCCCGGCAACCCGCACGGGCGGGTGCTGACCGACGACCAGCTGCGGGAATGGGTCGGCTGGGGGCGGACGCACGGCATCCCGGTGGTGGCCGACGAGTGCTACATCACGCTCGGTTGGGACGTCGAGCCGCGCTCGCTGCTGCACCCGTCGATCGCCGGGGCCGACCACGCGGGGCTACTGGCGGTGCACTCGCTGTCCAAGCAGTCCAACGCCGCGGGCTACCGGGCAGGGCTGCTCTCCGGTGACCCGGAGCTGGTGCGCCGGATCTGGGACGTGCGCCGCCACCTGGGGTTGCTCGTACCGGCCCCGGTGCAGGCGGCCATGACCGCCGCCCTGGCCGACGACGGCCACGTCGACGCCCAGCGCCAGCGGTACCGGGCCCGCCGGGACCAGCTGGCCGCGGCCGTGCGGACGGCGGGGCTGCGCATCGACCACTCCGAGGCGGGCCTGTACCTGTGGGCTACGCGCGACGAGGACTGCTGGACGACGATCGACTGGCTCGCCGGTCTGGGCATCGTCGCCGCGCCGGGCAGCTTCTACGGCCCGGCCGGATCGCGGCACGTCCGCCTGGCTCTCACCGCGACCGACGAGCGCATCGCGGCCGCGGTGGAGCGACTCGCGGCGTAGCGGCTCAGGCCGGCCCGCGGAGCTGGACGACGCCGCCGGGGCCCACCTGCCGGGCGGAGGTGAGGCTGAGTGTGGCGCGGCGGAGCGCCTCGGCGGCGGTGATGCCGGCCGAGAGGTCCGCGATGCCGGCGGCGGCCGACAGCCCAGGCACACCCAGCCCGTCGACGGCCGTGACCAGTCGGTGCGCGACGGTGTGGGCGCCGACGGCCGACCCGGACATCACGATGACGAACTCGGCCGGACCGGAGCTGCCCAGCCAGTCCTCACCGCGCAGCGAACGGGCGAGCAGCGAGGTGACCTGGCCGACCGTCGCGGCCGGGGTCGGCCAGCCGTCGTCGCGGCGCAGCAGCCCGATGATCAGCAAGGTGGCGGCGGGCGTCCCGTCCGGAGCCGACAGCTGGCGGTCGAGGCGGGCGAGGACGGCCTCACGCGCGGGGAGCAGCGCGGTCACATCGGCGACCCCGGTGTCGTCCGCGGCGAGGAGGGCCGCGGAGCCAGCGGAGTTCGGCGCGATCGTCATGGACGTGTCTTCGGCCGGCCGCCGTCCCTTACTGAACCTGTTTCGTTCCGTTTCCCTCCGTGGGGGGAGCCGCTACGCGCAGGCCACCGTGTCGGCAGCGAGGGCGCCGACCAGCGCGGTGGCCATCTCCTCCCACTGCCGGTACGCGAGCGGATGAGCGCTGCGCTGAACCCTGTCCGCGACCGTCGTGAGGTCGCCGACCTCCCAGCCGGGCACCCGGACGAGGTGGTCGAAGAACTTGTTCGCCGCGTAGACCGGGTCCTGCACCTCCGCCTCGGTGCCCCAGCCGGCTGAGGGCCGCTGCTGGAACAGGCCGAGGGAGTCACGGTCGCCGTAGTCGAGGTTGCGCAGCCGCGACTCCTGCTGGGCGGTGGCCAGGGCGATCACCAGGGCGCGGTCCGGGAGGCCGCGGTCGCGCGCGACCTGAGCGATCGTGCGAGCGTTCGTGACCTGCTCGGCGGTGAAGGTGAACGGCGAACCGGCGATCGTGCACTGTCCGACCACGGCCGGCACCCCCTTGCTCTGGCTGTCCCAGGCGACCCCGACCAGGACCGCGGCGGCGACGACGAGCGCCGGCCACCAGCGATTCGCGTCCCAGCCCTTCTTCCGCCGGGTGCGCTTCCTCCGGTTGCCCGCGACCGCGGGACGGCGGCGCTGGGGCGGGCGGCGTCGGGTGGTCCTTCTCCTGGTCCCGGCGGGATGAGAAGTGATCGTCGAGCCGGCCATCGCCGTCGACTGTATGTCGGCCGGACGACCTCTCGGCGCTCCCCGGCGAGTCTCGGCGAGGCGTCCCAACGACGGTTAGTGCACTAACCGTCGCCCGGCGCTCAGTTGGCGTGGAGGTCGGCGTTCAGCGCGCCCCAGTTGCCGTCACGCGGGAGCGCCTCGAGGGCACCGCTCACGCTGTTGCGACGGAAGAGCAGCCCGTTGCGGCCGGAGAGCTCCGCCGCTTTGACCACCGAGCCGTCGGGCAGCGTCACCCGCGAACCGGCCGTGACGTAGCAGCCGGCCTCCACGACGCAGCCGTCGCCGAGGGAGATGCCGATGCCGGAGTTGGCGCCCAGCAGGCAGCCGGTGCCGATCGAGATCACCTGGGTACCGCCGCCGGACAGCGTGCCCATGATCGAGGCGCTGCCGCCGATGTCGCTGTCGGCCCCGACGACGACGCCGGCTGAGATCCGGCCCTCCACCATCGACGGGCCCAGGGTGCCGGCGTTGTAGTTCACGAAGCCCTCGTGCATGACCGTCGTCCCCTCGGCGAGGTGGGCGCCGAGCCGCACCCGGTCGCCGTCGGCGATGCGGACGCCGGAGGGGATGACGTAGTCCACCATCCGCGGGAACTTGTCGACGCCGAACACGGTCACGTGCCCCACCGCCGCGCGCAGCCGGTGGGCGTTGAAGCCCGCCGCCTCCACGGGGCCGGCGGACGTCCAGGCGACGTTGGCGAGCAGCCCGAAGATGCCGGTCAGGTTTGCGCCGTGCGGCTTGACCAGGCGGTGGGAGAGCAGGTGCAGGCGGAGCCAGACGTCGTGGGTGTCGACCGGCGGTGCGGACAGGTCGGGGATGACCGCGCGGACGGCGATGACCTCGACCCCGCGCGCCTCGTCGCGGCGCACCAGGCCGCCGTAGTCCGGGCCGAGCTCACCGGAGAGCTCCAGCGCGCCGAGGCGGGTGGTACCGGGCTTGGCGTCGTCCGGGGCGCCGAGTCGTGGCTCGGGGTACCAGGTGTCGAGCACCGTCCCTGAGGGGGTCACGGTGGCCAGACCGGCGGCGACGGCAGAGGGAGGGACGGCGTCAGTCACGAGAGGGACGCTACCGACCCCTACGCTGAGGCATCGTGAGCGACCTTCCCGAGCTGGACCTCTCCGCCGACGTCCTCACCCTCACCCGCGCGCTGGTGGACGCCCCGTCCGTCTCCGGTGCGGAGAAGGCCCTCGCCGATGCCGTGGAGGCCGCGTTGCGCGCACTGGGCGGCCTGGAGGTCGAGCGGGTCGGCGACGCCGTCCTCGCACGGACGAACCTGGACCTGCCCAGCCGGATCGTGCTCGCCGGGCACCTCGACACCGTGCCCATCGCCGACAACGTGCCCAGCTCGCTCGACGAGGCGACCGGCCGGCTCTACGGCTGTGGCACCAGCGACATGAAGTCCGGCGACGCGGTGATGCTGCGGCTGGCCGGCCGGTTCGGCGTCCCCGGCGCCACGCCCGCGCACGACCTCACCTTCGTCTTCTACGACAACGAGGAGGTCGAGCACGCGAAGAACGGGCTCGGCCGCGTGGCGCGGGAGAAGCGCGGCTGGCTCTACGGCGATCTCGCCGTCCTCATGGAGCCGACGGACGGCGAGATCGAGGCCGGCTGCCAGGGCACGCTGCGGGCGCGCCTGGAGACCACGGGGCGGCGGGCGCACAGCGCGCGCAGCTGGCTCGGGGTCAACGCCATCCACGCGCTGACCGGCGCCGTCACGGCACTGGCCGCCTACCAGCCGCGGACGGTGGAGATCGACGGGTGCGAGTACCGCGAGGGCCTCAACGCCGTCGGCATCTCCGGCGGTGTCGCGGGCAACGTGATCCCCGACGAGGCCGCGCTCACGGTGAACTTCCGCTACGCCCCCGACCGTGACGAGGACGCCGCCGAGGCGCACGTCCGCGAGGTCTTCGCGGCAGCGATCGCCGACGGGGCGACGCTGACGGTCACCGACAACGCCGGCGGCGCGCTGCCCGGACTGTCGGAGCCCGCGGCCGCCGCGTTCGTCGCCGCCGTCGGGCGGCCGGCCCGCGCCAAGCTCGGCTGGACCGACGTCGCCCGCTTCGCCGCCTTCGGCATCCCCGCGGTCAACTACGGCCCCGGCGACCCCCAGCTCGCCCACACCCGCGAGGAACACGTCCTGGTCGACCGGCTCCAGCCGGCCGAGGCCGCGCTCGTCGCCTACCTGTCCGGGAGCCCCGCATGACCCTGCCGCCGCCGACCCCGCAACCCGAGCGGCGGCCGCGCCCCACCCGACACCGCGGGCCCGTGGTCCTGCGGGGCGGCGAGCCGGGCGGGCAGCCGGAGGGCTCGACCACCGATCAGCGGCTGCTGGACCGGCGCGGGCCGAGCGACTGGGTGCACACCGACCCGTGGCGCGTCCTCCGCATCCAGAGCGAGTTCGTCGAGGGCTTCGGCCTGCTGGCCGAGCTGCCCCGGGCGGTCAGCGTGTTCGGCAGCGCCCGCACGCCCCGCGAGCACCCGCACTACAAGGCCGGCGTGGCCATCGGCGCCGCGCTGGCGGAGGCCGGCTATGCGGTGATCACGGGCGGCGGGCCGGGCGCGATGGAGGCCGCGAACCGGGGCGCCAGCGAGGCGGGCGGGCTGTCCGTCGGCCTGGGCATCGAGCTGCCGTTCGAGCAGGACCTCAACGAGTGGGTCGACGTCGGCATCGCGTTCCGCTACTTCTTCGTGCGCAAGACCATGTTCGTCAAGTACGCGCAGGCCTTCGTCATCCTGCCCGGCGGCTTCGGCACCCTCGACGAGCTGTTCGAGGCGCTCACGCTCGTGCAGACCCGCAAGGTGACCCGGTTCCCGGTCATCCTCTTCGGCACCGAGTACTGGTCGGGCCTGATCTCCTGGGTGCGCGGGACCCTCGCCGAGACCGGCACGATCAACGTCGCCGACATCGACCTCATCACCCTCACCGACGACGTCGACGAGGCGCTCGCGGTCATCCAGGCAGCCGACGCCGAGCGCCGGGCGGGCGAGGGCGGCGGCGGGATGCAGCACATCCACCCGGGTCCGCTCGAGGCCTGATGCTCGCGTTCGTCGCCTTCGTCGTCGGCGTCCTCCTCGTCGGCGGCCTGCTGTTCCTCGGCGCCTCCCTCCTGATGGGCCGCGGGGAGACCCAGCCACCTGCGGACCTGGACCGCTCCCCGGTGGAGCTCCCCGACGACCGCCCGGTCACCCCGGACGACGTCCGCGCCCTGCGGATCTCCCCGGTCTTCCGCGGGTACCGGATGAGCGAGGTCGACTGGCTGCTCGACCAGTTCGCGCTGGCGCTCGAGGAGCGGGACGCCGAGATCGCCGCGCTCACCGAACGCCTCGCCGTCCGTCCGGTCGAGCCCCCGCACGCGAACGACGACGGGACGGACGACGCGGCCGCGCCCCCGGCCGACGAGGAGGAGCACCCCCGTGCCTGAGCTGACCGAACGGATCGACGTCGACGCGCCGCCGGAGCGGACCTGGGCGGTGCTCACCGACTGGACGGCGCAGGGCGAGTGGATGCTCGCCACCGACGTCCGCGAGGTGGACGGGCCGGCGCAGCGGCTGCACGGCCGGCTGGCCGCTCGCACCGGACTCCCGCTGCCCGGCGGCCGGCACGTCGGCGTCCTCGACACCATGATCATCACGAAGTGGGAGCCGCCGCGGCTGGTCGAGGTGCAGCACACCGGCCGGCTGATCCGCGGGCCCGGCATCTTCCGGATCGAACCCCGCGGAGAGCAGTCGACCCTGGTGTGGACCGAGCGCCTCTACCTCCCGTACGGCTACCTCGGCGAGCTCGGCTGGTTCCTGATCCGCCCCCTCGCCGTGGCGGGCATCCGGCGCTCGCTGAAGCGGTTCGCCGCCGTCGCCTCGCGAGGGCAGTCGTGAGCCGACGGGGGTGGGCGCTCTTCCTCGCCATGTCGGTGATCTGGGGCATCCCGTACCTGCTGATCAAGGTGGCCGTCGGGGAGACGTCACCGGTGGTCGTGGTCTTCGCCCGCTGTGTCGTCGGCGCGGCGATCCTGCTGCCGTGGACGATCGCCAAGGGCCAGCTGCGACCCGCGCTGCGGCACTGGCGCGCGCTGCTGCTGTTCACCCTGCTGGAGATGGCGGGGCCGTGGCTGCTGCTGTCCTACGCCGAGACGACCCTGTCCAGCTCGCTGACCGGTCTGCTCGTGGCGACGGTGCCGTTCGTGGCGGCGCTGGCGGCCCGGCTGGCCGGTGAGGACGAGCGGCTGACCCCGGTCCGCCTGCTCGGCATGGGCATCGGCGTCGTGGGCATCGCGGCGCTGCTCGGGCTCGACGTGGGCGGCGCGCAACTGCTGCCGATCCTCGCCGTGGCGCTCACGGTGGTCGGGTACGCCACCGGCCCGCTCGTGATCAGCCGGTCGCTGCCCGAGGTGCCGGGCGTGGCGGCGAGCGCGATCGCCCTCGGCGTCACCGCGGTGGTCTACGCGCCGTTCGCGATCCCGCGACTGGGTCAGGTGCGGGATGCGTCCGGGCCGGCGTTGCTGTCGCTGGCCGGTCTCGGGGCGGTCTGCACGGCGCTGGCGCTGGCCCTGTTCTTCGCGCTGATCCGCGAGGTGGGCCCGCAGCGCGCCCTCGTCATCACGTTCGTCAACCCGGCGGTCGCGGTGCTGCTCGGTGTCCTGCTGCTCGGGGAGCCGTTCACGCTCGGGATCGGCATCGGACTGCCGCTGGTCCTGGCGGGCTGCGTCCTGGCCACCCGCCGGGGACATCCCCAGCACCCCGAGCCGAGCACCGAGAGCCTCGACGCGGCCGCACGCTGATCGTGTCGTACCCCGTGGCTACCGTCGGCGCCGTGGAAACTCCGCGAGTGCGCTGCGCCTGGGCCGACAGCGCTCCCGAGTACGTCGTCTACCACGACGACGAGTGGGGCACGCCCCTGCGCGGTGACGACGCGTTGTTCGAGCGGCTCTGCCTCGAGGCGTTCCAGTCCGGCCTGTCCTGGATCACCATCCTGCGCAAGCGGCCGGCGTTCCGGGCGGCGTTCGCCGGGTTCTCGATCGACGCGGTCGCCGAGTTCGATGCCGACGACGAGGCCCGGCTGATGGCCGACGCCGGCATCGTGCGCAACCGGGCGAAGATCGCTGCCGCCATCACCAACGCACGGGCGGCGCAGCAGCAACCGGAGGGGCTGTCGGACCTGCTGTGGTCGTTCGCGCCCGGCGGGGGGCGAACCCGGCCGGCCACGCTCGCCGACGTGCCCGCCACGAGCCCCGAGTCGGTCGCGATGGCCAGGGAACTGAAGCGGCGAGGCTTCTCCTTCGTGGGCCCCACGACCGCCTACGCCCTCATGCAGGCCACCGGAATGGTCGACGACCACGTCGCCGAGTGCTTCCGAGCACACCCGCGTTCCGAGCCTGCAAGGGGCTGATGTTGGACGGAAGCCGGACATACGGGATCATTGGTCAGAGCACAGCATCGACGGACGCCGTATCGCCTTCCTGCCCGGCAGGTGGTCCGGCTGGCGAAGGAGGCACGCATGGCGGCCATGAAGCCGCGCACGGGTGAAGGTCCCCTCGAGGTCACCAAGGAGGGGCGAGGCCTGGTCATGCGGGTGCCGCTCGAGGGAGGCGGTCGCCTGGTCGTCGAGCTGTCGCCCGACGAGGCGGCCGCGCTGTCGGAGGCACTGAAGGGCGCCACCAGCTGACACCTCCCCGCGAGCCTGCCTCCGGGCAGCCCGCGCACGACGACACGGCCCCGGCCGCCGGCACACAGCCGGCGCCGGGGCCGCGTCGTTGGCGTCGCCGCCGACCGCCTGGGGGACTTTCTGTACAGAAAGTCCCCTCATTCGCCGGTGACGCCGTCGATGGCCTCCCGGATCAGGTCGGCGTGGCCGGCGTGCCTCGCGGTCTCCTCGATCAGGTGCAGCATCGTCCAGCGCAGGTCGAAGTGCTCGCCGTTGCCGCGTGGCTGCACCGACAGCTGGTCGAGGCTCGTCGCGGCCGCCACCACGTCACGGCTGCGAGTGCAGGCGTCCTCGTAGCGCCGGCGCAGCTCATCGGGCTCGAGGTCGGCGGCGGTGCGGAACTCGTAGTCGGGATCGGCGTCCCAGTCGATCCCGACCCACCGCTCGTCCTCCGGCTGGCCGGCGAAGCGCACGGTGAACCACGAGTCCTCGACCAGCGCCAGGTGGTTGAGCAGGCCGGCGAGGGTGAGCGTCGACGGCGGATGTGGCCGGGAGAGCTGCTCGCGGGTGAGCCCTTCGCACTTCAGAAGCATCGTCGCCCGCTGCAGGTCCAGAAAGGCGGTCAGCTGGGCGAGCTCGGGGCCGGTCTCCGGCGGATCGGTGCGCATCGGCCCGACCTTGCCCGACGCCTGGTCGGGCAGCAACGCCCGGGTCCGCTGCCCGACCGGGTGAAGATCGTTTGCGCCCCGCGTCCCCTCGGGTAGCGACCGTCGAGGCACGCCGTGTCGTCGTCGGGGAGGTGAGGCGCGTGCGCAGGAGACGGTCCGCGAGGGCGAGCAGGGCGCTGGTCGTCGTCGGAGCGCTCGCCTGGGTGCTGAGCGGTTGCGCCAGTACGCAGCAGCCCGAGGTGCAGCGGGTCGCGACGTCGTTCGAGGACTCCGGGGCGGACCCGGGGGCGCGCTGCGATCTGCTCACCCCGAAGGCCCTGGCCGCGCTCGAGAAGAGCGAGTCGCAGCCCTGCGCCGACGCGATCGGCCAGCTTCCCCTGGACGGGGGAACCGTGCGGTCGGTGCAGGTCTGGGGTGGCGACGCCCAGGTGAAGCTGTCCGGCGACACCGTGTTCCTGACCGAGACGAGCGGCGGCTGGAAGGTGTCGGCGGCCGCGTGCACTCCCAACGCCGACGCGCCCTACGACTGCGAGGTGACGGCGGGATGAGGGGTGTCCGGGCTGTCTTCTGGCTCTACCTGGCCGTGATCGTCGTCGGCGTCGCGTACGCCATCGCGCTGGGGCTGATGGGCCGATGAGCGAGAAGTCCCGCGGGTTCCTTCGCGACAATTCGCTCAGCCTCGGCTTCGGCGCCGTCTTCCTGGCCACCCTGGTCGGGCAGGCGCTCTCCGGGGTGGCCGACTTCAACGCCCAGCAGATCGCCGACGGGCTGGAGCCGGTCTCGCTCGGGGAGTACGTCACGTCGTCGTCCTTCGGCGTGGACGTCATGGAGAACTGGCAGTCGGAGTACCTGCAGTTCTTCCTCTACATCTTCGCCACGGTCTGGCTGGTGCAGAAGGGGTCGTCGGAGTCGAAGAAGCCCGGCGAGGAGGGCATCGAGTCCGACGAGGAGCAGCGCGTCGGTCGCTTCGCCGGCGACGACTCGCCGGAGTGGGCGCGCACCGGCGGTTGGCGGACGGCGGTGTTCTCCCGCTCCCTCGGCCTGCTCATGGGCGGGCTGTTCCTGCTCACCTGGGCCGCCTCCTCGATCGCCGGCTGGGCCGCCTACAACAGCGAGCAGCTGGGCCAGCTCGAGGACCCGGTGAGCTACCTGGGCTATCTCGGTGCGGCCGATTTCTGGAACCGCTCCTTCCAGAACTGGCAGTCCGAGATGCTCGCCGTCGGCTCCATGGCGGTGTTCTCCGTGTACCTCCGGCAGCGGGGATCGCCCGAGTCCAAACCGGTGGGGGTAGCGCACGCGGAGACCGGTCAGACCGGCTGATCGACCTGTCGCGATGTCGACTTGTCGCCCTCTCGACCGAGGCGACGGGGGTGCGAGACTGCGCCGGTGAGCACGATCGATCTCAACGCCGACCTCGGTGAGGGGTTCGGGATCTGGCGGCTCGGGGACGACGACGCGCTGCTCGGTGCCGTCACCAGCGCGAACGTCGCCTGCGGCTTCCACGCCGGCGACCCCGCGACGATGCGCCGGGTGTGCGCCCGGGCCGCCGAGGCGGGGGTCTCCGTCGGCGCCCAGGTCTCCTACCGCGACCTCGCCGGGTTCGGCCGCCGGTTCATCGACGTCGAGCCGGGTGAGCTGGCCGACGACGTGCTGTACCAGGTGGCCGCCCTCGACGGCATCGCCCGCGCCTCGGGCACCCGCGTCTCCTACGTCAAGCCGCACGGCGCGCTGTACAACGCCGCGGTGGCCCACGAGGAGCAGGCACGCGCCGTCGTCGACGCGGTCGCCGCGTACGGCGGCGAGCTGCCGGTCCTGGGTCTGCCGGGCTCGGCCCTGCTGCGGGCGGCGGAGTCCGCCGGTCTGCGCGCCGTCCGGGAAGGCTTCGCCGACCGCGGGTACACGGCGGCGGGCACGCTCGTGCCGCGACGGAAGCCCGGCGCGCTGGTGCACGACCCGGCCGCGGTGGCCGACCGGGCGGTGCGCATGGCCGTGCACGGCGAGGTCGTCGCCCTCGACGGGACGCGCGTGCCCCTCGACATCGAGTCGGTCTGCGTGCACGGGGACACCGACGGCGCCGTGGAACTGGCCCGCGCGGTGCGGACGGCGCTGGAGGCCGCCGGCCTCGCCCTGGCGCCCTTCGCGAGCTAGTCGGCCTCCCGGCCGGCCGCCAGTTCCGCGCCGGTGAGCGCGCCCGCCAGCAGGTCGGCCGCGACGTCGTCGACCGTGACACCTGCGGCGTAGGCGTGCGCGCGGATCAGGGTCAACGCGTCGGGGGCGCTCAGCTCGAGCCCGACGCTGAGCTTCCCGATCGCCTCCCAGACGGCGGCCCGCCGCCGCGGCGCCGGGCCGTGCATCCACTCCGGCCCCTCCGCGGGGGTCCACTCCGACCAGACGGCGGCGTCGCTGAGCGCGGAGGTGACCAGCTCGCCGACCGCCATGGCCTCGAAGACCTCGAGGTCGAGCACCTCGGCGGAGGTGCGGAAGTAGAGGTCGATCGCCCCGGCGCCGGCCAGCGCCGGCTGCAGCGGGAGCGCGACGACGGCCCGGAACGGGGTCTCCTGGACCAGGAGCTCGGTGAACACCGGCCACCGCCGCCGCAGGTCCTCCTCGACCGCGAACACCGGCTGCCGGGTGTCCTGGGCGGTTATGCACGGTCCGGAGCCGACCGTGAACTGCAGCCGCTCGGCCACCTCCGCCGCGTCCGAGCTCGCACCCAGGGGCACCCGCTGCTGGGAGCCGTCGACCAGGCTGAGCCCGGCGTCGTCCACGTCGAGCGTGCGGGCGCACGCGCCTGCCAGTCGGACCGGGAGCAGTTCGGGGCCGGCCAGGGCGGGATCGGTGAGCCCCGCGAGGGCGGACGCGAAGCGTTCGGCGATGCTCACGACTCATCGTGCGCCACTGAATGGTGGTCCGCTTGGTCAGACCGGCCGCCCGAGTCGATCATGGAGGCGTGACACCCACCGTGGTCCGCTACGGCGAGCGCGCGCTGCTCGTGGAGGTGGCCGACCTGGCCGCGGTGGCCGCCGTCCGGACGGCGCTGGAGCGCTCGCCGCTGCCCGGCCAGCGCGATCTCGTGCCGGCCGCCCGCACCGTGCTCGTCGTCCTCGACCGGGCGGTCACCGACCTGGATGTGGCGACCCTCCGCCGGCTCGACGCCGACGCCCCGGTGCCCGCGGAGCGGACGGCGGTCGTGGAGCTGCCCGTCGTCTTCGACGGCGCAGACCTGGGCGACGTCGCCGAGCTGACCGGCCGGGACGCGGACGACGTCGTCCGCACGCTGACCACCGTCGAGCTCACCGTCGCCTTCTGCGGCTTCGCGCCCGGCTTCGGCTACCTCACCGGGCTGCCCGAGGAGCTGCACGTGCCCCGCCGCGCGACCCCGCGCACCCGGGTGCCGGCCGGCTCGGTGGCGCTGGCCGGCCCGTACGCCGGCGTCTACCCGCAGGCCTCGCCGGGTGGCTGGCAGCTGGTGGGCCGCACGGACGCCGTCCTGTTCGACGTCGACCGCGACCCGCCGGCGCTGCTCTCGCCGGGCACCGCGGTGCGCTTCCGGGACGGAGGCTGAGTGCTCGCCGTCCTCGCGACCGGTCCGCTGACCACGGTGCAGGACCGTGGCCGCAGCGGGTTCGCCGCCATCGGGGTGCCGCGCTCGGGCGCCGCCGACGACGCAGCCGCCGGACTGGCCGGCCGGCTGGTCGGGAACGACCCGGCGGCCGCCGTCCTCGAGGTCACCGCGGGCGGCCTGCGGCTGCGTGCCGAGCGGACCCTGCTGGTCGCGGTCACGGGGGCCCCGGCGCCGGTGACGGTGCGCGGGCGGGCCGCGCCGTTCGGGGCGCCGCTCACCCTGCGGCCGGGGGCGGAGCTGGCCCTCGGTGCGCCGTCCCGCGGTCTGCGGACCTACCTGGCGGTGCGCGGCGGCATCGACGTCCCGCCGGTGCTCGGCTCGCGCAGCACCGACACCCTCTCCGGGCTCGGGCCGCCGCCCCTCGCGGTGGGCGACCGGCTGCCGGTGGGCAACCTGCGGGCGGAGGAGCCGATCGTCGACGTCGCGCCGGTGCGGGCGCCGTCGTCCGAACCCGTGCTGCGGGTGCTGCCGGGGCCGCGCCGTGACTGGCTGGCCGCCGAGGCCTGGACGGAGCTGACCACGCGGCAGTGGACGGTCACCGCCGACAGCAACCGGGTGGGCCTGCGGCTGGCCGGCCCGTTGCTGCCGCGAGCCCGGGACGACGAGCTGCCCAGCGAGGGGCTGGTGCCGGGTGCGCTGCAGGTGCCTCCGGACGGCGCCCCGGTGCTGTTCCTCGCGGACCACCCGGTGACCGGCGGTTATCCGGTGCTGGCGGTCGTGCTGACGGCCGACCTCCCCGCCGCCGCGCAGGTGCGCCCGGGCGACGTCCTGCGGTTCCGGCCGGCGGTCACCTGACCGGCATGACCGTCGGGCCGTCCGGTCCGGCGACGACCTCGGCGCGGGCGCCGTAGTGCGTGGCGAGCGCGGCCGGGGTGAGGACGTCGGCCGGCGGGCCCTCGGCGACCACACGCCCCTCCGACAGCAGCGCCAGCCGGTCGGCGTACTGGCCGGCGAGGGTGAGGTCGTGCAGCGTGCTGAGCACGGTGAGCCCGTCCTGCCGGCGCAGCCGGTCGACCAGGTCGAGCACCTGCTGGGCGTGGCCGAGGTCGAGCGCCGCCGTCGGCTCGTCGAGCAGCAGCACCCGCGGCTGCTGCGCCAGCGCGCGGGCCAGGACGGCACGCTGCTGCTCCCCGCCGGACAGGGTGGCCAGCGGCCGCTCGGCCAGCGGGCCGAGCCCGAGGCGGTCCATGACGTCGGCGACCACCTGCCGGTCGACCGCGCGCGGCGCCGAGAGCAGCGGCCGGTGCGGGGTGCGGCCGAGGGTGACGTACTCGCGGGTGGTGACGCCCTCGGGCAGCACCGGGGTCTGCGGGGCGTAGGCGAGGATGCGGGCGCGTTCCCGCCGGGGCACGCCGGAGGTCGGGACGCCGTCGACGCGCACCTGGCCCTCGTGTGGGTGGAGTCCGAGGATCGAGCGCAGCAGCGTCGACTTGCCCGAGCCGTTGGGGCCGATGATCGCCAGCCACCCGCCCGGCTCGACGGTGAGCCGCACGGACTCGACGACCCGGGTCCGCCCGTAGTCCGCGGACAGGCCGACGACCTCGACGCGTGCGCCCCCGCTCACCGGCGCCGCGCCCCGAACCACAGCAGGCCCCCGAAGAAGGGGGCGCCGACGAAGGCGGTGACGACGCCGATGGGCAGCTCCGCCGGTGCGAGCACGACGCGGGCGACGAGGTCGGCGAGCACCAGGAACGCGCCGCCGATCAGCAGCGAGACCGGGAGCACGCGGGCGTTCGAGCCACCGACGAACCGGCGCGCGATGTGCGGCACCACCAGGCCGACGAAACCGATCAGACCGCTGACCGCCACCGCCGAGGCGGTGGCCATCGACGCGGCGAGGATGACCAGCAGGCGCACCCGGCGGGGGTGGACGCCGAGACCGCTGGCCTCGTCGTCACCGACGGCCAGCACGTCGAGCGGCCGGCCGCAGAACAGCAGCACGAGGCAGGCGGGAACGAGGTAGGGGAGCACCAGGGCGACGTCGGACCACTGGGTGCGGCCGAGCTGGCCGAGCAGCCAGCCGTAGACCTGGCGCAGGTCGTCGGTGTTTTGCTGCTGCACGAGGGTCTGCCCGGCGGCCAGGAACGCGGCCACCGCCACGCCGGCCAGCAGCAGGGTGGCGCTGTGCGAGCCACCGGCCGCCGTCCCGAGGGCCAGCGCGCAGCCGACGCCGACCAGAGCGCCGACGAAGGCGGCCAGCGGCACGATCCCGAACGGGCCGAGCGTCGACGTGGGGGAGTAGGCGATGACGAGAGTGGCGCCGAGGCCGGCGCCCGCGGCGGCGCCGAGCAGGTAGGGATCGGCCAACGGGTTGCGGAAGACGCCCTGGTAGGCGCCGCCGGAGATGGCCAGGCCGGCGCCCACGAGTGCGGCGAGGACGACGCGGGGCAGCCGGAGCTGCAGGAGCACGGCCTCCTGGGTGGGTCCCAGGCCGCCGGTCAGATGGACGCCGGGCAGGCGGTCGAGCAGGGTGACGACGACGGCGCCGGGCGGCAGGGGGAGGGCCCCGACCCAGACGCCGGCCAGCAGCGCGGCGACCAGGGCGAGAGCCGCCCCGGCGAGCACCGGACCGGGCCGGCGGCGCCTGCGCGGCGCCACCGGCTCGGTCTGCGGGCGGGTGCCGCCCGCCGTCGTCGTCACGGTGCCTCGTTCAGCCCTTGAGCTCGGCGGCGACGGACTCGGCGAAATCGGCGACCCGCGGTCCCCAGCGGGAGGCGATGTCGTCGTCCACGGCGAGGACCTTGCCGTTCTTGACGGCCGGCACGGTGTCGAAGGCCGGGCGCTGGGCGAGGGTCTCGGCGGTCTGGTCGCAGCACTTGGTGTCGGCGAGCACGATCAGGTCGGGCGCCTGGCCGACGATGTACTCCGCCGAGAGCTGCGGGTAGCCGCCGGCGGGGTCGGGGGCGCCGTCGGCGATGTTCGTCAGGCCGAACATGGCGTAGATGCCGCCGATGAAGGTGCTGCTCGCCGCGCTGTAGAAGGTCGGATCGAGCTCGTGGTAGACCTTCTCGCCCTTGGCGTCGGCCGGCACGGAGGCGACGGCCGCCTTGATGCGCTTCTGCATGTCGGCGACGACGGCGTCGGCCTTGTCGGCGTGCCCGGTGGCCTGACCCAGGGTGTCGATCTGCCGGTAGGTGTCGTCGAGCGTCTTCGCGCCGCCGAGCAGCAGCGTGGGCACCTTAAGCGCGGCGAGCGCGGCGACGATGCCGTTCATGTCGTCGCTGAGCACGACCAGGTCGGGGTCGTACTTCGCGATGGCCTCGGCGTTGGGCGTGAAGGCCGACAGGTCGGTGGTCGGCACGTCCTTCGGGTAGTTGGACGTGCTGTCGACGGCCTTGACCTGGTCGCCGGCGTCGATCGCGAACAGCATCTCGGTGGCGGTGGCCGACATCGAGACGATGTGCTCCGGCTCCGCGTCGAGGGTCACCTTGCCGTTGTCGCCGGTGACGGTGACCGGGAAGGCGCTGCCCGACGAACTGCTCGCCGCTGCCTTGTCGCCGGAGGAGGAGCCGCCGCAGGCCGTGAGGGCCAGGAGCAGCGAGAGCAGCAGCGCCAGGAAGGGCAGCCGCTGCGTTCGGGTGGTGCGGGGCACGGGAATGCCTCTCTGAGGAGGCGGAAGACATCGCCCACTGAGCCGGCGAGGACGCCGCTCCATGCGCGACCCTTACCGCGAGGGTCGGTGACATGACGGAAGGGCAGGCGATCTGGCTCGGGCCTTCGAGTGGCCTTCACAGTTGCGGGACAGCGCCGGGTTCTCGCCGGACTTCGCTGCCGCTCCGTCACCGGCCCCGGGGGCCGGCGCGAGGAAAATACCAGGGGGCGGTCAGGCCCGGGCGGCGAGCACCCGCGAGTAGACCTCGACGGTCTGCTGGGCGATGGCCGGCCAGCCGAACTCGGCGAGCACCCGCTCGCGGCCGGCGGCGCCCATCGCGGACGCGCGACGGGGGTCGGCGGCGAGCTCGGCGATGCGTGCGGCCAGGCCGGCCTCGAACGCGGCGGGATCGGCCGGGTCGTAGTGCACCAGCAGTCCGGTACGGCCGTCGTCGACGACCTCCGGGATGCCGCCGACGTCGCTGGCGACCACGGCGGTGCCGCAGGCGGCGGCCTCGAGGTTGACGATGCCGAGCGGCTCGTAGACCGAGGGGACGACGAAGACCGTGGCCGCGGTGATCAGCGGGACGAGCTGCTCGCGGGGCAGCATCGCCTCGATCCAGACGACGCCGCCCCGGCGCTGCTGGAGCTCGGCCACGGCGTCGGCGACCTGCTGGCGCTCGGCGGGGGTGTCGGGGGCGCCGGCGCAGAGCACCAGGCCGACGTCCGGCGGCAGTTGGTCGGCGGCGGCGAGCAGGTGCATGACGCCCTTCTGCCGGGTGATCCGCCCGACGAAGAGGGCGTAGGGCCTTTCCAGGTCGACGCCCAGGTCGCGGACGACGTCCGGCGCGTCGGTCGGGCGGTAGGCGTCGGCGTCGACCCCGTTGCCGACGACGAGCACGCGATCGGGGTCGAGGTCGGGGTAGGCGTCGAGGACGTCGGTGCGCATGCCGTGGCTGACCGCGATGACCGCGTCGGCGGCGAGGTACGCCGTCCGTTCGACCCACGAGGAGAGCCGGTAGCCGCCGCCGAGCTGGTCGGCCTTCCACGGCCGGCGCGGCTCGAGGGAGTGGGCCGTGACGACGTGCGGGACGCCGTGCACCAGCGAGGCGAGCAACCCGGCCGCGTTGGCGTACCAGGTGTGGCTGTGCACGAGGTCGGTGCCGGCGAGCGCCGCGGCGATCTCGACGTCGACGCCGACCGCCTGCAGCGCCCCGTTGGCGCCCTGCAGGTTCGCCGGCACGGCGTGGCCGACGGCGTCGGCGCGTTCGGCGCCGAAGCAGTGGACGTCGATGTCGGGACCGCCGGGCAGCGAGCGCATCGCGGCCACCAGGTGCTCGACGTGCACCCCCGCGCCGCCGTAGACGTCCGGCGGCCACTCCCGCGTCACGATTCCGATGCGCACGAGGTCACCCTAGGGGGCGGAACCGCGCGCGCAGGACGGGCGAGTGCTCGCTCCACCAGCTACGTTGCGGAACATGCGTGGCGGTCCTCGGGTGCTCGGCATCGTGCTCGCGGGCGGTGCGGGGAAGCGGCTGGCCCCCCTCACCGACGACCGGGCCAAGCCGGCGGTGCCGTTCGGCGGCAACTACCGGCTGATCGACTTCGTGCTGTCCAACCTGGTGAACGCCGAGATCCGGCAGATCGCCGTCCTGACCCAGTACAAGAGCCACAGCCTCGACCGGCACATCACCCAGACCTGGCGGATGTCGCAGCTGCTGGGCAACTACGTGACGCCGGTGCCGGCGCAGCAGCGGCTCGGCCCGCGCTGGTACACCGGCAGCGCCGACGCCATCTTCCAGAGCCTCAACCTGGTCTACGACGAGCGGCCCGAGATCGTCGTGGTCTTCGGTGCCGACCACGTGTACCGGATGGACGTCGGTCAGATGGTCGACCAGCACATGCAGACCGGCGCGGGCGTGACCATCGCCGGGCTGCGCGTGCCGCGCAAGGATGCGACCGAGTTCGGCGTCATCGACTCCGACGCCGAGGGCAAGGTGCGCGGCTTCCTGGAGAAGCCGGCCAACCCGCCAGGCCTGCCCGACTCGCCGGAGGAGAGCTTCGCCTCGATGGGGAACTACGTGTTCACCACCGACGCGCTGCTCGATGCGCTGCGCACCGACGCCGCCGACGAGTCCTCGGTTCACGACATGGGGGGCTCGATCATGCCGATGCTCGCGGAGGCGGGTGCGGCGTGGGTCTACGACTTCTCGACCAACGTCGTCCCGGGCGCCACCGAGCGCGACCACGGGTACTGGCGCGACGTCGGGACGATCGACGCCTACTACGACGCGCACATGGACCTCGTGTCGGTCACCCCGGTGTTCAACCTCTACAACGACCGCTGGCCGATCTTCACGCTGCCGCCGCAGCTGCCGCCGGCGAAGTTCGTGCTGGGTGGCCGCGCCGAGGAGTCGATGGTCAGCGCCGGCGCGATCATCGGTGGCGGCTCGGTGCACAACTGCGTCGTCTCACCGGGGGTGCGGGTGGAGCGGGGAGCCCGCGTCGAGGACAGCGTGCTCATGGACGGCGTCTACATCGGCGAGGGCGCGTACGTGCGCCGGGCGATCCTCGACAAGAACACCGTGGTGCCGCCGTGGGCGCGGATCGGGGTCGACCACGCGGCCGACAAGGAGCGGTACCACGTGAGCGAGGGCGGCGTGGTCGTGCTGGGCAAGGGCGCCCGCGCAATCGTCTGAGTTCACGCCCGTTGTGCGCTCAGCGGGGTGATCGCTGGGGGGTCATCACCCCGCTCTCCGCACAATTGCGCGCCTGGGGTGATCCGGGCTCGTCAGAAGGCCAGTACGCGGCGTAGTCCGCGATCCACCTCCCGCATCACCGACAGCGGAACCGTTCCGGTCCGTTCTCGGAGGTCATCCTTGTCGAGCGTGACGATCGCAGTCACGTTGACGACCGAGTCGCGGGGGAGTCCGGTCGCGGCGGCCGGGAGGAACGTGTTCCCCGGCATGGCCGCAAGCGCGGTGTTCGAGGTGACGACGGCGGCGAGCACGGTCGAGAGCCGGCTGGCGTTGTAGGTGTCGGCCTGGATGACGAGCACGGGGCGTCGTTTGGCCGGCCGGCTCCCCACGGCCGGACCGAGGTCGGCCCAGTAGATGCCTCCGCGTTCGATCACCAGTCGTCGTCGGGTCCGTCGAGGGTCCGCCGTCCCGCGTCGACGGCGTCCTTGGATGACTCTTCCGGGTGTGCCGACTTCTCCAGGGCCAGGTCGATCTGGCGGGTCGTCGACTCGTCGTCCAGTTCGTCGAGGTAGTGCCGGGCGGCCGTAGCAAAGAACTCCGAGCGGCTCATACCCAGTTCGGCCGCGCGCTTGGAGGCCCGGTCGAAGGTGTCGTCGGGCAGCGAGATCGCCGTCTTCATACGCCGAGTATGACCCGGTATAACCCAGGTGTCGAGTCAGAGGCGTGGCGCGGCAGCAACAGGTCGTCCGAAGACCCGATCGCAGGTGAGATCCGGGCTCTCGCGGGATGACCCAGCAGTGGACGGCGCTGATCGAAACCTGCCGCGAGCGCTGGTCAAGCTTGCCGCTGACCTGCACGAAGAGGCAGCGACCGCGATCTACGGGCCGGAGGACGTGCCGTCGGTGACAACGGCCAATGCCACGACGCCGGGCAAGGACGGCTACAAGCCGGCGACGATCCACTACCTGGACGCGTCGGGTCGTGAGGTGAACACCGCGACGCCGTCGGGTCCGGACGCGCCGTCGGCGGGGTTCATCGACACGGCCGAGTACGACCAGTACGGCAACGTCGTCCGCTCCCTGGACGCGACGAACCGGCTGCTGGCGCTGGGGCAGCTGCCGTCGGCGGCGGCGGACCTGGCCGCGCTGAGCCTGACGCAGGCGGGCACGGCGACGCGCGCGGTGGCGCTCTCGTCGGAGTCGACCTACGGCCTCGAGGGGCTGGACCTGCTGCGCAGCCGGGGACCACTGTTGCGGCTGGCGTTGGGCAACGATCCGAACAACGTGCAGCTGGTCCACGACGTGACCACGTACGCCTACGACGAGGGCAAGCCGGACGGCGTGGCCTATCACCTGGTCACTACCCAGACCGAGGCGTTGCTGGTGGCTGGGTCCGTGCCGGAGCAGTTGGTGGACGTGGGCGTCACGGTGAACCGGTACAACCCGATCGACGGTGCCTCACCGATCGGTCCGACATCGGGCTGGAAGGTCGGCCAGCCGACCGAGGTCGTGGTGGATGCCGGCGCGGGTGGTGCCGCGCTGACGGCCCGGGTCCGGTACGACGAGCAGGGTCGCGTGGTCGAGTCCCGTAAGGCCGGTTCGACCGGGTCGGACGCCGGTACCGGTCGGTCGGTCTACTACACGGCGGGCGCGAACAGCGAGCGCGCCGAGTGCGGCAACAAGCCTGCCTACGCAGGCTTGGCGTGCATGAACTACGTCGCCGGAGCGGCGACCGGTCTGGACACCGGCCGGATGGCGTCCAACCTGCCGGTGAAGACGATCACCGGCTACAACCGGTACGGGTCGATCGCCGCGGTGACCGAGTCGGCCACCGGGCCGGTGGCGGGCGCGACCGTCACTCAGTCGCGGACGACGACGACGGCCTACGACACTGCTGACCGCGTCACGTCGGTGACCATCAGCGGGACCGGCACCGGGACGGCGGCCGTGGCGTTGGGCCAGACGGTGTCGACGTATGACCCGGTGTCGGGGGATGTGACCCGAGTGGAGTCGCGGGACCCGGTCACCGATGCCGTGGTGTCGGCGACGGAGAAGACGTTCGACCAGCTGGGTCGGATGACCCGGTACGACGACGGCGTCGGCGGGGTCACGACCAGCGTCTTCGACCAGTTCGGCAAGCCGACGACGGTGTCGGACAGCCTGGGGACGTCGACGTCGTTCACCTATGACCGGTCGGTGGAGCCGCGCGGGTTCGCGACGTCGGTGACGGACTCGGTGGGCGGCACGCTGTCGGCGACGTACGGGCCGGACGGGCAGCTGCTGACCCAGTCGCTGCCCGGCGGGGTGGCGCTGGGGGTGTCCTACGACGCGAACCGCAACCCGGTCTCGCGGACCTACACCCGTGCCGGTGACGGTCAGGTGATCTCGTCGTCGGTGGTGGTGGAGAACGGGTCGGGGCAGTGGATCACCCACACCACCGCGGCGTCGTCGAAGCGGTACTCCTATGACCGGATCGGCCGGCTCACCGACGTCTCGGACACGACGGCCGGGGTCGGGTTGTGCACCGCCCGGCGGTACGCGTTCAACGACCGGGCCGAGCGGACGTCGCTGACGACGGCGGTGTCGGGCACCTCGACGTGCGCGGACCCCGGCAATCCGGGGTCGGCGGCGGTGTCGGCGACCGGCTACGCCTACGACTCCGCTGACCGGCTGGTGTCGGACACAGCCACGGGCGCCGGCGCCTGGACCTACGACCCGCTGGGGCGGATCACCACGGCACCGGGACGCGGCTCCCCGGGCGCCTCGGTGACGAACACGTTCTACGCGAATGATCTGGTGGCGTCGCAGACGATCGCCGGGGTCGCTCGGCAGTCGTGGACGCTGGACGCGCTGCAGCGATTCTCCTCCTACACCAACGACGCGTGGGTGGTCGGCGGGACCGGGCAGCCGGGCTGGCAGCAGGCGGTCACCAAGGTCAATCACTACGACTCCGATTCCGATTCGCCGGCGTGGATCACCGAGGACGCGTCGCTGCCGGACGAGGTGACCCGCTACGTCGACGGGCTGGACGGCAACCTCGCGGTGCAGACCGGCAAGACCGGTGCCCGGGTGCTGCAGCTGGTGGACCTGCACGGCGACGTGATGACCACCGTCCCGATCCGGGACGGGGAGTCCACGGCGGACTGGACGGCGCTGCGCCACCAGACCGCCGACGAGTACGGCAACCCGACCGACCTGACCACCGGCACGGTGCGGGCCTCGACCGGGCAGACGCCGGGACGCGACGGCCGGTACGGCTGGCTGGGCGGCAAGCAGCGCTCCGCCGACGCCCTGGCCGGCGTGATCCTCATGGGCGTCCGGCTGTACGACCCGGGCACCGGCCGGTTCTGGTCGGTCGACCCCGAACCAGGCGGCAACGCCACCGCCTACGACTACTGCTCGGCCGATCCGGTCAACTGCACCGACCTCGACGGGCGCTGGGGCTGGCTGGACAAGGTCGTCAAGACCGTCAAGAAGGCCGCCAAGGTCATCGCACCGCTCGCTGAGCTAGCGTCGATGATCCCAGGTCCGATCGGTGCCGCCGCTGCAGGTGTTTCCGCGGTGGCCTACGCCGTATCCGGGAATAAGTCCAAGGCCCTTCAGGTAGCGGTTGGTATAGCGCTGGCCGCGGTCGGGGCCGGCGCCGCCATCGCTGTAGCGAAGACTGCCGGCGCGGCCCTGAAAGCGGGGAGAGGCGTGCGCCTCTTCCGAAGCGTGGGCCCCGATGAGCTCGCGGATATCCGCAAGACCGGTAATTTCCGGTCTGGCAATGGATCGATGGAGGATAAGTGGTTTGCCACCACTAAGAAGCACGCGCAGGAATGGGGTGCGAAGTTAAAAAATCCACCCGGCAGTAAGATTGTAAGTACCCGAATCTCCCGGACTGCTTTGGCAAAGTTGGAAAGTAGGCAAAAACTCGACGGTATTGGCCCCGCCTATGCCGTCGGCCGCTCGCAGTTGGGTTGGTTCAACAAAATCCGTTCCCGAATCCGGATCCATAGGTAGGAGATTGTCCATGCGAGTAAGAGTCCACCTCCTGAGGGCCGAAGACGGTGGACGTCTGGGGCCGACGTCCACTCGTTATCGTCCCCAACTGCACATTGGCCAGATGTTGAGTAGCGGCGAACGCGTCGAGTGGGATTGCGAGTGGTTGCTGATGCGTCCCCTTCACCCTGGAGAGGATGCAGAGGTGGATATTCGCTTGACTTCGCTGCCCTCATCGGTACTGCAAAAATCGGAAGTTCTTCACTTCTACGAGGGACCCCGCTTGGTTGCGACCGGAACAATTTTGAGGATCTAACGGGCCGAGCCGTGCGAAGTTGGCGGGCTACATAGTGCTGGACAAGCTCCGGGCCGGGTTATTTTAAGGCGACACTCCATAGGCGCCGACGGCAATGCTGGAACATCTCGTCCGGCGTCTCTCAAAGACGGTCTGAGTACGACTTTGTGAGATCTCGGTTGCGTCGAACGCCTCTGTGCCGCACGTCCCTGTTCCACATTCCTGCCCTAGCCGTTAGTAACCGTGGGTGCGGTTGCGCGCATCAGCACAAGTTCTGCCTGACTCCCAGACCTGCGTGGAGGAGTGGTGTATTAACTGGGCGGTTGTTCAGGCGCGCTTGGTCGCAACCAGGAGTCCGTCACCGATGGGGAGGACGGCGGATAGCAGGGTCTCGTCGTCCCGGATCATGTGGCTGATCTGGCGCCAGGCCACCGTCTGCGGATCGCGGACCGTTCGCTCAGCGACGCGCATCCCCTCGAGCAACCCGTGGCAGACGAGCATGCCGCCCACGCGCACCAGGTCGAGCAGGCCGGCGAGGTGCTCGGAGTACTCCCGCGGCGGGCCGGCGCACACGACCATGTCGTAGGCGCCGGGCGAGAGTCGGGGCAGCACCTCGGCCGGCGTCCCGAAGATCATCCGCGCCCGGCCGGCGGCGAGACCCGCCTCGGTGAACGCCTTCTTGGCGGCGCGCAGTTGCTCCGGGTCGCCGTCCAGGGCCGTCAGGACGCCGTCCGGACGCATGCCCTGCATCAGCCACAGCCCGGCCAGGCCGCCACCACTGCCGATCGACACCACGGATCGGGCGCCCACGGTCGAGGCCAGCACCGCGAGCGTCGCGCCGACCGCGGGCTCCACCGGCGGCGGCCCCGACAGGTGGAAGGCGCGCTCGCGAGCGGCGACCATCTCCGGCGTCTCGACGGCGAACCGGTCGGCGTAGGCGGCACCCTCGGCGGTCGCGCCTCCAGGCGGATGCTGGGCGCTCGTCACTGGGGTGAGGGTAGTGGTCGGGGCGGACGTCGTCGGAAAGCTGTGTATTTGCTGCGAACAGCTGGGCCCGGGAACAGGGGGACGGCACTCGTCCGTTGGTCGTGGCGTGCGCCTGAAGCGAGCCGCGTCCCCTGTCCCCGCTGAGTCCGGGGAGGTTTCTGTCGGTCCCGTCTGCGATCCTGAGGTCGTGTCCGACACCGCCGCGCGTCCCGAGGCCGAGGCCTGGGTCGCCCCGACGTGGGAGCAGGTCGTCCGTGACCACTCCGCGCGGGTCTACCGGCTCGCCTACCGCCTGTCGGGCAACGCGCAGGACGCCGAGGACCTCACGCAGGAGACCTTCGTCCGGGTGTTCCGCTCGCTGGCCAGCTTCTCGCCCGGCACCTTCGAGGGCTGGCTGCACCGCATCACCACCAACCTCTTCCTCGACATGGTCCGCCGCCGGCAGCGGATCCGCTTCGACGCGCTACCCGAGGACACCGAGCGCCTGCCCGGCACGGCGCCCAGCCCCGAGCAGGTCTACGCCGACACCCACCTCGACCCGCAGATCCAGGCCGCCCTCGACGCGCTCTCCCCGGAGTTCCGCGTCGCCGTCGTCCTCTGCGACATCGAGGGCCTGACCTACGAGGAGATCGCGGCGACCCTCGGCATCAAGCTCGGCACCGTGCGCAGCCGCATCCACCGCGGCCGCGTGCAGCTGCGCGAGGCCCTGGCCCACCTCGCCCCCCGGGCGCCGGTGATGCCATGAGCATCCCCGAGAGCCACCTCGCCCAGGAGGCCATCGCCGCCCTCGTCGACGGCGAGCTGACCGCCGGCCCGGCCCACCGCGCCGCGCGGCACCTCGCCGGGTGTCTGCAGTGCCGCATGGCGGTACAGGCCCAGCGCGAGGCCAAGGAGGCGCTGCACGAGAGTGCGGACGTCGACCTGCCCCGCGACCTGATGTCGCGGCTGTGCGCCATCCCGTTCACCACCGACGTCCCGGGCTCGGGCGGCGGCGGCACCATGACCGCAGGCCCGGGTGAGCTCACCGTCGCGGGCACCTCGGGGGCCTGGTCCTTCGACCTGCACCCGCACCGCCGCCGGCACACCGACGACTCCACTGGCCGCTGGCTGCGCCGCGGTTTTGTCGGCACGCTCGTCGGTCTCGGCGTCGGAGTGACCGCACTGGCCCTCAACCTGCCGTCCGCGCCCGTACCCCAGCCGCAGGCGCCGGTCGCCGGCCCGACGTCCACCCAGCAGCACACCGGCGTCGTGCCGCCGGTCGTCCGCACGATCACCGTCGGCACCACCACGGCCCTGCTGCATCCGGGCGGGACCCCCTGACCACGCCCGACGGCACGGGACGGCACTCCGCCGCCGAGGGCGACGAGGTCTTCGCCCGACCGGCCGACGGCATCGTGGACGACGCGCCCGTCCGGCTGAGCCCGCGGCCGGTCACCGGCCCGCGCCCCAGCCCCGGTCAGGAGGCGGCGTTCGGGCGCCCCGAGGCCGTCGACGGTTCGTTCGCGGGCAACCGGCCCACCCCGCCGACGCGCCCGGTCCCGCCGCCGCCCGCCGAGGCGCTGCTGCGCGCCTTCGGCCCGCCCGCCATCGGTCAGCGCGGCCTGCAGGACCCGCCCACGGGACGGCCCGGCCGCCGCAACACCTCCTCCGGGCCGTGGTGGAAGCCCGACGCCCGCAGCGATCCGTGGCGCGACCCCTACGCCCCCGCTGGCCTCGGCGCGCCGGCCGTCTACGACGAGGACGCCCAGGCGGGCCCGATCGTCGTCGACGCCAGGGGGCGCAAGAAGCTCCGGCTGCGCGACCTGTCGATCCGCCTGACCGTCCTCGGCCTGCTCGCCGTGCTGCTGGTCGGGGCGATCGGCGGCGGGGTCGGCTGGTTCCTCACCCGGAAGACCAGCGAGACCCCGCTGCTCGCCCCCGGCACGCAACTGTCGAAGGTCGAGCCGGGCGTCACCCGCAAACCCGGCTCGGTGTCCGACATCGCGGAGAGCGTCACGCCCGCCGTCGTGTCCATCGAGGTCCGGGTCGGACAGGCCGGCGCCACCGGGTCCGGCGTCGTCATCGACGGCAAGAACGGCTACATCGTCACCAACAACCACGTCGTCTCCGGCGCCGACGGCGTCCAGGGCGCCGAGATCCGGGCGGTCTTCTCCGACGGCAGCGGCTCGGCCGCCCGCATCGTCGGCCGCGACCCGGCCAGCGACGTCGCCGTCGTCAAGGTCGAGAAGCCCGGCCTGCTCACCGCATCGCTGGGCAGCTCGAAGGACGTCGTGGTCGGCGACCCGGTCGTCGCGATCGGCTCGCCGCTCGGCCTGGCCGGCACGGTCACGAGCGGCATCGTCAGCGCCCTCGACCGGCCGGTGCGGCTGGCCGGTGAGGGCAGCGACACCAACGCCGTCATCAGCGCCATCCAGACCGACGCCCCGATCAACCCGGGCAACTCCGGCGGCGCGCTGGTCGACGCCTCCGGCGCGGTCATCGGCATCAACACCGCGATCGCCTCCACCGGCGGCGGGTCGATCGGCCTCGGGTTCGCCATCCCGATCGACCGGGTGCGCGACATCGCCCAGCAGCTCATCTCCACCGGCTCGGCCGTGCACGCGACGCTTGGGGTGGCCACGCGGTCGGTCACCGACGGCACCCGCGACGGGGCGTTCGTGCTCAACGTGGAGCCGGGCAGCGCCGGGGCGGACGCCGGCATCCGCGAGGAGGACATCGTCATCGCCGTCGACGGCGAGCCGGTGGGCAGTTCCGAGGAGCTCACCGTCGCGATCGACGCCCACGCGCCCGGCGACACGGTCACCGTCGAGGTCGTGCGCGGCGGTGGGTCGACCGAGCTGAAGGCGACGCTCGACAAGGCCTGAGAGAGGACCCCGTCCTCCCCGCCCTTCGCAGGCTCAGAGCGGCCCCTGGACGGGGCCGCCTACGCTTATCCCACTGAGGAGGGAGTGGCCGCGTGTTCGACTCGATCGGCTGGGGCGAGATCATCGTCCTGGGTCTCGCCGCGCTCTTCATCTTCGGCCCCGAGCGCCTGCCCACCCTGGCCAAGGACGCCGCCGCCGGCCTCAAGCGGGTGCGCGAGGCGATCACCGGCGTCCGCGAGCAGATGAACGACTCGCTGGGCGACGACTTCGCGGAGTTGCGCGACCTCGACCTGCGCAAGTACCACCCGAAGACGTTCATCCGCAGCCAGCTCCTGGGTGACGACGACGGTCCGGTGTCGTCGCCCGTGGTCTCGGCGCCCGCACCCCGGCCGCGCGACCGGGCCACGCCGCCCCCGTTCGACCCCGACGCGACCTAGCGCGCGTCGGCCTCGGCGGCCTGCTTCAGCCGCGCCAGCGTCTCGGTGATGCCCTGCTGGTTCCGCTCCGGGAACTTCGCCCAGCGCACGACCGCGTCGGTGACCGGATCGGCGCGGGACATGTCGAACGTCTCGGTCACCGTCGTCCCGCCGTCCGCCGTGGGCGTCAGCTCGTAGCGCCAACGGTTCGCGGTGAAGTGCCGCCAGGCGATGAGGCGGTTCGGCTCGAACTCCACGACCCGGTTCACGATCACGTACGGGACGCCGAACAGCTTCATGCGGACGACGAAGCTGTCGCCTTTCGCGGTGATGCGATCCGGCCCGCGCAGCACCGACTGCACCGAGCCCGAGCCGTCGATCCGGCTGTGCTGGCGCGGCGCTGCGAGGATCGCGAACACCACGCCGGGCGGCGCCTTGATCCTGATGCTGTCGGAGACCTGATCACTCATCCCGCGACCGTATGCGGCCGTCCCGGACGGCGCCCTGCGACGGTTAGTGCACTAACCGTCGCAGGGGCCCTCAGCGGCGGACGGGCGTGAGGCCCAGCGACATCCCGGACAGGCCGCGCTGGCGGGTGGCCAGGCCGTCGGCAATCTTCTCCAGCGCCTGTGCGGCCGGGGAGTCCGGCTCGGCCAGCACGATCGGGGCGCCGGCGTCACCGGCCTCGCGCAGCCGGGTGTCCAGCGGGATCTGGCCGAGCAGCGGCACGCGGGCGCCGAGGGTCTTGGTGAGCGCGTCGGACACCGCCTCGCCGCCGCCGGAGCCGAACAGGTCCATCCGGGAGCCGTCGGGCAGGTCCAGCCACGACATGTTCTCGACCACGCCGACCACCTGCTGGTGGGTCTGCGTGGCGATCGCACCGGCGCGCTCGGCCACCTCGGCGGCGGCGAGCTGCGGCGTCGTCACCACGAGGATCTCGGCGTTCGGCACCAGCTGGGCCACGGAGATCGCGACGTCACCGGTGCCGGGCGGGAGGTCCATGAGCAGGACGTCGAGGTCTCCCCACCACACGTCGGCGAGGAACTGCTGCAGCGCGCGGTGCAGCATCGGCCCGCGCCAGACCACCGGGGTGTTGCCGGGGGTGAACATGCCGATCGAGATGACCTTCACGCCGTAGGCCTGCGGCGGCATGATCATGTTGTCGACCTGGGTCGGCTTGTCCTCGACGCCCAGCATGCGGGGCACGGAGTGGCCGTAGATGTCGGCGTCGACGACGCCCACCGACAGCCCACGCTTGGCCAGCGATGCGGCGAGGTTGACCGTGACCGACGACTTGCCGACCCCGCCCTTGCCCGACGCGACCGCGTAGACGCGGGTCAGGGAACCGGGCTGCGCGAAGGGGATCACCGGGTCGGCGGCGTCGGTGCCTCGCACGGTCTTGCGGAGCTCGGCGCGCTGCTCGTCGCTCATCACGTCGAGCTCGACCTGCACCGAGGTCACGCCCGGGACGGCGGACACCGCGGTGGTGACGCGGTTGGTGATCGTCTCGCGCATCGGGCACCCGGCGACGGTCAGGTAGACCTCGACCCGGACGGCGCCGTCGCCGCCGATCTGCACATCCTTGACCATGCCCAGCTCGGTGAGCGGGCGGTTGATCTCGGGATCCTGGACGGTGGCCAGAGCGGCGGTGACGGCGTCGAGCGCCGGCGTGCCGGTCAGCGTGTCGGTCATCGGTGCGTGACTCTCCTTCGACGGAAGACCCTGATCCGGCGGTCGGCCTGAGGACGGCGACCTGCACGATCGGGTCGCCTGCCACTGTACGGCGGACGATTCGGGGTGCCTTCGGCCCACGGTTCCTGAGGCCCTCAGACGCGCGGATCCCCTCGGGGCAGCCGGACACTGCCCGGTCGACCGATGTCCGGGCGCAGGCCTCAGGGCGAGTGTCGCCGTCATGACGACGACCGCGCTCGACACCGGCACCACCCCCGCCACCGACGCACTCCGCGTCCTGCTCGACGACGTCCTCCTGTCCGTGACCGCCGACGACGCCGACCGCTACGCCGGAGGCACGCCGGCGGGGCAGGCGCTGCGCTCCCTGGCCGCGCTGGCCCGGCAAGCGGCCAGCGCGCTGACCGCGCAATCCGCGGGCACGCTCGACGGCGCACCCGGCAGCGCGGTGCAGCAGCAGTTCACGGACGCTGCCCGCCTGCTGGGCGAGGCAGCCGATGCCGCGCACGGGGAGTCCTGGCGGATCGCCGACCTGCTGGTGCGGGCCGAGCGGGTGCAGGCTCGGCTGGCGGCGAGCGGAGGGTGACGCGGTGGGCGGCCCTGGGGTCGCTAGCCTCGCGGGAGTGTCGTCCCCCGAGCGGTCCGCGATGCTGCGCGACGCCATCGGGCTGGGCGTGGCGGTCGGCCTCTACGGCGCCGCGTTCGGTGCCGCCGCCGACGCCGCCGGGCTGAACCTCTGGCAGGCGATGAGCCTGTCGGCGCTGATGTTCACCGGCGCCTCGCAGTTCGCCTTCGTGGGCGTGCTCGGCGCGGGGGGGAGCGCGCTGGCCGCCGTCGGCAGCGCCCTTCTGCTCGGTACCCGGAACACGGTCTACGGCGTCCGGCTGGTGCCGCTGCTCCAGCCGCGGGGCGTCCGCCGGGTCGGCCTGGCGCACTGGGTCATCGACGAGACGACGGCGATGGCGCTTGCGGCCCCGAACCGCGCGCTGGGGCGGCTCGCCTTCCTTGCCACGGGGGCGGCGATCTACCTGATGTGGAACGCGATGACCGTCGTCGGCGCGCTGGGCGCTGCCGCGCTCGGCGGCACGGCGCGGGCCGCGCTGGACGCGATCGTCCCCGCCGCGTTCCTGGCCCTGCTCTGGCCGCGCCTGCGCAGGACGTTCCCCGAGGCGGCGACCCAGCGGCGGGTGGCGCTGGGCGGTGCGGTGGTCGCGCTGGCGCTGACGCCGGTCGTGCCCGCCGGCGTACAGGTGATCGCGGCGGTGGTGGCCGTGGCGCTGGCCGGACGGCCGCGGGCCACCGAACGGCCGACGGCGGCGGAGGAGATGGCGTGAGCGGCACCGTGCTGTGGGTGGCCGTGCTCGGCGCCGCCTTGGGGAGCTACCTGCTCAAGCTCGCCGGGCTGTCGGTGCCGGCGGCGTGGGTGGAGCAGCCCTGGGTCGCCCGGATCGTCGACTTCGTCCCGGCCGCGCTGCTGGGCGCCCTCGTCGCGGTGCAGGTGGCGACGAGCGGGCGGGACCTGGTCGTCGACGGCCGGCTGGTCGGGCTCGCTGTCGCCGCTCTGGCACTGGCGCTGCGGGCGCCGTTCATCGTCGTCCTCCTGCTGGCCGGGGCCGCGGGAGCGCTCGTGCACGTGCTGGCTTAGAACAACCGCTCCTCGCGGTGCTCGAGGTCGAGAAGGAAGCGCTTGCGATCGAGGCCGCCGCCGAAGCCGACCAGGCTGCCGTCGGCTCCGACCACCCGATGACAGGGAACGACGACCGGCAGCGGGTTGCGCCCGCACGCGGTGCCGACAGCCTGCGCGAGGGTGCGGTCGCCGAGGTCGCCAGCGAGGTCGCCGTAGGAGCGGGTGACGCCGTACGGAATGTCGGCTATCAGCTTCCACACCGCCAGCTGCAGCGGATTGCCGGTCGCGCGGATCTTCAGGTCGAACGAAGTCCGGCTGCCGGCGAAGTACTCGTCCAGCTGGGTGCGGACGTCGGTGAACGCCGCGTCGTCGCGCGGGCCGAGGTCGTCGACGTCCGTCGGTGCCATCCAGAGCCCGACCAGGACGCCGTCCGCCCGCACCGCGGTCAGCGAGCCGATCGGTGAGGGGATCACCGAATGCGTCATGGACACGGGGAGGACGCTAACGCCGGGCAGCGACACTTCCGCGCTCGTCGAGTGTCGGTTTGGTGTCGTCTCAGGCGGTCGGAGGGGACGACAACCCGACACTCGTGGGCGGCTCGGCCGACCGGTCGCGCTTCTTCTTGTCCTTCTTGCGGTCCTCACCGTCGGCGGCCGGCGGCGTCAGCCGGCCCAGCTGGTCGCGGATGAAGTCGCGGGTGGCCAGCTCGCCGACGGAGATGCGCAGCGCGGCCAGTTCCCGGGCCAGGTACTCGGTGTCGGCGCGGATCGACGCCGCGCGCGCCCGGTCCTCCTCGGACTGCACGCGGTCGCGGTCCGCCTGGCGGTTCTGCGCCAGCAGGATCAGCGGGGCGGCGTACGCGGCCTGCGTCGAGAACGCCAGGTTCAGCAGGATGAACGGGTAGGGGTCCCACCGCAGGTGCACCGCGGCGACGTTCAGCGCGATCCAGACGACCACGATGATCGTCTGGACGGCGAGGAACCGGCCGGTGCCGAGGAAGCGGGCGATGCCCTCCGCGAACTGACCCACGGCGTCCGGGTTGAGCCGCAGGAAGCCGCCGAAGCTGCGGGTCCGGCTGCGCGGGACGTCGAGCCGCTGGCTGTCAGCCACGACGGGCCCGCTCGCGCCAGTCGTCGGGCAGCAGGTGGTCGAGGACGTCGTCGACGCTGACCGCGCCGACCAGCCGGCCCTGGGCGTCGACCACCGGGGCCGCGACCAGGTTGTACGTGGCGAAGTAGCGGGTCACCTCGGCCAGCGGGGCCTCGGGGCGCAGCGGCTCCAGGTCGTCGAGCACGCCACTCACCAGCGACGACGGCGGCTCGCGCAGCAGCCGCTGGAAGTGCGCGAGCCCCAGGTAGCGGCCGGTGGGCGTGGCCGACGGCGGCCGGCACACGTAGACCTGACTGGCCAGGGACGGCGTCAGCTCCGGCTCGCGCACCCGCGCCAGCGCCTCGGCGATCGTCGCGTCGGGGGAGAGGATGACCGGCTCGCTGGTCATCATGCCGCCGGCGGTGTCCTCCGAGTACTTGAGCAGCTGGCGCACCGGCTCGGCCTCGTCGGGCTCCATGAGCTCCAGCAGCCGGTTGCGGTCGACGTTGGAGAACTCGGCGAGCACGTCGGCGGCGTCGTCGGGGTCCATCGCCTCCAGGACGTCGGCGGCGCGGCGCTCGTCGAGCGTGCCGAGGATGACCACCTGGTCGGGCTCGGGGAGCTCGCCGAGGACGTCGGCCAGCCGATCGTCGTCCAGCGCCTCGGCGACCTCGTGCCGCCGCTTGACCGGCAGCTCCTGCAGCTGGTGGGCGAGGTCCGCGGCGTTGAGCTCGCGGTAGGTGGCCAGCAGCGTCTCGGTGCCCTGGCCCGACTGCGGCAGCGCGAGCCCCTGCACCTCGTCCCACCCCAGCTGGTGCTGCTGTCCCCGGCGGCCCAGGCGGCCGGGCTCCTGGACGGCGAGCTTCGACAGCACCCAGTCGCCGGTGCGGGTCTGCTCCATTCCGGCGTCGACGACGTGGGCGGGGCGGCCGGACTCGTTGATCCGCACCGAGCGGTCCAGCAGCTCGCCGAGCACCAGGGTCTCGCCGGCGCGCTGCTCGAACCGCTTCAGGTTGATCGTTCCCGACGCCAGCATCACCGCGCCCGCCTCGATCGCGGTCACCCGGCCCATCGGCACGAATATCCGGCGCCGGGCGACGACCTCCACGACCAGGCCCAGCACGCGCGGCGCGGCCGTGTCGACCCGCAGTGCCACGACGACGTCGCGGACCTTGCCGACGCGGTCGCCGTTGGGGTCGAAGACGGTCAGTCCGGCCAGTCTGGAGACATAAGCCCGGGTCACCGTCGTCACGACCCGGAAGGCTACCGTCGGCGCCGTGGCAGGCCCGGGGATGCTGGAGTACGAGATCGTCGACGTGTTCGCCCCCCGCGCCTACGCCGGCAACCCGCTCGCCGTCGTGTTCGACACCGACGCCCTGTCGGCCGAGCAGTGCCAGGCGCTGGCGAACGAGTTCCACCTGTCCGAGACGTCGTTCCTCAGCGCCCCCACCGAGGCCGGCGCCGACTACCGGGTGCGGATCTTCACGCCGTACGCCGAGCTGCCGTTCGCCGGCCATCCGAGCGTCGGTGCGGCGCACACGCTCGTGCGCACCGGCCGGCTGCCGGCCGGCACGGTGCGCCAGGAGTGCGGCGTCGGCGTGCTCGACCTCGTGGTGGACGACGGCGGCGCGACCCTGACCGGAGGCAGCCCCAGCCTCGGCGTAGAACGGGCACCCGAGGCGCTGGCCTCGGCGATGGGGCTGTCGCCGGACGACGTGGCCGGTGTGCCCGCCCACCTGGCCGGCTGCGGCCTGCCCTTCACCTACCTCGCCGTGCGGCCGGGCGCGGTCGACCGCGCCGTGCCGGACAAGGCGGCGCTCGACGGGCTCGGCGTCGGCGAGGGCGTCTCCGTCCTCTCCTGGGACGCCGACAGCTCCAGCGCCTACGCCCGCGTGTTCGCCGGTGACCTGCACTGGGACGAGGACCCGGCCACCGGATCGGCAGCGCTCGGCACCGGCGTGTGGCTCGTCGCCACCGGGCTGCTCGGCGCCGACGGCACGTCGTCCTACGTCGTGCGTCAGGGCGAGAAGCTGGGTCGTCCGTCGGTGCTCACCTGCACGGTGACGGCGACCGGTGGGACGGCGCGGTCGGCGACCGTGCAGGGCGCCGTCGTGCCCATCGCGTCGGGCCGCATCCGCATCCCGTGAACGACACAGCCGCCCCGGCCGCATGGGCGCTGTACCGGCCCGGCGGCCGCGACCTCGCGATCATGGCCGTCGCCGTCGTCGGCATCTCGCTGTCGGGCCCGCTGACCGCGCTGGTCCTCGCGCCCGCGCTGGCCATCGCCTTCTGGCGCAACGCCGCCGGCGCGGCCGCCATGCTGCCGGTCCTGCTCACCCGCGAGCGGGGCGCGCTGAAGGGGCTGCGCCGACGCGACCTGAACAGCTCGCTGGTCGCGGGGCTGTTCCTGGCCGCCCACTTCGCCGCCTGGCTGCCCAGCCTGAACATGACCAGCGTCGCCGCCTCGATCGCGCTGGTCACCACCACCCCGGTGTGGACGACGCTCATCGCCCGGCTGTCGGGCGTCCGGCTGCCCCGGGTCGTGTGGTGGGGGCTGCTGCTGGCCGTGTTCGGGGCTGCGCTGATCGCCGGTGTCGACGTCACGGTGAGCCGCGAGGCGGTGCAGGGCGACGGCCTGGCGCTGCTCGGCGCGGTCGCCGCCGGCGGCTACGTGCTGGCCGGGGCCCGGGCGCGGGAGCGGCTGTCGACGTCCGCCTACGCCGTCGTCTGCTATTCGACGTGCGCCGTCGTCCTCGCCATTGCCGCGCTCCTCGTGGGGGTGCCCTTGGGTGGGTTCAGCGCGAAGGACTGGTGGCTGATCGCGGCGATCACGTTCGTCGCGCAGTTGCTGGGCCACACGCTGTTCAACCTGGTGGTGCCGCGGGTCGGCCCCACGATCGTCAGCCTCGCGATCCTGCTCGAGGTGCCGGGGTCGCTGATCGTCGCGCTGATCCTGCTGCACCAGGCGCCGCCGCTGCTCGCGCTGCCCGGCATGGCGGCCGTCGTCGTCGGCGTGACGCTGGTGGTGCGGGCCAGCCGGCCGACGACCCTGGTCGAACCGGGTACCTGAGGGGTTGATCACTTCGCGGGGCGGCCGGTCCGCGGCGTCGCTACTCTCCGGTAGCTGAGACGTCCCCCCACCGAAGCTGTGCAGTCACCCACCCCACCCGCCGGAGGCACCGTGGCCGAGCTCCGATCCCGTCGTTCCAACCTCGCCGTCCCGGGCAGCAACCCCCGGTTCCTGGAGAAGGCCAAGGGCCTCCCGACCGACCAGGTCTTCCTCGACCTGGAGGACGCGTGCGCGCCGCTGGCCAAGCCCGGCGCCCGCAAGAACATCGTCGCCGCGCTCAACGAGGGCGGCTGGGGCGACAAGATCCGCACCGTGCGGGTCAACGACTGGACGACGGAGTGGACGTTCACCGACGTGCTCGAGGTCGTCGGCGGCGCGGGCGCCGAACTGGACTGCATCATGCTGCCGAAGGTCGCCGACGCCGCGCAGGTGAAGGCGCTGGACATGCTGCTGACCCAGATCGAGAAGGCCAACGGCTTCGAGGTCGGCCGGATCGGCATCGAGGCGCAGATCGAGACGGCGCAGGGCCTGATCAACGTCAACGACATCGCGTTCGCCAGCCCGCGGATCGAGACGATCATCTTCGGGCCGGCCGACTTCATGGCGAGCATCAACATGAAGTCGCTGGTGGTGGGCGCCCTGCACCCCGACTACGCGGGCGACCCGTTCCACTACATCCTCATGCAGATCCTGATGGCCGCCCGCGCCCGCGGCGTGCAGGCGATCGACGGCCCGTTCCTGCAGGTGCGCGACGTGGAGGCCTTCAAGGAGGTCGCCAAGCGGTCCGCCGTCCTCGGCTTCGACGGCAAGTGGGTGCTGCACCCGGGCCAGGTCGACGCCGCGAACGAGATCTACTCGCCGTCCCAGGAGGACTACGACCACGCCGAGCTGATCCTCGACGCCTACGACTGGGCGACGTCGGAGGCCGGTGGCAAGAAGGGCTCGGCGATGCTCGGCGACGAGATGATCGACGAGGCCAGCCGGAAGATGGCCCTGGTCATCGCCGGCAAGGGACGCGCGGCCGGCATGGAGCGGACGTCGTCCTTCACGCCGCCAGAAGAGTGACGACGACGGCCGCTCGGAGCGATCTGGGCGGCCGTCGACGCGTCAGGGGCCGAACGAGCCGTTGGCCAGCGCCACGAACGCGATGATCCAGAAGACGATCAGCAGCACGAAGATCGCGGTGAAGATGCCGCCGACGATGACGCCCGCGAGGGCCAGCCCCTCGCCCTGCTCACCGGTCTGCTTGATCTGCTTGCGGGCGATGATCCCGAGGATCAGCCCGGCCGGGGCGAACACGAAGGCCAGCACCAGCGCCAGGATCGCCATTGTGTTGGTCGGCGCCCCGTAGGCCGGCGGGTAACCCGGGGGAGGCCCGTATCCGGGCGGTCCGTACGCGGGCTGGCCGTACGCGGGCTGGCCGTAGGCCGGCTGCGGGGGGTAGCCGGGCGGCGGTCCGTACCCCGACGGCGGAGGCGCCTGTGGGTCGCCCCGGTACAGGTTCTCGTCACTCGTACTCATGGGGTCCTCTCGCCTCCGGCTGTCACCGATCAGGGGTACTCCACCACGATCGGCGGATCGGTTCGGCGACCGTCGCGTCGCGGCCGGCCGTGTCGTGGACCGCGCGACGGACGAAGTGCCCTGTTCACAGGAAGCGGCAGGGGTCGACTCTTCATCGCATGGGCCGGAACCGGTGGGCGGCGTCGACGAGGTGATCACCATGGCGCGCTGGCGTCTGTCCATCGCAGTCGTGCTCGGCCTCGTGCTGGGCGTCGTCCCTACCGTCGCGGCCCCGGCCGCGACCCTCGCCGGTTATGACATCTCCTGGCCGCAGTGCCCGACCTCCGCCGGTGGCAGCGGGCTGCCGCTGCCCCCTGCGTCCGCCCAGTTCGTCGTCATCGGCCTGACCAGGGGGCTGCCGTTCACCCAGAACCCGTGCCTCGCGAGCCAGGTCGGGTGGGCGGGGCAGAACGCCGTCCCCGCGCAGGCGTACACCATTGCCGCCTTCCCGACGTCGGCGCAGCTGAGCCAGTACGGCACCACGGGCCCGTGGTCGGCGACCACGCGGGCGGGGCAGCTGTCCAACGTGGGGTACGCCGAGGCGCGGGACGCACTGAGCAGCCTGTCCGGTGCGGGCTTCGACCCCCGGATGGTGTGGATCGACGTCGAGCCGCGCTCGGCGCAGCCGTGGCCGACCGCCTCGGCCACCCAGCAGCGGGAGAACCGGTACATCGTCGAGGGGTTGATGAGGGGGCTGCGTGACGCCGGGCGCCCCTACGGGGTCTACTCCTACCAGTCGGCCTGGCAGTCGATCACCGGCTCGTGGTGGCAACCCGGCGTGCCGGTGTGGTCGCCGGCCGGGCACCTGGACTACCCGACCGAGGCGCAGGACAAGTGCACCCAGCCCAGCTTCTCCGGCGGGCGCGTCTACCTGGCGCAGTGGACCGACGACGTCCGCGACTACGACATCACCTGTGGCGGCTACGACTTCTCGGCACTGCCTGTTCCGCCGTCGAGCCTGTCGAACTCGACGCAGGACTGGAACGGCGACTGGACGAACGATGTGCTGGTCCGGAACCCGGCCACCGGCGACCTGCGGCTCTACGGCGGCACCGGGCGAGGCACCTTCGGCCCGGGATCGACGGTGATCGGCGTCGGCTGGAACGTCTTCGACTGGCTGGACACCGTCGGTGACTGGAACGGCGACGGAACCCTCGACGTCCTGGCGCGGGAGACCGGGAACGGGAACCTGTGGCTGTACCCGGGAGACGGCCGCGGCGGCTGGCGGCCGTGGACGGTCGTGGGGATCGGCTTCCAGGTCATGAGCACGCTGACCGGCCCCGGTGACTTCAGCGGCGACGGGTTCCCCGACCTGCTGGCGGTGGAGGCCGCCACGGGAAAGCTGTGGCTCTACCCCGGCAACGGGTACGGCGGATTCCTCGCCCCGGTACTGGTGGGCGCGGGCTGGTCCGTGATGCGGGTGGCGTTCAGCCCTGGGGACTTCGACGGCGACGGCTGCCCCGACCTGCTGGCCGTCGAGAACGCGACCGGCTTCCTGTGGCTCTACCCAGGCACCTGCACGGGTGGCTGGCGGGCCCGGGTCCTCGTCGGCAGCGGTTGGAACGTCATGGACGCGCTCGTCGGCATCGGCGACTTCAACGGCGACCGGACCGCCGACGTGCTGGCCCGCGAGGCATCGACCGGCATCCTGTGGCTCTACCCCGGCAACGGGAGCGGAGGCTGGCTGGCTCGGGCGGGGGCGGGCGTCGGCTGGAACGGGCTGAACCCGCTGTTCTGAGCCGCCCTCCGGTTCGGGGCGTGATCAGGCACACCGCGAACAGCCGGGATCGGTGGCTCATACTGCCGGGTAACAAACGGACACCGCAGTCCCGAAGGAGCGACCGTTGACCCGCTTGGCGCAGACCGCCGATCTGACCGACATCCAGCGCGAGATCCTGTCGACGGTCAGGAGCTTCGTCGACAAGGAGATCATTCCGCACGCGCAGGAGCTCGAGCACGCCGACGAGTACCCGCAGGAGATCGTCGACGGGCTCAAGGAGCTGGGGATCTTCGGCCTGATGATCCCGGAGGAGTTCGGCGGGCTGGGTGAGTCGTTGTTGACCTACGCGCTGGTGGTCGAGGAGATCGCCCGCGGCTGGATGAGCGTCTCGGGTGTCATCAACACGCACTTCATCGTGGCCTACATGCTGATCCAGCACGGCACGCCGGAGCAGAAGGAGCGTTTCCTGCCGCGGATGGCGACCGGTGAGGTGCGGGGCGCGTTCTCGATGTCCGAGCCGGGGCTGGGGTCCGACGTGGCCGGCATCCGCACGAAGGCGACCAGGCAGGGCGACGGCAGCTACGTCATCGACGGCCAGAAGATGTGGCTGACCAACGGCGGTTCGTCCACGCTGGTCGCCGCGCTGGTGCGCACCGAGCTCGGCGCGGAGAAGGCGCACCAGAACCTGACCACGTTCCTGGTGGAGAAGCCCGCCGGCTTCGGCGAGGTCGTCCCCGGTGTCACCATCCCCGGGAAGATCGAGAAGATGGGCTACAAGGGCGTCGACACGACCGAGCTCGTCTTCGACGGCTACCAGGCGAAGGCCGAGGACATCCTGGGTGGCACGCCCGGCAAGGGCTTCAGCCAGATGATGGACGGCGTCGAGGTCGGCCGGGTCAACGTGGCCGCCCGCGCGTGCGGCATCTCGATCCGCGCCTTCGAGCTGGCCATCGCCTACGCCCAGCAGCGGGAGACCTTCGGCAAGCCGATCGCCCAGCACCAGGCGATCGCCTTCCAGCTGGCCGAGATGGCCACCAAGGTGGAGGCCTCGCACGCGCTGATGGTGAAGGCCGCGAAGCTGAAGGACGCCGGCGAGCGCAACGACGTCGAGGCGGGCATGGCCAAGCTGCTGGCCAGTGAGTACTGCGCCGAGGTCACCACGCAGTCCTTCCGCATCCACGGCGGATACGGCTACTCCAAGGAGTACGAGATCGAGCGGCTCATGCGCGAGGCGCCGTTCCTGCTCATCGGCGAGGGCACCAGCGAGATCCAGAAGACGATCATCAGCCGCGGCCTGCTCAAGACCTACGCACTCAAGCGTTAGGGGGGCCTTTCTCAGCCGGTGGGCTGGGTCAGGTCGTAGAGGGTCACGCCGTCGACGGTCTGGGCGGCGAAGTTCTGCTCCACCCACGCCGCGATCTCCCGCGACGTGTCGCTGCCGCTGTCGCTGCGCATCCCGACGCCGCCCCCGATGAACCAATGCACCTCGCCGTCGGCGACGTCCTGCTGGAACTGCGCCAGGGTCGGCGACGGGTCGCTGCCGTTGAAGCCGCCGATCGGCATCACCGGCAGCTGCGCGGCGAGCTGGTACCCCGCCGCCCGGTTGGCGCCGACGGCGGCGGCCACCCAGGTGTAGGAGGACGCGTCCTTCGACAGCGCCGCCGAGACGTCCGCGCTCACCTGCGCGGCGTCGAGCAGTCCGCCGATCCCGCCGGCGCCCGGCGTTCCCGTCGTCCCCGCGGTGGCGCCGGGGAGCCCGGGGATCCCGGTGCCGGGGAAGCCGTTCCGCGGGCCCGGGACGCCGGTGAGGCCGGTGCCGTTCGTCATCCCGAGCGGCGGCATCGCCCCACGGCCACCACCGAAGCGCGCGAACCCACCGGGAGCGCCGCCGAAGCCACCACCGAGCACCGTGGGCCCGGCGCTGGGGATCGAGCCGGTGTGCACGGTGCCCGCCGTGTCCAGGGCGTACGCGGCCGGTGCTCCGAGGGACGCGAGGACGGCGACGGCGGCCAGCACCGCGGCCACGGAACGGCCCACCCGGTCGGCGACCAGCAGGCCGACCGCGGCCAGCAGGCCCGCCACCAGCAGCAGCCACTTCAGCCAGGGGTGGAAGTCCGGGGACCGGTCCAGCAGCACCCAGGCCCAGGTGACGGTGCCGCCGAGGGTCGCCGCCAGCACGATCCGGGTCCAGAGCAGCTCGCGGCGGCGCCACAGCAGCGTGCCGCCGATGCCCACCAGCGCCGCGATGGCCGGTGCGAGGGCCACCGTGTAATAGGCGTGGAAGATGCCCGCCATCAGGCTGAAGACGAGCCCGGTGACGACGAGCCAGCCGCCCCACAGCACCAGCGCCGCGCGGCGCGGGTCGGTGCGGGGCGCGCGGCCAACGGCGACCAGCCCGGCCACGCCGAGTACCAGCGCCGCGGGCAGCAGCCAGGTGACCTGACCGCCGATGTCGGCGGCGAACAGCCGGACGATGCCCGTCTCGCCCCAGCCGCGGCCGCCGCCGACGCTGCCGGTCTCGGAGCCGGTGATGCGGCCCAGGCCGTTGTAGCCCCAGATGAGCTCCCACACGGAGTTGGTCTGCGAGCCGCCGATGTAGGGCCGCATCGACGCCGGCACCAGCTCGACGACCGCCACCCACCAGCCGGCGGAGACCAGCAGCGCGAGCCCCGCGCCGAGCAGGTGCAGGACCCGTCGCCGCAGCGAGGTGGGGGCGGCGATGAGGTAGACCAGGGCGAAGGCCGGGAGGACGAGCAGCGCCTGCAGCATCTTGGTGAGGAACGCGAGCCCGACGAGGACGCCGACCAGGGTCAGCCAGCGCCCGCTCGCCCTCTCGGTGGCGCGGGTGAGGGCGTATGCGGCCAGCGTCAGGAGCAGCACCAGCAGCGCGTCGGGGTTGTTGAACCGGAACATGAGGACGGCGACCGGCGTCAGCGCCGTCACCGCGCCGGCTAGCAGCCCGGCGGACGGCCCGGCGACCCGGCGCACGGCCAGGTACAGCACGCCGACGGTCGCGACACCCATCAGCGCCTCGGGCACGAGGATCGACCAGGAGGAGAGACCGAACAGCCGCACCGACAGTGCCATCACCCAGAGCGAGGCCGGTGGCTTGTCGACGGTGATCGAGTTGCCGGCGTCCGAGGAGGCGTAGAAGAACGCCTCCCAGTTGGTCGAGCCGGCCTGCGCCGAGGCGGAGTAGAAGGCGTTGGCCCAGCCGGAAGCGCCCAGGCCCCAGAGGTAGAGGACGCCGGTGCCGGCCAGCAGGGCGAGCAGCGCCGGGCGCACCCACCGGGCGTCGTCCTCGCGGCCGCGGACCAGGGGTCTGAGACGTCCGGCAGCAGGGACGGCGACACGGGACGCCGCCGCGGTGGCCGGCATCGTGGTCGTCACGCGGCCGTCTCCGGGTCGAGGACGGCGCGGTCGACCTCGACGGCGGCCGGACCGGAGCGGAAGACCCAGCCGCGGAACAGCACGAACCGCAGCAGTGTCGCGGCCGCGTTCGCGGCCACCAGAACGGCCACCTCCGCGGTGCGCGAGGGGGTGGCGGTGGCCGCGTGCAGGCCCCACAGCGTGCCGCTGGTGAGCGCCAGCCCGAGACCGAAGACGACCAGGCCCTGCAGTTGTGCGCGGGCCGCTCCGGCGCTACCCCGGATGCCGAACGTCAGCCGCCGGTTCGCCGCGGTGTTGGCCACGGCGGTCAGCAGCAGCGCGGTGAGGTTGGCCGCCTGGGCACCCACCCCGTGCCGCAGCGCCACGAAGATCGCGAGATAGGCCAGCGTCGAGAGCACTCCCACGAGGGCGAAGCGAACGAACTGGGTCACCAGACTCGGGGGCACGCCGGGGACCGGGGAGGTCAGGGGCTGCCGGCCGATCTGCGCGCGCAGCTCCGCCACCGGCAGCCGGCCGGTGGCGAACGCGCGCAGCATCCGCACGATCCCGGCGAGGTCGGCGCGGGCCGTGGCGACGATGTCCACCCGGCTGTCGGGGTCGTCGATCCAGTCGACGGGCACCTCGTGGATGCGCAGGCCGGCGCGCTCGGCGAGCACCAGCAGTTCGGTGTCGAAGAACCAGCCGGAGTCCTCGACCAGGGGCAGCAGCCGCCGGGCGACGTCGGCCCGGATGGCCTTGAAGCCGCACTGGGCGTCCGACAGCGAGATCGCCAGCGTCCGGCGCAGCAGCAGGTTGTAGCTGCGGGAGATGACCTCGCGCTTCGCGCCACGCACGACCCGGGACGACCGGGACAGCCGGGTGCCGATCGCCAGGTCGGAGTGCCCGCTGATCAGCGGCGCGACCAGGGGCAGCAGCGCGGCGAGGTCGGTGGAGAGGTCGACGTCCATGTAGACGAGCACGGGGGCGTCCGAGCGCAGCCACGCCGTCCGCAGGGCCCGGCCCCGTCCTGCCTCCGGGACCACGACCACGTCGACGCCGGGCAGCTCGGCGGCCACGCGGGTGGCCACCGCGACCGTCCCGTCGGTGCTCGCGTTCTCCGCGACGGTGATGCGGAAGGGGAACGGCAGCGCGCTCAGGTGGGCGTGCAGCCGGCGCAGGCAGGGCTCGAGGTCGGTCTCCTCGTTGTGCACGGGGACGACGACGTCGAGCACCGGCGGCCGGGGAACGGTGGCCGGAGCCTCAGTGGCCTCGTCAGACGTGCCGGGCAGCAGAGCGGTCATGCGATCAACATCGCGGCCTCACCTGGGGCGACGCCCGGAAGTGGCTGCACGTCACCTGTGAGTCCCGGCGCGGGCGGCGTCGCTGCCGCCGTGTTAGCAAGGGGGCATGCGCGCAGCTGGAGTGACCGAGTTCGGTGGGCCCGAGGCCCTGCACGTCGTCGACGTCCCCGACGAGCCGATGGGCCCGGGAGAGGTGCGGGTGCGGGTGAGCGCGGCGACGGTGAACCCGACCGACACCCACGCCCGCGCCGGCGCCTACGCCGACCGCGACCCGGTCAAGACGCCGCCGTGGGTGCCCGGCATGGACGCTGCCGGGGTGGTGGTCGAGGTGGGCGAGGGCGTCGACCACCTGGCCCCCGGGGACGCGGTGATGGCCATCGTCGTGCCGTCCGGCGCGCACGGCGGGTACCGCGAGGACCTGGTGCTGCCGGGTGACTCGGTGGTGCGCGCCCCGGCCGGCACGGACGCCGTCGCCGCCGCCACGCTGCCGATGAACGCGCTCACCGCGCGGTTGGCGCTCGACCTGATGGCGCTGCAGCCGGGGCAGGTCGTGGCGGTCACGGGTGCGGCCGGCGCCTTCGGCGGCTACGTCGTCCAGCTGGCCAAGGCCGACGGGCTCACCGTCGTCGCCGACGCGAAGGAGTCCGACGAGGACCTGGTGCGCTCCCTCGGCGCCGACGTCGTCGTCCGCCGCGGGGACGACGTCGCCGACCGGATGCGTGAGCACTTCCCCGAGGGGGTCGACGGGCTGGCCGACGGCGCGGTGCAGGACGCGCTCGTGCTGCCGGCCGTGAAGGACGGCGGCGCGGTGGCCACCGTGCGCGGCTACCGCGGCGACGGATCGCGCGACCTGCGGGTGTTCCCGACCCTGGTCCGCCGCGTGGCGCAGGACCGCTCCGCGCTGGACCGGCTGCGGCAGCAGGCCGACGACGGCGTCCTGACCCTGCGGGTGGCGCGCACGTTCCCGGTCGAGGAGGCGGCCGACGCCCACCGGATGCTCGAGGCCGGCGGGGTGCGCGGCCGGCTGGTGCTCACCTTCTAGGTGTACCGAGCCAGGACGTGGGTGACACGGCTGGTCGGGGCGCTGGCCGGTGCTGTCCGTCCGGTCGCGCCGGGGGGTGCTGGCCGCGTCCTGAACTCGCGGGCGTCGCACCGTCCTGGTTGTGTGCTGGGAAGTTCCGGGCGACAGGGCCCGGCCGACCCTCGGAGGGCGCGCGATGGTGCACAGGCTCGTGGTCAGCTACGGACAGCCGGAGGACCCGGCGGCCTTCGACGCCTACTACCGCGACACCCACGCACCCCTGGCGCTCGCCCAGCCCGGTCTGGTCCGGTTCACCTTCGGCCACCCGCAGTCGCTGGACCCCTCGCAGGAGGCCCCGTACCTGGTGGCCGAGCTCGACTTCGACTCCGAGCAGGCCATGGGGGAGTCGTTGTCGTCGCCGGAGGGACGCGCGGCGGGCAAGGACATCGGCAACTTCGCCACCGGCGGCGCGACCTTCGTGCACTTCGACGTGCAGCAGGCGAGCTGACGATGAACGGCGCGCAGGCCCTCATCCGCACGCTGGTCGACGCCGGCGTCGACGTGTGCTTCGCCAACCCGGGCACGTCGGAGATGCACTTCGTCGCGGCCCTGGACGACGTCCCCGACATGCGCGCGGTGTTGACCCTGTTCGAGGGCGTGGCGACCGGCGCGGCCGACGCCAACGCGCGGATGGCCGGCCGCCCCGCGGCGACGCTCCTGCATCTCGGGCCCGGCATGGCCAACGGCGTCGCCAACCTGCACAACGCCCGCCGCGCGCGCACCCCGATGGTGAACGTGATCGGCGACCACGCGCGCTCGCACAAGCGGCTGGACGCGCCCCTGGAGAGCGACATCGACGCGGTGGCCGGCACGGTCTCGGGCTGGGTGCGGCGCTCGCTGTCGCCGGCCGACGTCGCCAGTGACGCCGCCGAGGCGGTCGCGGCCGCGTCGTCGGCCCCCGGGTCGATCTCGACCCTCGTCCTCCCGGCCGACGTGTCGTGGGAGGACGGCGCCGAGCCGGCCGCTCCGATCCCAGCCCGTCCCGCGCCGCTGGTGCCGCCATCGGTGGTCGAGGACGTCGCCAAGGTGCTGTCCCTCGGGGAGCCGACCGTGCTCTTCCTCGGCGGCGACGTGATGGACGCCGACGGCCAGCTCGCCGCAGCGCAGGTGGCGGCCGGCACCGGCGTGCGGCTGCTGTCGGAGACCTTTCCGGCGCGCGCGGTGCGCGGCGCGGGCCTGCCCGACGTCCAGCGGCTGCCCTACCCGCCGGAGCTGGCCATCGCATCGCTGGCCGGCACGAAGCACCTGGTGCTCGCCGGCGCGTCCGCGCCGGTGCACTTCTTCGGGTACCCGGACGTGCCCGGCCACCCGGTGCCCGCGGACTGCACGGTGCACGTGCTCAGCGCACCGGGGGAGGACGGCGTCGCCGCGCTGCAGGCCCTCGCGGAGGTGGCGGCGCCGGACGCGAAGCCGGAGGTGCTCGAGGCATCGCGGCCGGAGCTGCCCACCGGCGAGCTCACGCCGCGGGCGATGGCGGCGGTCGTCGGGGCGCTGCTGCCCGAGAACGCGATCCTGGTCGACGAGGCGCTGACCTCGGGCGTCGGGCTGGCCGAGCTGACCTCCGGCGCACCGCGGCACGACTGGCTGTGCCTGACCGGCGGCGCGATCGGCGACGGATTGCCGATGGCGCTCGGCGCGGCGATCGCCTGCCCGGACCGGCCGGTGATCGGCATCCAGGCCGACGGCAGCGCGATGTACACGATCTCGGCGCTGTGGTCGTACGCGCGGGAGCGGGCCGACATCACGACGATCGTCTGCGACAACGGGTCCTACGCGATCCTGCAGCACGAGCTGGAGCGGGTCGGCGCCGCCAGCGACGGCGAGCGCGCCGGCCGGCTGCTCGACCTCGGCGGCCCAGCGCTCGACTTCGTCGCGCTGGCCACCGGCATGGGCGTGCCGGCGACGCGCGCGACGACGGCCGAGGAGCTGGCCGACCAGCTGCGGCGCGCGCTGGAGGAGCCCGGCCCGCACCTCATCGACGCGGTGCTCGCCGCGTAGGAGTGGTGTGCGGCTCCGGCTGCCCGGAACCGCACACCTGCGAACTCAATGCCTCTTGGCGTGGACCACGGTCTCCATCTGCGAGGTGTGGTCGTTCTTCGCCTTCTTGTCGAGCCGCTTCTCCTTGATCGACTTGCCCGCGGGCTTCTTGCTCGTCGACTTGTTCGGGGACTTGTCACCCATGGTGCGCTCCCTCATCGGGAGCCTCGGACGGCTCCGTGGAGCGGACGGTACGCGGTGCCGGGCCCGGACCGCGGATATCAGTGCCGCTTAGCGTGGACGACCGTCTCCATCTGCGACGGCGCGTGCTCGGACTTGGCCTTCTTCTCCAGCCGCTTCTCCTTGATGGACTTCGCGGCGACCTTCTTGGTGTGGGACTCGTGCGGGGACTTGTCACCCATGGCGTGCTCCCTCGTCGCGGACCGAGACTGGTTCCGTAGGGCGGACGCTACGCCGCAGGGCGCTCGTTCGGGCATGGTCACGACGGCCCCGCGGTGACAGTCTGTGCGCCGGTCTCGCGGCGAAAGGCTTCCCACCATGTTCGACGTCATCGGCGCACAACTGCCGTGGTGGGTAGCCGGTCCCGGCGTCGGCCTGTGCGTCGTGGCCCTCTACGGGCTGATCAACGCGCGGCTCGGCGTCTCGGGCGCGTGGTTGGCGACGATCGCGCCGGTGGAGGGCTGGCGGCCCGAGGCCTGGCGGCGCACCTTCCTGCTGGCCCTCGCCGGTGGCTGCGTCATCGGTGCGCTGCTGGGGCCCCCGGTCGTGGTGCACGGCTACGGGCGGCTGTCCGAGGTGCTGCCGCCGGTGCTGCTGGTGCCGGTCCTGCTGTTGGTCGGGGTGGCGCTGGGCTACGGCTCGCGCTGGGCCGGCGGGTGCACGTCGGGGCACGGGATGTCGGGCTGTGCGGCGGCGTCGCCGGACAGCGTCGCGGTGACGGCGACCTTCTTCACCGTGGCCGTGGCGATCACCCTCGGGCTGCACTGGCTGACCGGCGGCGCGCTGTGACCCGCGGCGTGCGCTGGTCGGCGCTCGGCGTCGGCCTCGTGTTCGGGTTCCTGCTCACCGCGAGCGGGCTCGGCGACTACGACACGATCCACGACGGGCTGCTGCTGCAGGACCCGTACATCTTCCTGATGATGGCCAGCGCGATGGGCACGGCCTTTCTCGGTCTCGCCGTCCTCCGCCGGACCGGTCGCACCCGGTACGCGGGACGCCTGTCGCTGCCGCACCACCGGATCGAGCGGCGGCACGTCTACGGCGGCGCGATCTTCGGGCTCGGCTTCGGGGTGGGTGCGACCTGCCCCGGGATGACCCTTGCGATGACGGCGACCGGCGGTCTGCTCGGCCTCGTCGTCCTGGTCGGGCTGCTCGGCGGCCTGTGGCTGCGCGGTCGGGTGGAGCGCAGTCAGCAGCGCCCGCTCAGCACCGAGCCGGAGACGTCGGCGGCGTCCCGGGCGGCCGTCAGCGCCCGGTGAGCCCGGGCAGGTTCACCACGATCGCCTCCTGGCTGCTGCGCGCGATCACCACGACGGCGTCGGAGTCGGTCGGGTTCTCCTCGCGGTGCGGCGTGAACGGCGGGACGAAGACGTAGTCGCCGGGCGACGTCTCCAGCCGCACCTCCTCGCCGTCCTCGGCGAACACGAAGACCGGGTGGCCGGAGACGACGTAGATCGCGGTCTCGGAGTCGCCGTGGTGGTGGTCGCCGGACGCCGTCCGTGGCGATACCTGCGTCTGACCCATCCAGACCCGCTGCGAGCCGACGGTCTTCGCGGAGACCGCCTCGAGTCGCTGCATGCCGGGTGTCTGGCCGGTGTCGGCGGACAGGTCGGCCGCGCGCAGATGGCGGAGCGGCTGGTGCCAGTCGTCGGTCATCGACGGACCGTAACGGCCGCGCGACCGCGTCGACAACGGGCCACCCGTTGGTGGACCGGCGTCCACGTACGGGTGACGGCGCCGGTCACTGAGGGTGAGAAACAGCCCGCTGACGTTTCGGAGAGCTGCACGGGCTGCCTACGGTTCCGGCTGCTTCAGACGCCAGTCCAACGGGGGAAAACAGTCGTGCGTGATCTCGCTCCACACATCCATCGTCAGCGCCTCGTCATCGAGGGGACGCCCACGGACCTGATCACCGCCGAGGACATCACGTCCTACCTGTCGGCGCTGTCGGTCGAGCTCGACATGGTCGAGATCCTCGCGCCGGTGATGCACCAGTCCGATCTCTACGGCTGGGCCGGCTGGATCCACTGGGAGACGTCGGGGGCGCACTTCTACGCGTGGGACGACCCGAAGTTCTTCAGCGTCGACATCTACACCTGCAAGGCGTTCTCGGCCGACGCCGCGGTCCGCTTCACCGAGAAGTGGTTCGCCGCGACCGAGATCGTGCACAAGGAGTTCTGAGCGTGCTCGCCGAGGCGTTCGCGCTCGACGCCGACGAGGCCCAGCGGCTGGTCGACGAGCTGATCGGCAGTGCCCCGGGCACCCGCCGGCTCGGCGTCCACCTCGCGGGGCGCGACGACGCCGCCGCGCTGCTGAGCCTGCAGGTCGCCGCCGACGTCTTCCTGGACGCGTTCGGCAACGACGCCGACCTGCTGCGTGAGCACTACGCGGCGTTGCTGCCGACGATGACGCACCTGCTCGTGCTGGACCGCGTCACGCGCACCGCCGTCGGCTCGCTGATCCTGCAGGCCGCGCCGGCCGAGGAGCTGAAGACCGTCGTTGACCTCGCGGGTGCCCCGTGGTCGATGCCGGCGGACGACGCACTGGCCGCGCTCGGCCTCGCCCGTGGCGACCGGACGGCGGTGGACCAGCTGCTGCTCGCCGTCCACCCCGCGTACCGCAAGGTCGGGATGGCCCAGCTGCTGATGTACGCCGGCTGGGTGCTCTCGGTGCAGCGCGGCATCCACCGCTGGACGGCGATCCTCGACGAGCCGCTGCTGCGCGGCATGAACGAGCTGACCCACGGCGCGCTCGTGCCGATCGGCGGGGCGGCCACGCTGCCCTACCTCGGGTCGGCGGCGAGCACGCCGGTCAGCATCCGGATGGACCCGGCGACCGACGTCGCGCTGATGCGCCGCATCGGCCGTGCTGGCGGGGCCGCGGCCGAGCACGCCCAGTTCTGCGACGAGCTCGAGGCCGGCCACCAGGCCTTCCAGTCGGCCATACGGTCCGTCAGCGAGGACGCCACCGAGGCCGCCTGAGGGCGACGCGTTCCGAGGTTTCGGGGGACCGGGTGCCCCGAGCGGATTCGGGCGCCAAGGTACCCGCGCCGCTCTCTCTGGGCGGCGCGGGACCCGAGTGTCGTCCGGGCCCACGTGTGCGGGAGCACCACGTCGGCCTCGTACAGCGAGACCGTTTCGGTCGGGGGGCGGCCGGCGCCGGAGGCACTGGTCCCCGAACGTAGGAGCCCCTAGAGTCCCGCCCGCGGACCGACCCCTCTCGCCTGGCGCGATCGATCGGGCGGCGGGGCCGTGCCAGCGGGGGGCGACTTCACCGACGGCATCGACCGTCCTGGCCACACGCCGTCGGACCTCCGACCTCTGCGAGGTGGTCTCGTTGCGCAGCTCCTCTTCCCTGATCATCGCCGGTGCATCGGCCGCCCTGCTCGTGGCCGCGGCCGAGCCCGCGTGGGCCGGTCCATACGCCGTCGGGGCGCCGGTCCTGGCCTCAGCGGTCAACCCGCTGAACCCCAGCTGCACGGCCGGCGGGCCGGGCACCAACTACCCGGACACGGAGGTGGAGCCCTTCGTCGCGGTCGACCCGACGGACGCCAGCAACGTCATCGGCGTCTACCAGCAGGACCGCTGGGACACCGGCGGATCGCGCGGGCTCGTCGCCTCGAGGTCGTCCACCGGTGGGACGTCCTGGACCCAGAACGCCGCGGCCTTCAGCGAGTGCTCCGGCGGCGACCCGGTCTACGACCGCGCCTCGGACCCGTGGGTCACGTTCGACCCGCAGGGCAACGCGTACCAGATCTCGCTGTCGATCTCGGCCGACGAGGTGACCTCCGCCGTCCTGGTGTCGAAGTCGACGGACGGCGGCGCGACCTGGGACGCACCGACGACACTGATCCGCGACGACAGCACCATTGTCTTCAACGACAAGGAGTCGATCACCGCCGATCCGACCCGGCCCGGGTACGTCTACGCGGTGTGGGACCGCGGCAGCCTTCCCGGTGGCTCGCGGAGCCCGGTGTCCGAGGCCCACTCGTTCGCATATCGCGGCGTGCCGATGTTCTCCTTCACCAGCGATTACGGGGCGAACTGGTCCACGCCGGCCGCGATGAGCAACGCGAACGTGTTCACCCTCGGGAATCAGATCGCCGTGCAGCCGAACGGCACCCTGGTCGACGTCTTCTGGACCAGCCGCGGTTCCGGCCTGCAGCCCTCGCCCCAGCAGAGCTTCATCGGCGCGATGGTCTCCACGGACGCCGGCGCCCACTGGTCTCGGGTCATCAAGATCGCGAACTTCGTCGACGTCCAGGGGTGCGGGGTCGAAGACGTCTGCGATCCCGACACCCAGCAGCCGGTGCGTGCCGGCACTGACATCCCCGACATCGCCGTCGACTCCACCGGCCGCATCTATGTCGTGTGGGCCGACGGCCGGTTCTCCGGTGGGACGACGCCCGACGTCGCCCTGTCGACCTCGACCGACGGCGCGAAGTGGACGGCGCCGGTCCAGGTGAACCAGACGCCGGTGGCGTCGGCGGCGGCCTTCGATCCTGCTGTGGCGGTCGCTTCTGACGGAACGGTGGGCGTCCTCTACTACGACTTCCGGAACAACACCGCGGCTCCGGGCGTGCCGACCGGGGTCTTCCTCGCCCACTCCCACGACCAGGGAGCGACGTGGACCGAGAACCGGCTGCACCCGGACTTCGACATGGAGAACGCACCCTTCGCCCGGGGCTACTTCCTGGGTGACTACCAGGGGCTGGCCGCGATCGACCGGGACTTCCTGGCGTTCTTCTCCGTTGCCGGTAGCGCCGACAACTCGGCCGACGTGGTGTCCGTGCGGACGACGCCGGCTGCGTGACCCGACCGGTGGGGGCCAGCCGGGGCACCGGCCGGCCCCTCACCGAGGGCGGCGCGGCCTGGTTGCCCGACGATTCAGGTGTGCGCGGCGATAGTGCTCCGGATGAAGGACAGTGCCGCGGCCGTGTCGATGCGGTCGGCGTAGGTGACGCCGGCGCACTGGCCGTTCGTCACGAACGAGTTGACGGCCAGGATGGTCCGACCGAAAAGGATCGGGCCGCCGGAGTCGCCGAAGCACATTCCGCCCTTGCCCTGTGCCGGGTTCGCCGTGACCTCGAGGAATTCGCTCGCGATCTTGCCGTTCGCCTGGATCAGCTCGACCGGAGCCCGGTATCTGGTGAAGGCCTCTCCTGGGTCGAGCTTGTTCAGGAGTGCGCACACTCCGCCTCCCCATCGGCCGGGACAAGGCCGTCCTCGTCGACGGCTGCGCAGGACGCCCTCCGGACGACTCGAGCCTGCGAGCGGATTCCGCCCCGGAACGGTCACGTCACTATTGGCTGGTTCCGTGGCCACCGTGCCGAACTCGGCGAGCCTGAACCCGGGCACGGCCACCGTGCGGCTCACTGCCTCCGTGCGCTTCACCGAAGCGCCCCGGTCGGTCGGCGACTACGACCTGATCCGCAAGGGCAACGCCGGCACCGTCGGCGGAGAATGGAAGATGGAGATCCCCGAGAGCTCACCGAGAGCGATCACCGTTCCTCGGGGAGCCGGCGGCGGGCGGGCCCGTTCACCCGGTCGGATGCTTCTGCCCGTCACGGACGGTTGCGTTGTCCACAGATCGGCTGATCAGGTCCCACCGGACGGTCCAGTTCTCATACAGTCCCTCGACTTGTGATCGATCGACGGGGGATTCGTGCCAACCGCTCTGGATGTCGTGGACGGCGAGGTCCGCGAGCTCATCCGGCGCCGCGGGCTCGACCCGTTCACCGATCCCGCTCCGGTACGGGTGCTGGTGCGCGACGTCGTCGCCGAGTACTCCGAGCGGTCGCTCAACTCGGCGCTGCCGCCGATCGGTGACCCGGAGTCCGTCGTCCGCGACGTGCTCGACCGGGTCGCCGGCTTCGGGCCGCTGCAGCGCTACCTGGACGACCCGGAGATCGAGGAGATCTGGGTCAACGAGCCCGGTCGGGTGTTCGTCGCCAAGCGCGGCCGCAGCGAGCTGACGACGACGATCCTCGCGCCCGGCGAGCTGGCCGACCTGGTCGAGCGGATGCTGCGCACCTCGGGTCGACGGATCGACATGTCGACCCCGTTCGTCGACGCGATGATGCCCGACGGCTCCCGGCTGCACGTGGTCATCCCGGACATCACCCGGCGCCACATGGCGGTCAACATCCGCAAGTTCGTGCTCCAGGCGCACTCGCTCGACGAACTCGTCGCACTCGGCACCCTCACGACCCAGGCCGCGCGGTTCCTCGAGGCGTCGGTCGCGGCCGGGCTGAACATCCTCGTCTCCGGCGGCACGCAGGCCGGCAAGACGACGCTGCTGAACTGGCTCTGCGCCTCGATCCCGGCGCGCGAGCGAGTGGTCACCTGCGAAGAGGTCTTCGAGTTGCAGGTGCCGCTGCCCGACGTGGTGTCCATGCAGACCCGCCAGCCGAACCTGGAGGGCGCCGGTGAGATCCCGCTGCGCCGGCTGGTCAAGGAGGCGCTGCGGATGCGGCCCTCCCGCATCGTCGTCGGCGAGGTCCGCCAGGAGGAGTGCCTCGACCTGCTGATCGCGCTCAACTCCGGCCTGCCCGGCATGTGCACGCTGCACGCCAACAGCGCCCGCGAGGCCGTGGTGAAAATGTGCACCCTGCCGCTGCTGGCCGGCGACAACATCGGGACGGCGTTCGTCGTCCCCACCGTCGCCTCCAGCGTCGACCTGGTCGTGCACGTCGGCACCGATCCCGACGGCCACCGCAAGGTGCGCGAGATCGTCGCGCTGCCCGGCCGGGCCGAGGACGGCGTGGTCGAGACCGCCGACATCTTCACCACCCGCGACGGCCGGTTGGTCCGTGCCGTCGGGTACCCGCCCCACGCCGACCGGTTCGCGGCGCGCGGCCTCGATCTCGCCTCGCTGCTCGAGGACCGGGCATGACGCAGTCCGGGGCGTTCCTCGGACTCCTGCTGGGCACGGGGCTGCTGCTCGTCTGGCGCAGCGGTCCGCGGGCGCCGAAGCGGCGCAGCGATCCGCGCCGTCCGGGCGGCCGCCAGCAGCTGCTCTCCGCGGCCGGCCTCACCGGCATCAACGGCGCGCAGCTGCTGGCCCTGCAGCTCGGCCTCGGCGTCCTGGTGCTGATCGTCGTCCTGCTCACCACCGGCACGGTCACGGTCAGCCTGGCGTTCGGGCTCTTCGGGTTCGCCGTGCCCTGGCTGCAGGTGCGCCGGCTGGCCGCGAAGCGCACCGCGGACCTGCGCGAGGTCTGGCCGGAGGTCGTCGACAACCTGGCCTCGGCGGTGCGCGCCGGGCTCTCGCTGCCCGAGGCGCTGTCCGCGCTCGCCGGCCGGGGCCCGGAGGTGCTGCGGCCGCCGTTCGCCCGGTTCGCCGCCGAGTACCGCTCGACCGGCCGGTTCAGCGACTGCCTGGACCGGCTCAAGGGCGATCTGGCCGACCCGGTCGGCGACCGGATCGTGGAGACGCTGCGGGTGGCCCGAGAGGTCGGCGGCACCGACCTCGGCCGGGTGCTGCGGACGCTGGCCACCTTCCTCCGCGAGGACGCCCGCGCCCGGGCCGAGCTCGAGACCCGCCAGGGCTGGGTGGTGTCCGCAGCGAGGCTCGCCGTCGCCGCACCCTGGGCCGTGCTGCTGCTCCTGGCCACCCAGTCGACGACGCTCGCGGCCTACGACTCGCCGCTAGGCACCGCGATCCTGCTCGGCGGGGGTGTCGTCTGCGTGGTCGCCTACCGGATCATGCTGCGCATCGGCCGGCTGCCCCAGGACGTGCGGGTGCTGCAGTGAGCGCCGGACTGCTGGGCATGCTGATCGGCCTGGCCGCGGCGCTCGGCCTGATCCTAGCGGTCAGCTACGCGCCGCCGTTCCGGTCCGTGCCCCTGGTCGACCGCCTCGCGCCGTACGTGCACGACACCCCGGCGCCGTCCCGGCTGCTGGGCACCGCCACCCAGCCCGGTCTGCTCACCGCCCTCCAGCGCGTCTTCGGACCCGTGGTCGCGGACGGCGCCCGGCTGATCGACCGGATGGTCGGCGGCCGCGCCGCGGTGCGCCGCCGGCTCGACGCGCTCGGAGCCGACCTCACCGTCGAGGACTTCCGCGTCGAGCAGGTCGTCTGGGGCGGCCTCGGATTGGTCGGCGCGGCCGCCGTGGCCACCGTCGGTTCCGTGGCGGCCGGCGGGGTGAACGTGCTGTCGGCCGGACTGCTCTGCCTCGCCGGGCTGCTCGGCGGGGTGCTCGGCCGCGACTGGTGGCTCACCCAGCAGGTGCAGAAGCGGGAGGAGCTCCTGCTCGCCGAGTTCCCGGTGGTCGCCGAGCTGCTCGCCCTCGCCGTGACGGCGGGGGAGAGCCCGACCGCCGCGATCGCCCGGGTGACCCGGCTCTCCGGTGGCGAGCTCGCCCGCGAGCTGGGCTCGGCGCTGGGTCGCGCCCGCGCGGGCGTGCCGCTGGTCGACGCGCTGCAGGAGGTGGCCGACCGGACGTCGCTGGACGCGCTGGCCCGGTTCGTCGACGGGCTGCTCGTGGCGATCGAGCGTGGCACCCCGCTGGCGGAGGTGCTCCGCGCGCAGGCCGCCGACGTCCGCGAGGCCGGCAAGCGCCGGCTGCTCGAGGCCGGTGGCCGCAAGGAGATTGCCATGATGGTGCCGGTCGTCTTCCTGGTGCTGCCGGTCACCGTTCTCTTCGCCCTGTTCCCGGGGCTGATCAGCATCGTCTCGCTGGCGCGATGAGCCGGCGGACCTGGAGGAAGGACCACGGATGCGCGCATACGCGTACCTGACGGCGGCACTGTCCGCGCTCACCGCGCGGGTGCGCGGGGACGACCCCGAACGGGGCGACGTCCCGGGCTGGGTGATGATCACGGTGATGACGGCGGCGCTCGTGCTGGCGATCCTCATCCCCTTCCGGACGGCGATCGTCAACGCGGTGACCAAGGCGCTCGCGTCCGTCACGGGTGCCTAGCCCCGGCGTTCCGGCGGAGGACGGCGAGCGCGGGAGCGCCGTCGTCGACTTCGTGATGGTCTCGATCCTGATCGTCACGCTGCTGCTCGCGGTGCTGCAGCTGGCCGTCTACGTGCACGTGCGCAACGTGGTGACGGCGAGCGCGCAGGTCGGCGCCCGCTACGCCGCCAACGCCGACGTCGCCTCGGCCCTCGGCGCCGCGCGCACGGTCGAGGTCGTCGCCCGCGCCACATCGCCCCGGACGGCGAACGCGCTGACCTGCACGTCCGGCGAGGAGGTCGACCCGACCGGTCTGACCCTCGTCGTCGTCCGCTGTACCGGGTCGGTGCCCGCGCTGCTGGCGTCGCTGGGGAACCTGCTGCCGCTCGAGGTCACCGGCCGTGCGGTCAAGGAGACGGCGTGACCTGGCTGCGGTCGCGGCTGGGCGACGGCGAGCGCGGCTCGGCGCTGGTGGAGTTCGTGTTCATCGCGCTGGTCGTCTTCGTGCCCTTGATCTACATCGTGGCGGGGTTCTCCGCGGTGCAGCGAGGGGTGTTCGCGTCGACTGCGGCGGCGCGGGAGGCCGGCCGGGCGATCGCGACCGCGCCGGATCCGGGGACCGGTCGGCAGCGTGCACTGCGGGCCGCGCAGCTGGCGGTCGAGGACCAGTCGGTCGAGGCGACCGACGTCCGGGTCGACTACGTCGGGCCGGGGATGGAATGCGGGAAGGGTGGCGGCTACTCGCCGACACTGCTGCCGGGGGAGGAGTTCTCCGTCTGCGTCGCTGTGACCGTCCGGATTCCTTTCCTGCCGGAGTTCATCGATGCCAACACCGCAACCGGTCAGTTCGTCGTCGAACGTGACCGCTACGTCGACCGCTGACGTCGGCCACGAGATGGACTTGGGGATCATTCGGAACCTTCGCTGAATTCGGTGGGCCGGCGAGTCCGTGACGCGGAGTCGCCGGTTCGGGCGGCTGACGACACAAAGGCGCTCGGTCGCGCCCGGAAACCAGGAGAGGTGACGACCGGTGGGGGATCGCGCACAGATATGGCTCTTGCGCGTCGCGCGAACCGACCGCAATGGTGTGGGCCCTGGAAAAGCCATTGCTCGAAAGGACGCCAACCATGCGCGCACGCAGAGCCAGCATCCTGATCGTCGCCGTCGTCGGCGGATCTGTTGCCTTCACCACGCCCGCAGTGGCCGCGAGCGGCAGTTGTGTCGGGCAGTTCGCCCGTGCCGGCGTGGTCCCGGGAGCAGATGCCCGCGAGATCCGAGGGCCTGGCCTGGGGCAGGTCGTCCGGGTAGTGGCCAGCGCGCACGAGGACTGCGCATCCGTACTGCCCATGGCTCCGTAGCGCTCATCGACCGTGACCCACGAGCACTGATCGAGCGCCTTCTGCCGGTGTTTCGAGACCGAGCGTGGTCGACCTCGGGTAGTTGTCTGGCCCGTCGGCAGAAGGAGGACGCTTGTGCCTTCCCTCGGCCAAATGGGCGCAGTAGTGTCCGGCACCCCAGGGGGACCGGAGACCCGATTGTTGTGAGGGCAGTGGTGCCCCGAACGTGTCGCGGAATCGGATCCCCGGAGGTTGTCATGCGCTCCTCACACCGATGCACGGTGATTGCCGCGTCGGTCCTCGTGGCCGTCGGCGTGGCCGGCCCTGCGTCCGCCAGCCCACCCCGATCGGGACATTGTCCCGGTCCGTTCACAGCGGTCGACCAATCGCAACTCGCTCGGGCGATCGAAGATGCCGGTGCTCCACGGGAAGTCGCCGAGAGCGCCGCCGCTGGGGCCTTCGGGCAGGTCGACAAGAATGGCGACAGAACTCTCTGCTACATCCCGATCGGCAAGAAGGAATACGTCAACGTCATCGACAACGTGGTGCCCCGAGCCAGGTGACCTGAGTCCGGGCGAGCGTCAGGGGCTCGTGAGAACGACGAGCTGCTGGGTCGCCCGGGTCATCGCGACGTAGCGGTCGACCGCGCCTTCGATGCCGGTGCCGAACGACTCGGGATCGACGAGGACGACAAGGTCGAACTCGAGCCCCTTCGCCAGCTCCGGCGTCAGCGACCGCACCCGCGAGGTGGCCTGGAAGGTCGGGTCGCCGATGACGCACGCGATTCCCTCGGCGTGCTCGGCGAGCCAGGAGTCGACGATCGAGCCCAGCTCCGACACCGACCCGTGGACGACGGGCACGCCGGTGCTGCGGATCGACGTGGGCACGTTCGCGTCCGGCAGCGCCGCCCGGATGACCGGCTCTGCCTCGACCATGACTTCCTCGGGCGTCCGGTAGTTGATGCGGAGCGACGCCAGCCTGACGTCGGTCAGTCCGACCCGCGACAGTCGCTCAGTCCACGACTCGGTGAACCCGTGCCGCGCCTGGGCGCGGTCGCCGACGATGGTGAAGCTCCGCGACGGGCAGCGCAGCAGCAGCATCTGCCACTCCGCGTCGGTCAGCTCCTGCGCCTCGTCGACGACGATGTGCGCGAACGGGCCCGCGAGCAGATCGGGGTCCGCGGTGGGCAGCGCCCCCTCGTCGATCAGCGCGTCGCGCAGGTCCTGGTGGCGCAGGGTCGTCATCAGCAGCAGCTCGGAGTCGTCGGTCGCGATCAGCTCGTCGATGACCGTGGACATGCGCTCCCGCTCGGCGGCCACGGTGGCCTCGTGCCGGCGCCGGCGCCGCGAGGTCTCCGGGTCGCCGAGCCGCTGCCGGGCGGCGTCCAGGAACGGCAGGTCGGGCACGGTCCAGGCCTGCGGGTCCGTGCGCTGCAGCAGCCGGACGTCGTCCGCACCGAGCTCGGGGGCGCACCGCTGCAGGTAGGCGGGCACCGACCAGAGGTCCCCGACGAGGTCGGCCGCCTCCAGCAGCGGCCATGCCCGGCCGAACGTCGCCAGCAGCTCGCGGTTCTGCTGCAGCGACTTCCGCAGCAGCTCGTCGGACTCGTCGCCGTCGTACTTGTCGATGAGGATGGTGAGCAGCTCCTCCCAGATCTGGTCGCGGCCCTCGTTGTGCGGCGTCCCGGGGTCCGGAACATCGAACGCCTCGGCCCACTCCTCGGCGCTGAGCCGGAGGTCGCCGGCGTCGGTCTCCACCGTCATGCCCGTGGTGGGCGGCTCCTCGTAGAACCTGGCCGCCGCCTCGATCACGGCTGCGACGTCCAGGCCGGACTTCAGCCGGGCGACGTCCGGGTCGGGCTCGACCGCGGCCGTGGCTCCCTGCGGCACCAGGTCGCGCAGGGTGCAGGTGGGCACGCCCTCCTCCCCGAGGCTGGGCAGGACGTCGGCGACGTAGGCGAGGTAGGGCTGGTGCGGGCCGACGAACAGCACGCCGCCGCGACGGTGCCCGAGCCGGGAGTCGGCGTAGAGGAGATAGGCGGCGCGGTGCAGCGCCACGACGGTCTTGCCGGTTCCCGGGCCCCCGTCGACGACGAGAGCGCCGCTGGATCCCGCCCGGATGATCGCGTCCTGGTCGGCGGCGATGGTGCCCAGCACGTCCCGCATCTGGGCCGAGCGGTTCGTCCCCAGACTGGCGATGAAGGCCGACTGGTCGTCCAGGGCGGCGGCGTGGCCCGCGAACTCGTCGGCGGTGAAGACCTCGTCCCAGTAGTCGTTGACCCGTCCCCTGATCCAGCGGTACCGCCGGCGACTGGTCAGTCCCATCGGGTTGGCGTGCGTCGCCCCGAAGAACGGCTCGGCCGCCGGTGACCGCCAGTCGAGCAGCAGCCGGCGCCCCGAGCCGTCGGTGAGGCCGAACCGCCCGACGTACACCGGCTCCGGGTCGCGGGCGTTGACGATGCGACCCAGGCACAGGTCCAGGCCGTAGCGGCGCAGCGCCCGCAGGCGGGCGGTCATCCGGTGGATCTCGAGGTCGCGGTTCAGCGCTTCCTCGCCGATGCCGCCGGGCGCCCTGCGCTCGGCGTCGAGGCGTGCGGAGAGCTCGGCGATGGTCTGGTGCAGGCTCTCCGCGATCGCCGCGAAGTGCTGCTCGTCCTCGTCGATCAGGGCCGGATCGGCCTTGGCGGACAGGCGGTCGGGAAGGTCGAACGCGCTGGTCAGGGGGGAAGTCACGGCATCAGCTCCGATCTGAGGCCGCGAACCTTAGAACGAAATTTCGGGGCTCATGAGAGGCGCCGATTTCTGCTACAAAGAAGAGGGGAGGAGTCGCTAGGTTGGGCCGCGTCCACGACCGCCCGCACCCGAGGGAGCCTCCCGTGACTTCTCGCCTCAACCCGTACATCGGCTTCGCGGACAACGCCCGTGATGCCATGGAGTTCTACCGCGACGTGTTCGGCGGCGACCTGACCGTGAGCACGTTCGGGGAGGCAGGCGCCGCTGCCCCGGGCGACGAGGACAAGGTCATGCACGCGATGCTCGAGACGCCGTCCGGGTTCGCCCTCATGGGCTCCGACACGCCCGCCGGCATGACCCGTCCCGATGCCAGCTTCATCTCGATCAGCCTCAGCGGCGACGACGAGGAGCTGCGGGGGTACTTTGAGAAGCTCTCCGCTGCCGGCTCGGTGACCATGCCGCTGGAGAAGCAGATGTGGGGCGACGAGTTCGGCATGTGCGTCGACCCCTACGGCGTGACCTGGATGGTCAACATCAGCCAGTGAGCAGCGAGCCCCGCCGTCACGGGTGACGGCGGGGCTCGGTGGTGTGTCAGCGACGGACGGCGGGGCCGTCCGCAGGGTGGATCAGTACCAGTGTCGGCGTCCGCCGATCGCGCGACCGGTCCCGCCGACGATGGCCAGGACGGCGCCGATGACGACGAGGATGATGCCGATCGTCCACAGGATGCTGATCTTCAGGAGAAGACCCAGCACCAAGAGCACGATTCCGAGGATGATCACGTGGTCCTCCACTTGGTCAGGCCGACGGGACCCGTCAACCGGTGTGGGAAGTCTGTTCCCCGTGATCACTGCTAACACGCAGCGAAACCGCAATTTTCACCCGATGGAGGGGCCCTGGCTCAGCCGCCGCGCTCGTCCTCCGCCCGGGCGACACCACGGACGGCGGTCAGCAGCGACTCGTCGTGACCGTCCCCGCGCTCGAACGCCTCCCGTGCCGCCGCGGGCAGCAGGGTCAGCGCGACGGTGTCCAGCCAGGCCACGTCGCCCGCGACCCGTCGTCCCACCTGTAGACCGTCGCCGTCCGCCCGCAGCACGTACTCGTCGCTGTCGAGCCTGATCGTCATGTCGTCGCTCATGGGGCCCTCCTACCCGCCCGGCGCCGTGGTTCCACCCGCCGCCAGGATGCAGCGATGGACGAGGAGTGCTGCGAGGTCGTCGTGACCGCCGCCGACCCCGAGTGGCTCGCCGGCTTCACCCGCACGCTGGTGGAGGAACGCCTCGCCGCCTGCGGCCACGTGAGCTCGCCGATCCGCTCGATCTACCGGTGGGAAGGGGTCGTGCACGATGAGAGCGAGGCGCGGGTCGCGCTGCACACCCGGCGTTCCCTCGTGCCGGCCGTCGTCGCGCGGACCCAGGAGTTGCACTCCTACGACGTACCTTGTGTGATTGCACTGTCACTGTCAGGTGGTAATCGCGAGTACTTGCAGTGGGTCGTGAACGAGACCCGCGAGCCGTGAAAGCACCTCACTCCATGGGGGGCGATCACCCAGCGAACATGCCTGATCACTGTCCGCATGGGAAGAAACTGGAACGGGACTGACAGGGACAGCGACGTGGACGACGGGGTGGGGCACGTGGTGGCACGACGGGCGAGGCGGGCGCTGCCCGTCGACGTGCGCGTCAGTGACGGCACTCGCGCCACCGGGGAACTCCTGGTGGAGGCGGTCCTCGACGCGCTGCCCTCGCCGACCGTCCTCCTGGATCCCGACGGCACGGTGGTGCTGACCAACTCCGTCTGGCGCGACGCCGCCCACGTGCTGGACGACGATCGCTTCCGGGTCGGCGTGGGCGACGACTACTTCGCCCTCGCCCGCCGCGTCCGCGACGACACCGCGACCGACGGCGTCATCGCGAAGGTCCGCGCCCTCTCCCAGGGCGCGCTGCACGAGGTGTCCGCCGACTACGCGCTGTCTCATCCCGAGGGCACCCGCTGGTACCACCTGCAGGCCTCGCGGGTCGACCAGGTCGGGCACGTGGTCATCACCCACACCGACATCACCGGCCGCGTCGACGCCGAGCAGGCCGCACTCTGGCGCGCCCGCCACGACCCGCTGACCGAGCTGCCCAACCGGGCGCGGCTGCACGAGCTGATCGACGCCGAACTGCAGCGCCCGGGCCGCCCGCCCGTCACCGTCCTCTTCCTCGACGTGGACGGGTTCAAGGAGGTCAACGACTCCCTCGGACACGAGGTGGGCGACGACCTGCTGCGCCAGGTGTCCGAGCGGCTGACCGGCCGCACCCGCACCGGCGACACGGTGGGCCGCCTGGGCGGTGACGAGTTCGTCGTGCTGTGCCCCGACTGCGACGCCGCCGGTGCCGAGGCGCTGGCCCAGCGGTTCCGCAGCTCCTTCGACCGCCCGTTCGACCTCGGTGGCCGCGTCGCGCGACTGACCGCGAGCATCGGCGTCGCCACCGCGGGGGAGGGCGGCCCCGCGATGCGATCGTCGGAGCTGGTCCGCGACGCGGACCTGGCCATGTACGCGGCGAAGGCGGCCGGCCGCAACGGCGTCCGGACGTTCACCAGCGACCTGCGCTCGGTCGCCCAGCGCGGCCTGCTCGTCGCGGCCGAGCTCCAGGAGGCGATCGAGACCGGCCAACTGGTGATGCACTACCAACCGGTGATCCGCCTGCCCTCCGGCGAGCCCGACGGCGTCGAGGCGCTGGTCCGGTGGCAGCACCCGGAGCGTGGTCTCATCGCGCCGGACGAGTTCATCCCCATCGCCGAGCAGCACGGGCTCATGGAGCACCTGACCCGCTGGGTCCTGGCCACCGCGGCACGGCAGAGCGCCGCCTGGACCCGTGCCGGCCTGACCCTGATCACCGGCGTGAACATCAGCGCCAGCCACCTCGCCACCGGCACACTGGTGGACGACGTCACCGCGGCTCTGGCGGAGTCCGGTCTGCAGCCCGAGCAGCTGGTCCTGGAGCTCACCGAGACCAGCGTCGCCCTGGACCCGGCGCGCGCGGCCGCACAGTTCGCCGCGCTGCGGGTGTCCGGCGTCGAGGTCTCCCTCGACGACTTCGGCAGCGGCTACTCCTCCCTCAGCCAGCTGGTGTCCATCCCGGCCGGCGTCCTCAAGATCGACCGCAGCCTGATCGGGGGGCTGGGCAGCGCCTCGGGCCAGGCGGCCGCCGCGGTGGCCGCCGTCGTCAGTCTCGGCCGGGCCTGCGGCATGCGCGCGCTCGCCGAGGGTGTCGAGACCGAGCGGCAGCTGACGATGGCCACCGAGCTCGGGTGCACCTTCGCCCAGGGCTTCCACATCGCCCGCCCTATGCCTGCCGACGAGGTGCCCGGCTGGTTCGCCGCCCGGGCGGAGCGGCGATCCGCGCGGCGCCGCGTCCCCGTCGGCGCCGCTCGCTGAGGTCAGCCCGGTTCGCCGCGCGCCTTCCGGCGGGCGACGACGACCAGGTCGACGAGAGCGATCCCGGCCAGGACGAAGAGGACGACGGCCGCCCAGACCGGCACGCCGAATGCGAGGAACACGATCCCGCCGGCGACGCAGACGATCAGGCCGAAGGCCGCCAGCACCAACCGGAGGGTCAGTGCCGACTGGGCGGGCGGAGCACCCGCGAAGCCGGCCGTCGGGTCGTGGTAGTCGGGAAGGCCGCGCTCGTAGTCCTCCCGCGAACGGGGTTTTCGAGGCTCACTCATGCCACGGACGCCTACCCGTGGAGCAGGAGCACTACCCTGGCCAGACGTGGCTGCTGACTTCTCCGTCGTCCTGGACGAACTGAACACGACTCTGAAGTCGATCGAGGCCGTCCTGCGCATCGACGACATGCGCAGCGAGATCGCCGACCTGGAGCAGCAGGCGGCGGCACCCGATCTCTGGAACGACGTCGACGCCGCGCAGGCGGTGACCTCCCGGTTGTCCTACCTGCAGGGTGATCTGCGTCGCGTCGAGGAGCTGCGCAGCCGGCTCGACGACGTCGCGCTGATGCACGAGATGGCGGCCGACGAGAACGACGACGAGACCCTGGCCGAGACCGAGCGGGAACTGGCCAGCATCCGGTCGGTCATCGACGAACTCGAGGTCCGCACCCTGCTCAACGGGGAGTACGACTCCCGCGAGGCGCTGGTGACCATCCGCTCGGAGGCCGGGGGTGTTGACGCCGCCGACTTCGCCGAGATGCTCATGCGGATGTACCTGCGCTGGGCGGAGCGGCACAAGTACCCGACCGAGGTCATGGACATCTCCTACGCGGAGGAAGCCGGCATCAAGTCCGCGACCTTCGCCGTCCACGTGCCCTACGCCTACGGCACCCTCTCGGTCGAGCAGGGCACCCACCGGCTGGTGCGCATCTCGCCGTTCGACAACCAGGGCCGCCGGCAGACGTCGTTCGCGGGCGTCGAGGTGCTCCCGGTCGTCGAGCAGACCGACCACGTCGACATCCCCGAGAACGAGATCCGGGTGGACGTCTTCCGGTCGTCCGGCCCCGGCGGGCAGAGCGTCAACACCACCGACTCCGCCGTCCGCATGACGCACATCCCCACGGGCATCGTCGTGTCCTGCCAGAACGAGAAGTCGCAGATCCAGAACCGCGCCGCCGCGCTGCGGGTACTCCAGGCCCGGTTGCTCGTCGTCCGGCAGGCCGAGCAGCGGGCCGAGATGGACGCGCTGAAGGGGGAGGGCAGCAGCTGGGGCAACCAGATGCGCTCCTACGTCCTGCACCCCTACCAGATGGTCAAGGACCTGCGCACCGAGCACGAGACCGGCAACACCGCGGCGGTGCTCGACGGCGACATCGATGCGTTCATCGAGTCGGGGATCCGGTGGCGCCGTCAGCAGGAGACCGTCGACGCCGGATGACCCTTCCGGCCAGCTGAAAACGACTCTCGACAGTTCTCCGGCGAACGCGCCGTCCGGGTGCCGCGGGCAGGTAGCGTGGCACCCCGTGATCGAAATGCAACACGTCACCAAGCTCTACCCGGCCAGCGGCCGGCCGGCCCTCGACGACGTGACGACCGAGATCGACAAGGGCGAGTTCGTCTTCCTCATCGGGTCCTCCGGTTCGGGGAAGTCGACGTTCCTCCGGCTGCTGCTGAAGGAGGACACCCCCACCTCGGGCACCGTGAGCGTCAACGGCCAGACGCTGAACACGCTGAGCAAGTGGAAGGTGCCCAAGCTGCGCCGCACCATGGGGTGCGTCTTCCAGGACTTCCGGCTGCTGCGTGACCGCACCGTGGCCCAGAACGTGGCCTTCGCCCTCGAGGTGATCAACAAGCCCGCGCGCACGATCAAGCGGGTCGTGCCCGAGGTGCTGGAGATGGTCGGCCTGGAGGGCAAGGCCAACCGGCTGCCCAGCGAGCTCTCCGGCGGCGAGCAGCAGCGGGTGGCCATCGCCCGCGCGTTCGTCAACCGGCCCCTGGTCCTGCTGGCCGACGAGCCCACCGGCAACCTCGACCCGGAGACCAGCGAAGGAATCATGCTGCTGCTCGAGCGGATCAACCGCACCGGCACCACGGTGATCATGGCGACCCACGACTACCACATCGTCGACTCCATGCGCCGTCGCGTCATCGAGCTCAACGGGGGCGTCATCACCCGCGACCAGTCGCGCGGTGTGTACGGGGTCGGCCGGTAGCACCGGCCCGCCAGCGACTGCTCACGACCTCCACGACAGGGAATCCATGCGCGTCAACTTCGTCCTCTCCGAGGTGGCCACCGGGCTGCGTCGCAACCTGACCATGACGGTGGCGATGATCCTGACGACCGCCATCTCGCTCGGTCTCATGGGAACCGGCCTGCTGATCTGGCACATGATCGATGACATGAAGCAGATCTACTACGACAAGGTGCAGGTATCGATCTTCCTTGCCGACGGCGTCACCGACGAGCAGCGCTCGGCGATCGAGACCAAGCTCAAGGACTCTCCCGAGGTCAAGAACTACATCTACGAGTCCAAGGACGAGGCGTTCCAGCGGTTCCAGCAGCAGTTCTCCCAGCAGCCCGAGTTGGTGCAGAACACTCCCGCCGACGCGCTGCCGGAAAGCTTCCGCGTCGAGCTCAAGAACCCCGAGCGCTACCCGGTCATCGCCCAGGAGTTCCCGAACGGCCAGAACGGCGTCGACCAGGTGCGCGACGAAGGCGACTTCCTGGACCGATTGTTCAGCCTGCTCAACGGCGCCCGGAACGCGACGATCGCCGTCGCGGTGGTGCAGGCGCTGGCGGCGCTGCTGCTGATCTCCAACACGATCCAGCTGGCAGCGTTCAACCGGCGCAACGAGACGAACATCATGCGGCTGGTCGGCGCCTCCCGCTGGTACACCCAGCTGCCGTTCATCCTCGAGGCCGCGCTCGCCGGCCTGGTCGGCGGCCTGCTCGCGGTGGTCGGCCTGGTGCTGACGAAGGTGCTGTTCGTCGACCGCACGCTGGCCGGCCCGATCAAGGCCGGCATCATCACCGGCATCGACTGGAGCCAGATCGCCCTCACCGGCGTCGAGATCACCGCCGCCGGTGTGGGGTTGGCCGGGCTCGCCTCCTACGTGACCCTGCGGCTCTACGTCCGCCTCTGACCTGAGCTGCCCTCGCCGCGCCGGGAAAGGCGGTGGCGACCGGCCGGTAACCTGGAGTCATGCCGCGTGAGACCGGGCGAAAGCTCATCGCCCAGAACAAGAAGGCGCGGCACGACTACTCGATCCTCGACACCTACGAGGTCGGCCTCGCGCTGACCGGCACCGAGGTGAAGAGCCTGCGTGCCGGGCGGGCCTCGCTCGTCGACGGGTTCGCCTCGATCGACGACGGCGAGGTGTGGCTGCAGCACGTGCACATCCCGGAGTACGTGCAGGGCACCTGGACCAACCACGCGCCGCGCCGCAAGCGCAAGGTGCTGATGCACCGCGCCGAGATCGACAAGCTGGTCAGCAAGATCAAGGAGGGCGGGCTCACGCTCGTCCCGCTCGACCTGTACTTCAAGGACGGCAAGGTCAAGGCCACGCTGGCGCTGGCGAAGGGCAAGAAGGCCTACGACAAGCGGCAGGATCTCGCCGAGCGCGACTCCCGCCGCGAGATCCAGAAGGCCTTCGGGCGCTACGTGAAGGGCCGCCGGTGAGAGCCGCCGTCTACGACCGGTTCGGCGACGAGTCGGTCCTGCGCATCGTCGACGACCACCCCGAGCCGCCGCTGGGCCCGGACGTCGTCCTCGTCCGCGCGCACGCCGCCGGGGTCAACCCGGTCGACATCGGCATCCGCGAGGGCCATCTCGCCGGTGCCTATCCGCACCACTTCCCGATCACGCCGGGCTGGGACCTCGCGGGCGTCGTGGAGAAGGTCGGGCCCGCGGTCGTCGACTTCGCCCCCGGGGACGAGGTGTTCGGCTACGTCCGCCGGGACGACGTCCAGTGGGGGACGGCGGCCGACCTCGTGCCCGCGCCGCAGCGCTGCCTGGCGTCCAAGCCGGACTCGCTGTCGTTCGCCGAGGCCGGGGCTCTGCCGCTGGCCGGGCTGACCGCGTACCAGGCGCTGACCGAGGTGCTCGACGTCGGCGAGGGCGACCGCGTGCTCGTGCACCGGGCCTCCGGCGGGGTCGGCTTCTTCGCGGTCCAGATCGCCGTCGCGCTGGGCGCCCACGTCATCGGGACGGCGAGCCCGAAGAACCACGGCTTCCTCCGCGACGCCGGCGCCGCCGAGGTGCTCGACTACTCGGCCGGCCCGATCAGCGGGCAACTCGCCGATCCCGTCGACGCCGTCCTCGACCTGGTCGGCGGGGACGTGCTCGTCGACGCCCCGAAGCAGGTCCGCGACGTCTCCCGGATCGCCTCGGTGGTCGACCCGTCGGTCAACGACATGGGTGGGCGCTACGTGTTCGTGCGGCCCGATCAGCACGATCTCGAGGAACTCGGCCGCATGGCCGACGCCGGGCAGTTGCGGGTGCCCATCGCGAAGGCGTTCCCGCTGGCCCAGATCGCCGACGCCCACCGGTTGGTCGGCGAAGGCCACGTACGCGGCAAGGTCGTCGTCACGCTCCAGTGACTGCACCCTCCGGGGGCGATGTGCGCTGAGGGCACATTCCGCCGGCCGGGAGGCGCCCCTACTGCACACCGCTCGCGTCGACGGCCACCCCGGTCGTCCAGTGCGCGGGCCGCTAACGTCCGGGCGGTGGAGATCGCCCCGCCCGTCGTCGACGACGACGTCCCCCGGTACTGGCGCGAGCTCGGCCTGCCCGGCCTGGTGGACGTCCACGTGCACTTCCTGCCGCCGCGGGTGCAGGCGAAGGTCTGGCAGTACTTCGCCGAGGGGGAGAAGCACTACGGCGTCGAGTGGCCGCTGGCGTACGCGATGCCCGACGAGGAGCGGCTGGCGCTGCTGGACAGGCTGGGGGTGCGGGCTTTCCCGACGCTGCCTTACCCGCACAAGGCCGGGATGGCGGCCTGGCTCAACGACTGGTCGGCCGAGTTCGCACGCACCGACCCGCGGATCCTGCAGTCCGCGACCTTCTACCCGGAGCCGGAGGCGCCGTTCTACGTCGCCGAGGCGCTGAAGCACGGAGCGCGGATCTTCAAGGTGCACGTGCAGGTCGGCCACTACGACCCACGCCATCCGCTGCTCGACGCGGTGTGGGGGCGGCTCGAGGAGACCGGCACGCCGGTGGTCATCCATTGCGGCTCCGGTCCGCTCAAGGGCGAGCACACCGGGCCGGAGCCCGTCACCGGGCTGCTCGAGCGCTACCCACGGCTCCAGCTGGTGATCGCCCACCTCGGCATGCCCGAGTACCGCGACTTCCTGGAGCTTGCCGAGCGCTACGAGCGCGTGCACCTGGACACCACGATGTTCGCCACCGACTTCACCGAGCGGCTCATGCCGTTCGACCGGGCGGACCTGCCGCGGCTGGCGGCGCTGCGGGACAAGGTGCTGCTGGGCAGCGACTTCCCGTCGATCCCGTACGCCTACGCCCACCAGCTCCAGGCGCTGCACCGCCTGGAGCTGGGGGAGGACTGGCTGCGTGCGGTCCTGTGGCACAACGGCGCCCGCATGTTCAGGATCGCCGGGTGACCGCCACCTTCTCGCTGACCGCCACCGTCCTGGGCACGCCGGACCCGCAGGGGCTCGCCCGCTTCTACCAGCGGATGCTGGGCTGGCCGATCCGCGACGACACCCCGGAGTGGGCGACCCTGCGCCCGGCGGACGGGAGCACGGGGCTGTCCTTCCAGCTGGAGACCGACCACGTGCCGCCGGTCTGGCCGCCGGTGCCGGGCGCCCAGCAGATGCAGCAGCACCTCGACATCCTGGTCGACGACCTGGAGGCGGCCGGGGCCGTCGCCGTCGACGCCGGGGCCGAGCAGATCGGCGGTCACGAGGACGACGACGAGGTCGTACGGGTCTACCGCGACCCCGCCGGCCACCCCTTCTGCCTGTTCGTGCGGAAGGCGCCGCGGTGATCGACCTGCCGCCGGGCTGACCGCCCGCCCGCTCGCCGACGACGACGCCACGGCCGTCGCTGCCGTCCTGGCCGCGGCCGAGCACGTCGACGACACCGGCGAGTACCCGGACGCGGAGGACGTCACCGAGTGGTGGCGGGGCTGGGGCCTGGACGCGCCCCGTGACGGGATCGCCGTGTGCGATGCGGCCGACGTCGTCGTGGCCTATGCGACCGTCATGGCGTCCTCGACCTTCCGCGAGAGGTTCGACGTCGACCTCGAGGGCCGGGTCCGGCCCGATCTCCGCGGTCAGGGCATCGGCCGCGCTCTGCTCTCGTGGCAGCTCGACCGTGGGCTCGCCGTGCACGCCGAGCGGCAGCCGCAGGCGCCCGCAGCCCTGCGGGTCGAGGTGCCGGGCAGCATGCCGTCGCTGGAGGCACTGGCGCGCCGGGCCGGGCTGGTGCCGGAGCGGTGGTTCCAGGAGATGCAGCGGCCTCTGACCGACCTGCCGGAGGAACCCGCCGCGGGTGGCGTCGACGTCGTGCCGTTCGACTGGGACCGGGACGACGAGGTGCGCCGGGCGCACAACGCCGCGTTCACCCGGCACCACGGCTCGTCGGAGCGCGATCCCGAGGCGTGGCAGTCGCTGTTCACCGGCCAGCGCAACTTCCGTGCCGACCTGTCGCGGCTCGCGGTCGCGGACGGCGCCGTCGTCGGTTACGTGCTGGCGTACGTGTTCGAGGCCGACACTGCGGCACGGGGCTCGCGCGAGGTGTCCCTGGGGCAGATCGGCGTTCTGCCCGCAGCGCGCGGCCGCGGCGTCGCCAGCAGCCTCATCGCGGAGGTGCTGCGGACGGCGGCGGAGAACGACTGCCAGAGCGCGTCCCTCGGCGTCGACACGGAGAACGTCACCGGGGCGCTGCGGCTGTACGAGGGACTCGGGTTCCGGCCGGTGCGGTCGCGGGTCTCCTGGGCTCTCGCCCTGCCCCCGGTGGGGGCGCCGGCCGCTCAGTAGGGTGCCGGTCATGGTCAGCGTCGATCAGCACCCGTCCGGTCTCGACCCCGCCCTCGTGGCCCGTGCCCACCGCGCGGTAGAGCCGCTGCACGCGCACATGTACTTCGCGCCGGAGCACGACGAGGGGTTCAGCGCGCTCGGCCTGAAGTCGGGTCGGATGTCGTACTTCGCCGGGCGGGCCGCGCCCATGGGTGCCGTCGGGGCCGGCGTGGTGACGGCGACCTTCTACAACTTCTCGCCTTCCCTCGTCGCCCATATGATCCCGCGGGCCTGGACGCTCGCCTCGCCGGAGCAGGTCGTCGCCGCGCGGTGGGAGGTCGCCCGTGGCTCGCTGACCCGGCTGCTCGGCCAGGACGCCATCGACTCGGCGGAGTTCGCCGAACTCGCCGGGCTGCTGCGCGAAGCATGCGACGCGCTGACCCCCGAGGGGCGCCCGCTCTACGCCGCGCACGCCGACCTCGGCTGGCCGGGGGAGCCGCTGCTCGACCTCTGGTACGCGGCGACGCTGCTGCGCGAGCACCGCGGCGACGGACACATCGCCGCCCTGCTGCACGCCGACCTCAACGGCCTGGAAGCCCTGATCACCTATACGGCGACCGGCCGCGGCTTCGTACTGTCCGCGGCGAAAGCCACGCGCGGTTGGAGCGACGAGGAGTGGGCGGCAGAGTCGGCCGCGCTGGTGGAGCGCGGACTGCTGGACGACGACGGCGCTCTGACTGCTGAAGGCAAGGACCTGCGGGCCCGCGTCGAGGCGGAGACCGACGTGCTCGGGGCTGACCCGTGGCTGCTGCTGGGCCAGGAGCGGACCGAGCGCGTGATCGAGCTGGGCAGGGGGTTCGCGCGGCTGCTCGTCGCCGGCGGAGCCTTCCCCCGGGAGATCTTCGGCTGAGCCACCCCGGTCAGCCGGTCGGGTGACTGGACAGGGCATGGGACCATGGACGACGGCCTCCGCGACGGGGGGACCGGACGGGAGGAGGTGAGCCGATGCGCAGCGACACGCGTACCGAGCCTCCCAGTTGCCATTCCGAGGTCCTCCCCGCCTGAACCCGGTCGAACGACCGCCGGACGGCGCTGCGTGAGGACCTCCCGGTGTCCTCCGCCGTCCGTCATCCCCCGGGAGCCGTCGTCATGTCCGAGCGCCGCCTCGCGCCGCTGAGCGCACTGAGCACCCTCACCCGCCGCCCCGCGCGGGTCGACGTCCGTCCGGAGTCGGCCGGCTCGCCGCCGTCGGCGCCGACCGCCGGGCCGTCGCGGGTCATCGACAACGCCGTCTACTCCGACGGTCGCCGGGTGGCGACCCCCGAGTCGCCGGAGGAGAGCCGCGAGGAGTTGGCGGCCGGTGAGGACCGCCTCGCGTGGCTGGGGCTCTACCGTCCGGAACCGCAGGAGCTGGGCGCGCTGGCGGAGCTGTTCGACCTGCCCGAGCTCGCCGTCGAGGACGCCATCAAGGCCCACCAGCGGCCGAAGTTCGAGCGGTACGGCGGCACGCTGTTCGTCGTCCTCAAGGCTGCCCGGTACCTCGACGCCGCCGAGGAGGTCGAGTTCGGGGAGCTGCACCTGTTCCTCGGCGCGGACTTCGCGATCACCGTCCGGCACAGCGAGTCGCCCGACCTCTCGCGGGTGCGCCGGCGGCTGGAGAGCGAGCCGGCGCTGCTGGCCAAGGGCAGCGAGGCGGTGCTCTACGCGATCCTCGACGCCGTCGTCGACGACTACCGGCCGGTCGTGGACGGGCTGGCCAACGACATCGACGAGATCGAGACCGAGGTCTTCCGCGGTGACCCCGGCGTCTCCCGGCGCATCTACGAGCTCTCGCAGGAGGTGCTCGAGTTCCAGCGTGCGGCACGGCCGCTGACCGGGATCCTGGCCGCGATCACCGCCGGGTTCGACAAGTACGGCGTCGACGAGGAGCTGCGCAGCTACCTGCGCGACGTCGCCGACCACGTCACCCAGGTGACCGAGCGCGCGGAGGGCTTCCGGCTGCAGCTGCGCGACATCCTCACGGTGAACGCGACGCTGGTCGCCCAGCGGCAGAACGACGAGATCCGCGAGCTGACGGAGGCCTCGATCGCCCAGGGCGAGGAGGTCAAGAAGATCTCGGCCTGGGCCGCCATCCTGTTCGCGCCGACCCTGGTGGGCACGGTGTACGGGATGAACTTCGACCACATGCCCGAGCTGCACTGGCAGCTGGGCTATCCGCTCGCGCTGTTGCTGATGATCGGCGTCAGCGTGGTCCTGTACTTCGTCTTCAAGCGCCGCAACTGGATCTAGCGGTGACCGGCTGGGCGGAGGAGCGCTGCGTCGTCCGGCTGCCCGGGGGCGGGCTCGTGCGCGGCCGCCGGCTCGGGGATGCGCCGACACCTGCCGACTTCACCCTGGTGCTGGCCGGGGGACCGGTGCCGGACTGGCCGCACCGGCGGGTGCGGTGGCGCGACTTCTGGGTGCCGTCGGACACCGCGGACGCGCTCGACGCGCTGCACGAGGTCCGTCGTCGGGCGCGCGCCGGCGAGCGGGTCGAGGTCGCCTGTCGCGGGGGAGTGGGCCGCACCGGGACGGCGCTGGCCGCGCTCGCGGTCCTCGACGGGCTGACCCCGGGGGACGCCGTCCACTGGGTACGCGCCAACTATCACCGCAAGGCCGTCGAGACGCCCTGGCAGCGGTCGTGGCTGCGTCGGGTGCGCTGAGCATCGGGCGCTGATGCGCAGTTCCGGACGCTCGAACCGCGCATCGCCGCACCCTGCTCCGCCAGGACACCCTCGGACGGGGGAACACGTTCGCGGCCGCAACCGTTAGGCTCTCTGCACAACTACACAGGGGGTGAATGGTCTCGACTTCGGTCGGGTGACCAGGGGAAGCGAGCCGAGGAAGGCAACGATGAGCTCGTTAACCATCCGTTGCAAAACACACAAGCGCCGACTCTGATCAGCGCGCGTACGCCCTCGCTGCCTGACGGCAGCTAGGCGTCGCTGTCAGCCCGGGTTCGTCATCGGCCCGGATCCTGGCATCAGCTAGATGACTCACTGCGCGTGCCGGTCACGGGCGCGCGCGGGACACCAAACAGTGACTGGGCCCGTCACACCGACTTGTCTGCATGATCGGTGGGGTCGAGCAGAGGCAACGCGGACTGCGCTCGGAGAAGCCCTGGTGATGCGTCGAAGGACGCGGGTTCGATTCCCGCCACCTCCACCACGGGGTTTTCCTCGAAAGCCTGGATTCGTTTCCGCGAACCGGCGCTCGGAGAGAACCCCCGGTGAACCCCCGTTCCACCACGTAGGGCCCGGTCAACCGACCGGGCCCTACGTGCGTCTGCGCCCGTCGCGCCGACCTTCGAGCCGTACCCGTGAGGCGTCGACGGGCTACCCCGGGAAGACGTCGTCCTGCCTGTAGAGCAGCTCACCTTCGCCCTCGCCCAGGGGACGATGAGCCAGGCGGGGTGGCTCGGAGGCGTCTGTTGCGGGCGATGCTCGCGCCGGGGAATTACGGCCGGAAGCCGAACCGGGCGTCCGAGGTTGGCTGCTGATGTGAGGCTCTCGCTGCTCGACCGCTCCCGCACCCGTGCCGGCTTTCCCGAGGGGGCCGCCCTGACGCACACCGTGGAGCGGGCAGTCGTGGCGGAGCGGCTCGGCTATCACCGGATCTGGGTGGCCGAGCACCACGGCTGGCCGGGTATCGCGTCCGGAGCGCCGGCGGTGCTGCTGGCGGCGGTCGGGGCGCACACGGCAACGATCCGCCTCGGGTCGGGCGGGGTGATGCTGCCCAACCACCAGCCCCTCATCGTGGCCGAGCAGTTCCTGATGCTGGCCGGACTCCATCCGGGCCGGATCGACCTCGGCGTGGGCCGCTCGCTCGGCTTCACCGCGCCCGTGCGCCGCGCTCTGCGTCGCTCCGGCGATGAGCCGGACACGTTCGCCGACGACATCGTCGAACTCCGTGGCTACGTCGAGCGGACCGCACCGGTCACCGCCCACCCGGTCGCCGAGGCGCCCGTCCCGCTCTTCGTGCTGGCCACTGGCCGCGGGATCGAGGTCGCCGCCCGGCTCGGACTCCCGGTCGTGCTGGGTGGTCCGGTGCTCGACCGGCCCGACCTCGCGGACCTGCTCGCGGCGTACCGCCACGACTTCCGTGCACATCGGGATAGCCGTCCGCACGTCACGGTCTCGCTCGACCTGCTGGTCGCCGACACCGATGCCGACGCCCGCGAGCTGGCGCTCCCCGAAGTGTGGGCGATGGTCCGCTCGCGGCGCACCGGCGTCTTCGACGCCCTGGAGCCGGTGGCGACCACCCGCGACCAGCGCTGGGACGACCAGCTCGCCGGGCGAGTCGAGCGCGCCCTCGACGCTGTCACCACCGGCAGTCCGAAGACGGTCCGCCGCCGCCTCGAGCAGCTCGCCGATCGCACCGGCGCCGACGAACTGCTCGCCACCGGCGCCACCTACGATCGCGCGGCGCTCGCCGACTCCGACGCCTTGCTCGCGGGGCTGCTGGCCTGATCGAGTTGAGCTCGCGCCCGGCCAGGCGGTCCTGCGAGGGCTCGGTCCGGGTCGGAGTCGTCAGACCGCCGTCGCCGAAGCCCTCTCGTCGGCGGACCGGAGAGTGTCCAGCGAGCGGTACATGCCGATCGTGACCGCGCCCAGTGCGAAGAAGCCCTCGTCGTCGGCGACCTCGGAGGTGCGCAGCAGCGTCGTCAACCGCCGCAGGGAGGACTCGGCGGCTGCCAGGGCCAGGTCCCGTTCGTCGGACGTCTGCGGGTCCGCGGCGGTGCGGTACGGCGTGCGGACGACGCGCGCCAGGCTGTCCAGCGCATCGGCCAGCACCCATCCCGTGCCGCCGTCGATCCGGTCGATCCCCCGACGGTGCGGCTGGAACTCGACGACGAGCATGGTCAGGTCGTCGACCAGGACGGCGACCCGGTCCAGCGCGCGGGACTGCTCCCGGATGCTTGCGGCCGTGCCTCCCCAGCGGCGTGCGCGAGGGTTGGCCCGTCGCGCCCGCTCGACCACGCTCTCGGCGTGCCGCATGCGGTCCAGCGCGACCTCGAGGTCGTGCCCGCGCCGCGCCCACTCCCCTGGGCTGGGTACCTCCCCGCGGCGCAGGCCGGCGGCGATGTCCTGCAGGTGCCGGTCGAGCAGCTCGCGCGTCGTCGCGATCCGCCGCACGGCGGTGGTGAGCTGCAGGGGCGGGAAGAGCACCGTGGTGACCACGACCCCGATGGCCGCCCCGAGCAGGGTCAGCCCGGCGTAGCGGAGGGCGTACTCACCCGGGTCCGCAGAGCCGACGGTGATCATGAGGACGGCGGCGAAGCTGACCCAGCTGGCCTGCTCGCGCAGCGGCCGCCACTGCTCCACGCCGATCGCCAGCGCCACGAGGAGGGCGATGGTGGCCGCACCCGGCAACGCGTGGGCGAGTCCGTAGACCCCCACCGCGAGAGCGAAGCCGAGCAGGATCGCGAGCACCGTCCGCCACGCCGCCGCCGCGGAGTCGGCGACGGTCGGGTGCACGGCGATGACCGCGCCGAGGGGGGCGTAGTACGCGTAGGCGGCCAGCGGCGGCGGCAGCAGCACGGCCACCTGCCAGGCCAGTGCCGCCGCCAACGCCGCCCGCACACCACGCTGCACCCACGGTTCGCGCAGCAGTTCCCCCATCCGGCTCACCGCGGGTCTAGCCGGTGCGACGCGACGGACCGGAGTCGGTGTCGCAGGTCGCCTCCACCACCAACGCGAAGTCGTCCCCGTGCCGGGTGATGCCGTCGACGACGGCCTGCTCGACCGCTTCCGTGGCGTAGGTGCGGCGCAGCACGAGCGGGTCCGAGCGCACGTCCTTGGCGAGCGAGACGGCCAGGCCCACCATGACCAGGGCGAACGGCAGCGCCGCGATGATCGTCAGGTTCTGCAGCCCGGCGAGGGCCTTGTCCCCGCCGACCAGCAGCATCACCGCCGCCACCGCACCCATCACGACGCCCCAGAAGACGACCGTCCGCCGGCTCGGCGCCAGGGTGCCTCGCTCGGACAGCGAGCCCATGACGACCGAGGCGGCGTCGGCGCCGGAGACGAAGAAGATCCCCACGAGGACCATCACCAGCACCGTCATCACGGTCGCCAGCGGGTAGTGCTCGAGCACCCCGAACAGCTGGCCCTCCGAGGTGGACTGCCCGGCGACGTCCAGGCCGTCCCGCTGCGCGGCGATGCCGGCCCCGCCGAAGATGGCGAACCACATCAGCGTGACCACGCTCGGCACGAGCAGGACGCCGGTGACGAACTGGCGGATGGTGCGGCCACGGCTGATCCGGGCGATGAAGACACCGACGAACGGCGTCCAGGAGATCCACCAGGCCCAGTAGAAGACGGTCCACCCGCGCATCCACTCGGCCATCGGGTCACCGCCGCTGGCCTCCGTTCGGGAGGCCATCTGCGCGAGGTCGGAGAAGTAGCTGCCGATCGCCCCGGGCACGAGGTTGAGGATCAGCACGGTCGGTCCGACCACGAACACGAAGACCGCGAGTACGACCGCCAGGACCATGTTCACGTTGGACAGCCACTGGATGCCCTTGGCGATGCCGGACACGGCCGAGGCGACGAAGGCGATGGTGAGCACCGCGATGATGGCGACCAGGACGCCGTTCCCGACCTCGCCGGCCCAGCCCAGGATCTCGATGCCGCTGCCGATCTGCAGCGCCCCGAGGCCGAGGGATGCGGCCGAGCCGAAGAGCGTGGCGAAGATGGCCAGGACGTCGATGAGCTTCCCGGCCGGGCCCTCGGTGCGGCGCCGGCCGAACAGGGGCTCGAACGCCGAACTGATCAGCTGCCTGCGGCCGCGGCGGAAGGTGCCGTAGGCGATCGCGAGACCCACCACCGCGTAGATCGCCCACGGGTGCAGCGTCCAGTGGAACAGGGTGGTGGCCATCGCCGTCTGGATGGCCTCGGGGGTCTCACCCTCCACCGTCCGGGGCGGCGGGGTGACGTAGTGCGTCAGCGGCTCGGCGACGCCGTAGAACATCAGCCCGATGCCCATGCCGGCGCTGAACATCATCGCGATCCACGAGACGGTCCGGAACTCCGGCTGCTCGTCGTCGCGGCCGAGCGGGATGCGCCCGTACTTGCTCCCCGCCAGCCACAGCACGTAGACGACGAAGGCCGACGCGAGGGTCACGAACAACCAGCCGAGGTTCTTCTCGATCCAGGTGAGCGCGCTGCCGCTGGCCGAGCCCAGTCCGCTCGGGCTCACGAACCCCCAGGCGACGAACGCCAGCGCGAGCACCGCGGCGACGGCGAAGACCCCGCGGTCGAGGACGGCCCTCTCGTCGGCCACCGGGAGCGGGGCCTCGGCGATGGCGGGGTGCAGTGCGTCGTCCGTCGGCGGACCGCCACCGGGCCCGGTCGGGTCGGTCGGTGCAGTGGGTGTCGTCGTCACAGGTGCGTTCGGCGCCCACGCGGGGGCGCCCCTCCGTTCGGTGCGCAAGGGGGTACCGGCCGACGGTTCAGCCGGTTTCGCTCGTGGAGCCGTCCGGGGGCTCCACGGCGGCTCTGGTCTTGGTTGGTGTCGCCGGCCGATGCCAAACGTGATGTCGCCCGCCCGGAGGACGGCGACGCGGACACTCCGCCCGTGGCACGCTCGGGCGGTGACCGTCTTCCCGCCCACGTTCGCCGAGGACGTGATCGACCGGCCGCTGCAGCAGCAGTTCGAGGCTTTCCTCGACGAGCACCGTCGTGCGCTGCACGACTGCCTCGACGGGCTGACCGAGGACCAGGCCCGCCGCACGCTTGTGCCCTCCCGGACCACGCTACTCGGGCTCGTCAAGCACGCCGCCTTCGTCGAGAAGGTCTGGTTCGACGAGGCCGTCACCTGCCGGACGCGTGCCGAGATCGGCATTCCGGCGACGCCCGACGAGTCGTTCGTCCTCGACGACGGCGACACGATCGAGTCGGTCCGGCGGGCCCACCGGGAGGCGTGCGAGGCATCCCGGCGGACGACGTCCACCCTCGGTCTGGACGACCTCCTGCGCGGTAACCGCCGCGGACCCCTGCCGCTGCGCTGGGTCTACCTGCACCTGCTGCGCGAGCTGGCTCAGCACTGCGGGCACGCCGACATCCTGCGGGAGCAACTGCTCGCCGGATGACACGCCGGTGGCGGGGTGGAGCCGTCCCGCCGCGGGGTAGCCCCTCCCTCGATGCACGGGGGCGCCTCGGCCGGATCGGGAACCTCATGGACCTTCGGCACAGCACCCACGGGAAGCACCGTCGGCGGCGGGCCCATCGGCTCCTCGTCGTCGCGGCCGGCCTCGTCGTGGTTGCGGGACTCGCCGTCGCCGCCGTGCTCTGGACCCGCGGACCCGGCCGCACGGAGGGTGAGCAGCAGGCGAGGTCGAGCGCCGCCCCCGGCACCTCGGCGACGCGCACCGCGACGCGAGTCCCGGCCGCGAGCTCGCCGATTCCGGTGGCCGGTCAACCGGTCCCCGTCGGCAAGACGCCGCACTTCATCGCGATGGCCCCGGACGGCCGCTTCGCCTACATCGCCGACCCCGGGGCAGCTGCGGTGTTCCGGTTCGACACCGCGACGGCCACGGTGACCGCGACGATCGCGATCCCGGAGGCGCCACCACAGATGCTGACGTTCTCCCCGGACGGGCGGCGCGCGTACGTCTCGGCCTACACCCCGGACTTCGGCGTCGACTTCCTCGTCACGATCGACACCGCGACCGACACGCCGACCGCCGCGCTGGCGGTGGGGCGGGGGCCCTACGCCGCCGCGACCACTCCCGACGGCCGGCTGCTCTACGTGCCGTACTACGACGAGGAACACCTCGACGTCATGGACACGGCGACCGGCGCGATGGTGGACCGGATCCCGGCCGCGCCCTGCCCGCACTGGATCGTCTTCACTCGCGACGGCCGGTTCGCCTACACGACCAACCACTTCTCGAACCTGGTGACGGTGCTCGCCGTCCCGCAGAACACCGTGGTCGCGACCATCCCGGTGGGCAACGGGCCGCACAGCCTCGAGATGTCCCCGGACGGGTCCCGGATCGCGGTCGTCGACTACGCGGGGGACGACGTGCGGCTCATCGACCCGGCCAGCAACACCGTCGTCGGCACCGTGCCCGCGGTCGGCGCCGGCCCGCAGGACGTCACCTACGCGCCCGACGGCAAGCACCTCTACACGGCCGACGTGAACGACGGCACCGTCGCGGCGGTCGACGTGTCGACCGGGGCCGTGACGGCGCGGATCCCGACGGGTGCGAGCCCGACGAGCATCGCCGTCACCCCCGACGGACGCCGCGCGTTCGTCACGGACTTCGACGAGGGCACCGTGCGGCCGCTGGACACGGCCACCGGCTGAACCGCGAAATCCGTTGACGCGGCCGGCTCGGCGGGAAGACCCTGCCGAGCCATGCGGGTGGCGATCATCGGGGCCGGTCCCGCCGGCCTGTTCCTCGGGGCCGCCCTGGCGGGCCGGGCCCACGACGTCGTGGCGGTCGACCGGGACACCGGGCCGCCGCCGCAGGGTCACTGGAGCCGACCCGGGGTGATGCAGTTCCACCACGCGCACACGTTCCGGACGCAGGTCGGCCTCGCGCTCGGCCGGGAGTGGCCGGCCGCTCTGGAGGCGTGGCTCGATCTGGGGGCCGAGCCGGTCACGTTCGACGTCCCGGGCATGGGCGTCGTACCCGCGGGGCACCGGTCGAGCCGGGACACCTTCGAGCGCGCGCTGCGAGCCACCGCAGCGAGGGTGCGGGGCCTGACCGTCCGGCGGGGCCACGTGGACGGCGTCCTGGCGCCGGACGGTCGCGTCCGCGGCCTCGTGGTCGACCGCATGCCGCTCGAGGCCGATCTCGTGATCGACGCTGCGGGGCGCTCCGGCCGCGCCGTCGACGAGGTGCGGGCACGGGCGACCGTCGGGGGCCCGTGCGGCATGGCCTACGTCGACCGCCAGTACCGGCTGCACGACGGGTGCGACCCCGGACCGATGACCGATCCACTCGCCTGGCAGGCCGACCTCGACGGCTGGCAGGTGCTGGTGTTCCTGCACGAACGCGGCCAGTTCTCGGTCGTGCTGATCCGGCCCACCGCCGACGCGGCCCTGAAGGACCTCAGGCACGCGGCCGCGTTCGACGCCGCCTGCCGGGCGGTGGACGGCCTCGCCGCGTGGACCGACCCCGCGCGCGCCGAGCCGATCACCGACGTCCTGCCCGGCGGCCCCCTGCGCAACGCCTACCGCGGTCAGCAGACACGTGACGGCCGGCCGTGCGCCCCGGGCCTGGTCAGCGTCGGCGACTCGGTCGCCACGACCACGCCGATCTTCGGCCGCGGCGTGACGACGACGTTCGCGCAGGTCCTCCGGCTGCTCGCCCTGGTCGACAGCGGCGACGACCCGGCCGCCATCGCGGAGCCGTTCGACGCCTGGTGCGAGCAGACCATGCGGCCGTGGGTCGCCGACCACGTGGCGATGGACGCCGACACCGTCCGCCGATGGGAGGGCGGGGACGTCGACCTCACGCGGCGCCTGCCGTCGGACCTGATCCTCGCCGCCGCGGCTGCCGACCCCGCGATCATGGCGCGCACCGGTGGCTACCTGTCGATGCTCGAGCTCCCGTCGTCGCTGGACCCGGTCGAGCCGATCGCCCGTGCCGTGTACGCCACCGGCTGGCGGGCGCCGCACCCGGCCGGACCATCCCGGGCCGAACTGCGGGAGATCATCGCGGCCGCGGTGGGGAAGTAGAGGGGTACTGCCGGTACCCCCGCTCGGCACACACTGCTACGGGCCCACGGAAGGGGGTTTGCTGGACGGCGTCCCGAAGCCGGCACGAGAGAGAAGACGATGGAATTCCTGCCTCCGCAGCCGACGGTCAAGGGCCCCGCCGAGTGGTTCACCGGCGACGTGCACTTCGACGTCATCGCCCGCAGCCAGACCGCCCGGGTGAACACCGTGCGTTTCGCGCCGGGTGCCCGCACCGCCTGGCACTCGCACGCGCTGGGCCAGACCCTGCACGTCACCGACGGCGTCGGCCTGATCCAGGCGCGCGGCGGGGAGGTCCAGGTGATCCGCCCCGGCGACGTCATCTGGACGCCGCCCGGCGAGGAGCACTGGCACGGCGCCGCACCCGACCGGTTCATGGTGCACACCGCCATCTGGGAGGGCGACGACACCAGCTGGGGCGACCTGGTCACCGACGAGGAGTACGGCTACCCCGACCCCGCCTGACCCGCGCGGTGAGCCCGATCGGTCTTGTACCGCCGCGGCGACGGCGGGACAAGTGGGCGGCGCCACGTCCCCTTCCCCGGGAGTCGCGATGGACCTCTACGGAATCCAGCTCAGGCAGCCGCAGCCGTGGGACCTCGTCGGCCGCAGGGTGGCCATCGCCGCCCTCGGGACGGCGTTCGAGGCCACCTACGGCTGGGTGATCCGTGCCCCGGACGGCGTGCTCGCCGAGGGGTCGTTCACCGCGGGATCGATGGGGCTGCTGGAGTCGTTCGTCCACGAGGCGCCGGTCGACACCGACTTCATCGGCGAGGCCACGTTCGAACTGGCCGGCGACGACCCCCGCGGGGTGCGCGACGCCGGGCTGGACACCCAATCCGTGCCGATCATCGTGATCGGCGGCATGGAGGGCTACCAGCTCCACCAGGTGGTCCGCGGCGACACGGTCAGCGCCATCGCCCAGGCGACCGGGTCGACCGTCGCGAAGATCGCCGCGGCGAGCCGGCTCCGTGACCCGAACAGGATCCAGGTCGGTCAGGTGCTGCGCGTGCCTCTCTAGTCGCCGACTCCGCCCGCGCGCGCGACGATTCCCGCCAGGAGGTGACGAATGGCCGGGACCGTCGACGTGGTGACCGAGACGGTGATCCCGCGTCCGGCGGCGGAGGTCGCCGCCTTCGCCGGCGATCCGGGCAACGCGCCGCAGTGGTACGTGAACATCGACTCCGTCGAGTGGCGGACGCCGCCGCCGGTCGCCGTCGGCTCGTGCATGGACTTCGTCGCCCGCTTTCTCGGCCGCCGGCTCGCCTACACCTACGAGGTCGTCGAGCTGGTGCCGAACGAGCGCCTGGTCATGCGGACAGCGGACGGCCCCTTCCCGATGGAGACGACCTACAGCTGGCAGGCGCTGGACACCGGCGCCACGCGGATGACCCTGCGCAACCGCGGCCTGCCCCGCCGGCTTCTCCACGGTGGCCGGGCCGTTCCTGTCGGCCGCGATGCGCCGGGCCAACCGGAAGGACCTGGCCGCGCTCCGCGCCCGCCTCGAGGGCGGCAGCTGAGCCCAGGTCAACCGAGGCGGATCACCCGCTTGCCGAGGTTCTCACCCCGGTAGATGCCGGCGATGGCGTCCGGCGCGGTCTCCAGTCCCTCCAGCACGTCCTCCCGGTGGTGGACCTGCCCCGCCCGCACGAGTTCCGCCAGCTCGGCGACGGCCGCGCCCATCCGCTCCTGGTGGTCGAAGAAGAGGAAGCCCTCCATCCGCGCCCGCTTGGTCAGCAGATGACGCTCCACGCGCGGTCCGGCAGGCCACGGCTCCCAGCTCGACACAGCTGCGGTCCCGCAGACCGCGATGCGTGCCCTGACGTTGATCAGTGGCAGCACGGTGTCGGTGACGGTTCCGGACGTGTTGTCGAAGTAGCCGTCGACGCCGTCGGGTACGGCGGCGGCCAGGTCTGCGGCGAAGGTGGCGGAGCGGTAGTCGACGGCGGCGTCGAACCCGAAGTCATCGAGACAGATGCGCACCTTCTCGGGGCCGCCGGTGATCCCCACGGTGCGGCAGCCCGCGAGCCGGGCGAGCTGCCCGGCCACCGAGCCCACCGCCCCCGCGGCGGTGGAGACGACGACGGTCTCCCCGGCCACGGGGCGGATCACCTGGTTGATCCCGATCCACGCCGTCACCCCGGTCAGGCCGAGCACGCCGAGGGCCAGCGACGGCGACAAACCCTCCTCGTCCACGCGGCGGAGGACCGCCTCGGGGCGGACGGTCGCGAACTCCTGCCAGCCGAAGCTGCCCATCACCCGGTCGCCGACCCGGTACCCGCCGCCGGCGCCGGCGACGACGGTGCCGACGGCGAACGAGCGCATCACCCCGCCCAGCGGGACGGGGTTGGAGTAGTTCGCGGCCTCGTTGACCCAGCCGCGCATGCCCGGGTCGACGGACAGGAACTCGTTGCGGACGAGGAGCTCCTCCGGGCCCGGTGCCCGCACGTCGCCCTCCACGAGCGCGAAGTGCTCGGCCTGGGGGATGCCGGACGGGCGAGAGGCCAGGACCACCAGTCGCTGGCGGGCCGGTGGCATCGGCTCGAGCGGGGCGTCGTCCGGTGTACGCATGGGGTCCTCCGTGACGGTGCGTCCGCGCACCGCGAGTGAAATCGACTTTTCTGGCTTGGAATCGTTTTTTCCTTGCGCGATCGATCCTAGCCGTGCTTGAGTGTGAACCAGACCACGGCGGTGATCATGCTCACTGCCCCACACACGTCCGGCGCCGTCCTCTGATCGGCGGAGCGGATGGAAACAACTCGAGGAGATGGCTTCGTGCGGCTTGCGAACGTGGACGGGCGGCTGGCAGTTGCCGACGGCGACGAATGGATCGATGTCGCCGAGGCCAGTGGCGGGCGGTTCTCGCCCGATCCGCAGGCGATCTACGCGCGCTGGGAGGACTTCCGCGCGTGGGTGGCCGACGGCCTCCCCGCCGACGCGCCGCGGGTGACCGGCCGCCTGGGGATCCCCGTCCCCGCCCCGCGGCAGGTCGTCGCCATCGGCCTCAACTACCGCGAGCACGCCATGGAGAGCAACCTCGCCATCCCGGAGCACCCGGTGGTCTTCGCCAAGTTCCAGTCCTCCCTCGCCGGCCCCGACGCCGTCGTCGAGCTGCCGAGCGACAACGTCGACTGGGAGGTGGAGCTCGTCGTCGTCATCGGCAAGGAGGGCCACCGGGTTCCGGCCGAGAAGGGCTGGGACCACGTGGCCGGCCTGACGATCGGTCAGGACCTGTCGTGGCGGGCGGTGCAGACGCGCGGACCGGCCCCGCAGTTCTCCCTCGGCAAGTCCTACCCCGGTTTCAGCCCCGTCGGCCCCGTCGTCGTGACCCCCGACGAGTTCGCCGACAAGGACGACCTCGCCATCAGCTGCGCGCTGGACGGCGAGGTCCTCCAGGACGGCCGCACGGGGGACCTGATCTTCTCGGTGCCCGAACTGGTCGCCCGGCTGTCGGAGGCACTGACCCTCTACCCCGGCGACCTGATCTTCACCGGTACCCCCAAGGGCGTCGGCATGGGCCGCACGCCGCAGCGATTCCTGCAGCCGGGCACCCTCGTGAGCACCATCGAGGGCATCGGCGACCTGTCCACCACCCTCGTGAACCCCGGAGCGTGACGCCATGGCTCTCCACCGGTTGAGCTCGTTCGTCCTGCAGGTGCCCAACGTCGACGAGGTCGTCTCCTACTACGAGGAGTTCGGCCTCACCCACCACGGTGACCGGTCCTTCTCCACGACCGACGGCGGTCGCCAGCTCACGGTCGAGGAGGGCTCGTTCCGCCGGATCTCGACGGTCACCGTCGGTGCGGACGACGCCGACGACCTCGGCCGGATCGCGGCCAGCCTGACCCGGCTGGGCGTGGCGCACACGCTGGAGGACGACCGGCTGGAGACCGCGGACCCGGCCACCGGCACCGGTGTCGTCGTCGCCGTCGAGGCGCGCGTCGAGCAGCCGGCCCAGCCGCACCCGCAGTACAACGGGCCGGGCAGCATCGTCCGCACCGGCGAACGGGCCTACGGCGCCTCCACCGACGACCGCGTGCAGCCGCGCCGCCTCGGGCATGTGGTGCTCGGCAGCCCGGACGCCGAGACCTCGACGCGGTTCTTCAACGAGGGCATCGGGTTCAAGGTCAGCGACCGGGCCGGGGTGGGGGCGTTCATGCGCTGCAGCACCGACCACCACAACCTGCTGATCATGCCGGCGCCGATCACCTTCCCGCACCACACGTCGTGGCAGGTCGACGACGTCGACGCCATCGGGCGCGGCGCGATGTCGATGCTCGAGGACCACCCGGAGCGGCACGCCTGGGGCCTCGGCCGGCACTACGCCGGGTCGAACTTCTTCTGGTACCTGAAGGACCCCTCGGGCACGTTCAGTGAGTACTACTCCGACATGGACTGCATCGTCGACGACTCCCTGTGGCAGCCGGAGGCCGTCGAGGGCGCCCGCGGGCTGTTCCGCTGGGGCCCGCCGCCGTCGCCGTCCTTCCTCAACCCCGAGGACGTCGCGGCCATGATGACCGGGGCGCACTCGAAATGAGCGGCGCCGTGGACGCGAGCGCGCAGGCCGATGTCGAGGTCGACGTCGTCATCGTCGGTTTCGGCCCGGTCGGTCAGTACCTCTCCTACAAGCTGGGCCGCCAGGGCTGGACGTCGGCGTGCATAGAGCGGTTCCCGGGGGCGTACGCCTTCCCGCGCGCGGTGCACTTCGACGACGAGGTCGCCCGGTTGTTCCAGAGCATCGGCCTGGACTCCGAGACCAACCCGGTGATCCAGCAGTACGACAACACCTACCGGTGGGTCAACGCGAACAAGGAGACCCTGCTCGAGCTGGACTGGAAGGGCACCGGGCGGTCCGGCTGGCACACGTCCAACTTCTTCAACCAGCCCGACCTCGAGCGCGAGATCGACAAGATCGTCTGCACGGAGGAGCACGCGCAGGTCTTCCGCGGCTGGGAAGCGGTCGACGTCGCCCAGGACGAGCACGGCGCCACGGTGCGCGCTCGCCGGACCGACGGTGGTCCGGATGCCGAGACCCGCACCTTCCGCGGCACGTACGTCATCGGTGCCGACGGGGCCAACTCGTTCGTGCGCAGCCGGATGGACGTCTCGATGACCGACCTCGGCTTCGAGTTCGACTGGCTGATCGTGGACATGCTGCCGCACGAGCCCATGCACTTCGACCCCCCGGCGTGGCAGTGGTGCCGTCCCGAGGGCCCGACGACCGTCGTCCCGGGCGGGGCGCCGCACCGCCGGCGCTGGGAGTTCATGCGCATGCCGGGGGAGACCATCGAGGAGCTCAACACCCCGGAGACGGCCTGGCGCCGGCTCGCGGAGTGGGGGCTCACCCCGGAGAACTCCGACCTCGAGCGGCACGTCGTCTACCGGTTCCGGGCCCGCTGGGCCGACGACTGGCGGGACGGCCGGCTCTTCCTCGCCGGCGACGCCGCGCACCTCATGCCGCCGTTCGCGGGCCAGGGCATGTGCGCCGGCATCCGGGACGCGGACAACCTGGCCTGGAAGCTCGACGCGGTCCTGCGGGGTGCGGCCGACGACGGGCTGCTGGACACCTACGGGCCCGAGCGCCTGGAACACGTCCGCTACTTCATCCAGATGTCGATGGGGCTCGGCCAGGTCATCTGCGTCAGCGACCCGGAGGCCGCAGCGGCCCGGGACCAGCAGATGATGGCGGGTCTCGCCGACCCGTCGCTGGCACCGCCGCCCCCGCCCCCGCCGCACCTGGGCCCGGGCCTGATCGGCACGCACCCGGAGGCCGGGTTCACCTCCTACCAGGGGCGGGTCACGGTCGACGGACGGAGCGGCCGCTTCGACGACCTCTTCGGCTACGGCTGGACCGTGCTCGGCCGACCCGGCGCCCTCGCCGCGCTCGACGGGGAGACCCGCGCGTGGGCGGAGGACTACGGCGTCCGCTTCGTCGAGATCGGCGACGGCGCGCCGGTGTCCGACGACGAGGGCACCTACGGGGCGTGGTTCGACGAGCTCGCGGCCGATGCCGTCGTCGTCCGTCCGGACTTCTACGTCTACGACGCGAGCCCGGCCACCGGCCTGGACGACGTGCTGCGCACGCTGCGGTCGTCCCTGCGGTCGTCCCTGCGCGCTGACGCACCCGTGGGCTGAGCCGTGCCGCTGCTGGAGGCCCGGGGCCTCACGAAGCGCTTCGGGGGCGTCACCGCCCTCGACGGCCTGGATCTCCGGATCGAGGCGGGCGACGTGGTGGGGGTGATGGGTCCCAACGGCGCGGGCAAGAGCACGCTGCTCAAGACCCTGCTCGGGGAGATCCGGCCCGACTCCGGCGACGTGCTGCTCGACGGACGGTCGGTGCTCGGCTGGCCGATCCACCGGATCGCCCGGTCGGGAGTGGCCCTGGCCAACCAGGTGCCGCGGCCGTTCCTAAGGCTGACCGTCGAGCAGAACATCCGCGTCGGCTCCCTCGCGCGGGGTGACCGGATGCGGGACATGGACGTCCTGGGACTGTGCGGCCTGGCCGAGAAGGCCCACCGGCCGGCAGAGAGCCTCGGTCTCCTCGACCTGAAGCGCCTCGAGCTGGCCCGCGCGTTGTCCCTGCACCCGCGCGTCCTCTTCCTCGACGAGGTGGGCGCGGGGCTGGTGGCGCACGAGACCGAGCAGATGATCGACATCGTCCGCAAGGTGCATGCCGAGGGGGTGGCGCTGGTCGTCGTCGAGCACGTCGAGACGGTCATCCGCCAACTCGCCCAGCGGGTCGTCGTCATCGACTGGGGCAAGGTCGTCGCCAGCGGCACCCCCGACCAGGTGGCCGCCGATCCCGTCGTCCGGTCGATCTACCTGGGCGAGGGCGTCCCCACCGCGCGCAGCGGGGAGCGTCCCGGGCGTGTCTCCACCGAGCCTCCGCTGCTGGAGCTCGACGGGGTCACCGCGCGCTACGGCAAGGCGGTCGCCCTCGACGGCGTCAGCCTGCGCGTCCAGCCCGGCGAGGTCGTCTCCGTGCTCGGTGCCAACGGGGCGGGCAAGACCACGATGACCCGGGTCATCACCGGCCTGCTCCCGGCCGCCGGCGGCGAGGTGCGCGTCTCCGGCGCCGTGGTGAACGCGCTGCCGCCGCACCGGCGGGTGACGCGCGGGGTCGCCTGCTGTCCCGAGGGACGCAAGATCTTCGGCGAGCTCACCGTGGAGGAGAACCTCCTGCTCGGTGGGTACACCCTGGCCGGCCCCGATCGGGCCGCCCGGGCCGACGAGCTCTGCCGGCTCTTCCCGCTGCTCGCCGAACGCCGCGACCAGACGGCCGGCACGCTCAGCGGGGGGCAGCAGCAACTGCTCGCCATGTCCCGCGCGCTGATGTCCGACCCGCGGCTGCTGATCCTCGACGAGGCCTCACTCGGCCTGTCCCCGGTCGCCGTCGACGCGGTGTACGAGGCGGTCGGCCGCATCCGGGACGCCGGCACCTCCGTCCTGCTGATCGAGCAGAACGCGCACCGCAGCCTCTCCATCTCCGACCACGCGTACGTGCTCGACCGGGGTCGGGTCACCTACGACGGGCCTCCCCAGGCCCTCGACGACGCCGATCGGCTCTCCGCCGCCTACTTCGGCGCTGCCCGCTAGCACTCCCGCACTCCAGCAGTCGCACACCACTTCTCCCTCCCGTCCGCCGTGGGTCGACCGCGGTCCGAGAAAGGCCATTCCCATGAAGCGTAGGAAGACCCTGGCCGTCGTCGCCGCAGGCGCGGCGCTGACCACCCTGCTCGCGGCCTGTGGCGGTGACGGCGGTGGAGGCTCCTCGGGCGACGCGGTCGTCCTCGGCGCATCGATCTCGCTGACCGGCCCGCTCGGCGTGTTCGGCCCCTCGCTCAAGGCCGGCTACGAGCAGGCGGTGAAGGCGATCAACGACGACGGCGGAGTCGAGGTCGACGGTCAGAAGCGCAAGCTCGAACTCGTCATCAAGGACAACAAGTCCGACCCCACCCTGGTCACCTCCACGACGCGTTCGCTGATCAACGACGAGGGCGCCGTCGCCCTGCTCGGCTCGGCCACCCCGCCGATCACCATCCCCTTCTCCATCGTCGCCAACCAGGAGCAGGTTCCTGCGGTGTCGGGACTGACGCCGACGGGGGCATGGCTGCAGGCCAGCAAGGACGGATGGAAGTACGCCTGGGACGTCTTCATCGACGAGAAGGAGCAGACGGCGGTCAACTTCCAGGCCTCCGACCTCGTCCAGACCAACAAGCGGGTCGCGCTGTTCACCGACACGGCCGAGGACGGCGAGGCCATGGGCGCGCTCTGGGAGGCCCAGGCGCCCAAGTACGGCTACGAGATCGCCTACCACGCGAAGTTCCCCGTCGGCACCACCGATTTCAGCCAGTTCGTGCAGGCGGCCAAGGACGCCGACGCCGACGTGATGATCGCGCAGGTGATCCCGCCGGACGCCGCGGCACTGTGGAAGCAGATGAACGCCCTGGGCTACGCGCCGAAGACGGCCTGGCCGGAGAAGGGCGGCACGGTCGGCTTCCCGCAGGCCGTGGGTGAGCTCGCCAACGGGGCGTCGGTGTTCGGCTGGTGGACGCCGGACAACGGCAACGTCGGCGGCCAGAAGCTCTACGACGCCAACAAGTCGAAGTTCGGCGACGGTCTCGGCACCCAGTCGCTCGTCTCCGCCTACGCCATGGTGCAGATCCTCGCCGACGCCATCGAGCGGGCCGGCAGCACCGACCCCGACGCGATCAACGAGGCGCTGGGGAAGACCAAGGATCTGAAGACCGTGCTGGCGAACATCACCTTCGAGGACAACCACCGGGCGGTCATCCCCGCCAGCGCGGTGCAGTGGCAGGGCGATTCGCAGGTCATCGTGTGGCCGGCGGACGAGGCGGCCGGCAAGCTGCTGGTGCCCGGCCAGGCGGGCTGAGGCTCCGGCCATGACCGTCGAAGCCCTGCTGAACGGGGCGCTGCTGGGCGGGCTCTACGCCCTGGTGGCCCTGGGCCTGTCCCTGGTGTTCGGGATCATGCGGGTGGTCAACCTGGCGCACGGCGTCCTCGTGCTGGCCGGCGCGTACGTCGCGATCCTGGTCGCCCGGGTGATCCCGGTCGACCCGCTGCTCAGCTTCGTCGTCGTCGGGCCGGTGGTCTTCCTGGTCGCCGCGCTCATCCAGCGGCTGCTGCTGCAGCGGCTGGTCGGCACGTCGATGGAGGCGCCGCTGGTCGCGACGTTCGGCCTGCTGCTGATCGGTCAGGGGCTGTTCACCTTCGGGTTCGGCACCACGCCGCGGTCGCTCTCGGCGCCGTGGGGGAGCAGCGGGTTCACGGTCGCCGGCCTGACGGTGCAGACGGTCAACCTCGTCGCGTTCGGGCTGGCCGTGGTGGTCATCGCCGCCTCGCAGGTGGTGCTCACCCGCACCCGGTTCGGCTCGGCGCTGCGTGCCTCCGCGGCGGACCCCGCGACGGCGAGCACGCTCGGGATCGACATCCCGCGCATGCACGCACTCACGTTCGGGGCCGCTGCCGCCATCGCGGCGCTGGCCGGGATCGTCTACGGCACCGCCTTCTCGGTGGAGCCCAACGGCGGCCTGCCGCTCCTGGTCCTCGGGTTCACGGTGGTCGTCATGGGCGGTGTCGGGTCGATCCCCGGCACCCTGCTCGGTGGTGTCCTCGTGGGTGTCGTCTCGGCCGCGGTCGGCGGGCTGGTCGGACCGGTGTACTCGCCGATCGCGGTCAACGTGCTGCTGCTCGTCCTGTTGCTGGTCCGTCCCCAGGGACTGCTGGGCGCCCCACGCCGCGCGACGCGGAGCCCCCGCCGTCCGGTACCGAAGGAGGTGGCCGCGTGACCGGCTCGTCGAGGAGGACGGCGCTCGGCCTGGCCGGCTGGGTCCTGGTCCTCGGAGTGCTCCTGCTCATCCCGGGGAACGTGCCCCGGGGGACGCAGGAGATCCTGCTGAACCTGCTGATCTGGGTGGGTGTCGCGCAGGCGTGGAACATCGTCGGCGGGATCAACGGGCAGCTGTCCCTGGGCCATTCGGTGTTCGTCGGCGCCGGCGGTTACACGCTGGCCATGGTCGTCGCCAAGGGCGGCCTGTCCTGGCCGATCGCGCTCGTCGTCGGCGGGGTGCTCTCCGCGGCGCTGGCGTGGCTGGTGTCCTACCCACTGCTGCGGCTGTCGGGGGTGTACTTCGCGATCGGCTCCTCCGCGGTCGCGCTCATCGCCCTCGCCTGGATGGTCACCTGGAACTGGACCGGCGCCAGCCGCGGGCTCAACATGCCGCTGTCCGCCCTGCCCGACCGCGCCCTGAAGTTCCAGCTCATCGCCTCGCTCGCGGTCCTGACCTGCGTGGTCACCATGCTGGTGCTGCGCTCGACGTTCGGCCTGCGGCTGATGGCCGTGCGGGACGACGAAGGGGCGGCCGCGGCTCTCGGGGTGCCCACGCGCAGCGTGAAGCGGCAGGCCCTCGTGCTCAGCGGGCTCCTCACCGGGCTGATGGGCGGCGCGATCGCCATCAACCAGGCGTCGATCGAGCCGAACTCGATGTTCAGCCTGCAGTGGGTGGTGACCGCCCTCGTCATGGTGATCGTCGGCGGCATGGGCACGGTCACCGGTCCGGTGATCGGGGCGTTCGTCATCTACTACCTGGTCAACCGGGCGCTCGACGGCCAGCCGGTGCTCCAGGCGCTCCTCAGCGGCGTGCTCGTCATCGCCGTCATCGTCGCCGCCCCGGGCGGGATCGTCGGGCTGCTCCGCAGCGCGATGGCGGCGCTGACCGGCCTGCGCCGCCCGTCGACCGGGACGGACCCCGGCGCGCGTCCGACAGGCCCGGACCTGCCGGAGCAGGTCACCGCGAATGCGTACGGCGATGATGTGAGCCGCGCAGGAACGAGCGGAGGGTCGTGACGATCGTGGTGACTACGGAACCGGGGAACGGGCGGCTGGTGGCGATGCCCGTGGCCGAGCGGAAGGCGAAGACCCGGGCGATCGAGGTCTACGACGCGGTCCGCGAGCGCATTCTCAGCGGAGAGCTGCGTCCGGGGGAGAAGCTGGGCCCGGCGGCGCTGGCGCAGGACTACGGAGTGAGTGTCAGCGTCGTGCGCGAGGCGCTGACCCGGCTGGCCGAGCAGAGTTTGGTCAATGCCCAGCCGCAGCAGGGCTTCCAGGTCGTCCCGATCTCCCGGGCGGATCTGCTGGAGTTGACCGAGGTGCGGCTGGACATCGAGACCCTCGCGATGCGTCGGTCGGTCGAGCGCGGCGACGTCGAGTGGCGCTCCGGCCTCGTGGCCGCGCACTACCTGCTCGAGAACACCGAGACGTACCAGCCCGGCGACCCGCCGGTCATGAGCGAGGACTGGTCTCGGGTGCATGCGGCGTTCCACCACCACCTGCTGGCCGCGTGCGGCAATGCCCGGCTGCTGGAGATCGCGCAGTCCCTGCGCGACGCGGGCGATCTCTACCGTCGGTGGTCCGTTCCCATGCCCGGCAGCAAGGGCCGGGACATCGCCGGTGAGCACCGCTCGATCGTGGAGGCGGTGCAGCTCGGCGACGGCGAGCTGGCGCAGCGCCGCCTGGCGGCGCACATCGCGCACACCACCGACGTCCTGCTCGAGGAGGAGTCGGCGCAGTGACCACGTCCCTGTTCGTCACCGGTGCCTCCAGCGGGATCGGCGCCGCGTTCCTCGGCCAGATCCCGGCAGGCATCGGGGAGCCCCACACCTTCAGCCGCCGCCCCTCCGCCGGCCACTGGACGGGGGCCGACCTCGGCGACGCCGCCCAGTGGCCCGCCGTCGTCGCCGCGATCGAGGCGGCCCTCGACGCGGAGCAGCCGGCGCACGCGGTCTTCTTCCACTGCGCCGGCACCAGCGACCCGGTGGGTCGGGTCGCCGACCTGGACCCGGGCGAGTACGCCTCCGTCGTCATCCTCAACGCGGCGTCGGGGATGGCCCTCGGGCAGGCGTTCCTGCGGGCCTGCCGGGAGCGCGGCATCCGGGCCACGCTCGTGCTGTGCGGATCCCCCGCGGCGGGGAAGGACACGACCGGGCTGGCGCACTACTGCGCGGGCAAGGACGGTCTGCACCACTGGGGCCGCATCGCCGCTGCCGAGCAGGACGGCACGGGCAACCGGGTGATCACCGTGGTGCCCTACGCGGTGCTCACGGATGTCGTGCGCAGCGTCATGACCCGGAATCCGGACGAGGTCCCACTGGTCCACTACTTCCGCCAGGTCGAGGCGGCGGGGGAGTTCGCCACCCCGGAGACCTGCGCGGAGCACATCTGGACGGCGATCGAGGGCGCAGCCAACGGTGACGTCGTGCCGGTCGGCGCGCGGGTGATCGCCGACCGCGCCGCGGCGACGGTCGGCACGTCATGACCGACGCCGAGGTGCACACCTCGCTGCTCGCTCACGTCGCCCGGTACTTCGACGCCTGCGACCGGTGCGACCTCGACGAGGTCATGGCCGTCCTCGAGGGCGCGACGGTGGTCGCGGGCGCGCAGGAGGTCAGCGACCCGGCCGCCATCAGGGCGGTCTACGAGGCGCGGCAGCCGGCCCCGACCGCCGATGGCCGGCGGAGCACCAAGCACCACGCCACCAACCTGCTGGTGGACGGACCGGACGCGGACGGGCGCTACGGCGCGTCGGTCTACTACTTCCGGCTCGAGCCCTCCGAGTCCGGCCCGCGCATCGCCACCAGCGGGCGGCTCGAGCAGGTCGTCGTCCCCGTCGACGGCGGGTGGCGGGTCCTGCGCCATTCCATCGTGACCGACTTCTGAGCCAGAACCCCCAACGAGGAGCACCCGTGAAGCGAGCCGCGAAGACGATCATCTCCTGCGCACTGACGGGGTCGGTGCACACGCCGTCGATGTCGCCCGGGCTGCCGGTGACCGCCGAGCAGATGATCGAGCAGGGCAAGGGAGCGGTCGAGGCCGGAGCCGCGGTGCTGCACCTGCACGCCCGCGATCCGCGGGACGGCCGCCCGTCCCCGGACCCCGAGGTGTACCGGCCGTTCGTCTCGGCACTGGCACAGGACACCGACGCCGTCATCAACATCACGACGGGCGGCGCGATCACCATGACCGTGCAGGAGCGGCTGGCCGCGGCGCTGACCTTCGAGCCGGAGCTCGCGTCGCTCAACATGGGCTCGATCAACTTCGACTTCTCCGGCGCGGCGGCGCGGGAGCGCGAGTGGAAGTACGACTGGGAGAAGCCCTACGTGCTGGGGAGCAGCGGGAACATCTTCGCCAACACCTTCGACCAGATCGAGGCGACGCTGCAGCAGCTCGGGCGGGAGCGCGGCACCCGGTTCGAATTCGAGTGCTACGACGTGGGCCACCTGTACAACCTGGCCCACGTCGTGGAGAAGGGGCTGGCCGAGCCCCCGTTCTTCATCCAGGCGATCTTCGGCATCCTCGGCGGGATCGGCCCGGACGTCGACAACCTCGCCCACATGGTGAGCATCGCCGACAAGCTGTTCGGCGAGGACTACCAGCTGTCCGCCTTCGGTGCGGGGCGGCACCAGATGACGTTCGTGACCGCGTCGGCACTGATGGGCGGGAACGTGCGGGTGGGCCTGGAGGACAACCTCTTCCTGGGGCGGGGACGGCTGGCGGAGACCAACGCCGAGCAGGTGGCCAAGGTGGCGCGGGTGCTGACCGAGTTGGGGCACGAGATCGCCACGCCGGACGAGGCGCGGACGATGCTCAAGCTCAAGGGCCGCGGCACCCTCAAGGTCTGACCCGGCCCCGTCCGGGGGACGGCGGTCGGCGTCCTGCCCCGCCGTCCGCGATCATGATCCGGTGACCAGCGGCGACGGCAGCGACCCGGAGACCGTCCGGCACGACGACCGCTGGGCCTACTGGGCCCCGACCGGCCGCGTGGTGGTGCCGGCGATCGTCCTGCTGGTGCTCGTCGCCAACCTGGTCGGGGTCGCCACGGTGACGATGCTGCTGATCGGCGTCGACGACGGCCGCGGCAGCGACGGCCGGACGCCGGTGCTGATCGCCGTCGCCGCCTACCTGGTCGTCGCCCTGCCGTCGGCGGTGCTGGTGGGGCTGCGCCGGCAGCGGGTGACCAACCGGTGGCTGATGGGCCGCCGCGAACCCTCCGGCGACGAGGCCGCGCACGCCCTGCGACTCCCGGTCGAGACCGCCCTGGTGGCGGGCGTCGTCTGGCTGGTCGGCGCCGCGGTCATCGGGGTCGTCTCGGCGGTGGCCTTCCCCGACTGGCGGGTCGGGCTGCGCACCGGCGTCGCCACGCTCCTCGGCGGGATCGCCACCGCCGGTGTCACCTACCTGCTGGTCGCCCGCGCGGCGCGCGCCGTCACCGCGATCGCGCTGGCGGCGCATCCGCCGGACGGCGCGCTCACCCTCGGCGTCCGGCCCCGCCTCCTCCTGACGTGGGGCCTCACCAGCGCGGTGCCGATGGCCGGCGTCGCCCTGCTGTACCTGGACCCCAGCAACCCGCGCGGACCGGGCCGGGCCGCCGTCGTCTTCCTCGTCGTCGTCGCGGTGCTCGTCGGCGGTCTGGCCACGCTGCTCACCGCCCGCGCGGTCGGGCAGCCCCTGCGCGACCTGCGGGAGGCGGTCGGCCGGGTGGGCGAGGGGGATTACGACGTGCGCGTCGTCGTCGACGACGCCGGGGAGATCGGGCTCCTCCAGGAGGGCGTGAACAGCATGGCCGCGGGCCTCGCCGAGCGGGAGCGCATGCGGGACCTCTTCGGCCGGCACGTCGGTACGTCGGTCGCCCAGGAGGCACTCGCCAGCGGGGTGTCCCTGGGCGGCTCCGAGCGCACCGTCGCGGCGCTGTTCGTCGACATCGCCGGGTCCACCTCGCTGGTCCGCCGGACCGGACCGGAGCAGATGGTGGGCCTGCTCAACCGCTTCTTCGAGGTCGTGGTCGACGCGGTCGAGGAGGGCGGCGGACTGGTCAACAAGTTCGAGGGCGACGCCGCGCTCTGCGTGTTCGGCGCACCGACCGACCACGCGGACCCGGCCGGGGCGGCACTGCGCGCAGCCCGCCGCATCTGCGACTCCGTGCAGGAAGCCGGCGAGGTGGACGTGGGCGTCGGTGTCGCCTGCGGCCGGGTGTGGGCGGGTCAGGTGGGTGCCGCGAGCCGGCTCGAGTACACGGTCATCGGCGATCCGGTCAACGAGGCGGCGCGGCTGACCGAGCTCGCCAAGGACCATCCCGGCCGGGCGGTGGCCAGCGAGCCGGTCGTCCGGGCGGCCCGGGAGGACGAGCAGGCGCACTGGCAGCGGGACCGCGAGGTCGAGCTGCGCGGCCGTGACGAGGCGACCAGGACCTGGGTGCGGCGCGAGGACTGACACGGCCGACTCCACGCCGGACCCGTCGGGCCGACGGTCCGGTCACGCACCCTGCCGGATCCGGCGGGCCCGCGCGCAGAGCACGGGATCGCCGGCGCCGCGGGTGAAGGCCTCGTCGAGGACGGCGAGCGCCTCGCCCTGCCGACCGGCGAGGTGCAGGCACCAGGCCAGCAGCGACAGCGCCGGCCCGGAACGCCGCAGGTCGACGTCCTGCTGTGCCCAGACCACGGCCGAACCGGGATGCGGGTGGACGTCGGCGTGGAACTCGGCCAGGTGGTGGAGGTAGTGCACCTCGCCGCGGGCCACCGAGGCCAGGTAGGCCGCCACCGCGTAGCCGTGGCACTCCGCGGCGCACTCGGGTCGGCCGGCCCCGGCGAACGCCGTCCCCAGCGCCTCCCGGAACTCCGGGCGGTCCACCTCCGCCAGCACCGCGCGGTAGCCGTCGATCGCCTGTGCCCACCGCTGCAGCGCGAGGTCCAGCGCCGCGCGGTGCGCCGTCACGTACCACCAGTCGGGGTAGGCGCGGTCGGCCTCGGCCAGCAGCCGGGCCGCCCGCTCGGGGTCGTCGGTCGCCTTCGCCAGCTCGGCGCGCTGCACGCGCACCCAGGCGAACGCACGCATCTGCTTGGCGGTGATCTCCTCCTCGGCCGCGGCGTACAGCTCGTCGGCGTCGTCCCAGCGACCGGTCGCGGCCGCCAGCGCGGCCAGCCGGGCCGTCGTGCTCCAGAGGGGGTCCTGCTGCGCCGCCTCCTGGTAGCCCGCGCGCGCGGCCGCGTAGTCGCCGGTGAACAGTGCGACGTCGGCGGCCAGCACCCGGCCGGGCGGCTGTGCGGTGAGCCCCGGGACCGCCGTCAGCGCCGCGCCGGCGAGGTCGGGCCGGTGGACCGCCAGGGCGAGGGTGGCGCGCAGCAGCCGCAGGTCCGGCCAGGTGGGGAAGCGCTCGACCGCGACGTCGACGTCCGCGCCGAGGGCCAGCAGGTCCTCGGGGCGACTGCCGGCGAGCACGATCTCGCGGTGCCGCAGCGTCAGCAGCGCGCTCGCTGCCGCGGGACCGCCGTCGCCGGCGGCCTCTCGGTCCGTGCGCAGCCGCCGCACCGTCGCCAGGTCGGCGCGAAGACCCGACGTCGCCAGGAGCTCGGTCACCACGGTTCGGCCAGATAGGGGAAGTCGGCGAGGAACGGGGTGTCGTTGGCGACCGGGTTGGGCGGCGTCTTCGGGGTGATCGGGGCGGCGTCCCAGAGCGCCTGGTCGTTCAGCGTCTCCACCGAGTAGCCCGGCGTGCTCATGTCGAGGAACAGCGAGAGGAACCGGGTCGCCACCTGGTCCTCGAGCCGCCGCCCGAACGGCCAGGTGCCGGTGGTGTCCACGTCGATCGCGCAGACGTTGGGGATGAAGATCTCGAACGGCCGGCGCAGCGGGATCTCCACGTCCGACCGTTTCCACGAGTCGTCCGGCATGCGCAGCTCCTGGAAGATCAGCTTCCGGCTGCGCGGGAACGCGGCGGCCGCGGTGGCGTAGGTCCGATGCACCGAGACCGGGGCGCCGTCGTGGTCGAAGACGCCGGCCAGTCCCAGCGCGGAGACCGAGGGCCCGAACCCCCAGCCGAGGTGCGCCAGCCGCCGGACGAACGCCGGTGCCAGCCAGAAGTTGTCGGCGCCCAGCTGGCGGTTGTCCTCGCGCTCGCTGAGTCCGGCGTCGGCGAAGGGCTGCCCGACGGTGTCGACCAGCTTGTAGCGGCGGAGCTCGTCGTCCAGCCCACGACGGCGCAGCAGCGCGACGGGGTTCTCCGTCCAGAGCGGGTCGTCGGGGATCGTCTCGATCTTCGCCGCGGCCTTGCGGACCCAGCTCTCGCCCCACACGTTGACCACCCGCTCCTCGTCCGGGCGCGGGCTGAGGAACGCCAGGGGCACCTCCAGCACGAGCGCGTTGCAGTTCCCGCCCGCCCGGGCGTCCTCGCCGCTGTAGACGAAGCGGTAGTTGCCGTCGGCATCCTTCGCGAAGCTGTCGCCGTCCCAGGTCAACGGACCGTCGGGCAGGTCAAGCTTCACCCCGTGGCCGTGCCGGGGGTTCGCCGGGTCGTAGTTGAACAGCGTGTTGCCCTCGAGCTCCAGCAGGGTCTTGGGGATCGGCAGCTCGCGCACGTCCTGCCGGGCGAACGGCACCTCGTAGAACTGCGGCGCGTAGTTGATCGAGCGGAAGAAGCCGGTCAGGTCGTTGAAGAACGCGTCGTCCCGGCCGCCGAGATAGGCGGTGAGCGCCATGCCGGACGGCGTCCGGATGCTCGTGACCTCGTTGGTCGCCACCCGCTCGGTGAAGTCCCCGCCCGGGAAACCGGTGAAGCGCACCGTGGCGATCCCCGCCTCGTCGACCGTCACCCGGATCTCGGCGGCCTCCCGCTGGCCCAGGTAGTGGTCCCGCATCGCGTCGAAGTAGCGGGTGAGCGCTGACAGGCTCCAGTCGTCGGCCGACGGGCGGACCGAGCGCGCGTGCGGGTTGACCCGGAGCCGGTAGAGCATGTCGGTGTCGAAGACCCCGGGCTCCGGGACGGCGGCGAGGGTCAGGGCGAGCACCACCGTCTCCTGGTCCGTGGCCGGGCCCGGGTAGCCGAACATGTCGTAGACGTCGGCGGCGCTGACATCGACGTCGGAGAAGATGCTGTTGACCGAGTTCGGATCGTTGTGGTCGGCCACGCTGGCCCTCCTGCGGGTGTCGTCAGAACCCGGCGCGGGACCGGTCGTCCATCCGCCGCAGCGAGCGCCGCAGGTCGTGCGCGAACCAGGCGCCGCCGCCCAGGCCGAGCAGGGCGTCGAGCACCTTGCCCTTCGTCGTCGTCGGCACCCGCTCGATGGCGAGGTCGACGTGCGAGCCGCCGGCGCCGTCGGACTCCACCGTGTAGGTCCAGCGACTGCCCGGGCCGAACGCGTTGCTGTCCAGCACGTCGAGGGTGACCACGCCGGGTGCCGACCAGTCGTACCGCAGCCGCTGCCAGACGCCGCCGGCCGCGGAACCCTCCGTGACCTCGGCCCAGGTCGCCCCCTGGTCGTGGACGACGAAGTGCGCCGGGTCGCTGTTGCCCCAGATCTCCTCGCGCCCCGGGCCGAAGTCGGTCAGCGCCGCCACGAACCGCTCGGGGGACACCGCGCCGTGTGCCTGGACGTGCACGCGCCCCATGGCTCCCCCTCGGTGCAGACCGGCCCGGCGCCCGTTCCGGAAATCCACGTGAATTGGTGCAGGAATGGCACCGGCCCCCCGGTATGACCGAGGAGCGTCCACTCGACCCCATTTCCTGTCAAGGTGTGCTGGACGAGGCACTGGTCAGCACGGCCGGGTGCGGCGCGTTGGCCGGCCGGCCGCTCAGAGCAACGGGCGAAAGGACGCCGGGCGAAAGGACGCCGGACCCCCTTGTGGTCGCGGGCGGGTGAGGAGGAATCTGAGCGCCGCCGGACCGGATATCCGGTGTGCCAGCCATTCAGGGGGAAGGTCACCGGTGCCCGTCGGGAACCGGTGATCAGCGCACGGCCGTCGGCGGAGAACGGCATTTCTCCTGCCCGCGCAATGTGCGCCGTGCGCACTCCTCCGCAGAGTTCGCCCGGGGCGAGCCGGGTGGGGGAGGGCCGCAGTGCCGGTCATCGAGACGCTCGGGAAGGCCGCTCGCTTCGCGCTCGGCGGGGTCCGCATCCTTGCGGGCTCGACGGGTCTGCTGGCCCCGGCGATGATCATCAGCCGCTTCGGGGACGACGACCCGACCACCAACCCGGCCGCGATCTACGGACTCCGGCTCTTCGGCATCCGGACCGTCCTCATCGGGGCCGATCTGTTCCGGCTGCGCGGACGCGCCCTCGACCGCGCGCTGTGGGCCGCGCCGATCATCCATGCCAGTGACACCGCGACCGTGCTGACGCTGCAGCGCAACAAGCAGCTGTCCCCGGAGCGCGCTCGGCCCCTGGCGCTGATCTCGGGCCTGAACACGCTGCTCGCGGTGACCGCCTACCTGGCCTCGCGGAGGAGACGGCCGTGACCGCACCGGCCGGCGCGGCGGACGAGACCTTCGACTACGTCGTCGTCGGTTCCGGCGCCGGAGGCGGCCCGGTGGCTGCGAACCTGGCCGAGGCGGGACACCGCGTCCTGCTGCTGGAGGCCGGCCTGGACGACGAGGACGACGACTACCGGGTGCCTGCCTTCCACGGGCGGGCCAGCGAGAACCCCGGCATGAGCTGGCCGTACTTCGTCCGGCACTACGACGACCGGGCACAGCAGGAGCGCGACGGGAAGTACCGGCCCGAGCACGACGGCGTCCTCTACCCGCGCTCGGGCACCCTCGGCGGCTGCACGGCCCACAACGCGATGATCACGGTCTACCCTCACGACGCGGACTGGGACGGCATCGCGCGGGCGACCGGCGACCGCAGCTGGCGCGCGGGCGCGATGCGCCGCTGGTTCGAGCAGCTCGAGGCATGCGCTCCCGCGTACAAGCGCCGTCCGCGGGCGTTGCCGCGCAACCCGTGGGTGGCGCGGGTCCTGTCCTGGCTGCCGCTGGTCAGCGACAAGTACACCAACCGCAGCCGGCACGGCTTCGACGGCTGGCTGCACACGACCCTGGCCGACCCGACGCTGGCGCTCGGCGACCCGCAGGTCCTCTCGGTGCTCAAGGCCGCCGCCGCGCGCAGCCTCGCCGGCTTCCTGAACCGTCCGCTCGCGCCGTTCGAGGGGCTCGCCACGGCGGTCGACCCCAACGACTGGCGTGCCCGCAAGCACCTCGAGGGGCTGTGGCTGATCCCGATCGCCGTGCGGAACGGCCGGCGGAACGGCACGCGGGAGCGCATCCGGGACGTCGCCGGACGCCTTCCCGATCGGCTGACGGTGCGCACCGGCTCGCTCGCCACCCGGGTGCTGTTCGATCCGCCGGCCGCGGACGGCGTCCCCGTCGCCACCGGCGTCGAGTACCTGGCCCAGCCGCACGCCTACCGGGCCGATCCGCGCCCGACCGCCCAGTCGGCAGCGGAGCCACGCCGGGTGCGCGCCGCCCGTGAGGTGATCCTCGCCGGGGGCGCCTTCAACACCCCGCAGCTGCTGAAGCTCTCCGGGATCGGGCCGCGCGAGGAGCTGGAGCGCTTCGGCATCCGCTGCCGGGTCGACCTGCCCGGGGTCGGGGAGAACCTGCAGGACCGGTACGAGGTCGGCGTCGTCACCAGGCTGACGAAGGACTTCCGGCTGCTCCGCGGGCTCACCTTCCGCCCGCCGGGTCCGGGGGAGCAGCCCGACCCGGGCCTGCGCGAGTGGGCCGAGGGACGCGGCGTCTACACCACCAACGGGGCGCTGCTGGGCATGGTCCGCCGCTCCCGGCCCGGGCTCGCCAGCCCCGACCTGTTCCTCTTCGGCCTCCCGGCGAACTTCACCGGCTACTACCCGGGCTACTCCGCCGAGCTGGAGCAGCAGAGCGACGTCCTCACCTGGGCGGTCCTCAAGGCGCACACCGTCAACCGGGCGGGCAGCGTGCTGCTGCGCTCGGCCGATCCCCGCGATCCCCCCGACGTCCGGTTCCGGTACTTCGAGGAGGGCGACGACGCGGGCGGGGCGGATCTCGACGCGGTCGTCACCGGCATCGAGGCGGCCCGGTCGATCATGGCCTGCCTCGAGGACCAGGTCGCCGAGGAACTGGTGCCGGGCGCCGCGGTGCGGACCCGCGAACAGTTGCGCTCGTTCGTGCGCGACCAGGCCTGGGGCCACCACGCCTCCTGTACCTGCGCCATCGGCGATGCCTCGGACCCGCGCGCCGTCCTGGGCAGCGACTTCCGCGTGCACGGGACCCGCGGTCTGCGGGTGGTGGACGCGTCGGTCTTTCCGCGCATCCCCGGCTTCTTCATCGTCAGTGCGATCTACATGGTCGCGGAGAAGGCCAGCGCGCTCATCGCCGCGGCCGCCGACACGTCCCCGGCCGGCGCTGCGCCGTCCCGGGACCTGCGGCAGGTCCTCGCCCGCCTGCCGCACCCCCGCAAGCCCGCCCGCTCGACCGTTCGCTCGACCGTCCAGGAGATCCGATGAGCACCGAGACCCCAGGCAAGACGGGCATCTCCGCGTCCGTGCCGCAGCAGCGTGCCGGCTCCGACGGGCACCCGAACAAGCGGTCCGCGGGGGGACCGCCGCCCGTGCCGGGCGCGGACTACCGGCGGACGCCGTTCTGGCGCGTCTACGACTGGCTGGCGCAGGGCGTCGACCGCTGGCGCGGCTGGGACAAGCTGCCCGTGCCGGGTGGCCTGGCGGTGCTGATCGGGGTGCGCACGATCCTGCGGCAGCACAACCTGTACGACCCGACGTCCGTGGTGCCTTCGGACGCCGCACCGGTGCCGGAGCGCACGCCGGAGCACTTGGTCGCCCGCAGCGTCGACGGCACCTACAACGACCTCGACCACCCGGACATGGGCCGCGCCGGCGCCCGCTTCGGCCGCAACATCCCGCTGGACGAGATCCTGCCGGTGACGCACGAGCAGCTGATGGAGCCGAGTCCCCGCGAGGTCAGCCGCCGGTTGCTCACCCGCGACCCGTTCCTGCCGGCGACGAGCGTGAACACGCTCGCCGCGTCGTGGCTGCAGTTCATGATCCACGACTGGTTCACCCACGGGGAGGGCGACACCTCACGGCTGGTGGACATCCCGCTGGAGCCGGGGGACCCGTGGTGGGAGAACCCGATGCGCATCCCGCGGATCAAGCTCGACCCCACGCGCCCGGCCGGTGCCGACGGGCCGGTCACCACGGTCAACGACGTGACGCACTGGTGGGACGGGTCGTCGCTGTACGGGTCGACGCTCGAGGAGCAGAAGCGGGTGCGCACCGGCGAGGGCGGCCGGCTGCGGCTCACCGACGACGGGCAGCTCCCGTTCCCCGACGACCCGGCGCTGGACCCGACGATGAAGCCCGGCTGGTGGACCGGCCTGGGCATGCTGCTGACGCTGTTCGCGCGCGAGCACAACGCCGTCTGCGCGCGGCTCGCGTCGGAGTACCCGCACTGGGACGACGAGGAGCTGTTCCAGCGGGCGCGCCTGGTCGTGGCGGCGCTGTTGGCGAAGATCCACACCGTCGAGTGGACGCCGGCGATCATCAGCCACCCGACGACCGTGTACGCGTTGCGGGCCAACTGGTTCGGGATCGCGGGGGAGCGCATCGCCCGTGCGTTCGGGCGGATCAGCGGCAGCGAGGTCATCAGCGGCATCCCGGGCGCGGCCACCGAGCACTACGGCGTGCCGTTCTCGCTGACCGAGGAGTTCACCGCGGTCTACCGGATGCACCCACTGCTGCCGGACGACTTCGACCTGCGGACGGCGGACGCCGACGCACCGCTCGCGCAGCTCGGCTTCCGGGCGCTCGCCGGGCCGCACTCGAAGGAGATCACCGCGCAGTACGCGATCGGCGACCTCTTCTACAGCTTCGGGACGACGCACCCCGGCGCGATCGTGCTGCGCAACTACCCGAAGTTCCTGCAGGAGTACGAGCGGCCGGACGGGAAGAAGATCGATCTGGCCTCGACCGACCTCGTCCGCGTGCGGGAGCTCGGCGTCCCCCGGTACTGCGAGTTCCGCCGGCTGCTGCACCTGAAGGCGCCCTCGTCGTTCGTAGACCTGACCGACGACGCCGAGCTGGCGGCCGAGATGGCCGCCCTCTACGGCGACGTCGAGAAGGTCGACCTGATGGTGGGGCTGTTCGCGGAGAAGCGGCCGACCGGGTTCGCGTTCAGCGACACCGCGTTCCGCATCTTCATCCTCATGGCGTCGCGCCGGCTCAACAGCGACCGGTTCTTCACCAAGGACTTCCGGCCGGAGATCTACTCGCCGACCGGGCTGAACTGGGTGCGGGACAACGACATGCGCACCGTGCTGCTGCGGCACTTCCCCGAGCTGCGGCCGGCGCTGCGCGGGTCGGACAACGCCTTCGCCCCCTGGAAGCGGGTGACGGAGTAGCCCAGAGGGACTTTCTGTACAGAAAGTCCCGGTCAGTTGCTCCTGACCACCACGAGGACGTCGCCGGTCTGGAGTTCGCCGATCAGCGGGTCGTCGAAGCGCAGCGTGCGACCGCCCCGCGTGACCGAGAGGACGATGTCGCGCAGCGACCGGGGGCCCAGCCCCACCTCGCTGGAGTTCACCGTGCGCTGGTGGAGGTCCAGTCCCTGGCCGCCGGTGACCAGGTCCTCGACGACGTTGACCACCTTCGGGGCGTCGGTGGACAGCCCGAGCAGCCGGCCGGACGTCGCCGAAGTGGTGATGACCGTGTCCGCGCCGGACTGCCGCAGCAGGTTGGCGTTCTCCTCCTCGCGGACGCTGGTCGTGATCGGCACGGTCGGGTTGAGCTGCCGGACGGTGAGCGTGATCATCACGGCGGCGTCGTCCCGATTGGCGGCCACGATGACGGCGCGGGCGCGCTCGACCGATGCCCGACGCAGCACCTCGGTGCGGCCGGCGTCGCCGACGATGCCGGTGAGCCCGAGCGAGTTGGCCTCCTCGATGGCGCGTGACTCGGGGTCGACGACGACGATCTTGTCCAGCGGCGTGCCGAGCGCCTGCAGCGAGCGGATGGCGCTGCGGCCCTTGGTGCCGTAGCCGCAGACGATGACGTGCTGACGCACGCGGGACCTCCAGCGTCGGATGCGGAACTCCTCGCGGGAGCGCGCGGTCAGCGCCTCCAGGGTGGTTCCGATGAGGACCAGCAGGAACGCGATGCGCAGTGGCGTGATCAGCAGGATGTTGACCAGCCGCGCACCCGGGGTGATCGGCGTGATGTCGCCGTACCCGGTGGTCGAGAGGGTGACCGTCGCGTAGTAGACGGAGTCGAGCAGTGAGAGGCCGACGCTGTCGTTGTCCCGGTAGCCGTCCCGGTCGATGTAGATGACCACGACGGTGACCGCGAGCAGGGCGACCGCGATGAGCACCCGGCGCCAGACCTGGCGGACCGGCGACGGCTCCTCGTGCGCGATCTGGACGCCGGTGTGCTCGGTCTCCACCCCGATGCGCTCGCCCTCCACCCCGCGGACGATACGGAGGGAGGGCGGGACGGTGCGCGCCGCCGCACCCGAACGGGTCAGGCGCGGCGGCGCGGCAGGTCAGCCGGTGACCTTCCCCCGCTCCCTGGCGGCGAGCTCGCGCTTGAGCACCTTGCCGGCGGCGGACACCGGGATGGCCTCGATGAAGACGACGTCGCGCAGCCGCTTGTACGGGGTCACCTTGTCGTTGACCGCGGCCATCACCGACTCGGCGGTCAGTGCGGCGCCGGCGTCGTCGGCCTTGCGGACCACGTAGCCGACCGGCAGCTCCCCGGCCTCCTCGTCCGGCCGGCCGACCACCGCGGCGCCGGCCACACCGGGGACGCCGAAGAGGACCTCCTCGAGCTCCCGCGGGAACACGTTGTAGCCCTTGTAGAGCAGCATGTCCTTGGTGCGGTCGACGATCGACAGGTAGCCGTCCTCGTCGAGGACGCCGACGTCGCCGGAGTGGAACCAGCCGTCGGCGTCGATCGACTCCGCGGTGGCCTCGGGGCGGTGGGCGTAGCCGCGCATGACCTGCGGGCCGCGGATGCAGACCTCGCCGCGCTCGCCGACCGGCAGGGGCGCGCCGCCGCCGAGCGGGCGGATGGAGATCTCGGTGTCGAAGACGGGGACGCCGACGGTGCCGGGCTTGCGGGTGCCGGACCGGAACGACGGGTTGCCGGTGGCCTGCATGGTGACCTCGGTGAGGCCGTAGCCCTCGCCGATCACCGCGTTGGGCAACAGGGCCGTCAGCTTCTCGATGAGGGCCACCGGCAGCGGGGCGGCGCCGCTGGACACCCCTCGGACGCGGGACCAGTCGTGGTCGGCGAACCCGGGCACCTGCAGCAGCGCGACGAAGACCGGCGGCGCCCCACCGATGGCGGTGACGTCGTAGCGTTCCATGTCCTCGACGTACTTCACCGGGTCGAAGCGCATGTGGATGACGGTCGTGGTCCCGCCCATGACCATGCCGTTGAGGTACCCGATCGCGCCCATGGCGTGGAACCACGGGGTCAGGTTGATGATGCGGGACTCGCCGAGCCGCGTGGGGTACTCGTCCGCGCCGATCTGCTGCCGCACGGTGACGTCGCCGTGCTCGTCCAGCTCGGGCAGCGAGCCGGAGGTCCAGCAGGCCGACTGCAGGACGTTCGTGACGACGTTGCGGTGCGGGAGCTCCACGCCCTTGCTCACCCCGGTCGTGCCGCCGGTGTAGGCGAGGTGGGCGAGGTCGGCGACCGGGTCGACGCCGGCGTCCAGGTGCCGGTCGGTGGGGTCGGCGCCGAGCAGGTCGGCGGCGTCGATGTCGCCGTCCTCCAGCCCGTCGAGGCGCGCCGCGAAGTCGAGCGTGTGCGCCTCGCCGGTGACGATCACGGTCGTGACCGGGGTGGCGGCCAGCGCGCTGCGGACGAACGGCAGCACCTGGTCCCGAGTGATGAGCACCGTGGCACCGGCGTCGGTGAGCTGCGCGGCCAGGTCGGGCGCGGGGAGCAGCGGGTTCGTGGGGGAGAAGGTGGCCCCGGCCAGCATCACGCCGTAGTAGAGCGGCGGGTACTGGCGGCAGTTCGGGATGTGGACGGCGACGACGTCACCGCGCCGGACGCCGTGGTCGGCCAGCCAGCCGGCGACGGCGTGCGCGCGGGCGCCCAGCTCGGTGAACGTCAGCGGGACGTCGTGGTCGATGAACGCCTCGCGGTCGCCCCAGCGCCGCACGGCCGCGCGCAGGATCGACCCGACCGGGACCTGCGGGTACTCCAGCGACCGGGGGAGTCCCGGCGGCCAGCTGGCTGCGGCGGTGGTGGGGGTCTGCGTCGCGGTCATGCGCATCCACTTCGTCGGGGTACGAGACGGTACCGCCAGCGTGGCCCAGCTCACACGCTGTGTCGAGACACGTCCGGGTGTCTGTGAGGATGTCGCCATGAGCGACCAGCGCACCGCCCTCGTGCTCGGCGGCGGGGGCATCACCGGCATCGCCTGGGAGATCGGAGTGCTGGCCGGTCTGGCGGAGGCGGGCACCGACCTCAGCCGCGCGGACCTCGTCGTCGGCACCTCGGCGGGTTCCGTGGTCGGCGCGCAGATCACGTGCGGGGCCGAGCTGGAGGCGATGTACGACCGGCAGCTCGAGCCGCCCACGCACGAGAAGGTGGCCCGGATGACGCGCGGCAATCTGGCTCGCTACGCCTGGGCGATGCTCTCTAGTCGTGGTCATGACGTCGAGTTCCGCCGCCGCATCGGCACCCTCGCACTCGCCGCGGAGAAAGCGGGACTCACGCCCACCGAGCAGGAGCGCCTGGACGTGATCGGGTCGCGGCTGGTCAGCAGCGAGTGGCCGGCGCGGGCGCTGGTGATCACCGCTGTCGATGCGGAGACGGGCGAGTTCCGGACGTTCGACCGCGACTCGGGTGTGCCGCTGCTGCAGGCGGTAGCGGCCAGTTGTGCGGTGCCGGGCGTCTACCCACCGGTCACGATCGACGGACGGCGGTGCGTGGACGGCGGCATGCGGTCGGCCGCCAACGCGGACCTCGCCCACGACTACGACCGCGTCGTCGTCCTGGCGCCCATCCCGCGCGGGGTGGGCCCGATGGCGTCGGTCGACGCGCAGGTGTCCGGCATGGTGTCGCGGGTCGCCGTCGTCTCGCCGGACGCCCCGAGCAAGACCGCGATCGGCCGCAACGTGCTCCACCCGGCTGCGCGGGCGCCGTCGGCGGAGGCGGGCCGGGCGCAGGCGGCGTCGGTGGCCCAGCGGGTCGCCGAGGTCTGGAACGGCTGACGGGGAGACAGATGGGCAAGGTCCTGTACTCGGTGACGATGTCGCTCGACGGGTTCATCGCCGGCCCGGGCGGGGACATGTCGTGGCTCGCGCCGTACATCGGGCCCAATCCCGAGATCGATGCGCTGCAGCAACGCATCGGCGCCCTCCTCATCGGAGCCCGCACCTACCGCGGCGACGACCCGAACCGGGGCACGGACAAGGAGGGCGCGTTCAGCGGCACCTGGGTCGGACCGTCGTTCGTCGTCACTCACGACCCGCCCGCGGAGCCGGTGGACGGGCTGGAATTCCACGCGGACGTCGCGAGCGGTCTCGCCGCGGCCCGGGCGGCCGCGGGCGACGGCTACGTCAACGTCCTCGGCGCCGACATCGCGCGGCAGTGCCTCGACCTCGGTGAGCTCGACGAGGTCCTGGCGATCATCGCGCCGTTGATGCTCGGCGACGGGACGCCGCTGTTCCACCACGCGGGTGGGCGGTCGGTGCGGCTGGAACGGATCAGCGCGAACACCGCTCCGCTGGCGACGAACGTCTGGATGCGCGTCGTCCGCTGAGCGCGACGACGATGGCGGCGTGGGCGCCGACGAGGGATACCTGCTGGACAACCGGCAGGCGCTGGCCGCGCAGCGGTTCGGTGCACTGGCGGCGCTGTTCGACGCGTCGACCTTCCGGCATCTGACTGCTGTTGGTCTGAGTCCCGGCTGGCGCGTCTGGGAGGTCGGGGCCGGCGGACCGACCGTCCCGGCGTGGCTCGCCGAGCAGACGGGGCCGGACGGCGAGGTCGTGGCCACCGACATCGACCCCACCTGGATAGCGGGGCCCGACCCCGCATCGAACCTCCGCGTCCTCCGGCACGACGTCGGTACCGAGCCGCCTCCCGACGGCCTGTTCGACCTGGTGCACGCCCGGTTGCTCCTCGTGCACGTGCCGCAGCGCGCGCAGGCACTCGCGGCGATGGTGGCGGCGCTCCGGCCCGGTGGCCGGCTGGTGGTCGAGGAGGCCGACCCGGCGCTGCAGCCGCTGCTCTGCCTGGAGGACGACGGCCCCGCGCAGCAGCTGGCCAACCGGCTGAAGACCGGCTTCCGCCGGCTGATGGCCGACCGCGGCGTCGACCTCGCCTACGGCCGGAGGCTGCCGCGGCTGCTCCGGGAGGCGGGCCTCGTCGACGTCGCCGCCGACGCCTACTTCCCGATCACCGGCCCGGCCTGCGTCGAGCTGGAACGCGCCACCACCGAGCAGATCCGCGACCGGTTGCTCGCCGCCGGCCTGGCCACGGCCGAGGAGATCGAGCAGCACCTCGCCCACCTGTCCGACGGGCTGGTCGATCTGGCGACCTCACCGATGGTCACCGCCTGGGGGCGCAGGCCCTGATCGCAACCGCCGGGCACTGTGCAGCTGGGGCGCATGCTCGGCCGGAAACGCGCCCTCCCTGCACATCGCTCGGCGGCGACGTGGTCAGACGACGGGGGAGGCCACCAGTGAGCCGGCGGAGTGCTCCTGGCGCAGCGACGTCTTGAGCACCTTGCCGCTGGGGTTGCGGGGGAGCGCCCCGACGATCGTGTACTCGCGCGGGTTCTTGTAGCGCGCGAGCCTCTCCCGGCACCAGGCGGCGAGTTCCTCGGCCGTCGGCGGGTCCGCGGCGTCGCGGGGCGCGACGACGGCCAGCGGCGCCTCGCCGTACTTCAGGTCGGGCACCCCGATCAGCGCCACCTCGCCCACCTTCGGGTGCGCGGCGAGCACGTCCTCCACCTCGGCGCAGTAGATGTTCTCCCCGCCCGAGATGATCATGTCCTTCAGCCGGTCGACCACGAAGTAGTAGCCGTCCTCGTCCTGCCGCACGAGGTCGCCGGAGTGGAACCAGCCCCCGCGGAACGCCTCCGCCGTCTCGTCCGGCTTGTTCCAGTACTCCTTCATCACCATCGGGCTGCGGTAGACGATCTCGCCCACCTCGCCGCGTGGGACGTCGTTCATGTCCGGGTCGACCACGCGCACCTCGACGTTGAGCATCGGCGTGCCCACGGACCCGATCTTGCGGATCGAGTCCTCGCCGCGCAGGAAGCAGGTGACCGGGCTGCACTCCGTCTGCCCGAACGCGGTGACCACCTCCGCCTGCGGGAAGGTGTCGATCAGCGTGCGCAGCAACGTCGTCGACGCCGGCGCCGCACCCCACGAGATGCGGCGCAGGTGCGACAGGTCTCGGTCGGCGATGCCCGGCACCGCCACCACCGCGGCCCACATCGCCGGCACGAGGAAGATGCTCGAGACCTTCTCCCGCTCGATCAGGTCGAGCGTCTCCGCCGGGTCGAAGGCACCCGACCGCAGGATCACGTTGGTGCCGCCCACCAGCAGCGGCGGCAGCCCGCCGGCCAGCCCGGCGATGTGGAACAGCGGCGCACCCGGGGCGGCGACCCGGTCCTCCGGGTGCCAGCCGAGGTGGGTGACCTGGCTGAACACGTGCATCAGCAGGTTGTGGTGGGTCAGCACGGCGCCCTTGGGCCGGCCCGTCGTCCCTGACGTGTACATGATGAAGGCGGGCTCGTCCTCGTCGACGACGACGTCGAGCGGTTCGTCGCCGGCCGCGGCGAGCGCCGCCTCGAACTCCTCGCCGATCGTCAGCACCGAGCCGACGTCCGGCGCCTGCTCCCGCGCCTTCGCGCCGACCCCGGCGAGCGCGGCGTCGACGACGAGCACCGTCGCGCCGGAGTCGGCCAGCACGTAGGCGACCTCGTCGGCGACCAGCCGGAAGTTCACCGGGACGACGATCGCCCCGAGCCGCACCCCCGCGAGGTAGGTCTCCCACGTCTCCATCCCGTTCAGCGCCAGGACGGCGACCCGGTCGCCGGTGCTCACGCCCCGCTCGCGCAGCACGCGAGCCAGCCGGGTCACCCGCTCGTCCAGCTCCGCATACGTGCGGCCCGCGCCTTCGAACCGCAGCGCCCACGTGTCCGGCGTCGTGCGGGCCCATCGCCCGAGCTGGTCGCTCATCGTCATGCCACGGCCCTGCACGGTGGGGATCACGCGGCCATGCTGTCGGCGCCGGGTCCGACCGGTCAACCCTGACCGTCGAGCGCCAGCATCCGGTGGGCCAGCCGCTTCCAGAGCGCGACGTGCGGGTCGGTCGCCGCCGGCCGGTTCTCGAACGCGTAGACGATCGCCACCCCGCGCATGCTCGTGAACAGCAGCTCGCAGAGCTCGGCGTAGAGGGGGGCGACGGCGATCTCCGGTCCCCAGATCTCGTCGGCCACCGCGCGGATCGCCGTCCGCAGTCGCCGGTCCTCGGTGCGCAGCGCCGCCCGTAGCTCGGGGTCCGTGCGGGCCGCCGTCCACAACTCCATGGCCGCCCAGAACGGCGGTTCCAGGAAGGTCGCCCACATGAGGTCGATGGCCCGGTCGACCCGCTCGCGGCCCGCCGGCTGGTCGGCCATGACCGCGGCGGCGCGCACCCGCACCTCGTCGAGCAGTGTCGACGACAGGTGGCCCGCGGCGGCGACCAGCAGCTCGGCCCGCGACGGGAAGTGGTGCAGCAGCCGGCCGCGCGAGACCCCGGCCCGTGCCTGGACGGCGAGCGTCGACGCCCCCGCGTAGCCGTCGGCCACCAGGCACGCCACGGCCGCGTCGAGGATCAGCAGGCGGCTGCCGGCGGACCGCTCCGAGCGGGTCCGGCTGCCGGTCGCGGCGGCGGTCATCGCGTGAGCGTAGAAGCGATCCGGCAGGCCGAACAGTCACCGTTGACCGTTCCGCGGAACCGGTGACACCCTGCGGCAGACCCCAGACCCGACGAGAGGTGGATCCGTGGACTTCGACGACAGTCCCGAGGAAGCCGAGTACCGGGCGCACGTGCGCGGCCTGCTCGAGGCGCACGCGGACGAGCTGCTGCACCTGGCGCCCGGGGAGTCGCTCGACCCGGCGACCCACCAGGCGGAGTTCCGCGCGACGGAGCGGGTGCTCGCCGAGGCCGGACTGATCGGCATCCCGTGGCCCCGCGAGCACGGCGGGCAGGGCGGCACGCTGGTGCAGCAGGCGATCGCCGGCCAGGAGTTCGCCCGGGCCCGCATCCCCACGCTGATCAACCACATCGGCATCGGCATGTGCGGGCCGACGGTGATCTTCCACGGCAGCGACGACCAGAAGTCCCGCTACCTCACCCGGCTGCTGCGGGCCGACGACGTCTGGTGCCAGCTGTTCAGCGAGCCGGCGTCCGGTTCGGACCTGGCGGCGCTGCGCACCACCGCCGTCCGCGACGGCGAGGACTGGGTGGTCAACGGGCAGAAGGTCTGGACGACGCTGGCGCACGTCGCCGACTACGGCATCCTGCTCACCCGCACCGACCCCGACCGCCCCAAGCACGCCGGGCTGACGATGTTCGTCGTCGACATGCACGCGCCCGGCGTCACGGTGCGGCCGCTGCGGCAGATGGCCGGCGGCTCGGGGTTCAACGAGGTGTTCTTCGACGACGTCCGCATCCCCGACAGCGAGCGCCTCGGCGAGCCCGGCGAGGGCTGGCGGGTCGCACTGACGACGCTGATGAACGAGCGGGTGGCCATCGGCGGCGCGGGCAGCGACCTCGGCGTCCCGGTCGAGGTGCTGGCGGCGCACGCCCGGAACCGGCTGCCGGAGCTCGCGCCCGACCGCCAGGTCGTCGCCCGACAGGCGGTGGGCCGGGCCGTCGTCGAGCTCCTGGCCACCCGCTACACCGGCTACCGGCGGTTCACCGTGCTGAGCCAGGGCGGCCTGCCCGGTCCCGAGGCCGGTGCCGGCAAGCTCGCCGGGACGGCGGCCGCGCGGCTCGCCGCCGACGCGGGCGTGCGGCTGCTCGGCGACGAGGCGGTCTACGCGGCGACGGCGGACGGCGACGACACCTGGCAGCGCACCCAGGCCTCCCTGCCCGGGCTGGCGATCGCCGGCGGCACCGACCAGGTGCTGCGCAACATCCTCGGCGAACGCGTACTCGGCCTGCCGCCGGAACCCCGGGGGGACAAGACCGGCCCGTTCTCGGGAGGTGCGCGATGAACTTCGACCTCGACACCGACCAGCGCGACGCCGCGGCGGGTGCGCGGTCCTTCTTCACCGGTTCGGCCTCGCCGGCCGCCGCCCGGGCAGCGCTCGAGGGGGGAGCGATCGAGCCGGGCCGCAAGGCGCTGGCCGAGATCGGCTTCCTCGGCATCACGGTCGCCGAGGACGCCGGGGGAGGCGGGGGCTCCCTGCTCGACCTCGCCGTCGTCGCCGAGCAGGGTGGCGCGGTGCTGGCCGGGCCGTCGCTGGTGACCGCGGCGCGGGCCGCCGTCCTCCTGGCCGACCACCCCGATCTGGCCGGACAGCTCGCCGACGGGTCGACCGCGTTCTCCGTCGTCGACGGGTCGAGCCCGTCGATCGACGCCGCGAGCGCCACGACGTTCCTCGCCCTGGAGGACGGCGCCCTCGTCGTCGGCAGCGGCGAGGTGACCGTCGGCGCGCCGATCGACGCCACCCGGGGACTGGGCACCGTCCGGCTCACCCACCGGCGGGTGCTGCGCGAGGACGCCGCCGACCTCTGGGCCCGGGCCCGGCGGGTGGGCGCCGTGGTGCTCGCCGCCGAGGGACTCGGCGCGGCCGACCGGGCGGTGCAGCTGGGCGTCGCGTACGCCAAGGAGCGGCAGGCGTTCGGCCGCGCGATCGGCTCCTACCAGGCGGTCAAGCACCTGCTGGTCGACGCGTGGGTCGGGGTCGACCAGCTGCGCTCGCTGGTGTGGTGGGCGGCCTGGGCGGCCGACCACGCGCCCGACGAGTTCCCACTGGCGGCGTCGGCGGCCAAGGCCTACGCCGCGCGGGTGTTCGAGCAGGCCGCGGAGACGGTCATCCAGGTGCACGGCGGCATCGGCTTCACCTGGGAGCACGACGCGCACCTGTACTGGCGGCGGGCGAAGGTCGATCGGCTGCTGCTCGGGGACGAGGCCGAGCACCTGGACGCCGTCGCTCGGCTCGCGGTCACCGGCGCCCTCGGCTGAAGGTGGACCTCACCGAGATCCGGTACGACGTCGCGGACGGCGTCGCGACCATCACCCTGCACCGCCCGGAGCGGCTGAACGCGTTCACGCTGACGATGGCCGACGAGCTCGCCACGGTTGCCGCCGCGGCCGACGCCGACGACGCCGTCCGGGTGGTCGTGGTGACCGGTGCGGGCCGCGCGTTCTGCGCCGGCGCGGACCTCGGCGGCGGCCCGGAGACGTTCGCCGACCGCCGCACCCGCGAACGCCCACCCGGGCCGCTCAGCGAGCAGATCGGCGGATACCCGAGGGACGCCGGCGGCGTGGCCAGCCTGCCGTTCGCCGCGCTGCGCAAGCCGGTGATCGCCGCGGTGAACGGCCCGGCGGTCGGCATCGGCGCCACGCTGACGCTGCCGATGGACATCCGGATCGCCGCCGGGTCCGCACGGTTCGGCTTCGTGTTCGCCCGCGTCGGCATCGTGCCCGAGGCCGCGTCGTCGTGGTTCCTGCCGCGGGTCGTCGGCATCAGCCAGGCGATGGAGTGGGTCGCGACGGGGCGGGTGTTCGACGCCGCCGAGGCGCTGCGCGGGCGGCTGGTGTCCCGCGTCGTTCCTGACGAGGAGCTGCTGCCCACCGCCTACGCCCTCGCGCACGAGATCGTGCAGAACACCAGCGGGGCAGCGGTCGGTGCCGCGCGGCAGCTGCTCTGGTCGATGCTGGGTGCGCCCTCGCCGTGGGACGCCCACCGCGCCGAGTCCCGGGCCCTGGTCGAGCTCGGCGACGGGCCGGACTCCGCGGAGGGCGTGGCCGCGTTCCTGGCGAAGCGGCCGCCGGTGTTCACCGCCCGCCTGGAGGACGTCGTCCCCCGGTGGCCGGAGCCGCCGGAGGACGTCGTCCCCTCCTAGCGCACGCCGAGTGTCGACTTGTCGTCGTCTCGACCGGCAGGAGATGACGACAAGTCGACAGTCGCGGCCAGCCGCACGCCCACGGTGGCGAGCGCGAAGGCCATCGGCAGGAAGGCGGCCGCCAGGATCAGCGGGTTGCCCGACTCCGACGTCACCTGGTCGAGCACCACCGAGGCCGCCCCGGCGACCGGAAGCCACCAGCCGGCCACCCCGGCGCGGGTCAGGCCGGCGAGCAGGACGACGAGCGCGACGAGTCCGAGCAGGATCGGGAGGACCACGACCAGCGCGATCGTGCCGCTGTGCCTGACGGCGGCGAAGGAGTCCGCGGCGTGCGACGTGCCGGCGAGGGCGATGGTCACGAGATTCATGACCGTGCTGGAGACGAAGCCCAGGACGCCGAGGACGGCACCCCAGACGCCGATGGTCACCGGCGTCGACCCGCGGTCCCGGAACTCGTTCCACAGGACGGCGAGCGCCGGGAGGAGCACCACCCAGCCGAGCGCCTCGACGAGGGCCGCGGCGGTCATGGCACCGGGGTGGGCGGTGGCGGTGACGAGCTGGACGGCGTCCGAACCCTCCGTGCCCGAGGGCCAGAGGAAGTAGGACGCCAGGTGCAGGACGGGCGAGGCGACCAGACAGGTGGCAGCGACGCGTCGACGGTTCACGGGAACTCCTTCGGACGACGGGGCCGCGGTCGAGCGGCGTGCCGGGAGCGTCGCGCTGAGGAACCCGCTGCCACATCGCCCGGACGTCGGTGTTCTGCGCGGCCGCGCCTACATCGCGCGATGGATGTGAGCGGCGCGTCCGCGCGGTTACGGTGCGGCCGTGCAGCAGACGGAGCGCCCGTCGCGGACGGATGTGCTGGTCGACGCCGTCGTCGCCCTGGCCTTCTCCGTGCTCGCCCTGATCGAGTTGCAGCTGCACTGGGACGACGGCTACTCCTTCGGCTCGCCGCTGTGGAACATCCCGCTGCTGCTGGCCGTCACACTGCCGGTCGCGCTGCGCCGCCGGGCCCCGCGGTCGGCGCTGTGCATCGCCTTCGGCGGCGTCGTCGTCCCGTCGCTGTTCGTCGCGCACACCCTCTTCTTCTTCGGCGGACTGTTGCCGCTCGCGTTGCTCGTCTACTCGGCAGCTCGGCAGGTCGAGCGCTGTCCGCTCGCCGTGCTCGCCGGGCCCGCCGCCCTGCTGGCGGTCTATCCGCTCCGTGTGCCCCCGTTCGACGCCGGTGACTACGCCTTCGGCGCGGTGCTGTTCGGTGCCGCGTACGCAGCCGGCCGGCTGGTCCGCCGGATCGAGCGCCAGCGGCTGCTGCTGGCCGACGCGCTGGCCGCGCAGTCCCGCGAGCAGGCCGCCCGTGAACGGGCGCTGCTCCTCGACGAGCGGGCGCGGATCGCGCGGGAACTGCACGACGTCGTCGCCCACGCCGTCTCGGTGATGGTGGTGCAGGCCGGCGCCGCCCGCTTCGCGCTGGGCACCGACGAGGACGAGGTGCGGGAGCGCCTGCTGTCGGTGGAGTCGACCGGGCGCAGCGCCGTGGACGACCTGCGACGGCTGCTGCATCTGCTGCGCGCCGAGGACGACACCTCGCAGGACGTCGGCCCTCAACCCGGCCTGGGGTGGCTCGCGGAACTGGTCGACGGCATGCAGCGGGCCGGGCTGCCGGTGCGCCTGGAGATCGGCCCGCTGCCCGCGCAGCTGCCCTCGCTGCTCGACGTCACCTCCTACCGGCTGGTGCAGGAGGCGCTGACGAACGTGCTCAAGCACTCCGCCGCGGAATGGGTCCGGGTGGAGGTGCGGGCGGAGGGGGAGGTCCTCGTCCTCGAGGTGGTCGACGGCGGTCCGCCGCGGGAGGAGCGCTCCACGGGCGGGGGCCAGGGTCTCGTCGGGATGCGCGAGCGCGTCGCCCTCTTCGGTGGCCGGCTCGACGCCGGGCCGGACGGCACCGGCTGGCGGGTGCGGGCGGAGCTGCCGTTCCAGGGCGCCGGGGTGCGCGGGTGATTCGCGTCGTCCTGGTCGACGACCAGGCGCTGGTACGCGGTGGCTTCCGGTCCATCCTCGACCGGCAGGACGACATGGCGGTGGTGGGCGAGGTCGCGGACGGCGCCGAGGCGCTGGCGGTGTGCCGGCGCGAGCAGCCCGACGTCGTCTGCATGGACGTGCGGATGCCCGTCATGGACGGCATCACCGCCACCCGGCGGCTGCTGCAGGAGCCTCTGCCGCCGCGGGTGCTCGTGCTCACGACGTTCGACCTGGACCAGTACGTCTACGACGCGTTGCGCGCCGGCGCGTCCGGCTTCCTGGTCAAGGACGCCCCGCCCGAGCGGCTCGTCGCAGCGGTGCGGGCGGTTGCGGCAGGGGAGGAGCTGTTCGCGCCGACCGTGCTGCGCCGGCTCGTGGAGGCGTACGTCCGCGAACCGCCGGACGACGTCAGCGACGTCCTCGCGCCCCTGACCGGACGGGAGCGGGACGTCCTGCGGGCCCTGGCCGGGGGGCTGACGAACGCGGAGATCGCCGCCGCGCTCTACCTGTCGCCGGCCACCGTCAAGACGCACATCGCCCGGATCCTGCCCAAGCTGGGACTGCGCGATCGGGTGCAGGCCGTCGTCCTCGCCTACGAGTGCGGGCTGGTCCGCCGGGGCGAGGGACCCGCCCCGCACCGCAATCCCTGAACCGGTTGCGCACCGACATCGTTTGTCCACACCCGTCGGCGGGGCAGGAGCGCCCCGTGGACACCGAGATCACCCTCCGGGTCGACGGGGCGGCGCACCCGCTCACCGTCGACACCCGGACCACGTTGCTCGACGCGCTGCGCGAGCGGCTGCGCAACACCAGCCCGAAGAAGGGCTGCGACCACGGCCAGTGCGGTGCGTGCACGGTTCTCCTGGACGGGCGGCGCGTGAACAGCTGCCTCGTCCTGGCCGTCACCGTGGGGGACGCCGAGGTGACCACCTCCGACGGGCTGGCGACCGCCGACCGGCCGCACGCCCTGCACCGCTCGTTCGTCGAGCACGACGCCTTCCAGTGCGGCTACTGCACGCCCGGCCAGATCTGCTCGGCGGCCGGGATGCTGGCCGAGGCCCGCGCCGGCTGGCCCAGCGCGGTGACCGAAGCACATGTCGCCGACCACGCTGTGGACCTCTCGGATGCCGAGATCCGCGAGCGGATGAGCGGCAACCTGTGCCGCTGCGCCGCCTACGCGAACATCGTCCCGGCGGTGGCCGTGGTCGCCGAGGCCGAGGGCGTGCGGCGGTGAGGGAGTTCCGCTACGAGCGCTCGGACGACGCGGCCTCCGCCGTCGCCCTGCTGGCCGGCGCCCCGGACGGCGCCTTCCTCGGCGGTGGCACGAACCTGGTCGACCTGATGAAGCTCGGCGTCGCCACCCCTGACCTGCTGGTCGACGTGCGCGAGCTCACCTCCCGCGAGGTGACCGACCTGCCGGGCGGCGGCCTGCGCATCGGCGCGGGCGTGCCCAACGCGGACCTGGCGGCCGACCCGCAGGTTCGGGAACGGTTCCCCGTGCTCTCCCAGGCGCTGCTCGCCGGCGCCTCCGGGCAGCTGCGCAACCGGGCCACCACCGGCGGGAACCTGCTGCAGCGCACCCGCTGCGGCTACTTCACCGACGTCACCAAGCCGTGCAACAAGCGGACGCCGGGCAGCGGCTGCGGTGCCCTGGACGGCGTGCACCGCAACCACGCGATCCTCGGCCAGACCCTCGAGGGGCCGGGCACCTGCGTCGCCACCCACCCGTCGGACATGGCGGTGGCGATGGTCGCGCTGGACGCCGTCGTGCGCGTGCTGGGTCAGGACGGCGAGCGCGCGATCCCGATCGCCGAGCTGCACCGGCTGCCCGGCGACGACCCCTCCCGCGACACGACGCTGCGGCACGGCGAGCTGATCACCGCCATCGACGTGCCCGCACCGGGCATGCCCTCCCGCTACCGCAAGGTGCGTGACCGGGCCTCGTTCGCGTTCGCGCTCGTCAGCGTCGCGGCTGCGCTCCGGGTGGAGGACGGCGTCGTGGCCGACGTCCGGCTGGCGCTCGGGGGAGTGGCGCACAAGCCCTGGCGGGCGACCGCGGCCGAGGAGGCACTGCGCGGCCGGCCGGCCACCGAGGAGTCGTTCGCGGCCGCCGCCGACGAGGAGCTCGCCGCGGCCACCCCGCTGCGGGACAACGGTTGGAAGGTGCCGATGGCGCGCAACGTCGTCGTCCGCACCTTGCTCGGTCTTGTGGGGCCCGACCTGACGGGGGCGACCCGATGACCACCCTGGACCGCGTCGTCGGCGCCGGTGTCGACCGCATCGACGGCCCCGCCAAGGTGCGCGGCACCGCGCCCTACGCCTACGAGCAGGACCCCGGCGAGCCGATCTGCCACCTCGCCGTCGTCCAGAGCACGGTGAACCGGGGCCGCATCACCCGGCTGGACCAGGCCCGCGCCGAGGCGATGGCGGGTGTGCTGACGGTGCTGACCCCGGCGAACGCGCCGCGGCTGGGCGAGGGGCTCGCGTCGGACCTGCCGGTGCTGCAGTCCCTGGACGTGCACTACCAGGGGCAGGTGGTGGCGGCGGTCATCGCCGAGACGTCGGAGATCGCGAAGGCCGCGGTGGGCGCGGTCGTCGTGGAGTACGCGGCGGAGGAGCCGGACGTCGTCCTCACCGCTGACCGCCACGACCTCTACGCACCCGACCAGCTGATGGCCGGCTTCGACACCGACTCGGTGATCGGCGACGTCGACACCGCGCTGGCCGCCGCCGCGGTGAGCATCGACGCCACCTACGAGACGCCGACGCAGCACAACCACCCGATCGAGATGCACACCTCGATGGCCCGCTGGGACGGCGACTCGCTGACCCTCTGGGACGCCAACCAGGGGCCGCACACCATCGTCGACGACCTGGCCACCGGCTTCGAGCTGGACAAGGGGCAGGTGCGGGTCATCTCGCCCTACGTCGGCGGCGCGTTCGGGTCGAAGGCCTTCACCCATCCCAACCAGATGCTCGCTGCGATGGCCGCCCGCGTGGTGGGCCGGACCATCGTGTTCGAGCTGACCCGGCAGCAGATGTTCTCCCTCGTGGGGCACCGGACCCCGACCATCCAGCGGCTGCGCCTGGGTGCCGACGCCGAGGGCAGGATCACCGCGATCAGCCACGAGGTCGTCGAGCACACGTCGAAGATCAGCGAGTTCGCCGAGCAGACCGCGACGCCCACCCGCGTGCTGTACGGCGCGGCCAACCGGCGGACGACGCACCGGCTGGCCCGGCTCGACGTCCCGCCGCCGACCATCATGCGGGCGCCGGGGGAGACCCCGGGCATGTTCGCACTCGAGTCGGCGATGGACGAGCTCGCCGTCGCGCTCGGCGTGGACCCCGTCGAGCTGCGCATCCGTAACGAGCCCGAGCGCGACCCCGAGCGCGACGTGCCGTGGTCGAGCCGCCACCTGGTCGAGTGCCTGCGCACCGGCGCCGAGCGGTTCGGCTGGGCCGGGCGTGACCTCCGCCCGCGGATGCGCGCCGAGGGGCGCTGGCTCGTCGGCACCGGGGTGGCCGCGGCGACCTATCCGACCCGGCGGCGCAGGGCGCAGTGCCGGATCTCGGTGGACGGCCGGGGCCGTCATGTCGTCGAGATCGACGGCTCTGACATCGGCACCGGCGCATGGACGGCGCTGACCCAGATCGCCGCCGACGCGCTCGGGGTGTCGATGGACGCCGTCGAGCTGCACATCGGCGACAGCCGGCTGCCCAGGGCCGGGGGCGCCGGCGGGTCGACCGGACTCGCCTCGTGGGGATCGGCGATCGTGCTCACCGCCCGCGACCTGAGGCGCCGGATCTCCGAGGAGTTCGGCGGCCAGCTGCCGGGCGACGGCATCACCGTGGACGGCGGCTTCGACGGGAAGACACCCGCCGCGCAGACCCACTCGATGCACGCGTTCGGCGCCCACTTCGTCGAGGTGCGGGTCGACGCGGACACCGGCGAGGTGCGGGTACCGCGGGCGACCAGTGTGTACGACGCGGGCACGATCGTGAACGCGAAGACGGCGCGCTCGCAGTTCCTCGGCGGGTTCAGCATGGGCGTCTCGATGGCCCTGCACGAGGAGACGGTGACCGACCCGCGGTACGGGCACTACGTCAACCACGACCTGGCCGAGTACCACGTGGCCACCAACGCCGACATCGGCGAGCTGGACATCACCTGGCTCGACCACCCCGACGAGCTCGCCAACGAGCTCGGGCTCAAGGGCATCGGCGAGATCGGCATCACCGGCGCCGCGGCCGCCGTCGCCAATGCGTACTGGCACGCGACCGGCCTGCGGGTCCGCGACCTGCCCATCACCCCCGACAAATACTTTCGATGACGCGCCGCGCCATCACCGCGACCAGGAGCCGTCCCCCACGTGAGCGGAGCCCTGTCGTGTCCCGCGCAGGGAGCCCTCCGGCCCCCACGCCGCAGGACACCCTGCTCAGGGCTGCTGGTCGAGGTGGCGAAGGAGGGTCTCGCCGATGTCGCGCATGTTCTCGACCTGCTGCGGGGTCAGCTGGTCGAACAGGTGGGTGCGCACGCTCGTGACGTGCACCGGCGCGGCGGCCTCCAGCGCGGCGAAGCCCTCGTCGGTGAGGACGGCGAGCTGACCCCGACCGTCCTCGGCGCAGACCTGCCGGCGCACCCACCCGCGCTCTTCCAGGCGGGACACCGCGTGCGAGAGGCGGCTGCGGGAGGACAGGCAGCGGTCGGCGAGCTCGCTCATCCGCATCATCCGCTCGGGCGCTTCCGACAGCGCCACGAGGATCTCGTAGTACGCGTGCGAGATACCGGTGCCATGGGTCAGCTCCCGGTCGAGGCGGTCCTGCAGCAGCATCGAGCTGAACAGCCACGCCCGCCAGGCCTTCTGCTCTTCCTCGTCGAGCCAGCGGGGCTCACCGGCGGCACCTTCGTGCCCGCGGTCGTGTGACTCAGCCAACACCTGCACTGTCATGACTCAAGAGTACTGGCGGAATACTCAAGCCTTCAACTACGCTACGGTCGAGCAGAAGGTCAAACGCTCAACAACTTCTCGGAGGCATTTCATGACCAGCCCCACCACCGTCCAGGTCCCCGGCTACGTCGTCGGCACCTGGGACATCGACGCCGCTCACTCCACCGTCGGCTTCTCGGTCCGCCACATGATGGTCAGCAAGGTCCGCGGCTACTTCCGCGAGTTCTCCGGCGAGCTCGTCACCGCCGAGAACCCGACGCAGTCCAGCGTGACCGCCACCATCAACATGGACTCGATCGACACCCGCCAGGAGCAGCGCGACGCGCACATCCGCTCCGCCGACTTCTTCGACGTGGGCAACCACACCGAGATGACCTTCCGTTCCACGGCCGTCAAGACCGACGGCGCCGACTGGACCGTCGAGGGCGACCTCACCATCAAGGGCATCACCAAGCCCGTCACCCTGGAGCTGGAGCTCAACGGCTTCGGTCCGGACGCCTACGGCGGCACGCGCGCCGGCTTCTCCGCCAAGACCGAGATCTCCCGCAAGGCCTTCGGTGTCGACATCGACATGCCGATGGACGGCGGCGGCGTCGTCGTCAGCGACAAGATCAACGTCGAGCTCGAGATCGAGGCCGTGCTCCGCACCGCCTGACGTCCGCTGCCGGGTCCCGCCGCGAGCCTGCGAGTGGTGGGGGGGCAGTGGGCATTTTCCGAGGGCCCCGGGCGATACGCCCGGGGCCCTCGTGGCGTTCGGGGCGATCGCGGGACCTTCGGCCCGGGTCGGCGACCGGGAGGTCCCGGGAACTTCTCCGCGCCGTCGTTCGACTATGACGGTGTGCGATGGAACGCGGCCGCGGTCGCCCTCTGGACCGCGACCGCGGCGCGGATCGTGCTGGGCGGCGTGTTCGTCGTCGCCGGCGCGCTCAAGCTGCCCGATCCGGCAGAGGCCGTCCGGGCGGTGCGCGCCTACCGGCTGCTCCCCGAGGCACTCGTCGCCCCCGTCGCGTTCGGGCTGCCGGCAGTGGAGATCGCGATCGGTCTTGCGCTGCTCCTCGGGGTCTTCGTGCGGACGGCGGCCCTCGCGTCGTCCGTGCTCCTGATCGTCTTCCTCGTGGGCGTCGGCTCCGCCTGGGCCCGGGGGCTGCAGATCGACTGCGGGTGCTTCGGCAACGGCGGAGAGGTCGCTGCGGGGCAGACCGCGTACCCGGCCGAGATCGGGCGGGACGTCGTCCTGCTCGTCATCGCACTGGCCCTCGCCCGGTGGCCCCGGTCGCGACTGGCGCTCAGCACGTACCACCACCCCCTGCCGACCCACGAGGAGCTGCTCCGTGCCCGCTGACCGGTCGGGTTCCACCAAGCGCGCCTCCGCCCAGCAGCGGATCGCCCAGAAGCGCGCCGCCGAGGCGGCGGCCAAGGCGCAGGCCGAACGCCGGCGACGCGCGATCGTCGGCGGGGTGGCGGCGGCGGTGCTCGTGGTGATCGCCGTCGTGGTCGTGATCGTGGTGCAGACCCAGCGCACCACCACGTCGGCCACCGCACCCGTGCCCGGGCACACCGTCGCCGGAGGCGCCGCGGTCCAGGTCGGTCAGGCGAGCGCGCCGGTGACGGTCGACCTGTACGAGGACTTCCAGTGCCCGACGTGCAAGGCGTTCGAGCAGCTCACCGGCGCCACCGTCGCCCAGCTCGTGGCCGACGGCAGCATCAAGGTCAACTACCGGCCGATCGCCATCCTCGACCGGTTCTCCTCCACCGAGTACTCCACGCGCGCCCTCAACGCTGCGGGGGTGGTCGTGGACGCGGCCGGGGCCGACGCCTTCCTGACGTTCCACGGCCTGCTGTTCGCCAACCAGCCGGCGGAGAACAGCGCGGGCCTGCCCGACGACCAGTTGATCGCCTTCGCGAAGCAGGCCGGCGCGTCGGGTGGCGCGGTGGAGGCCCACATCCGCGACCGGTACTACGCGGACTGGACCGCGAAGGTCACCGACGCGGCCAGCAAGACCGGCTTGCAGGGCACGCCGACGATCCGCATCGACGGGAAGGACCTGCCGCTGGCGCAGGCGACGCCGGAGGGATTCACCGCCGCGGTCAAGGCGGCGGCGAACCGGTAGGTGGACGGGTAGGAGACTGGTCGACATGTCGACCCCGACCCTGACCCGCACCCGGTTTCCCTCCGCCGTCCTCGTCGCGATCGGCCTCGCCGTCGGCTTCGGCGTCGCCCAGGGCACCGGCAACCGTGCGCTGGGCGGTCTCGTCTTCGCCGTCGCCGGACTCGCCGCGGCCTGGCTGTGGGTGCAGCGACGTGGCTGGGCGGTGGCTCTCGGCCTGGGTGCCCTGTACATCGCGGCGTTCGTCCTGGCCCACGTCCTGTCGCTCGGCGTCGGTCTGCCGGCGTGGCTGGCGGTGAGTCTGGTCACGGTTGTCGCCGCAGGGGTGACGTTCGGGGTGGCCGACAGCCCGCGACAGGACGCCGTCCGCCGCTGAGCGACTACCATGGGAAGGTCGCCGGGCCGGCGGCCGTTACTTCCGATGTCGGTGCGAGAGCGCGCCGGATCCCCGAAATCCCTGAGGTGCCTCTTCGCATGCCCACCCGCGACGACCTGCGCAACGTGGCGATCATCGCCCACGTCGACCACGGCAAGACCACCCTGGTCGACGCCCTCCTCCGCCAGGCGGGTGCTCTCGGGCGCGCCAAGGGCGAGGGCACGGACAACGACGAGACGCAGACCCGCGTGATGGACTCGATGGACCTCGAGCGCGAGCGCGGCATCACCATCCTGGCCAAGAACACCGCGATCCACCTGGCCGACGAGAACGGCAACCCCGTCGTCGTCAACATCGTCGACACCCCCGGCCACGCCGACTTCGGTGGCGAGGTGGAGCGCGGCCTGTCGATGGTGGACGGCGTCGTCCTGCTGGTCGACTCCTCCGAGGGCCCGCTGCCGCAGACCCGTTTCGTGCTGCGCAAGGCGCTGGGCAAGGGCCTGCCGGTCATCCTCGTGGTCAACAAGACCGACCGTGCCGACGCCCGCATCGGCGAGGTCGTCGACGAGACCTACGAGCTGTTCATGGAGCTGCTCGATGGCACTGGTATGGACCCCGAGAAGGTCGATCGCTACCTCAACTTCCCGATCGTGTACTGCAACGGCAAGGCAGGAAAGGCGTCGCTGACGCGGCCCGCCGACGGCGAGACGCCCGACAGCCCGGACCTCGCGCCGCTGGTGAAGACCCTGCTCGACACCGTCCCGGCCCCGGTCTACGACGCCGAGGAGCCGCTGCGCGCGCAGGTCACCAACCTCGACGCGTCCCCGTACCTCGGCCGGCTGGCCCTGCTGCGCATCCACAGCGGCACCATGAAGAACGGCCAGCAGGTCGCCTGGTGCAGGACCGACGGCACGATCAAGAACGTCAAGATCACCGAGCTCCTCGTGACCGAGGGTCTCACCCGCACCCCGGCCGACAGCGCCGGCCCGGGTGAGCTCGTGGCCATCGCCGGCATCGAGGACATCATGATCGGCGACACGCTCGCCGACCCGAACGACCCGCGCCCGCTGCCGCCGCTGACCGTCGACGAGCCGTCGATCTCGATCACCATCGGCATCAACACCTCGCCGCTGTCGGGCAAGTCGGGCAAGAAGCTCACCGCCCGCCTGATCAAGAACCGCCTCGACCAGGAGCTGGTCGGCAACGTGTCGGTGCGGATGCTGCCCACCGACCGCCCCGACACCTGGGAGATGCAGGGCCGTGGCGAGCTGGCGCTGGCCATTCTCGTCGAGCAGTTGCGCCGCGAGGAGTTCGAGCTCACCGTCGGCCGCCCGACCGTCGTCACCAAGGAGATCGACGGCAAGCTGCACGAGCCGGTCGAGCGCGTCACCATCGACACCCCCGGCGAGTACGTCGGCACCCTGACCCAGGCGCTGGCCACCCGTCGCGCGCGGTTGGAGAACCTGGTGCACCACGACACCGGCTGGGCGCGGATGGAGTACATCTGCCCGTCCCGCGGCCTCATCGGTTTCCGCACCGAGTTCCTCACCGAGACCCGCGGCACCGGCGTCCTCAACCACAACCTCGAGGGCTACGAGCCCTGGATGGGCGACATGCGCGCCCGGCCGACCGGCTCGCTGGTGGCCGACCGCCAGGGCGTGGCGACCACCTACTCCATGTTCTCGCTGCAGGAGCGCGGCCAGCTCATGGTCCAGCCGGGCACCGAGGTCTACGAGGGCATGATCGTCGGTGAGAACTCCCGTCCGGACGACATGGACGTGAACATCACCAAGGAGAAGAAGCTCACCAACATGCGCAAGTCCACCTCCGAGGAGCTGGAGCGCCTGATCCCGCCGCGCATCCTGAACCTGGAGCAGGCGCTGGAGTTCTGCGCCGAGGACGAGTGCGTCGAGGTGACCCCGGCCACGGTGCGCATCCGCAAGGTGGTGCTGGACCAGACCGAGCGCGGCAAGGCAAAGAACCGCAAGCCCAAGCCCTGACAAGGCCTCCGTCCTCCTCATGACTCGCCAGCTCGCCATGAGGCTCGGGACGGGGCTGGCGGGCTCCGGTGTGGCCGTCGGGTCACGGTTGGTGACGACGGGCCGGGGGACGGCGACGCGCGCGGCCACGCCTCCCAGGACGCGCTCCTGACCTCGGCATACGTTGGCATCGGGTCCGTGTGTCGCGGGTCCGGTCGAGGCGAGGAAGGCGGCCGAGCGCTGATGACGGCGAGCACCCGAACGGCTCTGGACGAGGGGTTCCGGGGCGGCATCGATGTCCGGGTGAGTCTCCGCGCCGGCGCGGGTGACGGGAACTCCGCCTTCGACGGCGCCTGGTTCCCCCGCAGCCGGGATCTCGCGACCGAGGTGCCCGAGCTGATCGCGGAGCTGGACCGCCGCGGCCTCCGGGTCGAGCGGTTCACCTACGCCCTCGGCGCCTGGTCCGCGCCCATGGACCGCAAGGTCGTCGTCGGGGGCCGGATCGTGCGCACCGGCGGGTTCCGCAGCATGGATCCGGGCGTCGTCTGCCTGACCTGGGACGGCGGCAGGCGGCGCGCCGACCTGCTCGTTGTCCCGCCGGAGACCGACGTCCTCACCGGTGCCCGGGCGCTGCGGCTGTGCACCCGCCGTGGCCTGCCGCGCTCACCGCAGATGGTCCTCGCCGCGGCGCGCTCCACCCCGCTCCCGCAGGTCCCCGTCCTGCCCGGGCGCCGGGCCGGCTGAAAGAGGACCCCGTCCCTCTCACCACTCGCAAGCTCGCGGTGAGCCTCCGGACGGGGCCGAAGGGCGTTCTGCTGCGCGCGAACCGGGTGGACGGCGGGGGACCGGGTCCGCTGGAGTGAGCCGCATGCGACTCCTCGTCCTCGGCGGCACCCATTTCCTCGGCCGGCATGTCGTCGCCGCGGCCCTGGACCGCGGGCACGAGGTCGCGACGTTCACCCGGGGGATCTCCGGGGCGCCACCGGAGGGCGTCCGCGCGCTGCGCGGCGACCGAGACGATCCCGACGCGCTGCCGGCGGCGCTCGACGGATGGGCGCCGGAGCTCGTCGTCGACACCTCCTGCCAGTCCCGCGCCGCAGCCCGGAACGCGGCCGCCGCGCTCGCCGACGTCCGCGGCTACGCCTTCGTCAGCAGCCTCAACGCGTACGCGAACTGGCCGCCCGGACCGATCGGCGCCGAGGACGACGAGCCGACCTGGCAGACCGACGACGACGAGTACGGGCCGAACAAGGCGTACGCGGAACGGGTGATCGGCGCGGCGGTCGGCGACCGGTTCCTCACCGCGCGCGCCGGGCTCATCGTCGGCCCGTACGACCCCATCCACCGGCTGGGCTGGTGGCTGGACCGGATCAGCCGCGGCGGTCGGGTGGTCGTCCCGGATGCGATGGACCAGCCGATCGCCGTCGTCGACGCCCGCGACCTGGCCGGCTGGCTGGTGGAGATGGCCGAGCGGGGCGAGAGCGGCGGGGTCAACACCACCGGCCCCGCAGGGCATGACGACGCTCGGCGATCTGCTGGACATCTGCCGGGAGGTCACCGGTGCCGAGGTCGAGTGGGTGCCGGTGCCGGAGGTGGACCTGCTGGCCGCCGGCGTCCAGGAGTGGGTGCACCTGCCGCTGTGGCTGCACCGGGACGTCGCCCGCACCGCCTGGGACGTCGACACGACGCGGGCCCGGAAGCTGGGGCTGCCGAGCCGTCCGGTGCGCGACTCGGTCGCCGACACCTGGGCGTGGCAGCGCGCGCACGAGCGGCCGCCGCTGCCGCCCGGCGCGCACCGCAGCGAGCCCGGCCTGCCTCCGGAGCTGGAGGCCCGGCTCCTGGCAGCGAGCGACGGTTAGTGCACCAACCGCGCGGCGGTTTGTGCACTGACCGTCGGAGAGTGGACCGGGGTCACGTCGGCGACGACGTTCCCCGTCTCCGCGAGGACGGCGGCCGCCTCGGCGGACTCCAGGGCGCGGTGCTTGCGGTGCTGCCGGAACGAGTGGACGACGGCGACCGCCCACACCGCGTAGAGCAGCCCGTAGATCGTGTAGCGCACCGGGTCGGCCGCGTCGATCCAGTCGCTCCTGAGCAGCGTGCGGGTGTTGGTCAGCACGATCATCCCGCCGACCAGGGAGCCGAGCATCCGCGGCGGGATGTGGCGCACGAGCCAGGCCGCGAGGGGCGCCGCGATCAGACCGCCGCCGAGCAGCCCGGCCACCCACACCGCGTTGATGCCCTGGGAGCCGAGCGAGAGCAGGAAGCCCAGGCTGGCCGCGAGCGCGACGAGGAACTCCGACGTGTCGATGGAGCCGATCACCTTGCGGGGCTCCAGCCGGCCGCTGGCCAGCAGCGCGGGGGTGCCCACCGGACCCCAGCCGCCGCCGCCCGTGGCGTCGACGAAGCCGGCGACCAGGCCGAGAGGGGCGAGGAAGCGCTTGCGGATCGGCTTGCCCAGGTTGCGCCGGTCGATGCCGCGCAGCGTGAACCGCACCAGCAGGTAGACGCCCAGCGAGACCAGGATCAGCGACATCACCGGCGCGGCCACCGCGGTGGAGAGCCGGGAGAGGACGGTCGCCCCGGCGAAGGCGCCCAGCGCCCCGGGGACGCCGACCTTGGCGACGACCTTCCAGTCGACGTTGCCGAACTTCCAGTGCGACAGGCCCGAGGCGAGCGTGGTGCCGATCTCGGCGAGGTGGATGGTCGCCGAGGCGACCGCCGGGTTGGTGCCGATGGCCAGGAGCAGCGTCGTGGACGTGACGCCGTAGGCCATGCCCAGGCTGCCGTCGACGAGTTGGGCGCCCAGGCCGACCAGGGCGAGCAGGACGAGGGTCTTCAACGGAACGGGCTCCGGATCTGGAGGACCCGCCGGAGCGGACACGGCGGGGAGGAACGAGGGGCGGACGCGGAGGTCAGGAGCCCGGACAGCGACTGGCGCAGACGCGCAACAGGTCGACGTGGATCCGCCCCACCAGGAGCACCGCCGTCGCCGTCACGGACGTATGTCTACCAGAACGATCGACTTATGACGGATGTCGTCCCACAGCGCGGGATGTGGTGGCGGTCACGGTGCCAGGACGTCGTTGCGGATGGTCGTCCACGAGATCACGCCGCCCGCGGCGAAGAGTGCGGCACAGGCGAGGAGGGCGAGCCGGAATCCGCTGGTGAACGCGGTGGGGTCGGCGTAATCGTCGCCGGACAGGCCGACCGCGACCGGCAGGGCGGCGACCGCGAGCAGCTGCGCGGCGCGCGCGACGGCGTTGTTCACCCCGCTCGCGATCCCGGCCAGCGCGTCCGGCGCGGCGCTCAGGACGGTGGCGGTGAGCGGGGTGATCGTGACCGCCATGCCCAGCCCCTGCAGCAGCGAGCCGGGCAGGATCTCGATCCAGTACGGGGCGCTGCCGTCGACGCCGACCATCCACAGCGTGCCCACGGCCACGATCAGCGGCCCGATGGTCATGGGCAGCCGCGGGCCGATCCGGGTGGCCAGCGCCCCCATCCGCGGCGAGAGCAGGGTGATCAGCGCGATCGAGGGCAGCAGCGCGGCGCCGGCGGCCGTGGCGTCGTAGCCGAGCGTCGTCTGCACCTGGAGGACGAGGAACAACCCGCTGCCCCCCAGCGCGCCGTAGATCACCAGCGTCGCGAGGTTGGCACCGGTGAACTGACGGTCGCCGAACAGCCCCAGCGGCAGCATCGGGCCGGGGGCGCGCCGCTCGCGGACGACGAACGCGACGGCCGCGGCGAGGCCGAGCACCGCGGCGCCGACGACGTCCGGGCGCAGCAGGCTCTCGCCCGCGCCGATCAGCGCGTAGGTGACCCCGCCCAGGGCCACGGCGCCCAGCACCGCCCCCGCGTAGTCGAACCGGCCGTGCGCCGCGGGGTCCCGGCTCTCGGGCACGTGCCGCCCGGACACGGCCGCGATCACCACCGCGAAGGGCACGTTGAGCAGGAACACCAGCCGCCAGCTCACGGCGTCGACCATCAGGCCGCCCAGGAACGGCCCGATCAGGCCGGAGATGCCGGCGAGGGAGGACCAGAGGCCGATCGCGCGGGCGCGGTCCTCGGTCCGGAACGACGACTGGATCAGGGCCAGGCTGCCGGGGGTGAGCAGCGCCCCGCCGATGCCCTGCAGCGCGCGGGCGGCCACCAGCTGCCCGGTGTCCTGCGCGAGTCCGCAGAGCAGGGAGGCGCCGGCGAACCAGCAGACCCCGATGACGAACACCTTGCGGCGGCCGTAGCGGTCACCGAGGGCGCCCCCCAGCAGGATGAGCGAGGCCAGGCTGAGCGTGTAGCCGGTGATGGTCCACTGCAGGCCGGACAGCGAGGCGTCCAGGTCGCGGCCGATCGAGGGCAGGGCGACCTGGACGGCGGTCGAGTCGAGGAACGCCATCCCCGACGCGAGCACCGTGACGGCGACCAGCCAGCGGCCCTGCGTCGTGCCGAGGGCGACCGGTTGCCGCGCACGGCCCCCGGACGCCTCGGACATCAGCCGACGACGAGGTCGGTGAGGAAGTAGGCCACCGCCGCCACGATGCCGGCAGCGGGCAGGGTCACGATCCAGGCGACGACGATGTTGCTCGCGACACCCCAGCGCACCGCGGACAGTCGCCGGGTCGCGCCGACGCCCATGATCGACGTGGTGGTGATGTGCGTGGTCGACACCGGGACGGCGAACACCGTCGCGGTCGCGATCATCACGCCGGAGGCCACCGTCTGGGCCGCGAAGCCACCGGTCGGCGTCAGCTGGATGACCCGCCGGCCGAGCGTGCGGATGATGCGGAAGCCGCCGGAGTAGGTGCCGGCGCTGATGGCGAGCGCCGAGGCGAGGATCACCCACAGCGGGACGTCGAAGCTGCTGATCTCACCCGAGGTGAGCAGGGCGAGGGTGATGATGCCCATGGTCTTCTGGGCGTCCTGGGTGCCGTGCCCGAACGCCATCGCGGCCGAGCTCAGGATCTGCGCGTGGCGGAACCCCCGCTCGGTGCGGTGCGCGTTGCGGTGCCGGAAGGTCCACAGGAGAGCCAGCATGAACAGGTAGCCCAGGCCGAAGCCGATCAGCGGCGAGAGCACCATCGGGACGACGACCTTGTCGAGGATGCCCATCCACTTCACCGACTCGGCCGCGGCGAGGGCGGCGCCGACGAGGCCGCCGATCAGCGCGTGCGACGACGACGAGGGCAGCCCGAAGTACCAGGTGATCAGGTTCCAGGCGATCGCCCCGATCAGCGCGGCGAAGACGACCTTCAGCCCTTCCGCTCCGGTCGGCGGCTCGATGATGCCGCCGCCGACGGTCGCCGCCACCTTCGTCGAGATCAGCGCGCCCACGAGGTTCATCACCGCGGCCAGCGCCAACGCCACCCGGGGGGTCAGCGCCTTGGTGGACACCGCCACGGCGATCGCGTTCGCGGCGTCGTGGAAGCCGTTGGTGTAGTCGAAGACGAGCGCGACCGCGACGATGACGAGCAGCGCGAGGAAGGCCGCATCCATCAGCGGAGATCCATCAGCAGGCGATCCATGAGGCTCTAGGACTCCTTGACGGCGATCGTCTCGACCACGTTGGCGACGTGCTCGAACGCGTCGGCTGCCTCCTCGAGCTGGTCGGCGACCTCCTTGAGCTTGAGGATCTCCAGCGCGTCGAACTCGCCGCTGTAGAGCCGGGAGAGCAGCCGGCGGTAGAGCTTGTCCGCCTCGTTCTCGATCCGGTTGACCTCGATCCAGTAATCGGAGAGGTCCTTGAGCGTCTTCAGCCGGGGCATCGCCTCGGCCGTGGTCTGCGCGCAGCGCTGCAGGAGCTCGACCTGCTGGTGCATCTCGGCCGGCAGCGTCCCGAGGCCGGTGAGGATCACCAGGTCGGCGGCCGCCTCGACGAAGTCCATGACGTCGTCGAGGTCGCTGGCGAGGTTGTAGATGTCCTCGCGGTCGAACGGCGTCACGAAGCTCGTGTTGAGCTGCCGGAAGATGGCGTGCGTCGTCTGGTCACCGGCGTGCTCGAGCTCGCGGAGCTTGTCGTTGAGCTCCGCCCGCCGGGCGTGGTCGTGCACGAAGTCGCTGAGGACGTCGGTGGCGGCCACCAGGTTCTCCGCCGAGGCGGTGAACAGCGGGTAGAAGCTCGAGTCCTTGGGCGTCAGGCTGAAGGGCACGCGTCGGCTCCGTATCGGGAGGGGAAACGGACGGCGTCCTGGAGACGCACGGCCGTCCGGCAGCATAGGGGCCGCCGCCGGGCCGGTGCGCTCCGGCGGGGTCAGGCGTGAGCCGCGTCGCTCTCGCCGCCGTCCTCTTTCACCCCGGCGAGGGAGTCGATCAGATCGGCGCGGGCCCGCGCCACGCGGGAGCGGATGGTGCCCACCGGGCAGCCGGCGACCTCCGCGGCCTCGGCGTAGGGCAGCCCGAGCAGCTGGGTGAGGACGAAGGCCTCGCGGCGGTCGGGGTCGAGCCGGGCCAGCAGGTCCGCGACGGTGGCCCCCTCGGCCACGGTGTCGGCGGCCAGGTGGTCCCGGTGCAGCAGCGTCTCGAGGTCGGCGTCGTCCCTGAGCAGGGTCACCCGCCGACGGCGACGGGACCGGACGGCGTCCGCGCAGACCCGGCGGGCGATCGAGAGCAGCCAGGTGCGCACCGACGACCGGTTCTCGAAGCGGTGCAGCGATCCGAACGCGCGCAGGTACGTCTCCTGCGTGAGGTCGTCGGCCGTGCCGCGGTCGCCCAGCGCCGCGCAGAGCCGCCACACGTCGGACTGGGTCGCGCGCACGAAGGCCGCCGCGGCCAGGGGGTCGCCCCCGGCGGCGTCGGCCGCGATGCGCTCGAGTGGGTCCATGTCTCCATCTTCATCGGCGGGTGCAAACCGGCCGGGAACCAACCGGCCCCCGCGAACGACCAATGAACCATGTCCTGCTCGCCCTTCCGCGAGGCGATCTCCGCGCGGCTCGACGGAGAGCCCCTCGGCATGCCCGCGGCCGAGCTCGATCGGCACCTCGGCGAGTGCCCGGCCTGCCGCACCTGGTCGGCCGACGCCTCCCGGGTCACCCGTCGCGCCCGGCTCGCCGCCGCCCCCGCGGTCCCCGACCTGACGGCCACGGTGCTCGGCGCGCTGCCCCGGGAGCTCCCGGGTGTGGCCGCCGCCGCCCGCGCGCAGGTCGTCGGCACGGCGCTGCGGCTGGCGCTGCTCGCCGTGGGCGTCGCGCAGGCCGGGTTCGCCTGGCCGGAGATCGCCTTCGGGGAGGCGGCGATGAGCGCCCCGGTGCACATGGCCCACGAGACGGGCGCCTGGAGCCTCGGTGTGGCCGCCGCCTTCCTGGCCGTCGCCGCGGCGCCGAAGCTCGCCGCGGGCGCGCTGCCCTTCCTCGGCACCTTCAGCGCTTTCCTCGTGGCCGTGACGCTCGCCGACCTGCGCGCCGGGCACGTGCACGCCGACCGCGCGGCCGTGCACCTGGTGCTGCTCGCGGGCCTCGTCCTGGTCGCGGCGGTCGCCTGGCGGGGACGCCGCCGGCGCGTGGCCGCCCTGCCGTCGTCCCGGCGGGCCCATCGGCGGGTGCCCGCGTGAGGCGTGTCCTGCTGCTCGCCCTGTTCGGCGGATGGCTGCTGGCCGGCGTCGTGACGGCGGGACCGGCGTCCGCGCACGCCTCCCTCGTCACCACCACTCCCGGCGAGGGCGCCCGCGTGGCGCAGGTGCCGTCGGCGGTCACGCTGCAGTTCAGCGAGGGTGTCTCGCTCGGGGCCGGATACGCGCGCGTCCTGGACTCCGGCGGGCGGCGCGTCGACGCGGGGACGGCGTCCGTCGACGGCGACCTGCTCAGCATCCCGCTGCGCACCGGACTCCCGGACGACGGCTACCTCGTCACCTATCGCGTGATCTCCGCGGACTCCCACCCCGTCGCGGGGGCCTTCTCGTTCGTGGTCGGCGCCGGCAACCTGGTGCCCACGGGAGCGGCCGCCGCCCAGGACCGCACCGACCCGGTCGTCGGAGCAGGACTGCCGGTCACCCGGTGGATCGGCTTCGCCGGCCTGGCGCTGGCCGTCGGGGTCCCGCTGCTCGTACTGCTCTGCTGGCCGGGCGGGTGGGCGTCGGCCCGGCTGGGGCGGATGGCGACCTGGGGAGCGGTCGCGGTCGCGGTCGGCGCCCTGGGCAGTCTCCTGCTGCAGGGCCCCTACGCGGCGGGCAGCGGGCCCGGCTCCTCGCTCGACCCGACCCTGCTGCGGGCCACGCTCGCCTCCGAGGCGGGGCGCGCCCTGCTGGTCCGTCTCGTGCTCGCGCTCGCCCTCGCCGTCCTCCTCTGGCGGGGATGGCGCCGGGCCGAGGCCCCGTCGGCCGGCCGGGTCGTCATCGGCGGGCTGCTCGCCGCCGGCATCGTCGTCAGCACGGCCGCGATCGGGCACCCCGTCGCCGGGTCGTGGCCCGGGCTGGCCATCCCGGTGACGGTGGTGCACGTCGCGGCGATGGCGACCTGGCTGGGCGGTCTGGCGGGCCTGCTCGCCGGCGTGCTGCGGCCCGACGTGCCGGCCGACGACGTCGCCGCCGCCGTGCCCCGGTACTCGCGGATCGCCTTCGCCTCGGTGGTGGCGCTCGTGGTCAGCGGCACGGTGCAGGCCGTGCGGGAGGTCGAGTCGCCGACCGCGCTGTTCGCCACCGCCTACGGCTGGGTGCTGGTCGCCAAGCTGGTGCTCGTCGCCGTGGTGCTCGCCGCGGCCGGGGTCTCGCGGGTGTGGGTCCAGCAGCGGCTCGGCGTGCGCCGCTCCCGTCCCGGCGCACGGCGCAGCGTCACCGCCCACGCGTTCGCGGCCACGGCCGACGACGGGGTCGCGGAGGCCGCCCGGGCCCGGGGACACGTGCAGTCGGAGAACGCCGCCGAGCACGTGCCGTCGCTGCGCCGCTCGGTGCTGGTCGAGGTCGCGGTCGCCGCCGCCGTCCTGGCGCTGTCCGCCGTCCTGGTCGGCCTGCCGCCCGCACGGGCCGCGGTGGCCCAGCCGGTGGATGCCGTGCTCCAGCTGGAGGGCGCCGCGGGGCCGTCGGGCAGCGTCCAGGTGTCGATCGACCCCGCCCGGCCCGGTGCGAACACGCTGCACCTCTATCTCTTCGACGACAGCGGCGCGCTCATCCAGCCCGTCGGCATCACCGTCAGCCTCACCGAGGCGAGCCAGCAGATCGGCCCGATCGACGTGAAGCTGCAGCCCGGCGGGCCGGGGCACTACATCGCCGAGGGGATGGACATCCCCGGCGCCGGCACCTGGACCCTCGCCGTCTCGGTGCGCACCGACGAGTTCACCGCCACCACTGCCAGCACCGACTTCCCGGTGCGTTGACCCCTGATGAATTGGAGTCCCGTGTTCTTCTCCCGACTCGCCGTCGTCGCCGCGACCGCCGCCACCGTCCTGGTGGCCTCGGCCGGCCTCGCCTCCGCCCACGTGGGTGTCTCCTCGCCGGACGCAGCCGCGGGCGGCTACGGCAAGGTCACCTTCCGGGTGCCGAACGAGAGCGACACGGCCAGCACCGTCAAGATCCGGATCCAGCTGCCGACCGACACCCCGCTGGCGTCGGTGTCGACGATGCCGGTGCCCGGGTGGACGGCGACCACGACGAAGACACCGCTGAACCCGCCGGTGAAGGACGACGACGGCAACACGATCAGCGAGGCCGTGTCGGTCGTGGAGTTCGACGCCGCGGCCGGTGGGGGCATCGGCCCGGGCCAGTTCCAGGAGTTCTCGCTGTCGGGCGGCCCGTTCCCGAAGGCCGCCTCGCTGACCTTCCCCGTCGTCCAGAGTTACAGCGACGGTAGCGAGTCGGCCTGGATCGAGCCGACCGTCGACGGCCAGGCCGAGCCGCAGCACCCGGCACCGGTGCTGAAGCTCTCCGCGGACGCGCCGGCGGCCGCTCCCACGACCGGCAGCGGCGCCGTGGCGGCGCACGACCACAGCAGTGACGAGCTGGCCGGCTCGCCCGCCGGGGTGGCGCTGTTCCTGGCGATCCTCGCGCTGCTCGTGGGCCTCGCGGGCGTCGTCCTGGGGGTGCGGGCGTCGCGACGTACGGTGGGTTCGTGAGCCGAACGCGTCGATCCGGGGCCGCGGCGCTCCTGCTGGCCTGCGGGCTGGCCCTGTCGGCCTGCGGGTCGGCGACCGCGCAGAGCAGCGGGCACAACCACCCGAGCGCTCCGGCGTCGGTCGCGGGTTCCAAAGACACGTACGCGGGCATCGACCTCGCCGAGCCGTACCGGCGTCCCAGCTTCACGCTGACCGACACCGCCGGCGCGCCGTTCGACTTCAAGCAGGCGACCGCCGGCCGGCCGACGCTGCTGTTCTTCGGCTACACCCGCTGCCCCGACGTCTGCCCAACCACGATGGCCGACATCGCCGTCGCGCTGCGCGGTCTGGACGCGGCACTGGTCGAGCAGTTGCAGGTGGTCTTCGTGACGACCGATCCCGCCTACGACACCCCGCCGGTGCTGGGGGAGTACCTGGGGCGCTTCGACGCCGACCTGCCGCACCCCTTCATCGGGCTGACCGGCGACCAGGCGGCGATCGACCAGGCGCAGCTGGCCACGGGGGTGCCGCTGGCCGAGGACAGCGGCAAGCTGCACTCGTCGTTACTGCTGCTGTACGGATCCGACGACCAGGCGCACGTGGCCTTCAACGCCGGCAACACCGCGCGGGACATCGCTTCGGACCTGCGCCGGGTGACGGGCGCCCCGTGAGGCGTGGCGGCGCCCGCCTGCTCGTCGTCGTGCTGGCCGTGCTCGCGAGCCTCGCGCTCGCCGGCCCCGCGTCGGCCCACGTGGGCGGGGGGACGGCGGGCAGCGACTTCGACGGCCGCGTGACGGCGCTGACCCCGGCGCTGCCCGGTGTGACCGTGCGCGTGCTGCAGTTCGGCGACGACCTGGAGCTGGTCAACCGGAGCAGCACCGAGGTGGAGGTGCCCGGCTACCAGGGGGAGCCGTACCTGCGGATCGGGCCGGACGGCGTCTGGCGCAACCAGCACAGCCCCGCGACCTACATCAACCTCGACCGGTACGCCCGCGTGACCCTGCCGGCGGGGGTCGACAGCCGGGCGGAGCCGCAGTGGCTGCAGCTGTCGTCGCAGCCGCACTACGTCTGGCACGACCACCGCACCCACTGGATGACGCAGGGGCTGCTGCCGCCGGTGGTCGCCGCCGACCCGGGCCGCAGCCACACCGTGTTCGAGTGGACCGTGCCGCTGCGCTCCGGTGACACCGACGCCCGGGTGCAGGGGGTGCTCACCTGGACGCCGCCGCCGTCGCCGTGGCTGGTCTGGCCGGTGTACGTCGCCACCGCCCTGCTCGCCGTGGCCGCCGGCGTGCTCGCCCGCACGGCCCGCCCGCTCGGGGGGCTGATGCTGGTCGGCGCGGCCGCCGCCCTGTGGCACGCCGGGGCCACGCCGGTGCCGGCGCTGAGCGCCGGGTCGCACACCGGCGCGATCGTCGCGGCGATGCTGCCGGCGTTGACCGCGGCCGCGGTGGCAGCGATCGGGTTCCGTGCCGCGGGTCGGGGTCGGGGTGCGATGGCGGGCCTGAACGCCCTCGTCCTGGGGTGGTTGCTGCTGGTGCAGGGGCTGCCGGACGTCGACGTCCTCTGGTCGGCGAACGTGCTCACCAACGGGCCGCAGGCCGTCGGCCGGGTCGCTCTGGCGCTGCTGCTCGCGCTGGGGGTGGGGCTGGTGATCGGCGGGATCGCCGCCGTGCGCCGCTTCCGCGAGGTGGCCGTCCCGGTGACGCCCGAGGCGCCCCCGGGACGACGGGGCAGCCGACCTCAGCCGTGAGCGGCAGGACCGGCGCGCCCCAGAAGAGGGCGTTGGCCCGCTCGAGGTCGCGCTCGAAGTCGACCTCCACGGCGGAGAACGCGGAGATGTCCAGGGGGCGGAACCGGAGGCCCTCCAGCTCGATCGCCGTCTCGATGGCGCGCTCGAAGTAGTCTTGGTCGCCGCACGCGTCCAGGTGCGCGATCAGGGCCGCCTTGTCCTCGCTGGAGACGTAGTTGATGCCGACGGCCTCGCCGAGCCCGCCGACGACGGTCTTGGACAGCTCGGCGATGTAGCCGTCGGCGTCGAGGGTGTACTTGACCTCCTCGTCGGCCACGGTCGCGGTGTCGACGCAGACGAAGCTCTCGTCGGCGCGGACGTGGCTCATCACGTGGTGCAGGACGGCGGGGTCGAACACGACGTCACCGTTCATCCAGAGCACGCCGCCGTCGCGGGAGTTGGACAGCCCCCGCCACAGGCTCTTGGACGTGTTGGTGCTCGCGAAGTGCGGGTTGTAGGCGAAGCGCACGTCCGGCGAGGCCGCCATGAGCAGGTCGCTGGAGAACCCGACGACGACGGTGATGTCGGTGTCGACGCCGAACGCCTCGCGCAGCGCGTCGAGCTGGCGGCGCTGGATGGTGCGGCCGTCGCGCAGCAGGGTGAGCGGCTTGGGGGTGCTCCGCCCGAGGCGGGTGCCCATGCCGGCGGCCAGGATCACGGCCTGGACCGGGGGGTGCAGGTGCCGTGGCGCCGCGGTGCGGGCCAGATCTCGCGGAGAGCTCGTCAGGGCTCGGTCGGTGGTCCGCACGTTCATCCCCTTTCCATGGTGGATCGTCCGGCGGGGTCGCCGGGCGGGAAGAGCAGGTCGAGCACGCGGTCGGTCGCGTGCCCGTCTTCGAGCGGGCAGAAGGTGCGCTGGAACTGCGCGTACCGGTCTGCCAGGTGTGCGGCGGCGGCATCGCTGCCGGCGATCGCCGCGATGACGTCCTCGCTGGTGAAGACGAGCGGGCCGGGCGCTACCTCTGCCAGGTCGAAGTAGAAGCCACGCACGTCGTCGCGGTAGTGCTCGAGGTCGTAGGTGAAGAAGACCATGGGTTTGCCGGTGACGGCAAAGTCGAACATCGCCGACGAGTAGTCGGTGACCAGCATATCCGCCGCCAGGTAGAGCTCCGCGGATTCGGCCCGATCGGACACGTCGACCACCGGCGCGCCCGGCGGGACGGCGATCCGGCCGGCCACCATGCTGTGCAGTCGCAGCAGCAGCACGTGGTCGGCGCCCAGGCGCTCGGCGAACGCGCCGAGGTCGATCGGCACCTCGAAGTCCTGGTCGCCGGCATGGTCGAACACGAGGTCGTCGCGCCAGGTGGGGGCGTAGAGGACGGCGGTCGTCCCGTCGGGGACGCCCAGTTCCTCCCGCACCCGCGCGCGGACGTCGTCGGCGTCGGGACGGCTCATGACGTCGTCGCGCGGATAGCCGGTCTCGCGGACGGGGCCCCGGAACCGGAACGCGTGGCTCAGTCGCGGGGTGCTGACCGCGTTCTGGGAGAGCAGGAGATCCCAGCGGGCGACGTCCTTGTCGGGGTTGTCGAGCCAGCCGGGCCGGACGGGCGCGTCGTGGTGGATCTTCTTGAGCGGGGTGCCGTGCCAGGTCTGGCAGTAGAAGGCGCCGGGCTTCTTCTCCCACTGCATCGACATGCAGTCGTTGGCGACGACGACGTCGGCGTCCCCCAGGACGGCGCGCGCCTCGGGAGTGCCGTAGAGGACGGTCTCGACGTCGTGCGGAAAGGTCGGCCGGGTCTTCTCCGTGCACAGCCAGGTGTGGGTCAGCTCGAGGTCGTCGCGGGTGAGCGCTCCCTCGTAGATGGCTCGGGGGTTGTCGGCGAACAGGCCTCGGAAGGTGAAGTAGACGACCTTCACCACCGCTGGGACTCCTCCGGGAGGGGCGGGACGCCCGGGGCGTGCGGCATCGCTTCCCTCCTAGGTCCTCCGTGGGCGGCCGGTGCCGATCCGGCCCGGCCGATGCCCTGAAGTACACGGGTTGGCGCGGGCGCGGCGCAATGCCTTCGTTGTTCCAGGACGGCAACGTTCTGTCACAGGAGGCCGGACGCGGAGACGTCGGCAAATGACACCCATGTCAGTAACGCGTGTGACTGGGGAGATCTGTGAGGCAGGCCCCACGGCGTGTCCCGGGGAACGCGCCGTACGTCGGGTTACGGAAGTGTCACGGAATGTTTATATGAGGCGCAACCGAAACCGGTGACTTCCCACCACCACGACGGGCAGGTGCATGGACGCACGAGTTGGCCAGGAGCCCTCCACGGAGCTCCTCACCGCGGTTCGCCCCGCCCGCCGTCACGGTCGGGCCCGCCGTCCGCTCCGCTCAAAGTCCCGCCGTCCGGCCGTGCTGCTGAGTGCCCTGCTCGTCGGCGGCGTCGCGGCGTCGGTGTTCGGCCTCACCGGACAGGCGGTGGCGTCGTCGGGCGGCGCCTCGGTCATGGAATCGCTGTCGACGACGGACGAGGCCGACCTGCTGCCCCAGGCGTCGGTGACGGTGGCCGAGGCCCAGGCGCGGCTGCAGGAGGTGGCCGCCTCCCGGGCGGCGCGGGCCGAGGCGGCGGAGGCCGCCCGCGAAGCCGCCCGGCCGAAGTTCGTGATGCCGATCAACGGCGCCCGGTTCTCGAGCTGCTTCTGCTCGCGCTGGGGAACGTTCCACTGGGGCATCGACCTGGCGGCGCCCATGCACACGCCGGAGTACTCGGCGGGTGACGGCGTGGTGCTGCGCGCGGGCGCGGCCAGCGGCTTCGGCCTGGCCGTCTACATCCTGCACGAGAACGGCGACGTGACCGTCTACGGCCACATGGACAAGATCCTCGTCAAGCCGGGCCAGTTCGTGGAGGCCGGCCAGACGATCGCCCTGCTGGGCATGCGCGGGGAGTCGACCGGGCCGCACCTGCACTTCGAGGTGCACCAGGGCGGCGAGGAGGGCAAGCGGATCGACCCCGTCGCGTGGCTGGCCGCCCGCGGCGTCACCGTGCCCGGCGCCTGAGGCGCATGTTCTGATCTTCCGCGTGAGTCGCGCCGTCGAGGAGTCGAATCGGCGGCTGCTGCGCGCGCGGGACGCGATGGACCGGCGCTACGCCGAGCCGCTCGACGTCCCCACCCTGGCGCGGATCGCGCACGTGTCGGAGGCCCACTTCATCCGCACGTTCCGGGCGACGTTCGGGGAGACCCCCAACCGGTACCTGCAACGGCGGCGGGTCGAGCGGGCGATGTGGTTGCTGCGCTCGTCGGACCGGTCGGTGACCGACATCTGCATGGACGTCGGGTTCTCGTCGCTGGGCACCTTCAGCCGGGTCTTCCGGGACGTCGTGGGGGAGCCGCCGTCGGTGTACCGGCAGCGCGGGCCGCTGGCGCCGGTGCCGTCCTGCTTCGCGATGGCGTGGCTGCGACCGAGCAGTTTTGGAGAAGCCCCGGGGGAGTGAGCGCCCCTAGCGTTCGACCCATGTTGACCGGACTCACCATCACCCAGATCTACGTGCCCGACCAGGACCAGGCGCTCGACTTCTACGTCGGGAAGCTCGGGTTCGAGGTCACCAACGACATGCAGTTCGGCCCGATGCGCTGGCTCACCGTGGCGCTGCCCGGCCAGCACGACCGCGCCGTCCTGCTGGAGAAGCCGGGTCCTCCGTCGATGAGTGAGGAGACCGCCGCCCAGGTGCGCGAGCTGATCGCGAAGGGCGCCGCCGGCGGGCACCTGTTCTTCCGCACCGACGACGCCTACAAGACCCATGCCGAGCTCAAGGAGAAGGGCGTGGAGATCACCGAGGACCCGGTCGACCAGCCCTACGGCATCGACTTCGGCCTGCGCGACCCGTTCGGCAACCACCTGCGCATCGCGCAGATGAAAGAGTTCTGACCCTGCTCCCCCGGTGGCGGCGCCCGACGCGGGCGTCGCCACCCCTGCGCGGGATCGGCTCGGCGGCCCTGTAGAGTTGCCGACGGCTCGGACACACCAGACCGAGTTGCAAGGGGCTGTGGCGCAGCTGGTAGCGCACCACACTGGCAGTGTGGGGGTCAGGGGTTCGAGTCCCCTCAGCTCCACCCCTCTGAGCAGGGCTTTCTTCGTCCTGCGCGCTTTCAACCAACTCCGTGGTTGCAGTTCTGGTTGCAGTTTGCATGCCCTTACTTGTCAGCAGCAGGCCGCCCATCCGGTCCGCCGCCTCGCGGGCCAGTGCCGGCATGACGTGGCTGTAGATGTCCATGGTGGTGCGCATCTGGCTGTGGCCGAGCAGCTCCATGACCACCCGCGGGTGCACGTTCTCGGACAGCAGCAGCGTCGCGGCCGTGTGCCGGCCGTCGTGCAGCCGGACGTGGCGGACGCCCGCCTGCTGCAGCAGGCGCGTCCAGTCGTCGTAGTCGGTCTTCTTGTCGATCGGCCGGCCGTTCGCCTGGGCGAAGACGAGGTCCTCGTCCTGCCACTCGGAGCCGGCCGGCATGCGCTCGCCGAGCTGGGCGGCCTTGTGCCGGTGCAGCTCAGCGACCAGCGGTAGAGGGAGCGCCAGGGTGCGCTGGCTGCGCTTGGTCTTGGGCTCCTCGTAGATCAGGCCACCGCCGCGGACGCGGTGGATGCTGCGCCGGACCGTGAGGGTGTTGTTGAGCAGGTCGATGTCCTTCCACTGCAGCGCGAGGGCCTCGGACTGGCGCAGCCCGAGGGCGAGCGCGACGGTCCAGCGGGCCGAGTTGCGGACGGTGCCGGCCGCCTCCAGGACGGCGCGGGCCTCGTCGAGGTTCAGGGCGGTGGCCAGGTCGCTCGGCCGCTGGGCGGGCGGGTCAACGAGGGCGGCGACGTTGCGTGGGACGTGCCCGCGCTGGACGGCGACGGTGAGGGCGCGGGACAGGATCCGGTGGTGGCGGAGCACGGTGGCGGGGGAGTAGCCGGCGTCGAGGAGTGCGGTGTAGAGCTGGTCGAGGTGCTCCGGCCGCAGCCGGTCGAGGCGGTGGCGGCCGATGCCAGGGATCAGGTGCTTGCGGACGGCCGACTCGTAGCTCTCCAGCGTCCGCAGTCGCACCCTGCGCGGGGCGATGGTCGTCAGCCAGTGCTCGAGCCACCAGGCGACGGTCGGGGTCGACGTCTCGCTGACCGTGCCAGAGTCGCGCTTGCGCTCGAGCTCTCGGACCTTGGCGACCACGACGCCGCGGCTCTTACTGCTGACGTGCCGGCGGTCGAGCGTGCCGTCGAGCGTGAACCCGACGGAGACGTAGCCGTGCCAGCGCCCGTCAGCGCCCTTGTAGATCGTCGACTCGCCGTTCGACGCGCGTCCCGCCATCCGCTACCCCTCGGCGCTCTGCCGGAGGCTCAGTCTGGGGGACTGCTCAGCCGATGCGTAGGCGCGCTGTGGATTCACGCGGCATCCGGAGGAGGCTGTGGACCGGCCTGGGGACTTTCAAGCCGGTCCACGTATCGCTCGAGTTCGGCGCGCGTGAGTCGGCAGCTGCGACCGATGTGTACGCGACGCAGCCGTCCGCTCTTCATGAGCGCGTACACCGTCGTGCGACCGACGCCGAGGACCTCCGCCGCCTCTTCGGGAGTGAGGAGGAGCCGATCGGCGGCCAGGACGCCCCGGAGCGGCTGCGGATCACCCATGTCGACATCTCCCGGATCAGTCGCGCGTTGCTGCGTGAAGGCTGCCGTACGACGGTGGGGGAGCGGCCTGCCGACAATCTCCAGTCACTCGCCAGTCATGGCGACTCAGCGGTGACCCCGGCCGACAGGAGACTCGAGCCGCGACTCCTGCCGTACTGGAGAAGTCCTGGAGATGGGATTCAGCGCACGTCGGGGGCGCCGGTGAGGTGGGCGCGTCTCCGGTAGGCCTCCAGTGCGGGCTGAACTGCCCGCGCCAGGGCGGGCAGGTCCCGGTCGTAGATCCGCCCGTCGTTCAGCTGGCTGGCGAGCTCGCCGAGCAGCCGGGGCCAGTCGCGGCGGGTCGGCACGAGAGGCACCTGGACTTCGACGCGCCGCTCCAAGACCTCCACCGCGGACAGGCCCGAGCCAGCGGCCCTGGCCTGCTCCCACGCCCGGTGCCGGCAGGTGGCGGAGCACCACTTCGGGATAGGCCCCCGTCTTCCCGGCGTCATGGGTCCACCGCACCACCCGCATGCCGTCGCGGCAGTCCTCCGCTCGCGACCCTGTACGTCCGCTGCGGCCATATCCGCGTGGGCCTTCGGAGTCGTCCGCTGGGCTTGCTGACGCCGTTGCCGCTCGCGCTCCCGCCGTCGGGCTCGGTACTCGGGGCTACCGCTGGTTCCCATGCTGTCAAGGCTCCGGACGAGTCTCCAGAAACCCTTCACCACGAATCGGCAGACCCCAGGTGCATGAGGTGTGATGCCTCGTGATTTTGGAGGCTCCAGTGCTGCTGGCCCCTGGGCGGTCGCTCCGTTTAGCAACGTTCGTGTGCCTTGTCGATCACTCGCCATGCGAGAGTCCTGATGCTGACGCAGCTTGCTTGGGCCGAGGGTGGGGAATGTCAACGGATCGTGCTGCCGAAAGACGCGTCAAGTTCTACGGCGTCCACGACTTGGGTAGTCACTGGCAGGCGGAGCGCGCCGCTGCCGTTCTCGAACATTTCGACTCGACAGCCACGACGCGGACGGTCGCTGACGTCATCGAGCTGCATAATGCGCAGCTGTTCGCGGCTAACGGCCTGTTCCCAGCTGCCTATAGCGACGAGCAGCAGGGGACTGTACGTGCCCGTGTGCCGGCGGTGCGCGGGGCGGTCGGCAAGTTCTTCAATGCCCTGAATGAGGACAACCTGGTGGCGCAGGTCGGCGAGGTCGACTACCAGTACCACGCGGATCTGCTGGAGTTTTTCGCGCGGTTCAAGGTCTATGACCGTTGCAGCGCAGCCATTGTTCTGCAGGTGCTCGATCACGCGGGTATCCGTCTCGGCGAGATGCTTGCCCAGCCGGATCTGGTGCGGGCTTGTGATGCGGAGCTTCGGGCTCGGCTGATTGCCGATCCGGCCAACGCCGAGTACTTACTGCGCAAGTACCTAGAGAAGGACATCCGGCGCCCCGTCCACTTGCCGGCCCGTCTAACGATGGCCGATGCGCGGGCTCTGCTGGATGCCTTCCTGGACAGTGACGACGCCAACCCCAGCTGGGTAGAGCTCATCGCAACGGCGCCGCTGAACAAGCACCCGGCCCTGGGCCTCGACGCCAAGCTCAAGCTAAAGGCGAAGCGGAAGCACGACCGGTGGACCGAGGACTTCTTCAAGGAGAACGCCGGCATCAGAACCGGCTGCGAGGTGGCCATCACCGATGACCAGACGGAGCCGGTGGAGGCCTCAAGCGACGGACTGGTCAGCAAGTTCTCCTACAGCCGGCGGTGGCTGGAGGAGGGTCTGGACTATCCGACAATCCTGAACAACTTCATCTACCTGTTCGAGTTCGCTGACCGGCACATGCTGCTGACGCTCCCGTCGTTCGACGCGCAGCGCGGGGTCTTTGAACGCCTCATGGGCGTTGCGGGCCGTGATGCCTACCCGATCGGTGCAGCCTTCCGCTTCAAGGCCCAGGCCGCGCTGATACAGACGGTGCTCTTTCACCACTTCCTGCGCAGCCAGCAGATTGAACTGGAAACCGTCGTCGCCTGGTACTTCAGCCACTACCTCCCGGAACACTTCGGCGCAGCCAATCTCCGCTTCGTCCCGTCGAGTCAGGCAGCCAGCTACCTGGAGAAGAGCCGCCACCTCTTCGTTGAGATGGAGAGCGTTGTCAAGCAGTTCGCGCTGTACGTAGAGAACGGGGAGCTGGACACCGAGCTGCTTGCCATCGCCTCAGGCCAGGTCAGCTACAAGGCGATCCCCAGTCTGCTCGAGGGCAAGTACGTCTATGCCAGCGACGACAGGGACATCCAGCAGGTCCTGTACCTGCTGTTTTCTGACCAATCAGAACTGGCCTACATCAATGAGGAGCTACGGGCTGACGACGCAGCCAACCTTCTGATCGCCAACCAAGTGGCCTACAGCGACTTCGAGGAGTATCAGCGGCGGCAGGTCGATTACCTGATCGAGCAGGGCGTCTGGACGGACAAGGGGGAACGCGTCCACTTCACCAGTCCGTACCAGTTCCGGGTCCTCCGTGGCCTCTTCCATACCGAGGCGGCTAGCTACTACCACCACCCGGCCGAGGCGCGGGCCCTGATCGACGCCATGGTGGCCAAAGGCTGGCTGGTGCAGCGGAGCACCTTGCTGACGGATGCTGAGGCGAGCTACTTCAATTACAGCCTGAACCAGTCCGAGTTCAGCAACGGACCGGACCTACGTAACCGCTACCTCCACGGCTCGCACATTGATGTCGGCGACGAGGACGAGCACTTCCGTACCTACGTGACGGCACTCAAGCTACTGATTGCGCTCGTCATCAAGATCAACGACGACTTCTGGTTGCAGGCTGACGAGACAAGCGGGAACCCGGCAAGTGAGGCCGCGAACGTCAGCTAACCGCAACTGCGCAGGAGGCCGGCGGCGGCGTTCAGAGCGGCATACACCCCGACGATGCGCAGGCTCTGCCTTCCTAGCCGCCGCTCAGCCTGCCGATGGCGTAGGCATGACCCCGCGCGCCGCTGGCGGCATCCTCGCTGGCCTGACATTGGTCGCCTGCATGACCGGGTGCAGCTCCCGAGGGGGCGGGTCGTCCGTCGCCATCGTCGAGAGCGCACCCACGGCGGACGCCGCCGGCTTGGTCGTCGCTCTATACCCGCAGTGCGACGTCGGGACCGAGATTCTTGACTACCTGGCGACCGGCGAGAACGGCGGCGACCCGTCGTTGGACCAGGTGTTCGCTAGCCACGTCGGCGTGCCGGCGCCCCAGGCCAGGGCCCTGGCAGACCAGTACATCGAGTCATGCGACCAGCAGGCCGCCCAACAGGAAGCGGCGGCGTCATCGTCGGCCGCAGAGGCGTCGGCACGGGCGTCGGCGTCGGTGGCGGCAGCCGCATCTTCGGCCTCCCAGGCTCAGCACGACGCCACGGTGGCGGCCCAGCGGCAACGGTCCTGCGCGGCCATCGGCGGCCAGGCAGGGGACAGCCTGTGCCAGTCCGCGTCACAGGGCAGCGCCGCCGATGACCCGTACTACCCCTGCTCGGCGGTCTATGTGGAATTCACCGACGGGGGGACGATCGACCAGACCTCGCTCCACAACGTGAACATCGACCATCCTGGCTGCTTCGGGTAGGACAACGCGACGTCGGCATCTCCCGGCCGTCCGCTTTAGTACGGATTAGCTGTCCCATAGGGGGCGGCTCAGGACCAGTCGGACCAACCGTTCGAACAGGCAGCGCGGCTGCCTACCTCTTCGTCACAACGAGTCCCGCCACGGCAAATGCAAGACGTGTGACGGCGGATGATCTTGAGGTCTTGAGTTCGTCGGGGCGCAGCGCAGGCGCCGCGTGGGCGAGGACTGATCAAGGGCTTGCGGCGTGTCTCTGAAGGCGGCTTATGGGACAGGCGGCAGGGGAGCGGCTCTTTGGAGTCATGCCCAACTGCGTGTCCGCGTTCGAGTATTCGAGTCTGCTGCGACATGAGCCACGCTCCACTGGCCCGGCGGTTGCCCGCAGGGGGTGCCGGTGGCCGCCATGATGGACAGGTGGTGGAACAACAGCGCTGGCCCACCCGTCGACTGATGGCCGCTGCGTGCTGGCTCGCGGTGATACTCATCGCTAGCGCAAGCCGGAGGATCCCCGCAGCCCCTACTGCCGTACCGGACACAGCTGACGAGCCAGCGTCTACGCAAAGTCCCACAGACGCTGTGGTCGAGGACCCGAAGCCCGACGCCCGTAAGGCAAAGACCGGGTCCACACCCCAAGAAGCGCAAGGCGACCGGATTCCTAGGACTCGATGGCAACGTTTTAGGTCTCATACGAAACGCGCGTGCGGGGCAATATGGACCTTTATTAAGCGAGGAGCTACCGCGACTGTTCTAGTCTTAGGCGTCCTCGCCGTACTAACCGGCGTGGTCGGCATTTGGCTACTGCCAAACACGAGTGTTCCCCAGCCTTCGGCGCCAGACGTCACGCTCGACTTCAAGCCCTTCAACGACACGCATAGCCCGGTCACAGTTCAGGCAACCTTGTCGCAAGAGCAGAGTTCCAAGTCGGAGTCGGGATCAATACACTCAAGTCTCGATGTAAATATTAATAGCAATAAACTGTCGGTGGACGAGTGGTCGCTTATTATCACTGTCCCGGATGGTGCCCGCGTGGATTACCCCCCGCCCGTCAGCCTCAATCGATCGCCCGACGACCACACGATGGTGGCCGTATTTGCGCCCGACAGGCATCAGTCGTCCTTCTCGGCCTCGCTCACATGGGAGGGCCTCGACGTGGGTCCACTTCAAGTTCGAGGACCCAACCTCGTTGCCACGTTTCCGTCCATCAGTGTCGCCGGTGCAGTAGACACTGGGTTTGCACCGAATCCGTTTCCCAGCCCGGAAGTCACCGTCGAGCGGTACCTAGATCCCGGTAGCGACTACGTCTATGCAGCCGGGCCGCCGCCTAATGACGTCGGCCAGTACATGTGGTCGTGGAAATATGAGCCGCAACAGCCGGCTGAAGGCGGCTTTGTCAGCCAGAGCATGACTGCTGAGGCGCACAGCGCTACCAGAGAGGAGCAAGTCCACGCGGACGAGTTCAAAAGCGGCATTCTTATCGGTGTTGCCGCCGCGGCGCTTATGGCGGGTGTTCAAGAGTTCGTGAAGTCAGCGACCGAGGGACGGAGTGACTGACCGGACGGGCAATAGCAGCACGTCGATGTGGAAGCGCTTAGGCGTCCCTAGGTGGGCCGCTCAAGGCCCGCGACTCGGGTTTACTTGCCGGCATGCCTTCGTACGACTCGGAGATCGCCCGCATCGAGGCCATGGTGGAAGACATCAGGGCGATCAGGAACCGGACCTGTGAACCGAAGGACCGGAGCAACCCTCGGTACCACGCGCTGTCTATGGCGGTTTCCGGTCTCTCAAAGGCGGCGGACGACATGCGCAACGAGAGTTAAGAGCAAGGCAGTGCCGGACTGTCCCTGAGTGGGCCGCTCAGGACACAAGCGTCCGGCCGGCCCCGGAAGGCGGCCGGGGAAACACTGGCGTGTCGGACCATGACTTTGTCAGCTAGCTCTGAGCGATCACCACGCGCGCCCGTCGGCGGGCAGGTCGTCCTCGATATCACGCAGAACGTCCCTATCGGCAGACTTTGCCATGTCAGTGTAGAACCGCTTCTCTATCGACCCGGCTGGCAAGTCTTTAGCAATATCGCGTGACCTGTCGCGTTGCTCGATGGTCTCCGGGAAAGGTTCGCCGGGCGTGCCGCTGCGGATTCCGGAGATCGAGGCAGCCCACAGTGCTTGACGCATCGATCGAAGTGCCTCCGGGCCGAGTCGGTCGGCAGCGTGCAGTGCGGCCTTTACGAAGTCCGGCCGGTCCCAGATTAACGTGCGGGGAGCTTCGTGAAGAATGGCGACAACAGCGTGGGTCAACCTTTCTTCGCCGGATTCGAGTGCGTTTTCCAAGAGCTGCACGACTTGGAGGTCGAACCCGTTTGCCACTGCGGCGAATAGGTCGGCACCTAGCGTCCGCCGACGCAGGGATTCAATCCCTTCGGAGATCCAGGCCAGGATGCCCCTAAGCGTAGTTAGGAAGTCTGAGGTGTCGCGGACCTGAAGGTCATTGTCCCAGGAGTATGGCAGCGCGGCGTAGTTGCGGACGGAGTCTAAGGACTCGGCGAACAGAATCCGGTCTTCGAGCAGCCCGATAACCCATTCCGGCTCGGAGGCGGATCGAGTGGCTAGTGCCTGGGAGACGGCGTAACCACCGATCCCAGGCAGGGTGATGAGGTCTTGACGAATTAGGCCCAGTTCGGCGTCGGAGAAGTTTTCCCAGGAAAGGCCTAGCTCGGCCCGGAACGACATGAAGATGTCGTCGGCCAGGCTCTCGTCGTCGCCGAATCTGAGTGCCGCGAGCAGACGGGTGGCCTCGGCCGTCTGGGTTCGTGCCAGCAGTTGCGCCGCTCGGGCGACGTTTCGTCGTATCACCACGTCGGGGTCAGCGGCCAACTGCAACAGCAGCTCGAGCTCTCCGGGGTGCAGTTGGCGAAGGCCGCGGTTCCAGCCGATCGCCTGTGACACGGCGCGACGCCGATCTGTTGAGGCGCTGCCGAGTAGTTCCTTGATGCTCTCAAGCGCGGCTGTCGGCTCCTGTTCCGCAAACGCACCGAGGATCACGGGCACGACCGGGTCGAGATCGCTCTGGCCGGGGGTTGCTCGCAGGTACCCGAGCATCGTGTGTGCGAGCGTAGGGCGGCCCTCGATCAGGCCCGCTACGACGGGGCCAGGATGGCCTTCGGTAGCTCCGTGAGCCGCACGCTCTGCGCGGAGGCGCGCGATGAGCAGGTCGACGACTTCGCGGTCTGGGAGGCCTGCCAGGCCGTCAACGACGGCTTGGATGACCGCCAGTCGTTTGCCCTCCATCGCTTGGAAGTTGTCACCACGGTCTCTGATCAGGCGACCCCAGCCGTCGTGGACTGTCAGTGCGAGGAGCGCTTCGACTCCGTTCGGTAGGGAGTCAACGGCCCGCTCTGCGGCGCTATGCGTCGGCCCGTCGCCATAGTTCTCGTGCCAGTACAAGGCATCCCGAATGATGACCACCACGGCGGGGTCCAGATCGCCGGCGGCAGCGATGGCCCCGAGCCGCTCGATGGTCTCGACGAATCCAGGTGTCCATCCCTCTCGTTCATCGCTCGACACGGCTCGTCCGAATAGGCCCGTCGGGTATCGGAGCGCCGACTTGAGGAATTTTGCGGCCGCTCCAGAGCGTCGAAGGTTGGATGAGGCAAGTTCCTCGAAGGCGAGGTCTATGACCCGCTGACGAACCCGCATGATGCTCTGCGGGTTCAGTGAGTATGGCCGGAAGGTGATCGTGTGACCGCGCAGGCGCGGGTCGTCTCCTTCCGTAGCGAGCATCGGCTCGAGCACATCGAAGGGTGACAGTCGCTGGCCGTCGGCGAACCAGGTCGAGGCGATGTCCAAGATCTGGTCGTTGAACCAAATCGGTTTCGCCACCTCGAACTCGGCGAGGTCACGCAACACGCGAAGCGCGTGTTCGGGATGCTGGTTGATCGGGCGCTCGTCGTCTTGAGCGAGCTCCCACAACTGGTTGAGAGCCTCCGGAAGGGTGTCTTCGTTCATTGCCGCGAGCTTGAGCGCGGGCGCCAGTGCTTGAAGAACGATGCTGTAGTCGGTTGCAAGAAATGTCCGCCAGGCGGCGTGTTCACCGTCTAGGCGGTCCGTAGGATTGTCGATGAGCCAGCGGATTGCCTCGAGCGCCCGCTCCGATTGGAAGTACGCGACCTTGGCAAGGGTCGCGGCCAGAGTGCGGCGGTCGATCACGTCCGCCGTCTCGATCCGGGCAAGGAATGCGTCCCACAGGGAGTCGGCCAGGCTTGGCGCTCGGTCATCCATATTGCGAACCTGCCAGTCCACGCGGCTCACGTTGATGAACAAGTGTTCGATACTGCTGCCAGTGACCAAAGGCTCGATTCGTGCCAGGTATCCGGTGCCCAGGGAAGTGGTGTCGTCAAATGCCGCTTCTGTCAGGATGACGTCTCCGAGGAGATCAGGCACGATTCGCAGCGACTCGCCGCGGCGACGCAAAATCCCGGCGTTCTCCAGGCTGCGCAGGTGCTTGTGCAACTCGTCGTAGGGCTTCCCGACGATCGCGCTCAACGACTCGCGCGCCGCTACCTCGTTCGTTCGGAACGGTTGCAGGGCAGCAAGTGCATCTAGCACTGCGCGACGAGTGGGTGGGTCGAAGGCCAGTGGGTCATTCACGAGCGCATCGCGAAACCCCCGCATGATGTGGAACCGGATATTCTCGTCCTGCTCCAATGCTGAGGGCTCCAGCTGGCCCTGCTTGATCAGGACGCCACCGACGACGGTAGCCAGCGGGGAGTCGTTGGTAAGCGTTGCGAGTCGTCGCGCAACCGCCTCCGGCGCTTTGCCACCCAAAGCTTCGCGCGCCAGAGCGGTTGCCTCGTCGAAGTCCAACTCCTCGAGCGCGACCTCTGTATGCGGAACGGGGAGAAGGCCGTGGCGCGCCAACCCCTCCCTCAGGGACCGCAATCCGTAGGGCCGGGTAGCGAGCACGATCTTGGCGTCTCGGTTGCGGCGCCAGACGCCGGCGACTATCCCAGGGGCCTCGGTAAGTTCGTGAGCGTCGTCGATGACGACGGTGAGTTCGCCCTCGTGGGGAAGTAGCTCGAAGTCTGCGGCGGACACGTGCGCGTCGCCCGCCAAGATCCGAACCTTGGCAGCGGCGGGCGCGGCGTCCGCGAGAGCCTTCAGCAGCCTGGTCTTGCCAATGCCACCGGCACCGGTCACGAACGACAGAGTTGCATCTGCCTGGTATGCGGCACTCGCGAGCTGGGCGAGTAGCGCCTGTCGGCCGGCCAGGCTCCACTCATGGTTGAAGATCGTCGAGGGGGATGCATCGAAGTACTCCTCGGGGTGGAGCCACGGCCTCGGGGAGGGAACGCCGAGGAACGACTCGCGGTGTCCGGGGAAGTAGGTGTCGACGATCCTTACGGCTTGCTCGCGGGGCAGGTTCCGGATGTAGCGGGAGATGTCCTCGCCGTCCCATAGCTCCCAGTTCGCGTGCTTGCCGGCTTCCTTGCGGGCTGCTGGACTAGCGGTGATTCGGGATAGGAACAAGTAATTCTTCGGCGCAGCGATCGTCACCTCTTCGATCGCCTTGCCGACCGCCGTCGGTCCAAACTCGCGGTGCCGCTTGCATTGTCCGGTCGCGAGGTTCGTCCCGGCGGCGGCGACGAGGATGTCAATTCCGTGCTGCTTGTGACCGCGCCCGCCGTAACGGCTCGTGTGCCCCTGGGGATGAAGCGCGGTCATCACTTCGGCGAGTAGGTCTTCGAAGCGCTCCTCGGTCAGCTCCTCGAGTGGGAGCGCGCGCGTCAGCGGTCGGACCGGGAGTCGGACAGTCGGCGCCGACCGGTACGCACCAGCATCCAGAAGCACCGCCTCGTCGACGCCGGCGACCTGCGCAAGAGCGCTGACCATCGCTCGCCTCGGCCGGGACTGACCGCGTTCCCAGCTGCTCACTGCCTGCTGGCCGACGCTGAGTTGTGCTGCCAGAGCAGCCTGGTCAAGACCTAGAGCTTCGCGTCGTTCGCGAATGACCCGCCCCAGTGCTTTGTACATGACGCGAAGCATACGCCTAGACTGCGTGTTGCGGCAGGCACACACGTATCAAATGCGTGTGGTCGTTAGTCAGGGCGGCTCTGACGGGCCATCGGCGGTCGCGTCAAAGTGCTGCCTGGACGGTCAACTCTGACCAGCGGCATCGAGCAGTCGGTCAGTAGACCTGCGGGTCTGGTGGACGCGACTGCCATGATCTCTGGAACGAGTAGCGCGGACCGGCGTCTTGAACCTGCCACTCAATCTGTACGTGGGCCGTTGATCCCAGCAGCGCCTGTGGAACGACGGCGAGGTCCAGCGAGAGACCAGGTTCCACGACCGCGGCCTCGTCGGATCCGTCGATGATCTGACAGCCGACGGGAAGGGTCACGTGCGCGTTGAGTGCGGGGGCGCTGCCGTTATTGGTGAACCGGAGTCGGGCAACATGTTCGTTCTGCAAGGGTCCGGGCCCGAGCTCCCACCGAAAATCGAGAGCCCAGGACACGGCCGTCCGGTGGGCTTCAGCCAGTCGTCGCTTCTCGTCACGCTCAGAGACAGCCGCTTGTCGCTCAGCGGCCTTCGTGGCCCGACGACTGTAAATGAACGAGGCCGCAGCGATGACCAGAGCTAAGGTTGCGATTGACGACGTGATCCAGTCGGATGCGTGCACGCCGTTTGCGTACCAGCCGCCGACCGCCGAGTCGTGCAACGGGCGGCCATGTCGCTGTTAGCGGCTCTCGACCGTCCCGACGAGAGCGGACCCCGAGAGCCCGTGCGAGCTCGGAGTTCGACTAGGGCACCGAGGTCGACTAGTCCCGGGTCATGCCATCTACGTTGCCCAGAGGACGGCAAGCAACTTCGGCCACCGCGTGATCTGCCATGCGTCCCGCATCGTCATACACACGTGTTCCCTGGGCCGCCTCCAGGGACACCTAGAACCGGGACCCCTGCGGCGCGGGATCGCTGCCCGAAGCCCCCGGTGTGGTTGCAGTTGTGGTTGCAGTTGACGGCGTTCGCTCCAGTGCGCCGGCGAGCGCGGTCGTACGTATCGGCATGTCAGATGCCTTACGGAACGACGGCGAACTGCAGCGAACGCGATCATGACGGCCTGGCAGTGTGGGGGTCAGGGGTTCGAGTTCCCTCAGCTCCACCCTTCTGAGCAGCGCTTTCTTCGTCCTGGGCGCTTTCGACCAACTCCGTGGTTGCAGTTTGTATCCCCTTACCTGGCATGAGCAGGGCACCCACCGGTCCGCCCCTCGCGCGCGAGGGCCGGCATCACGTGGCTGTAGATGTCCATCGTTGTGCGCATCTGGCTGTGACCGAGCAGCTCCATGACCACTCGTGGGTGCATGTTCTCGGACAGGAGAAGGGTGGCTGCGGTGTGCCTGCCGTCGTGCAGCCGGACGTGGCGGACGCCCGCCTTCTGCAACAGGCGGGTCCAGTCGTCGTAGTCGGTCTTCTTGTCGATCGGCCGGCCGTTGGGCTGGGCGAAAACCAGGTCTTCGTCCTGCCACTCGGAGCCCGCGAGCATCCGCTCGCCGAGCTGCTCGGCCTTGTGCCGGTGCAGCTCGGCGACCAGAGGAAGAGGGAGAGCCAGGGTGCGGTGTCCGCGCTTGCTCTTGTGCTCCTCGTAGATGAGCCCGCCACCCCGGACGCGGTGGATGCTGCGTCGCACCCTGAGGGTGTTGGCCAGCAGGTCGATGTCTCTCCACTGCAGCGCCAGCGCCTCGGACTGCCTGCTCTACTCCTCGTCCTCGTCCACGACGATGCGCGGGAGCGCCTCTGCGAGGCCCTTGACGAGGGGATTGTCGGCCCCCAGCAGTGAGCGAAAAGGACCGAGAAGGGCAGTGCAGATGGAGGCCACGAACAAGAGTTCGATGGGCGCCACCACGATCATGACGATCACCGCCAACCATGCCGGGCTACCCACATCACGCAGCCAGCCGTAGCTGCCCCGAATGGGGCCGAAGGTGATCGACAGGCCCAATCGCTCGATCGCCGGAGCGATCCAGCCCGCCAGCAGGACGAACGCTGCCCTTAGTGCCGTGCGCGGGAGGCGCCGGGGGGCGATGGCCAGAGTGGCGACCGAGTAGCGCCCCATCACTCGCAGCCCCGCCGAATAGGCAAGTTGACCGGCGAGAACAACTGCCGCGCAAGCGAGGAGAGGAAGGCTAGTCGTCGGCGCTTCCTCACTCTGGGGCACCCGCACGAGAAGAACGACGCTCGCGAGTGCGGCGCCGGAGGAGAGCACGACGCCTACAGCGCGCAGCGTGGTGCCGAGCCTGCGCCGCGTCGCGGAGCGTGCCGCGTCGGGGTCCACGATCCCCTGGGGTGGACGATGCCGGACAGCGACTGCGAGGCCCCAGCCGACTCGGATGAACCACCTTGCGGGTGCCCTGTTCAGCCGTGGGTGCCGGCGCAGGAAGCGGCTCAGCTCGGCTTCAGCGGCCACCCGCGCCACGGCGGGGTCGGCATCGTCTCGGAACCCTTCGGCAACGGCGTCGACGGCTCCGTAGCCCAGCATCGACTGTGCGGCCTTGAGTCGCAGCTCTGGCTCGGGACTGCCCTGGTACCTGCGCGCGAGCTCCTCGATGGTCTCGGCGCCTTCCTCGGCACGGCCAGACCGGAGCAGCTGCCAGGCCAGGTTCGTCATCGCCCGCTCGATGAGCATATGGACGCGAGGCGAGATCCCTTCGCCGGTTGAAGGGTGGATGTCCTGCACCTGACGCCATGTCGCCAGCGCCTCGTCGGTGCGGCCAACTTGCGCCAGCAGGGATCCGCGGGTCAGCAGCGCGTTGGCGGTCGCGAAGGTAGCCCGACCGTCCGAATACTCGGCCATCCGGCTGACCACGTCGTCCAGGAGTCGCAGCGCCCTCTCCGGCTCGGCCGGGTTCGTATCGATGGAGTACTGCGCAAGGAATTGCGCTGCGATGCTTACCGTGTATTGGACGCGCAGCAGTTCCTCGTCCCCGTAGTCCTCGATGAGAGCGGTGAGCTCGTCGCCGATCCGGCGAGGATCCGCCGAAGCCGAGGCGGCCGCCATGTACGCCTCGTGGACCAGTCGAACGTAAGGACGGAGGGGCTCCCGATCCTCCGCGGTGAACCACATCCCCGACTGCATGGGCTTGAGTTCTCGCAGCGCTGTCTGCGCCTGCTCCGCCTCATACGTGCGCCCGCACATCGACAGGGCGATCATGGACTGCAACCAGGCATTGGGATCCGTGTAGTCCAAGGCCAGGGCGCGTACTAGCAACGGCAGCGCGCAGTCGTCATACCCCAGCGCCTGTAGCACGATGGCTCTTCGAAGCACCGCTGCCCGGTCATGAGGCTGGCTCGGGGCTTCCGCCAGCAATTGCTCATCGGTCAGTGATACGGACAAAGTCGCGCTCCTCCCATCGCTGGAAAGCCAACCGATCCTGCATCTGTTCGGCTGGCGGAGGCGCGAGAGGCGTGGCTGGTGCCATCCCATGGCAATCGTTCTCCTCACGGCCGTTCGACGCCACGTGGAACCGTCACCTGCGGTCGGGCGGATGGGGGAAGAGCGACGATGCGCCGGATCGCCGTCCTGGACGACTACCAGTTCGTTGCGACAGGCAACTGCGCTGAAACGAGGCCGCCGTGCCGCGGGGTGGGCATACGCAGGCTGAAGGTCAGTACTCCGCCACCGGCCGCGTGCGGGCGACGCCCTTGTAGTCGCAGCCCGGTCGAGGCAGGGCCGAGGAAGCCATGCAGCGGAAAAGTGCCCGAAGGATGTGTCTCTGAAGACGGCGTCAGGGACGCCTGCAGAGCGACGGAGAACCCTGATCCCGCTGGCTGCTGTTCGCCGTCATGTGAACGTGCAGTGCAGACGGCTATGCAACGGCAGTGAACCTCTGCGAACGCGACTATGACCGCCTGGCAGTGGGGGTCAGCGTTTCGAGTCCCTCAGCTCCACCCTTGCGAGCTCAGGCCGTTCTCCCGCACGGAGAGCAGCCGGAGTCGTTTCCGGCATCCATTGCGGAATCCGCCTGCGGACTGGACCCGCTGCCGTCGCGCACGGCTTGCGGCGACGCGAGGCCATCGTGCGAGGTTCTGTCGCGCAGGACGGCTCCACCCCCAGCCGGTGACTGGGGGTGGAGCCATGTTGACTGCCAGGCCGGCGGGGCGTTCCGCCCGCGCGGGGTATCAGGGGGAGACGTACAGCGGCAGCACGACTCTCGTGTACGTGTGGAACGCCGGGACTGTGATCACATGGTCGCTGGTGATGTTGCCGATTGTGCCGCCGTTCATCACGTCGCTGACCCACTGGCCCGTGACGGCGCCGTTGCGATAGCTGCCGGGGACCACGATCGACAGCCGCGAGTTGGTGGCGGCGTAGGCCGCGGGTCCCGACTGACTGTTGAATCGTCCGAGGTCGGCGAGGTTGTCCCACGACCCGGCCAAGATCTCCACGGTGCTGCCGGAGATCGTCATGTACGGCTCGCCCTTGCTGTCGTGGGTCTCCAGGTTCTCCCCGAAGATCCACGCCGTCGCTCCGCCGCTCACCGAGGCGCCCCGGCCCTCGCGGTTGAGCTGCCGCAGGTACGCGTGGATCGGCCGGCTGATGTCGACCAGGCGCCCGGAGGCGTTGTCCACATAGAGGTCGCCGGTCGCGCTCGGTCCAGTGGTGACGCGGCCGGGCGAGGACCCGATGGCGCCCATGTTCCGCAGCACCATCGCATCCGGCCCGTTCTGCTCGAAAGTGACCGTGGCCGAGGCGTTGCGCAGCTCCACGAAGGACGAGGTGCTGTTGCCCACCGAGATCTTGCCGGTGTTGGCGCCGGCGACCCGAGACCCCATGAAGTCGATGGCCTGCACGTTGCCCCGGACGATGACGGGCGTCTTGATCGTGTAGTCGCCGTAGGGCAGGTAGACCACCTGCTTGCCGGAGTCGATGGCAGCCTGGATGGCCGGGCCGTCGTCGTCAGCGGAGTTGCCCGAGGTGGCGTTCGCCTTCACCCAGTGGGTCAGGTCGGAGTCGCTGCTGCGGGGCGCGTCCGGGTGCGCCAGGTTGAGGCTGGCCACCGGGCTCGTCTCCGTCCACGCCACCGTCTTGTTGCCGCGCCGGTAGTCGGCGGTGCTCCACTCGGTGATCTGGGTCTTCCCCATGAAGCGGTGAGTCGTGCCGTTGCTGACCAGGTTGCCCCAACCGGACGCCGTCACGTTCCGCAGGTGCGCGAAGGAGTCGGCGAGGTCCACGGCGGTGCCCGATCCCGGCCCGGTCAGCGTGACGTCGACGGCGATGAGGACCCCCCGGTTGTTGGTCGCCTGGTACGCGCGCGGGGCACCGCTGACGGTCAGCCCCTCGAAGTCCAGGGACCGGCCGTTGTTCTGGATGGCGACCGTGCGCTGGTTCTTGAGGGTCACGCTGTGGAAGGTCAGGTTGTTGACCGGGGCATCGGTGGGGTCCGTCCAGATGCCGACCGCGAACCCGTCGATGGTCACGTCCTGCACCATCGAGGGGCCGGTGCCGGTCTCCATGGTCATGCCGCGCAGGCCAGAGTTGGCGGGAGCCTTGATGGTGACCCGCTGCATGGCCCCCGAGTTGCATGCGGCCCAGCGCACGCCCACTGCGCCCGGGTTGCCGGCGCCGACGTCGATGGTCAGGTCCTGGAGGTAATTGGCGTAGGCCGTGTTGTCGTTGCCGGTGGAGGCGAGCTGAATGCCGGGGCGGTAGACGTACTTGGGCGAGCCGGCGCTGCCGTAGCCGCTGGCGTTGTCCTTGAGCTTCAGCACGGTGCTGTCCTGGCCGGCGCCGACCAGGCGGATGGCGTTGCCCGGGGAATGCAGCGTGTTGCTCACCAGACAGGTGCCGGCCGGCAGGGCCAGCGTGCGGAACGAGAAGCGGGTGGCGAGGTCGCCGGTGTTCGCGTAGGTGTTCAGGGCGTTCTGGATCCCCGAGGTGTTGTCGGTGACCCCGTCACACTTCACGTTGTAGGGCGAGGCAGCCAGGCTGACGACCCCGGAGTCGGCGGGGAACCGGACGCCGGCGCTCGGCGGTACAGGCTGCGGAGCCACGGTCGGCTGGGTCGGCTGGGTCGTCGGCTGCGGAGCCGGGGTGGGCTCGAGCGTCGGCTTCGTCGCAGTCGCCGCCTCTGACGTCTGTCCGGGCGCCGGCGCCGACGTGGGGGCAGACGGCGCGGTCGCCCCGGTCTTCCACTCGACGTGCAGCGCGGGAGCCTTGCTCGCGCCGGTGTCGAAGCTCGTGGCCACCCGCTTGTCGGAGCCGGTACCGGTGATGCTGACCGCGAGCGCGTTACCTGAAGCCCACCCCGGCCGGGCCACGATCTCCTGCACCACGGCGGTCAGGTCGCTGGTCCGCTGCGCCGGGCCGCGCTTGCCCGCGGACCATGCCGCCGGCGTCCACTGTGCCGAAGCGGTGGTCTTCGGGCGATCTGACACGTCCCCCTGGGCGCGCGTGAAGGTGCCCGGGTTGTCGGCCGCTTGGCCGGTGATGGTCAGTGGCACGGTCGTCGCGGTGCGCGCGTCGGCGGTGAATTGCACGAAGGCGCGGGTGATCGTCGCTCGCGGCGGGATGGCGACCTGGGCGAATCGCAGCCCGACGACCTGCTGCTTCCCCTTGTCGTTCGCCATCTCCAGGTCGGAGCTGTCGAGGACGGTGCGGTCGGACTGCTGCTCGGCATCGTCGGTGCTGGCCCGGACCCGGAAATCTGCGCTGTCGGCCTGGGCGGCCGGGCTGATGAGGACGATGCCGATGGCGGCGAGGAGGACGGACAGGAGCAGGAGCAGTGCGCGTTTCATTGGATCCTCGTGGGGCTATGGGGTGCACGACCGTCAGGTCGGCCACGACTCCGGCGCCGGCCTGGCTTCAGGCGATCAGTGGGGCTGACCGCCACCTCAGCCACAGGCCGGACGCTCTGCGTGATTGCACAAATCGCTTCAGTGACTTTGGAAGAGTTGCACATACTTTCCGCATCGACGAAGTCACGGTGAGTACGGATTCGCCCCTGTAGTCACGCCCGTCCCAGGTGCCACAGCGGCTCGCTACGCGGTGCCCCGGATCGCCGTCGCGACCTGCGCCGAAGCCGCGGAGGGCTCGGGCAGTGACTTGTCTCACTTCCGGACGGGCGCCTGGTAGGCGCACGAGAGGCCACGCGCACCGCCGTTTCGGCGCAGATGATCTCCGGCGGCCCGACGAGCGATTCCTGCCCGACCGGCGGAGCAGTGAGCGATTTCAGACATCGAAAACGACTTTCCTTGACCAAGTCGACTTGCCAAGGTTCACTGACCCACGCATCCGGGTGAGCTGGAACACAGCCGGGCAGTCCTGCCGGCTCGCCCGGTGAGGGTCGGGCCCGCGGCTTGGCGCCCGGCTCCGGGCACCGGTTGTCTCTGCCCCTCATCCGTGCGCACCGCAGCTGTCGGCGAGGCACCGTCCTCGTCGGTCCATGTCCTGATCGCTCGACATAGGAGTGCCTCACCATGTGCGACCAGCTTCCGACGACCACCTCACGCCGGACCCTGCTCAAGCTCGGAGCCGGAGCCGCCGCCACTGTTGCTGCCGGCACCGTTCTGGCCGGCACGGGTACGGCAGCCGCAGCTCCCGCCAACCCGTCGCTCGACAGGTACCGGACCCGGCTGGCACTGCTGGGCACTGCTGGCGGCCCACCGCCCATGAAGGGGCGGGCTGGCATCTCCTCCGCCGTCATGGTGGGGGACGCGACCTACCTGGTCGACCTCGGGCATGGCAGCTTCGAGCAGTTCCACGCCTCCGGCATCCCGGCCACGAGCGTGCGACGCATTCTGCTCACGCACCTGCACTCCGACCACATCGCCGAGCTCTACGTCCTGCCCTGGTTGCGGCACGGCGGCGTGAATGCCCTCCGAGGCCCGATCAGCATTCACGGACCGGGCCGGGCCGGTGGTCTGCCGGATGCCCGCAACGGCCGCCAGGTGGCGACCATCAACGAGGACAACCCCACCCCGGGCACCGTCGACTTCATCGAGCGGTCGATCGAGGCGACGGCCTACGACCTGAACATCCGGATGCGCGACGAGGCCTGGCCCGACATCCGGCAGGTCATCACCGCGCACGACATCGAGTTGCCCGCCGTCGGCGCGTCCCCCCAGGGCAATCTCTTTCCCGACATGGAGCCCTTCGTCGTCTTCGAGGACGACCGGGTCCGGGTGAGCGCGACCCTCGTGCAGCACCCGCCGGTCTTCCCGTCCTTCGGCTTCCGCTTCGACACCGACGAGGGCTCGATCGTGTTCTCCGGCGACACCGCGGCGAGCCAGAACCTGATCCGGCTGGCGCAGGGCGCGGACTACCTCGTGCACGAGGTGATCGCATTGGACTGGGTGGCGAGCCTCAACGTGCCGCAGTCACTGCTGGACCACCTCGCCGAGTCGCACACCAGCATCGACAAGGTGGGAGCGGTTGCCGAGAGCGCCGGTGTTCGTAACCTCGTGCTGAGCCACCTCGTCCCCGGCGATGTCGATGCCGTGAACGACGGGGAGTGGCGCCGCCGCGCGCAGGCCGGGTTCTCCGGAAAGGTCACGGTCGGCCGGGATCTCATGCAGTTCGGGGTCGGGGCGCGCCACTGATCCGCGAGCGCGGCCAGCAGGCCGGGCCCGGAATCGCTCGGCCAACCGGTCACAGCGGTTCGGGGTGGACCCCTCCGGTTGCGCCGGCGCGCCGGCCCCCGTGCCCGGCGCGACGGCTCAGCGCGATCGATCGGGGGCGTCGCGTACGAGCAGCTCGCCGCCGTCGGCGGCGAGGGATCTGCCCATCTCGCGCAACACGTGCAGGCCGGCGGCGTCGGCGGCCCGCACGTGCTGCAGATCGAGGAGCACGCGGGCATGACCACTGCGATGCAGCTGCTCCACCGTCCCGCGCAGCAGGTCAGCACCCTGGAGGGTGAGGTGACCACTGGCGCGGACGGTGCCATTGCGGGCGTCGACGATCTCGGTCAGCGTGGTCATGCCGCCACCCTCGCAGGCGTGCGGGTGATCCAGGCCCTCGCCCGGGAACTCGTCACGGGCTCGTCACGGGATCGCAAACTCAGGAGGGGCGGGCGGACAGCAACGGTGCGTAGTCGGCGGCGGTGAGGGGCGCCGCGGTGAGTTCACCCGACGGCAGTGGCGCCTCCAGGGGCTCGCCGTCGTGGGTCAGCAGCACCGCGGAGATTCCCGGCACGCTGGTCGCGGTCAGCACGATCTGCCCGACCGCACGCCGGCTCTGCTCGCCTGCCGGCGCGTCGCTCGCCCCCGCGAGGTCGACGGTGGCGGTGCCGCCGTCGACGCGGGTCACGGACAGCCGCACCCGCGGGGGGAGCGCCGTGGTGACCTCGGCATCGCGCTCCCCGGACGTCGGGCCCGCGGCGAGCTGGGCGAGCAGGTCGTTGACGCGTTGCGCCGCCGTCGACCCCGTGACGTCGCGGCCGCTCGGGACCAGGACGTCGTGCGCGTCCACCAGGTACACCCGCGGGCGGTCCTGCCGGGCGGGGGAGGAGGTGGCGGCCGGTGACCCGGGCGACGGCGAGGCGAGCGCGTAGGGGATGTCCGTGGGGGCGAGCGTCTCCGGCGCCCCCCCGGTCGGCACGCCGCAGCCCGCGACGAGGGCGGCCGTTGCGAGCAGGAGCAGCCGACGGCGCAGGCTCACGGCGCCGCCGGCAGGGACAGGCTCAACCGCGCGCCACCGAGCGGACTGGCCGAGCACCACGCCGCGCCGCCCTGCGAGGCCGCGGTCTCGGCCACGATGGCCAGCCCCAGCCCGGCTCCCGGCAGGGACGCACGGGCAGCCCGCGGCCCTCGGGCGAAGCGCTCGAAGATGCGTTCCCGGTCATCGGGCGCCACGCCGGGCCCGGCGTCGTCGACCGTCAGCAGGACCGTGCCGTCGCGACGCTCCACCCGCACCGCGCAGGGGCCGCCGCCGTGGCGGTCGGCGTTGTCCAGCAGATTGCGCACGGCCCGCTCCAGCCGGTGCTTGTCGGCGTGGACGTAGGTGCGCTCGTCGTCGTCCGCGGTGAGCAGGTCGAGGGAGTGACCGGTGGCGGTCAGCACCGCCCGCGTCAGCGCGCCCAGCGCGACGCGGGGCGGGGGCCCGGCGTCGGTGGAGCCGCTGTCGAGGCGGGCGAGCTCGAGCAGGTCGTCCAGCGTGGCGCGGAAGCGGTCGAGCTGACCCTCGATGAGTTCCAGCGCCTGCTGCGACCGCGGCGACAGCTCGGCGCGGCGGCCGCCGAGGACCTCCACGCTGGTGACGAGGCTCGTCAGCGGGCTGCGCAGCTCGTGGCTGACGTCGCCGACGAACCGGTCGTCGCGCTCGATGCGCGACGCGAGCGCGTCCACCATCGAGTTGAAGCTGCCCACGATGGCCACCAGGTCGGGGTCGTCGGTGCTGGGCAGCCGGGCGTCGAGCTCACCACCCGCGATCTGCGACGCGGCGGCAGCCACCTGCTCGAGCGGCTGGACGACCCGTCGGCTGGCCCAGACGCCGAAGCCCGCCCCGGCCACCGTCGCCGTGGCCGCGCCGGCGCCGAGCACCGTGGCGACCGTGTGCAGCACCGCGTCCAGCTCGACCAGCGGGGCGACCTCGTAGAACTGCAGGTCGGCGGCGACGACCGGCACGCCGATGACCAGCCGCGGCCCCACGGCGGAGGCGACGCGCATGGTTCCGGCCGAGCCCTCGGTGACGACGGCCTGCAGGGCCGCGGGGACGTCGCGGGCGCCGACGTCGAGCGCCGAGGAGTACCAGGCATCGCCCCTGCGGACGACGACGGCCGCACCACCGGAGGGCCCCACGTCGGCCAGCACGTCGCCGACGTCGGTGCCGGCGGTGGCCAGTCGGCTACGGAGCAGGTTGGCGTCGACGAAGGCCTGCCGGGTGGCGGTGCGCTCACGCTGGTCCAGCAGGTAGCTGCGGGCGAGCAGGAACGTGGTCACGACGAGCACCGCCGAGACGAGCAGGGCGCCGGCGCCGAAGGCCAGGACGATGCGCGCCCGGAGGCCGCGCGGCCTGGGCGCTGCCCTCACCGCGGGTCCAGCCGGTAGCCGAGGCCGCGCACCGTCACCACCAGCTGGGGCGAGCTCGGGTCCCGCTCGACCTTCGTGCGCAACCGCCTGACGTGGACGTCGACGATGCGTTCGTCGCCGAAGAAACCGTGCTGCCAGACCCGCTCGAGCAGCTCCTGCCGGCTGAGCACCCGCCCCGGCGCGGCCGCGAGCTCGCACAGCAGCCGGAACTCCGTCACGGTCAGCGGCAGCTGCTCGCCGCCGCGGTGCACGGTGCCGCGCTGCTCCCGCAGCACCAGGGGGCCGGCCGGGTCGCGGTCGAGCACGACCTCGGGCGGCCCGTCGCCGTCGGACGCGGGTGCCGGCGCCACCCGCCGGCGCAGCGCCCGCAGCCGGGCGGTGATCTCCTTGACCTGGAAGGGCTTGGTCACGTAGTCGTCGGCGCCGGCCTCCAGCGCCGCGACGATGTCGTGGGTGTCGGCCCGGGCGCTGACGACGATGATCGGCAGGTCGTGGGCGCGCCGCACCTCGCGGACGACGTCGAAGCCGTCCATCTGCCCCAGCATCAGGTCGAGCACCATCAGGTCCGGCGGCGAGACGGACACCTGCCGGCAGGCGTCCTCGCCGCTCACCGCCTCTTCGACGGCGTACCCCTCGTCCTCCAGCGCCCAGCGGAGGGCGGTCCGGATGTGGTCGTCGTCCTCGACGACGAGCAGTCGGGGGGCCACGTCGGCCCATGCTGCCATCGGGTGCGGCACGCAACGGGCTCGCCCGGGAACCGTCATGGAATCTCCAAGAAATGGCCAGGCCTCCCGCAATGCGGACCGGCGACCGTTGCGGTCATGACCAGCACCCGTCCGGCGCGGGCTCCCGGCGAGGCCGACGAGGTCGTCGTCCGCCTGGGCGACCTCCCGCTCGGCGAGGGGCTCGCAGACGTGCGCTGGCTGCTCCACGACGCGTTGCGCGCCGGCGCGCGCCGGATCGTGGTGGATCTCCTCGGCGTACCGCCCCTCGCCAGCCCGGCACTGGCGAGCTTCCTGTGGGCCCACCGCGCCTGCCGGGCGCGAGGCGGCGGCCTCGTGCTGCGGAGCCCCGACCGCCGGACGCGGGAGATGCTCCGCCGGACGGGGCTCCGGCAGGTCCTGCGGGTGGAACCGCACGGCCACCACGACGCTGCCTGACCGCCGCCCGCATCACACGACGCGGGTGACCTCGGCAACGGGTGCGTGCGGGGCGTGCCCACGGTTCGCCCGATGGGCGTACAGGGCCTCCCGGTCGGGCAACGAGTGCCCGCCGGGGCAGACGAGCGTGCCGACCTCGCCGACGTAGTAGTGCACCGCGCGCTCGGGGACGAAGAATCGCCGCGCGCGCTGCAGCAGCCGGTGGTCGCAGGTCGGGCAGTGGAGGTTGTGGAGGGACTGGACCCACATCGCAGTCATGGCCGCCAGCCTGCGGTCCGGCCGTCCCGACAAGCCAGCCGATGTGCTGGGTCTGGCGAGCTGTCACGCGATCGCAAACTGCCCCGGCGTCGATGACGGTTTCCGGACGACTCGTCCCAGATCTCCGTAGCGGCCGTCGTGCCGCGGGGCGACGCGACAGGCTGTCGCCACGTCCTGAGGAGGTTCGGTATGAGGTGTTCGCAGTGCGGTGCGCAGAACCACGGAATCCGCTTCTGCACGGGTTGTGGCAAGCGGCAGGCCCCACCGCTGGTGGGGGAACAGCGGATGTCGCGGCGCTCCTCGCCGCACACGTAGGGAATGCACCGCGCGGCCGCCGAACCCCTGCGCGAGGGGTCGGCGGCCGCACAGCCGAGTCGGTGGATCACCCGGCGGTGGGCTTCAGCACCTGGTCGATGATGTAGACGGTGGCGTTGGCGGTCTGCACGTTGCCGCAGATGACCGAGGCCTGCATGCCGGTCTCGGTCCCGTCGCCGGCGACGGTGAAGTTCTCCCCGGACCCGGCGATGGTGACCTTGTCCCCGGCCAGCGTGGTGTGCTCGCCGGCCAGCTTGTCCGGCGTGAGCCGGCCCTGGATCACGTGGTGCGTGAGGATCGTGGTCAGCATCTGCTTGTCGGCCAGGACGGCGTTGAGCGTGTCGGCGGGGATGGCCTCGAACGCCGGGTTGGCCGGGGCCAGCACGGTGATGTCCTGAGCGGAGTTCAGCGTGTCGCCCAGGTTGGCCGCGGTGACCGCCTGGACGAGCGTGGACAGCACCGGGTTGTTGCTCGCCGCAGTGGCGACCGGAGCGCTGCTCATGCCGGAGAAGCTGCCGGCGCCGTCGGCCGGAACCGCGGAGCAGCCCGAGCCGAACGGCTGATCGGCCATCTTCGCGCTGTTGGACGGCGCCGCAGAGCTCATGTCGGAGGAGCTGCTCGAGCCGGAAGCCGCCGTGTCGGAGGAGCTGTCCGAGCCGCAGGCCGAGAGGGTGACGGCCATCGAGGTCGCCGCGACCAGCAGGGCACTACGGGTGAGGAGGGTGCGCTTCACGTCGGTTGTTCTCCTTCGGGTGTCCGTTGCGAGCGCAGCCGTCATGGCCACGTCGCGGGAGGGAGGTGCTCCGGGCCGCGAGAGCGGCTCCGGTTCGCCGCCGACAACGAGCCGGGGCGGGTCTTGGGAGGTCGGACGGGGGGCGTCCGGACGTCAGCGGGCGGTCACCTGGATCGAGTGCCAGCCGCTGGAGCCGTTCGGGAAGGGGCTGGCCCGATCGGAGGTCTGCAGCTCGCCGTTCGCGGCGGTGGCCCGGACGGTCAGGGTGTGGGTGCCGGCCCGGAATTCGTACGGCAGCACCCACTGCCGCCAGAGATCGGCGTCCGTCTCCGGCGAGAGCTCGGCCTGCTGCCAAGCACCGTCGTCGACCTGCACCTCGACGGAAGCGATGCCGCGGGTCTGCGCCCAGGCCACCCCCGCGATCGGACGGCGGCCGGCCGGGAAGGTGCGCAGCGCCGCGGGGGTGTCGATCCGCGAGGCCACCTTGATCGGCGCCTGCGGAGCCCACCCGCGGCGCACCCAGTACGGATCGAAGGCCTCGAAGGTCGTGGCCTCCACCGAGGTCAGCCACTTGCACGCCGAGACGTAGCCGTAGAGGCCCGGGATGATCATGCGGACCGGGAAGCCGTGCTCGGTCGGCAGCGGCTTCCCGTTCATGCCGAAGGCGAGCATCGCGTCCTCGGTGTCCAGCGCGGCCTTCGTCGGCGCGCCGATCGTCATGCCGTCGACGGAGCGGCAGACCAGCTGCGTGGAGTCCGCGCCGATGCCGTTCTCCCGCAGGAACGCGCCCAGCGGAACGCCCAGCCACCGCGCCGTGCCCGCCAACTGGCCGCCCACCTCGTTGGAGACGCAGGTCAGCGTCACGTCCCGCTCGATGAGGTCGCGACGGTCGAAGAGGTCCTGCAGTCCGAAGGTGCGCCGGCGGTCGAACTTCCCCGACAGCGACAGCACGTAGTCCGTGGGCCGGATCTGCGGAACGGTGAGCGCGGTGTCGACCCGGTAGAAGTCCCGGCTGGCGGTGACCAGCGGAGTCACCCCGCGCACCGTCGTGGCCAGGTCCGCACCGGCGGGCAGTCGCGGGGCGGGTGACGCGGGCCGGGGGAGGGTCAGCCCGGCGCGTGCCTCGGCGACGTCGAAGCGCTGCCGGAGCAGGCGGCCGCCCCCGCCGGCGAGCACGGCGACCCCGACGGCCACGCCGCCGGTGACGAAGAAACGGCGCCGGTCCAGGGAGACGCCCTTGCGGTCGCCGGACCCGAGCACGTCGCGCAGCCGATCGGCGACCGACCCGGCCGGCGCGGCCGGGCCGGCGGCAGGAGCCGACCGGCGGGGTGCGGTGAGGGGCGCGATGAGGAGGAGCAGGGTCGGCACGCCCACCAGGGCGCCGAGCAGGGAGGGCAGCCCGTCGAGCGCTCCGGCGGACGGCCGGGTGACCGCCGCGACCACCCCGACCACGCCGAACAGCGCCACCCCCAGCGCGCCGGCCCGCCGGTCTCGCAGTGCGACCAGGCCGACCAGCACTGCGTAGAGCGCGACCACGGCCAGCACTCCGACAACCAGGGCGAGCTTGTCCCGCTCGCCGAACGTCCGGATCGCGAACTCCTTCATCGACTCCGGAACGAGGGTGATCGCGGCGTTGCCGACCGCCACGACGGGCGAGGCGGCCGGTCGCACCAGTCCGGCGACGAGCTCTCCGACCCCCAGGGCCACCGCCGCGGCGAGCAGCCCGGCCAGCGCTCCCAGCACCCGGCGGACCCACCGGCCGCGGTCGGGACGACCGGCGGCGGGAGCCGGGGCGGGCTCGGTGTCGATCATGCCCGGGGTTCGGCCGCTACCGCCTCGACGGTTCATCGGTTGTGCGCAGTATTCGGTGTTCGTCGGACTCGGGGCCGGCGGAGCGCCGCGGTCATGTCTGGGCAGCCGGTCGTAGCGACCGGACGGGACGGGTCAGGGCGGGGGCGTGACCGTGCCCTCCCCGGAAGTGGTCGCGACCGGCGCGGCGGCGCGCGTCGCCGGCGGCGGCGTCCCCGTGAGTGCATCCCGATAGGGGGCACCGGCCGGTGGCTGCGTGGTCGAGCGGCTGTGGGCGGCGATGTAGGTCCCGGCAGCGATGGCGGCGGCCACCGGCCAGTCGACGACGCCGGCCACCCCGAGCGCCGCGACCCCGGCGTAGAACAGCAAGCGCTGCCCGCCCCCGGACCCGGGGTTGGGGCTCGTGGCAGTCCGGGGCGGCGGCGCCGCCGGCCGCGTCGACGTGCCGACGGGCCGGGGGGCGTTGCCGGCAGGGCGGGCGAGCGACACCGTGATCAACGGAAGGCGCAGCGTCAGCGTCGTTCGCTCCCCGGGTGCGCCGGACGTCTGCCCGGCTCCCGAGGTAGCCGGTTGCTGAGCGGTCACGTCGCCCGAGGCGACCTCGGGGTCCGTGCCGTCGGCTTTCCCCGGCGTGGCTTTCTTCGGCGTGGCGCGCCTGCTCGGAGGGGGCATCTCACTCGTGTCCCAGCCGGGTCGGGGCGGGGCGGGCCGATCTCGCGGGGCAGCGCACTGGCTTCCGACCGGCCACGCCGCGCCGGGTTCCGACCTCAGTGCTCGTCATGGTGATCTCGGCAGTGGTCATGGAGACTGTCCTGGTCGGGTCGCTCAGTGCCCACCGTCTCAGGGCCGTTCAGCGACTGTGCTCACGTACCCGCGGCGGATGGAACCATGCCGTCCGCGGACCATCCCCCGGGGCGCCGGGCTCAGCCTGAGGAGGCGCTGGGTCTCTGCTCGCTAGGCCGGCCGGTGCCACTGCCGCAGGGCCACGTAGCCGAGCCCGGCGGCGAGCACGACCGGCCACTCCACGACGCCGGCAACGGCGAGCGCCGCGACGCCCAGAGCAACAGGGACGGGGCTGTCGGGCAGCACGCGCTGGACCATCTCGACGGGGGCGGAGAGCAGGGAAGCGATCTGGTCGCTGGTGCTGTGGCTCCTGGTCGAGGTGCCGGGGTGCGGGTGTGCGGCGCCCGTGTCCACGATGGTCGGGTTGTCGGGATCGGTCATGGTTGCTCCCTGTCGAAGTGGGATGGCGGACGTCCGTGCACGCGCGTCGGGATGGCCGGCTCAGGCCGCGTCGAGGGCTTCACCGAGTGCGTGGAGCATGCGGTTGCGGCGGTCGTCGGAGAGGACGTGTCCCACGCCGGCCACGACAGCGACCGGCCACTCGAGGAGACCGAAGGCGACCCCGCCGGCCAGGCCGGCATAGAAGGCCAGCTTGTCCAGCGGCGGCAGCGTGACCTGGACGTCGGTGTCACCGAGATGGAACTCCAGGTGCGTGGTGTTGACCTCGACGGCGTGCTGCGCGGCCCGCTGGTGGGGTCCGCGGGGGTGCGGCCGGTCCGTCGTGCCGGGAAGCCGCGCGGCCACCCCGGTGGCGGCCGCCGGTGCAGCGGTGGTGGTGGTCATCGGAGCTCCTTGTCCTCGAGTCGGCGGATCCTGCCGACGGTCTGTCCGTCGGGCGCCGGCGGAGCCGCCGGCGCGACGGCCCCGGGACGCCGCCGGTCGTCGGTGCGGTCACCCGCCGGCGGCACGAGGCGGCCGGTGGCGGCGGCCAGGACGGTGGTGCCGGTGGCGCATCCGGCGACGGTGAGCCACGCGATCGGGCCCATCGGTGTGCAGCCGAAGAACTGGCTCAGGCCCGGCGTCTGGATGATGCCCGCGAGGACGACGCTCGACCCGATGCCGGTGGCCAGAACGACCGGATTGCGGCCCCCCACGAGCAGGGTCTGGCCCAGCTGCGTGCCGACCAGGGCGGCCAGGCCCATGGTGCTGGCCCGGCGCCGGGTGCCGGTGAACCGGCCGATCTGCCACGCGGCCAGCGCGCCGGCGCCGGTGGCCACCCCCCGGACGGCGATGTCGCGCAGCAGCGGACTGCCGAGGGAGGGCACCCCGCCGGCCAGCACCTGCCGTCGCTCGAGCGGGTCGCCGGGAGTGGGCGCGAGGGCGATGGCCATCGAGGGGAGGAGGTCGGTGAGCATGTTGACCAGCAGGAACTGGCGGACGCCGAGCGGTGCCCGCCCGGCCAGCGCGGTGCCGGCGAGGGTGAACCCGACCTCACCGGCGTTCCCGCCCAGCAGGATGGCCACCGCATCACGCACTCGCACCCACATCGCGCGGCCCTCGACGAGCGCGTCCAGGAGCAGGCTCACGTCCGGCTCGGTCAGCACCAGGTCCGCGGCGGTCCGTGCGGCGACGGAGCCGCGGGCAGCCATGCCGATGCCCACGTCGGCCAGCCGGATGGCGGCGGCGTCGTTCGCGCCGTCGCCGGCCATCGCCACCACCCGACCGGCCCGTTGCAGTGCCGCGATGATCCGCAGCTTCTGCTCGGGAGAAACCCGGGCGAAAACACTGGCCCGGCTGACCAGCGCGGTGCGGGCGGCGTCGTCCAGGCCCGCGAGCTCGGGACCGGTGACCACCCGATCGGCGGGGATCCCCAGGCTCGTGGCGATCGCCTGAGCGGTGACCGGGTGATCCCCGGTGATCATGACGGTGGACAGCCCCGCGTCCTGCAGAGCGGCGACGGTCGGAGCCGCCTGGGGACGCGGGATGTCGGCCAGCGCCACGAAGCCGAGGAGGGTGAGGTCCTCGGTGAGGTCCTCGGGGTCGGTGTCCGCCGGTAGGCGGTCGACGTCGGACAGTGCCTGGCTGATGGTGCGACGCGCGACGGCGAGGACGCGTAGCCCCTGGCCGGCCAGGTCGTGCACCGTCCGGGCGGCCCGCTCGCGGCCGGCCCGGTCCAGTCGCCGCTTGCCGGCGTCGTCCCGCATGTGCGTGCAGCGGGGGAGCAGCACCTCGGGCGCACCCTTCACGACCAGCCGCAGGCCGTCGCCGGTGCGGCCCACCGAAGCGGAGAACCCGCGGTCGGACTGGAACGGCAGCTCCGAGAGTCCCTCCCAGTCCCGCTCGGGCTGCGGGCCCAGGAACTCGCGGGCGGCGTCCACGATGGCCTGGTCGGTGGCGTGGGGGAGCGGTCGCCCGTCGTCCGGCTGCGGGCAGGCACGCGCCGCGGCACGCAGGACCCGATCGTCGGGCACCGCGCCGGGCGCCCACTGCTGCCTCAGCCCGGCCACGCGCGCCAGGCGCAGCCGGCCCTCGGTCAGGGTGCCGGTCTTGTCGAAGCACACGGTGTCCACCCGGCCCAGGGCCTCCACGGTGCGTGCGGAGCGGACCAGCACCCCCCGCGCCGACAGCCGGCGGGCTGCGCTGAGCTGGGCCACCGTCGCGACCAGCGGCAACCCCTCGGGAACGGCGGCCACCGCCACACTGATGCCGGAGGCGATGGCCCGGGGGAGTGGTCGTCCCCGCAGCAGGGCCAGTGCGGTCACTCCGGCACCGCCCAGCAACGTGATCGGCAAGCCGCGACGGGTCAGCTCCTCCAGCCGGGCCTGCATCCCGACCGGCGCGCTGGCGGAGCCGGCCAAGGCCAAGGCCTGGCCCGCTTCCGTGGCTGCCCCGACCGCGACGACCACCGCGCGACCGGTACCGGCCAGCACGGTCGTGCCTTCGTAGACCAGGCAGGCCCGATCGGCCAGCTCGGCTCCCGGCGTGGCCTGGGTCTGCTTGCCGACGGCCACGGATTCGCCCGTCAGGCTGGCTTCGTCGACCTCCAGGCCGTCCACCTTCAGCAGCCGGGCGTCGGCCGGCACGACGTCCGCCGGCTGCAGGTCGATGACATCTCCCGGCCGCAGGCGGCTGGCCGGGACCTGCCGGATTGCTTCGGAACCGGCGTCGCGCGACCGGGCGGTGAGCAGGCGAGCGGAGAGGCGCTGATCGAGCAGCAACGCGCGCATCGCCTGATCGGCCCGCAAGCGCTGCGCGCCGCTGATGACCGCGTTGGCGGCCAGCACCCCGCCGACCAGCAGCGCATCGGTCGGCGATCCGATCACCGCCGAGGCCGCCGCGCCGGTGGCCAGCACCGGGGTGAGCGGGTCGGACAGCTCGGCGGCGACGGTGCGGACCAGCGCACCCAGGGGAGCCAGTCGCGCCGGTACGACGAGCCCGGGCCGCACGGACGTCGTCGCATCGTCCGGTCCGGTGACCTCGGGAACCGGCCGCGGCAGCCGAACCAGCACCTCATCGGGTTCCAGGGCGTGCCAGGGGGTGTGGAAGACCGGGTCAGGTGGTGGCTGCCGGCAGATCCGACGGGCGGTCACCGTGCCCGACACGAGCGCCAGGCCGGCGGCTGCGGTCACCGGGAGCAGCGCCCGCGAGCGGCGGGCAGGGCCACCGACCGCGGCTAGCAGCGCGCCCAGGAAGGTGGCCGCGGCCGCGGAGGTCACTCCCCGGGCACTGACCGCGGAGGCAGCCGGCAGGGCCGCCAGCAGCCGCGGGACCTCGGTCAGGCCGGGTCCGCACAGCAGATCCGCCGCCCACGGCACTCTTCCCTCGCGGGGGACGACGCCGATGCCCACGTCTGCGGCGGCCAGGGCTTCCTCCTGCGCGGCGATCAGCGCCACGACGTGCCCCTCCGCCTGCAGTCGCCGCACCTGATCGGCCAGCGGGCCGGCGTCGATGACCTCGGCGGCACGGCCGGCCAGCTCGGGCGCCGGGGCGTCGGCGGTGAGGACCAGGCGAAGATCCCCGCCCTGCCCTCCGGCGAGGACAGCATCCGCGTGGGGGTCCAGCTCGGTGCCGACGAGCACCTCGCCCACCGGGACGCCGTCCTCCAGGAGCAGCCGGCGCGACAAGCCACCGATCCCGCCGCGTGCGCCGTCGTCCGCCCGTACCAGCTCCAGCCGTGCGCGTTGCCGCCCGAGGGGCGGGGGGATCGGCAGATCCGGTGCCTCCCACAGCAGCCGCTGGGCGGCGCTCCACACGTGTTCGAGGGTCCACTGGTCGGCCGTCGGGCGGGCGGACACGATCAGCGGCCGGTCGTCGTGCAGGACCGCGCTGTCGACGACCACCGTGTCCACCCGGTCCAACCGACGCAGCGCGGCGGGATCCACGACGACCGTGCCCCGCGCCGACAAGCCATCGACCAGGGTGGTGGCGAAGGATTCGCGTGCGGCCCGGGCCGCCTTCGGGGCGCCGATCAACAGGGCGCGGCCGGCCAGGTCGGCGCTGCCGGTGGCGAGGAGGAGGCCACCCGCGGCCAGCAGGGACCCGGTCGCGGCCCGGTCGGCGTAGCGCTCGACCGGACCGCGCGGTAGGGGCACCGGCCGGTCGGCGTGCTGAAGGGGGACCCTCCGGACCGGTCGGTCCTCGTGCCACAGGTCGCCTGCGCGGGCGGTGAACCCGGCCCGTCGGGACCGCAGGGCCAGCAGGTCCTGCGCGTGTCGGGCGGTCTCGACGACGAGTGTGGGCACGCCCTGTGTCAGTCCGACCACGGCGGCGTTCGACGTCCCGATCACCAGGTCGGTGGCTGACGTGCCCAACCGGGATTCCACCAGCCGGCGCAGCCGCGGCTGGTTGTCGAGCAGGACGACCGCCGCCGCGGCGCTGCCCGGCAGCGACGGCAGCTGCGCGAACCGCCCGACCACCGCAGCGGACAGCCCGGCCAGGTCCGCGGCCAACCCCCATGCCGCCGCGGTGACCGGACCGGCGTCTGCCGGGAAACTCGGGTCATCGGGGTGGTAGCCCGGACGGGTCACTCCGGCGCGGCACTCTGCGCCCCTGATCGCCTCGACGAGCTCCTCCACGGTCAGCGCTCCCGGGTCGAAGCGCACCACCGCCCGGCGGGTCACCAGGTCGACGCGGGCCGAGGAGACGCCGTGCAGGGCCGTGAGCACGGCCTCGACGCGACCGGGCAGCACGTCCGCGGCCGCTCCCTCCAGACCCCACACCTCCAGCAGCGCGCGGCCGTCCCTCGCCCACACCCGCCGCGGGGGCGTGCGGTTCAGTGCAGCGGTCGCCCCGCGGAGCACCCCGCCGGGGGCGCCGACGGCCGCCTCGGCAGCGGCCCGACCGGTTCGTGTGACGAGGGACGCGGTGGCACCGGCCAGCCCCACGGTCGTGCGCACGGACGCGCCGACCAGCGTGGGCACCATCGCTCCGAGAATCCCGAGCCGCAGCATCAGCAGGCCTGGTCACGTGGGGCGCACGGTCGGGGCGGCTCGGTGGGACCACGGGAGACCGGTCCACGGGGCGGTCGCGCAGGAGCCCGTGTGCGGTCAGCGATGCACAACTGCACTGTGGCCCCCTGGCTGCCACCCCGAATGTTGGAACGGATCACGCGGCAGGTCGCTCAGTGGCGACGAGGTTCGGTGGATACCGCGAGCCTGGCTGGCGAAACCGGACCGAACGAGTTCTCAGGAAACTGACAGTCGGACAGGACGAACGGTCACTCGGCTCGATTCCGGCGCCGGCCGACGGGCCCGGAGTTCCGGATCTACTCGTCCTCTTTCCACAGCACGACCAGCTCGCAGTGGTGGGCCCGCAGGTCGTCGGCCACCGCGGCCAGCTCGCAGAGCTGCTCCTCGTCGGGAGGACCCGCGTTGACCTCGACGACCACGCGCGCGTGCCCGGCCCGGCGCAACTGGTGGACGGTGCCGGCCAGCAGGTCGACGGCGACCGGGGTCAGTGGGCCGTTCGTGCGCACCCGGCCGTCGGTCCAGTCGACCACCTCGGTGAACGGCGGGGCGCTCATCGGGCCCGCCACCGCTGCGATCCGGGCGACAGGGTCATCCCGTGCCCCGGCGCGGTGCCGGGGACCATGGCCCCGTCGACCACCGGTGGCACGCCGTCGGCCAGCAGGGGCTCCAGCCGCGCATGGTCGGCGAACCACTCGACGTGGCGCAGCCGCGGCACCGACGCCGCGACCGGCGCGTGCAGGGCGGGCGCGCAGTGCCCCGATACCTCGAGGCCGGCGGCTTCGGCCAGGGCGGCGCAGCGCAGCCAGCCGGTGTAGCCCCCGCACCGGGTGGCGTCGAGCTGCAGGCAGTCCACGCCGGGTATGAGCCGGGCCGCGTCCCGGACGTCGGAGACGTACTCGCCGGCGGCGACGTCGCACCGCAGCACCCCACGCAGCAGTTGCAGGGCGGGGACGTCGTCGCTGCTGACCGGCTCCTCGAACCAGACCACGCCCAGCTCGTCGAGCACCGCCCCGACCCGGCGGGCCTGGCCGGGGGTGTAGCCGCCGTTGGCGTCGACCATGGGCTCGGCGCCGTTCCCGGCCAGCTCGCGCAACCGGCGAACCCGCTCGAGGTCGCGCTCGATCCGGCTGCCCCACGACTCGCCGATCTTGATCTTCATGGCCGTGCAGCCGGCGGCCCGCCATCCCTCGACCTGCTCGGTGAGCTGCGCGTCGTCGAAGGTGGTGAACCCGCCCGAGCCGTACACCGGCACGCGGTCGCGGAGCCGGCCGAACAGGTCGGCCAGCGGGCGCTCCAGCAGGCGGCCCTTGAGGTCCCAGAGCGCGATGTCGACGGCCGAAAGTGCCTGCGCGAACAGTCCGCGCGTGCCGAGGTTGCGGCCGGCCCGGTGCATCGCTCGCCACGCGCCCGGCACGTCGGAGGGCTCACGTCCACGCACCGCCGCGGCGAGTTCCCCGTCGATCAGCGTCGCCGCGGCGGGGGAGCTGTACGTCCAGCCGAGCCCCGTCCGCCCGCCCGCCTCCACCTCGACGGTGACCGCCGTCGTCGCGTCCCAGGCGAACGTGCCGTCGGCCTCCGGGGTGGGGGTGGGGAAGCGGAAGACGCCCGAGCGGACGGCGGTGATCGGCGTGCTCATGGCGCCGCCTCGTGGGCCAGGCCCGATCGAGCCCCGGCGACCATCCGGTCGGCGGCGCGGGCGGCCAGCGCCATGATCGTGAGGGCCGGGTTCGCCGACCCCTGCGTCGGCAGGGTGCTGCCGTCGACCACGAACAGACCGGCCACGCCGAACACCCGGTGGTCGGCGTCGACGACGCCGTCCTCGGGCCGCGCGGCCAGGCGCGCTCCGCCGACCAGGTGGGCGTACCGCTCGATCGTGATGACCTCGCGGGCTCCGGCGGCACGGAGGATGTCCTCCATCGACTGCCGGGCCGCCTTCAGCAGCTGCTTGTCGTTGTCGCACTGGCTGTAGGAGAAGTGGGCGACGGGCAGGCCGTGCCGGTCCTTCTCGTCGGCGAGGGTGACCCGGTTGCCCGCCTGCGGCAGGAACTCGCACAGGGCGCCGAGCGACGCCCAGTGCACGTAGTCGCGCATGTACTCGCGCAGCACCGCCCCCCAGTGCCCCTGGGCGACCACGTGCTCGGCCCAGGTGATGGGCAGCGGACTCACGGTCTGGATCGACCACCCGCGCTTGTACGGCTTGGCCGGATCGGTCTCGTAGAACTGCTCGCTGCTCACCTCCGGAGGCGGCGCCTTGTACATGCGCACCTCCTCGTCGAAGCGGCCCGCCGTCTGCGGCGCGCCCTGGACCATGAGGTAGCGGCCCACCTGGTCGTGCTCGTTGCCCAATCCCTCGGGGAACCGCGGCGTCGCCGACAGCAGCAACAGCCGCGGGGTCTCGATGCTGTAGCCGCAGACCGCGACGGCCCGCGCGCGCTGGCGGTACTCCCGGCCGCGGTGCAGGTAGGTCACGCCGGTGACCCGGCCGGCGTCGTCCACCAGCACCCGGCTGACGTGGCTGTCCGGCCGGATCTCCGCGCCGTGCGCGAGCGCGTCGGGGACGTGCGTGATCAGCGGGCTGGCCTTGGCGTTGACCTTGCAGCCCTGCAGGCAGAAGCCGCGGTAGATGCAGTGCGGCCGGTTGCCGAAGCGGCCGTTCGCGATGGCCACGGGGCCGACGCGCGCCTCGATCCCGGCGGCGTGGGCACCGCGCAGGAAGATGTCGCCGTTGCCGCCCACCGGGTGCGGCGAGTACGGGTAGCGGTGCGGGTCGCCCCAGGGCCAGTCCTCGCCGGCGACCGGGAGCTCGGCCTCGATCGCCTCGTAGTACGGCCGCAGGTGGGCGTAGGAGATCGGCCAGTCCGCGCCCACGCCGTCCGCGCTCCGCGTCCGGAAGTCCGACGGGTGGAACCGGGGGGTGTAGCCGGCGTAGTGAACCATCGAGCCGCCCACGCCGCGGCCGGAGTTGTTGCTGCCGAGCGGCACCGGGTCCTCGCCGCCGATCTGCCGCGGTTCGGTCCAGTAGAGGCCGTGCGAGCCGCGCTCGTCGCTGACCCAGTCACGGTCGGGGTCCCAGAACGGGCCGGCGTCCAGGCAGACCACGCACCACCCCGCGCGGGCCAGCCGCTGCGTCAGCACGGCCCCGCCCGCGCCCGCGCCGACCACCACCAGGTCGACCTCGTCGTCGAGGTCGTGTCGCCGCATGTCCTGCCGCAGCCGGTGGTTGGTGCGGGAACCGTCGTTGGGCAGCAGCCACGCCGACTCGTTGCGCGCGCGTACCGCGGCCTCTCCCTTCACCGGGACTCCCGCTGCAGCAGTTGGGCGTGCTCGGCGCGCGCCTGCTCGATCCGCCGGCCGGCGGTCACCGGATCGGCGGGCTCGGTGTCCTTCTGCTCCCACTTCTCGCGGGCGTCGACGCCGAGGCCGAGGTAGCCGCGGGGATAGGCGGGACCCGGGAAGCCGATCTCGTTCCACGCCCACGGGTGGGAGTAGAAGGCGGTGCACGCGTACCGGGTCCAGAGGCTCCACACATGACCCGGATGGAAGCCGTGCCAGTCGTCGTCGGCCTCCTGCACCGCCTGCACCAGCGCCGCCTGCGCGTCGGAGCCCAGTTCAGCGAAGCCGCGGTCGAACCGGTCGCGCGCGTCCTCGTCCAGGCAGGCCAGGGTGCGCCGCCAGGCGTCGCCGTCCTCGGGCATCGTGTCGTAGTGCCAGCCGTCGGTCTCCCGGAGCGCCAGCCGCTCGTCGATCAGCTCGAGCACGGGCACCCGGGGGTCGCCGTCCTGGGCGAGCAGCAGATCCAGCAGGGGAGCGGCGATCGCCACCTCCTGCACGGTGAAGAACGACAGCCCCGTGGGGTGGCTCAGCCGGGTCAGGACGGCACCGGCGGTGACGTCGTCCCAGCGGTCGACCTGGGCGAGGACGTCGAACCCGGGAAACCGGCCGCGGTTCTGCGGGGTGATCGCACGGGAGTCGGGGCTGCGGTAGGGCATCAGCGCTCCCCCTCGCGGCGCAGGACCGAGGCCAGCAGGCCCATGCCGCCGACCAGGGAGGCCAGCAGGGGCGCGAAGACCGGGGGACCGGACTCCATGTTGTAGAGCGTCCAGCCGCCGGGCCGCTGGGCGATGCCGCGCCAGTGCAGGTAGGTGCCCTGGATGCCGTTGGCGACGATGGCCGCGCTGGCGAGCGGCAGCACGGTCTTCGCGGCGCGGCGGGAGAAGACCGCGGCCACGCCGGCGGGGATGGCCGCCGGGACGACCGCGACCGGCCACCACATCATCCGGTTGCCGAAGCTGGCCTTGTCGTGAGAGAGGTAGATCTCGCCCGCGGTGACCGCGGCGCCGGCCGCGGTCAGGGCGGACAGGGTGCGCTCGAACCGGCCGGTGCGCAGGTCCCGGCGGGCGGTGGAGAGCAGGCTCATCTCAGTCGCCGTCCTTCGTGCCGGGCAGGTACTGCTGCACCTTCTGCTTGATGCCCTGCTTGATGAATCCGGCGGAGTCCTCGTCGCCGTGCAGGACGGCCGATGCGGTCGCCTTCACCTGCTCGAACGTCGCGTGCGGCGGGATGGGCGGCACGTCGGGGTCGCACCGGATGTCCAGCACGGTCGGCCGGTCGGCCGACAGCGCGGCGTCCCAGGCCGGTCCGACGCCGTCCGCGGTGTCGACGTTGATGCCCTGCAGGCCGAGGGAGCGGGCGAACGCGGCGTAGTCGACGTCCGGCAGCGTCTGGGACTCGGCGAACTTGGGCGAGCCCTCCATGGCCCGCATCTCCCAGGTGACCTGGTTGAGGTCGTCGTTGTGCAGGACGGCGACGATCAGCCGCGGGTCGCTCCACTGCGCGTGGTACTTCGCGGCGGTGATGAGTTCGGCGAGACCGTTCATCTGCATCGCGCCGTCGCCCACGAGCGCGATCGACGGCCGGTCGGGATGCGCCCACTTCGCGCCGATGGCGTACGGGACACCGGGCCCCATCGTCGCGAGGTTCCCGGAGAGCGTTCCCCGGACGTCGCCGTGGAACTTCAGGTGCCGGGCGTACCAGTTGGCCGAGCTCCCCGAGTCGCTGGAGACCATCGCGTTCGCCGGCAGCCGCTGCGAGAGCTCGGAGAAGATCCGCATCGGGTTGACCGGGTCGGCGCCGGTCATGGCCCGCCGCTCCGCGGTCTGCCACCAGTCGGCCACGTCGGACTCGACCTTCTCCCGCCAGTTCCGGTCGGCCTTGCGCTCCAGCAGCGGGATCAGCGCCCGCAGCGTGGCCCCCGCTTCGCCGACCAGGTTGATCTCGTACGGGTAGCGCATGCCGATCCAGGCCGCCGACCGGTCGATCTGCACCGCCCGGGCCTGGTCCAGCGCCGGGTAGAACTGCGTGTACGGGAAGTTGGACCCGACGGTGAGCAGCGTGTCGCAGCCCTTCATCATCTTGTCGCTGGCCGTGGTGCCGAGCAGGCCGATCGACCCGGTGACCCAGGGCAGGGTGTCGGGCAGCACGTCCTTGCCCAGCAGCGCCTTCGCCGCGCCGGCACCGAGCAGGTCGGCCACCTCGGTCAGCTCGGCCGCGCAGCCGCGGGCGCCCTGGCCGACCAGCAGGGCGACCTTCTCCCCGGCGTTGAGCAGGTCAGCGGCGGCCCGCAGCGCGGCCGGGTCGGGCGTGACCGTCGCGGGTGCGAAGCCGACGCTCGACGGCACCTCCTTGAAGGCGTGCCCCGGGGGCGTGTACTCCAGCTCGAGCACGTCGGAGGGGAAGATGAGGCAGGTCGGGGCCTGCTGGCTGACCGCGATCCGGATGGCCCGGTCGACCAGGTTGGGCAGCTGCGCCGGGACCGTGCACATCTGCACATAGTCGCTGCACACGTCCTTGAACAGGCTCAGCAGGTCGACCTCCTGCTGGTAGGAGCCGCCCATCGCCGAGCGCGCGGTCTGGCCGACGATGGCCACGACCGGCACGTGGTCGAGCTTGGCGTCGTAGAGCCCGTTGAGCAGGTGGATGGCGCCCGGCCCGCTGGTCGCTGCGCAGACGCCGAACGTGTCGCCGAACTTCGCGAAGCCGACGGCCTCGAAGGCGGCCATCTCCTCGTGGCGGGCCTGGACGAACTGGGGGTCGTCGTCGGCACGCCCCCACGCGGCGAGCAGGCCGTTGATGCCGTCGCCGGGGAAGCCGAACACCTGGCGGACGCCCCAGTCGCGGAGTCGGGCGAGGAGGAAGTCGGCAACGGTCTGGCTCATCGTGGGATCTCCGATCCGGTTGTCCCGTGATAGTTGGTGGATAGCGACTGTCGGTCGGTGACGGGGGTCATTCGTCGTCCCCCGGGTGCCCCTGGTGCGAGACGGGGCTGCCGCTGAGGTGCCGGGCCGTGTTGACCAGCCCGACGTGGCTGAACGCCTGCGGGGTGTTGCCGACCTGGCGCTTGGCGTGGACGTCGTACTCCTCGCTGAGCAGCCCCAGGTCGTTGCGCAGCCCCAGCAGGCGCTCGAACAACCCCTCCGCCTCCTGCGTGCGGCCGAGCCCCGCGTAGGCATCGGCCAGCCAGAAGGTGCAGGCGAGGAAGGCGCCCTCCTGGCCGGCCAGACCGTCGACGCCGCCGTCGGCGTCGGGGCGGTAGCGCAGCAGGAAGCCGTCCTCGTCCAGTTCCCGCGCGACGGCGTCGATCGTGCCGGCCACGCGCGGGTCCTCCCACGGCAGGAACCCGACCCGGGGGATGAGCAGCAGCGCGGCGTCCAGGCCCCGGGATCCGTAGAACTGGGTGAAGGTGTTCCGGTCCGCGTCGTAGCCCTTGGCGCAGACGTCGTCGTGGATCTCCTGGCGCAGCCGGCGCCAGCTGTCCACCGGGCCGGCCAGCCCGAACCGCTCGACCGCCTGCACCGCGCGGTCGACCCCCGCCCAGGCCATGACCTTCGAGTGCACGAACGGGCGCTTCGGGCCGCGGACCTCCCACAGGCTGTTGTCCGGCCGTTCCCACGCGCCCTCGAGGAACTCCATCAACGACTCCTGCAGCCGCCACGCGTCCGGTGTCGAGTGCAGCCCCGCCTGTCGCGACAGGTGCAGACCGTCGAGCACCTCGCCCCACACGTCGAGCTGGAACTGCTCGGCGGCCGCGTTGCCCACGCGCACGGGCGAGGAGTTCTCGTAGCCGGACAGCCAGTCCATCTCGTACTCGGGGATCCGCCGGGAGCCGTCGAGGGCGTACATGATCCGCAGGTCGGCCGGGTCGCCGGCGACGGCCCGCAGCAGCCAGTCGCGCCAGGCGCGGGCCTCCCGGACGTAGCCGGTGCCGAGCAGGGCCTGCAGGGTGAAGCTCGCATCCCGCAGCCAGGAGTACCGGTAGTCCCAGTTGCGCGCGCCGCCCAGCTGCTCGGGCAGGGACGTGGTGGCCGCCGCGACGATGCCGCCGGTGCGGTCGTCGGTCAGCGCCTTGAGCGTGAGCACCGACCGGTGCACGGCCTCGGGCCACCGTCCGCGGTACCGGCAGTGGTCCATCCAGTCGGCCCAGAAGTCGGTGGTCTGCTGCAGCGCGTCCTCGGCCTCGACGACGCGGGGACGCCGGCCGAACGACGCCGCGTGCGTGAGCACGAACGGCACCCGGTCGCCCGCGGAGACCTCGAACGTCGCCTCGATCCGCTGGTGGTCGTGCTCCACGGGCGCATGCGTGCTGAACCAGACGGCGTCCGGGCCGGCGACGGCGGCGAGATCGCCGTCCTCCTGTCGCACCCACGGGACCACGTGCCCGTAGTCGAACCGGAGGACCAGTTCCGAGCGCATCCGGACGCGCCCCGAGACCCCCTCCACGAGCCGGATCACGTCGAGGGCCTCGCCGCGCGGTGGCATCAGGTCGACGACCCGCACCGTGCCGTCGGCGGTGTCCCACACGCTCTCGAGCACCAGGGAGTCGCCTCGGTAGTGCCGGCGGGTGCACGGGCCGCCCGACGCCGGCGCGAGCAGCCAGCGGCCCGCGCTGTCGTCGTCGAGCAGCGCGGCGAAGCAGGCGGGGGAGTCGAAGCGCGGCAGGCAGAGCCAGTCGATCGACCCGTCCCGGCCGACCAGTGCGGCCGTCTGCAGGTCACCGATCAGCCCGTAGTCCTCGATCCTGCCGACCATCGATCCTCCTGTCCGTGCACGCGGGTGGGGTGTGTCAGTCGCCGAGCGTCAGCACGACCTTCACGTCGTCGCCGGCCGGGCGCAGGGCCTCGGCGAAGTCCTCCAGCGGTACCCGGCGGGTGATCAGCCGGCCCAGCCACCCGGCGTCCGCCGCGGCGAGCGACCGGGCGGCCGCCGCGTAGTGCCGCAGGTTGGCGTTGACCGACCCGAGGATCGCGTCGTTCTGGAGCACGATCTCGCGGTTGAGCGCGCCCGCGTCGAGCTGGATCCGTCGGCCGGTGGCGGAGACGCCGGTCAGGCAGGTGATCCCGTAGCCCGCCGTGCCGGCCATCGCGGCCGTGACGAGCGGGGCGGCTCCGGTGGCCTCGACGACGACGTCCGGGCGGCCGGCGCTGACCGCGTCGTCGTACCCGTCGCAGTGGTAGGTGGCCCCGAGGTCGGCGACGAGCTCGGGCTTCCGGCCCTCGCGCACCTGGTCGAGGACGTGCACCTCGAGTCCGCGCTGGACGCCGAGCAGCGCCGCGAGGAGCCCGATCGGTCCGGCGCCGGTGACCAGCACCCGCTCGGGGGCGAACCACGACCGGTTGCCGACGCGCTCGATCTGGTCCCAGGCCTTGGCCACGACGCTCGTCGGCTCCAGGAGTACGCCGACGTCGGCCAGCGCCGGGTCCAGCCGGACGGCGAAGTCGCTCTCGACGCTCCACAGATGGGCGGCGTAGCCGTCGATCGCCTTGATGCCCCGCTCGGTGTACTGCCCGTTGCGGCACATGTCGAAGTCGCCGTGGGCGCAGGCCCCGCACGGCACGGGGTCCGGGCGCCGGACGACGCCGACGACCAGGTCGCCCGCCGAGAAGCCCGACCCCTCGGGTGCCGTGCGCACCCGCCCGAGCGACTCGTGACCGAGGACCAGCCGATCCCGGCCGGGGGGCGCCCAGCCGTACTCGCCGGCGGCGATCTCCCGGTCGGTGCCGCAGATGCCGAGGGCCAGTCCCTCGACGAGCAGCTCGCCGGGGCCGGGTTCGGGGTCCGGCACGTCGGCGACCCGTGCCGAGCCGGCCTGGCCGGGCGTGACGGTCAGTGCGCGCATGCGGGTCGTCCTCCTCGTCGTCGTCCGTCGTGCAGGCTGGTCAGCGGGTTCCCGGTCGGAGCTCCCAGGTCGCCGTGTGCGTCTCCCCCGGATCCAGGGTGAGCAGGCCGTCGCCGGTGCGGAACGCGTTGGGTGCGGCGGTCATCGGCTCCACGCCGAGGCCCCGCCGTCGGCGCGAGGGGTCGGGCAGGGTGTCGCCGGTGAAGAGCTCGACGTAGCGGTACGAGGAGTCCAGCCAGAGGCGCACCGCCCGTCCGGCGGGGGAGCGGACCGACACCTCGCAGCCGCCGTCGTCGTCGGGGATCAGGTCGGTGAAGGCGTTGTCGATCACGCGATCGCCCAGCGGGCTGGGATCGCGCAGGTCGAACCGGGTGCCCTCGACGGGCTCCGTGCCGGTGGGGATGCCGCGGTCGTCGGTGGGGAGGTAGCGGCCCGCAGGTAGCTGGACGGTCAGATCGTCGATGCGCGCCGTCCCGAGGGACAGGTACGGGTGGGCCCCCGTGGCGTACGGGCACGGCCTCGCTCCGATGTTGGTGGCTCGCGTCTCGACGCACAGGCCGCCGGCGTGCAGCCGGTACCGGATCTGGCACCGCATCGGGAACGGGAAGCCCGGGCTGGCGTGCAGGGTGGCCTGCATCGTGATGCTGTGCCCGTTCCCGCCCGCCAGATGCCATTCCGACCAGCGCGTCAGCCCGTGGATCGCGTTGCGCGCGTCGGGCTCGGTGAGCGGAAGCTGGTACGTCTCGCCGTCGAACTCGTAGCGGCCGTCGGCGATGCGGTTGGGCCAGGGGATGAACGTCTGGCCCCGCGCGCCGGTGCACATCTGGTCGATGCCGTAGCCGTCGAGCAACTCGACACCGTCGACCCCGTAGCTCCGCAGCCCCCCGCCGACCTCGGTGACCACGGCCGTGGCAGTACCGAGTTGCAGGGTGAACTGCTTGCCCGACGGCGGCGCGGCCGTTGTCATGCTTCCTCCCTACCCACGTGCAACACTTGCTATACGGCAAGGGTAGGTCGAATTCCGGCCGGCCGCGGGTCGATGCCGGGGCTGCGTGGGCAGGGCGGAGAGGAGCGCGGGGTGGCGACGGTGCCGGAGGACGACGTTCTGCTGGCCCTCGCGCGGATGGTGATGGACGCCTCGGTGCGCGCCTCGGAGGACGGCGGTGGCGTCTCCCCGGTGCAGCTGCGGGCCCTGACCGCCCTCCGGCAGAAGGGTGAGGCGAATCTCGCCCAGCTGGCCGAGGACATCGGCATCACCGTCTCCACGGCCAGCCGGCTGGTCGACCGGCTGGTCGGCGCCGAGTGGGTGCACCGCGCTCAGTCGGAGGCCAATCGGCGCGAGATCAGCCTGACCCTCACCGATGACGGCAAGCGGCTGCTGCGCCGCTTCGACCGGCGGCGCGTGGTGCTGCTGAAGGAGTGCCTGGAGCGTGTCCCCGCGGAGCGCCGGGACGCCGTCGTGCGGGCGATCTCCGAACTGACGCACGCGACCACGGCCGCCGGTCGAGCCCACGACGCGTGACCCTGGGCCGGTTCGGCAAAAGGGTCCTGCGCTGCGGCCCGCGGCGGTACCGTCCGCTGGTCCGACGGGAGAGGGGCCGATGAGCGAAGCGGGAGCCCCCACGGCTGAGCTGGCCGCCCTCGACCAGGCGATCGCCGCGCTGGAGGGTCAGCGCGCCGTCCTCGGTGACCTCGTCGTCGAGACCGCGCTGGCGCCGCTGATCGAGAAGCGGGACCGGCTGCTCGCCGCCTCGGTGGGGGAGCAGCTCAAGCTCGTCACGGTCCTGTTCGCCGACCTCGTCGACTCCACCCCGCTGGCCCAGCGGCTCGACCCGGAGGACCTGCAGCAGGTCATGAGCCGCTACTTCGCGGCGGTGCGGTCCGCCGTCGAGGCCGAGGGCGGGGTCGTCGAGAAGTTCATCGGCGACGCCGCGATGGCGGTCTTCGGCCTCTACCGGTCCAAGGAGGACGACGCCACCCGCGCGGTCCGGGCCGCGCTGGCGATGCTCGCTGCCCTGGAGGAACTGAACGTGCAGTTCGGCGCCTCGCTCGGGGTGCACCTGCAGATGCGGGTCGGCGTCGACACCGGCGAGATGGTCGTCACCGGCATGGCGGAGCGGGAGTCCGGCGAGTTCCTCGTCGTCGGCGAGACGGCCAACCGCGCGGCCCGGCTGCAGACCGCCGCCGGCCCGGGCACCGTGCTGCTCTCGGCCGACACGACCCGGCAGGTGGCCGGCGAGTTCGGGCTGCGCCGGGTGCCCGGGCTGAAGCTGAAGGGCATCGACGGCCCGGTCGACGCCTACGTGGTGGTCGCCGGCGACCGCGAGGGCTACTGGCCGGAGACCCGCGGCGTCGAGGGCGTGGTCACCCGCACCATCGGCCGCGAGCAGCACCTGCGCCAGCTCCAGGACGCCTACGCGGCGGTGGTCAGCGAGCACAACCGGCGGATCGTCACCGTGCTGGGCGAGGCAGGCGTCGGCAAGTCACGGCTCGTGCACGACATCGACACCTGGCTGGCCCGCATCCCCAGCAACGTCTGGGTGCTGCGCGGACGTGCGTCGCCGTCCACCGAGAACGTGCCCAACGCGCTGCTGCGCAGCGTCTTCGCCGAGCGCCTCGGCATCCGGGCCACGGACGCGCCCGAGCGGGTGCGCCAGAAATGGCGCGAGGGCTGGGCCCAGTTGCTCGGCTCCGCCGAGGCGCGCGACGGCGCTCCGGAGACCGTCGCCACGTGGCTCGGGTTCGCCGTCGGCGAGGAGGGCCGTACCGCCGTCGCGACGACCGACCCCGAGTCGCTGCGGCGGCGCGGCAGTGCGCTGGTGCTCAAACTGCTGGACCGGCTGGCCGAGCGGGCCCCGGTCGTCGTGCTGCTGGAGGATCTGCACTGGGCCGACTCCGCCAGCATGGACTCCCTGGAGGCGCTCGCGCAGGCGCCGCCCGGCGGCCCGCTGCTCGTGCTCGCCACCGCTCGCCCGACCCTGCTCGAGCAGCGACCGAGCTGGGGCAAGGGGCCGGGGCACAGTCGGGTGCAGCTCGATCCGTTGTCGGACGACGACGCCCGCAACCTGGTCGCCGAGATCCTGCAGCGCGCCGACGACGTGCCGCCGTCCCTGGTCGACCTCGTCGTGCGCACCGCCGACGGCAACCCGTACTACGTCGAGGAACTGGTCAAGTGGCTGGTCGAGGAGGGCGTGGTCGACACCTCCGCCGACCGCTGGCAGGTGGCCGCCCGCGCCGTCCGGTCCGTCCGGGTGCCGACGACGCTCCGCGGCCTCCTGCAGGCCCGGCTGGACTCCCTCGAGGTGGCCGAGCGCGCGGTGATCGGCGGCGCCGCCGTCGTCGGCCGCGTGTTCTGGGACCAGGCGGTGGCCCGGCTCGCGACGTCGCTCGCCGAGCCGGTGCGTGACGTCGCGCTGGACACCCTGGCCGCCCGTGAGGTCGTCTTCCCGCGACCGCACTCCACGTTCTCCGGCAGCCGCGAGTTCTCCTTCCGGCACGCCCTGATGCGCGACGTCGCCTACGAGGGGGTGCTGCGGTCGGTGCGGCGGAGGCACCACGCGGTGGCTGCGCAGTGGCTCGAGGAGGCGGTCGCGAAGAGCGGACGCCCCGACGAGCACGCCGCCGCGGTCGCGCACCACCACGAGGAGGCGGGGCACCCGGCCGCGGCCGCCCGCTGGTACCTGCGCGCCGGCCAGCACGCGGCCAGCACGTTCTCCGGGGAGGACGCCCTGCGGCTGCTCACCCGCGCGCGGACGCTGGTGCCCACCGGCGAGCGCGACCTGTGGTGCGACGTGCTGCTGGCCGAGGAGTCGGTGCTCGACCGGATGGGCCGGCGCGAGGAGCAGCGGGCCACGCTGGACGAGCTCGGCGCCGAGGACGCCCTCGATCCCGCCCGCACGGCGCAGGTGCGGCTCGCCGAGGGACGCTGGCTGTTCTTCCGCGGCGATTACCCGGCCGTCCCCCCGGTCGCCGAGGAGGCGGCCGAGCTGGCGCGCCGGGCCAACCGGGACGACCTGGAGTCCGACGCACTCATGCAGGGCGGCCGCAGCCTCGCCTACGTCAACGAGCACGACCCGGCGCGCGACCTGCTCAACCGGTCGCTGGCCATCGCCCGCAGGATCGGGGACCACCGGCGGGCCGGGGAGCTGCTGCGCCTGCTCGCCGTCGTCGCCACCAACCGGGGCGCCACGGAGGAGGGCATGCGGCTGCTCGACGCCGCCCGGGCGGAGCACCGGCAGATCAACGACCGCGAGGGCGAGGCCATGGTCGTCGGCCAACTCGGTGCGCTGCTGATGAACTGGGGCCGCCTGGAGGAGGCGCGGGTCGCGTCGGAGGAGGCGCTGGAGGTGTTCCAGGCCACCGGTCATCGCTACCGCGAGGGCGTCATGCTCACCAACCTCGCCCGGATCGCGATGGAGCAGGGCCGGCTGGACGACGCCCTCGACGGCGGCCGCCGGGCGCTGCACCTGACCGAGGAGATCGACGACGCCGAGGGCGTGGTCGCCTCGCTGCAGAGCCTCGGCGACGGGCACCGGCTCGCCGGTGACCACCAGGCCGCGCGGGAGTACCTCGAACGCGGGCTCGAGGAGAGCCGCAAGCACCAGCTGCCGTACTTCACCGCCCACCTGCTCGCGTCCATGGCCGCCGTCGACCTCGCCGACGGCCGCGTCGACGAGGCCGTCGCCCACGCCACCGAGGCGCAGGAAGCGGCCGCGACGGACGACGTCCCGCACGCCCGGGCCCGCGCGGATCTGCTCGCCGGCATGGTCCGCCAGGACGTCGGCGACCCCGCCGCGGTGGAGCTGCTGCGGGCCGTCGCGAAGCAGCACGCAGAGCTCGGGATCGAGGCCGACTGGCTGGAGAGCCTCTCGGTGCTCGCGCTCGCGCTGCAGGACGCCGGGGACCTGCCCGCCGCGCTGGAGGTGGTCGAGGTGATCCTCCCGGCCCTCGACCGCGCGGCCGCCCCGGGCGTCGTCCAGCCCGGCCGGGTGCTGGCCGACGTCCACCGGGTGCTCGCGGACGCCGGCGACCCCCGGGCGGCCGACATCGCCCAGCGGGCCGCGGACTTCCTCCGCGTGCAGGCCGGGCAGATCCGCGACGACCGGCTGCGCGCCTCGTTCCTGGCTGCGCCGGTGAACCAGCGGCTCGCCGCGATCGCGAGCCCGACAACCAGGCGGTAATCCCTCCACGCAGCGGCCGGTCGTGGCTACTCTCCGCCTCAAGCAACCGGAGCGTCCCCGGACGCCGCGCAGACGGGGGGCCCATGGACGTCGTCCCGCGGCCGGTGCGCACCGCCACGGCACCGCCGACGATCGCCTCGCTGTGGGCCGACGTGAGCGGTCGGGACCTCTCCGAGCAGGACCTCGACTGGCCGCCGGACCTCTTCGCCCTCGCCGGCACCGTGCTCAGCCACACCCACGCCTACCGGTTCGCGGTGTCGCCGCCGGCGGGGCAGCACTGGCCCCCGCGCCGCTTCGCCGGCTGGAACGACGTCGTCACGACGACCGCCGAGCAGTGGTGCACCTGGGCGGAGGAGCGGGCCGGGCCACCGCCGGACCTGGTCGGCGACACCTGGGCGGTGCTGCTCGACGCGGCGGACACCGGACTGGACGCCATCGCGGACGGCAGTGCGTGGGAGGTCTGCGAGGCCCTGTTCATCCTGCTGGCCCTGGGCGACGAGGCGTGCGCGGGCGTCGCCGCCACCCTCGACCCGGAGCGCGCGGCCGGGTTCCGCTTCCGCGGCCGGGCCGGGGAGCTGCTCGCCCGCACCGGGTCGCTGTCCGCGGTCCCCACCTACCGGCTGCGGGTGCTGCCGAAGGGCCGCACCCCGCCCGGCGGCATCAGCTTCCGGTCGCTGTCGCGCTACGTCTGCCTGCGGGGCGCCGCGGTCGACGTCGCCTGGCACAAGGCGCCCGCGCGGCGCGCGGGCACCGGCCAGCAGCACGCCAACGTGTTACTGCTCCCGTGGCCGCTGCGGGTGCGGCAGCGGGACTTCCGTCCGTTGCAGGGCACCGTGCACCGCGCCGAGAACGAGCCGTACGGCACCTTCGCGTTCGACCCGGCCGAGCCCTTCGACCTCGACCTGGTGGAGCGGGTGCTCATCGCGGCGCTCGACGAGGTCGACGGCGTGGACGCGGTGATCCTGCCGGAGAGCAGCGTGCCGGTCGACGACGTGCAGCCGCTGCAGGCGCTGCTCTCGCGGTACGGCGTGGGCATGCTCATGGCCGGCGTCCGCGAGCCGGCGCCGGCCGACGGACGGCCGCCCGGCAACTGGGTGCACCTCGGCGTGCACGTCGGCGGCTGCTGGGCGCACTACCGGCAGAACAAGCACCACCGCTGGTTCCTCGACGAGAGCCAGATCAACCAGTACCACCTGGCCGGCGCGCTGCACCCGTCGGTGCGCTGGTGGGAGGCGATGGAAGTGCCGCGCCGGTCGCTCCAGTTCGTCGAGCTCAGCGAGGGCCTCACCGTGGTCGCCGTCGTCTGCGAGGACCTCGCCCGCCTCGACGAGGTGGCCGAGCTGCTCCGGGACGTCGGCCCCTCGCTGGTCGTCACGATCCTGCTCGACGGGCCGCAGCTGGCCTCCCGCTGGACCGCCCGCTATGCCAGCGTCCTCGCCGACGACCCCGGCACGGCGGTGCTGACGCTCACCGCGTCGGGCATGGTGCAGCGCAGCCGCCCGATCGGCATGCCGCCGTCCTCGGTGGTCGCCATGTGGAAGGACCCCACCCGCGGCCTGCGCGAGATCTCGCTGGACCCGGGCTCGGACGGCGTCGTCATGAGCGTCGCGCACACCCGTGCCCGTCGGCGCTGCGCCGACGGGCGGACGCCGGTGGACAACGCCACCGGCCTGGTGGTCGCCGGCGTGCACCAGGTGACCGCGGTGCCCGGTGACCCCCAGCGGGCGCCCGGGCCCCGTGGCGTCACCGGCGTCGCGCTCGGTGCCGCGGAGCTCACCATCGTCACCGCCTGGGCCGACGCGGTCGCCGAGGCGATGGAGCACGCTCCCGAGCGGGTGGCCGACGTCCTCGCCGACGCCCGGCCGGGGGCGCCGTGGCGCCGCGACCTCGACCTGCCCGAGCCGTCGGCGCCGCTGGCGACCGCGCTCACCGCCGTCTGCGACGCCGTCGCCGCCGCGGGGGGCGCCGACGACGCCGTCCTCGCCGTGCTGGGGGACGCGCCGCCCGTGGGCGACGCACCCGTCGCCCTGGGGACGTCGGTGCTGCGGACGGCGCTGGAGTCGCGGCGAGACCAGCGGGCCGTGCGCTCGCCCAGGCGATGAGCCGCCCGAGAGCTGGAGGAGACCGATGAGCCGACCGGTGCTGATGGCGGTGGACGACGACGCCCCGGTGCTCGCCGCCGTCGAACGCGACCTGCGCGACCGCTACGCCGAGCACTACCAGGTGATCACCGCGTCCTCCGGCGACCAGGCGCTCGACCTGCTGCGCCGGCTGCGGCTGCGCGAGGACACCGTGGCCCTGCTGCTGGTCGACCAGCGGATGCCCGGGATGAGCGGCACCGAGCTGCTCGCCGCGTCGCGCGAGTTCTACCCGGACGCGAAGCGGGTGCTGCTGACCGCCTACGCCGACACCGACGCCGCCATCCGCGCGATCAACGACGCCGATGTCCACCACTACCTGCTCAAGCCGTGGGACCCGCCCGACGAGCGGCTCTACCCGGTGCTCGACGACCTGCTCGAGACCTGGCGGCGGCCCGCTCCGGCGGCGAACCTGCGCGTGGTCGGCGACCGGTGGTCGCCGAGCAGTCATGCCCTGCGCGAGTTCCTCGCCCGCAACCTCGTGCCCTACCGGTGGCTGGACCTGGAGGCCGACCCGCAGGCCCGGCTGCTGCTGGACGCCGCCCAGGCCGACGCGGGCACGCTGCCCGTGCTGGTCACCGACGACGGCGAGGTGCTGGTCGACCCCGACCTGACCACGGTCGCCCAGCGGATCGGCCTGCAGGTGCGCGCCGAGCGGCAGGCCTACGACCTGGTCGTCGCGGGCGCCGGCCCGGCCGGGTTGGCGGCCGGTGTCTACGGCGCCTCGGAAGGGCTGTCCACGCTGGTGCTGGAGTGCAACGCGCCGGGCGGGCAGGCCGGCACGACCAGCCGGATCGAGAACTACCTCGGCTTCCCGACCGGGCTCTCCGGCGCCGACCTCACGCTGCGGGCCCGCGAGCAGGCCATCCGGTTCGGCGCGGAGATCCTGGTGCCCGCCGAGGTGGCGGGGCTCCGCCGCGAGGACCCGTACACCGTGATCCGGCTGGCCGACGGCACCGAGATCAGCGCCTCGACACTGCTCATCGCGTCCGGGGTCAACTACCGGACGCTCGACGTGCCGGGCGCCGCCGCGCTCACCGGCATGGGCGTCTACTACGGCGCCGGCCGGGCCGAGGGCGTCGACCACGCCGGCGGCCGGGTCTTCGTCGTCGGGGGCGGCAACTCGGCCGGGCAGGCGGCCATCTTCATGTCGCAGTTCGCCGCGTCGGTGACGCTGCTGATCCGCGGCTCGGAGATGGCCAGCACGATGTCGCGCTACCTCATCGACCGGATCGAGGCCTCGGAGAAGATCTCCGTCGAGTACCGGACGGAGGTCGCCGGCGCGCTGGGGGAGCGGCGCCTGGAGGGACTGCGGCTGCGGTCGAACGGCACCGACGAGCAGGAGGTGGCCGCCGACGCGTTGTTCGTGTTCGTCGGGCAGGCCCCGCGCACCAGCTGGCTGGAGGGCGTCGTCCGCCGGGACGACCGCGGGTTCGTGCTCACCGGCGGCGACCTCGGCATCCCGCCGCCGGACTGGCCGCTGGCCGTGCCCCCGCTGCCGCTGGAGACGTCCGTGCCGGGGGTGTTCGCCGCCGGCGACGTCCGGCACGGCTCGGTGAAGCGCATCGCGTCCGCCGTGGGGGAGGGCGCGATGGCGGTGCGCTTCGCCCACGAGCGGCTGGCCGGTCGGTGACGGCGACGCCCGAACTCGATCTCGCGGTCGCCCTGCGCGGGTCGCGGCTGTTCGCCGAACTGCCGCCCGCCGACGTCGCCGCGCTCGCCGCCACCAGCCGCACCGTGGAGCTGGCGCCGGGCGAGGTGCTGATGAGCGAGGGCTCGCCGCCGGATGCGATGTACGTCGTCACCGACGGCGAACTGGAGATCACCCGGCACTCCACCGGCGCCGAGCTGCTGCTCAACGTCTGCGGCCCTGGGGACCTGATCGGCGAGCTGGGCGTGGCGCACGGACGGCCGCGCTCGGCGACGGTGCGGGCGCGCGGCCCCGCGCGGGTGCAGCGGATCGGGGCCGAGGCGCTGGACACCCTGCTCGCCCATCCGACCGCGGCCCGGGCCCTGCTGACCGCGACCACGCGGCGGCTGGACCGCGAGGAGGGCCTGCTCCGCCAGCACGAGCGGATGGCGGCGCTCGGCAACCTCGCCGCCGGGCTGCTGCACGAGGTGAACAACCCCGCCGCGGCCGTGCAGCGTGGGGCCGCCCGCCTGCGCACGCTGCTCGCCGACGCGAACGGTCCGGTCAACGAGCTGCAGCGGCTGGTGGGGCACGCGACGGTGCCCGGCGACCCGCTCGCGCAGGCCGACGCCGAGGCGGCGGTCGCCGGGGCGCTGGGCGCGGCGGGCGTCGACGGCGGGTGGAGTGCGGCGGCCGACCTGGTGCGCCTCGGCGTCGACCCGGGGGACCTGACCGGCGCGCTGGCCGACCTTCCGGCCGAGCGTCGCGGCGCGGCGGTGCGGGAGCTGGTCCGCGCGGAGGAGATCCGCGCGGTCCTGGAGGAGGTGTCGGCGGGCGCGGACTATCTCTCGAAGATCGTCTCCGGGGTGCGGCCGCTGGCCTACGCCGCCGACCAGTCGCTCACCGAGGTCGACGTCCACGCCGGGTTGGAGCAGGCACTCGTGCTGGTGCGGCACAAGGTGCCCCCCGGCGTCCGGATCGTCCGCGACTTCGATCCGCGGCCCCAGGTGGTCGAGGGCTGGGCCGCGGACCTGGCGATGGTGTGGACGAACCTGCTCGACAACGCCCTGGCCGCCGTGGGGGGCGAGGGCGAGGTCGTCGTGCGCACCCGCGGCGAGCCGGACACCGTCGTGGTCGACGTCGAGAACACCGGGCCCACCGTGCCGCCCGAGGTGCTGGCGCGGGTGTTCGACGCGTTCTACACGACCAAGCCGATCGGGCAGGGCACCGGACTGGGGCTCGCGACGTCGCTGGCGGTGGTCGCCCAGCGGCACAAGGGCTCGCTGACGCTCACCTCCGCCGACGGGGTCACCCGAGCTCGCGTCGTCCTGCCCCGGCACCGCTGATCAGGCGCCCGGCGGTGCGGCGAGGCCGCGCACGTCCAGGCCCCCGTCGCAGGCGATGACGACGCCGGTCGTCGCGGCGGCGTTCGCGCGCGAGGCCAGCTGCACGTAGTGGCCGGTGTAGTCCGCCGGGCGCGGCAGGAAGGCCAGCGGCGCCGCGCCGACGGCGATCTGGTCCAGGCCGGGCAGCGAGGCCGGCGTGCGGTTCTCCTGCCCGAGCGCCCGGGGTCCCCGGATGTCGGTGGCCATGAAGCCCGGCGCGACCCCGTTGACCCGGACGGCGGGGGCGAGCTCGTAGGCGAGCTGGCGGACCAGCCCCACGACGGCGTGCTTCGAGGCGGTGTAGACGACGCCGCCGATTCCCGCGTGGGTCGACGACATCGACGCGGTCATCAGCAGGCAGCCGCGGTGCTCGGCGAGAGCGGGTGCCGCGGCCTTGGCGCCGAGCAGACAGGCCTTCACGTTGACGGCGAACAGCTCGTCGAACGCCCGCTCGAGGGCCTCGACCGGGGTGTCGAGCAGCCCGGCGCCGTAGTCGAACATGCCGGCGTTGGCGACGAAGGTGTCGAGCCGGCCGAACCGGGACAGCGCCTCGTCGACCGCGCGGGCGTTGCCGTCGGCCGTGGTGATGTCGGCGACGACCCCGGCGGCGGCCTTTCCGTGCTCGGCCTCCACCTCGGCGACCCGGTCGGGGTCCCGGTCCACGGCGACCACGCGGGCGCCCTCGCTGACGAAGCGGTCGACCAGCGCGCGGCCCAGCCCCGATCCCGCTCCGGTCACGATCGCCACGTCGTCCTCGAGCCAGCCCATCTGTCCTCCGCTCCGTCGTGCTGCTGTTCAGGTCGTGCCGGCGGCCACCTGTCGCCCCGCGCCCGACCGGTGGGTCAGTTCGAACGCCAGCTCCACCGCTGCGGTCTCCTCCAGCGCCGCACCGGCCGGCGGCGTCCCGGCCGCGCGCCCGGCCTCCGCCAGCTCGGCCTCCTGCCGCGGCGTGGGCACCGCGCCCACGGCCGACAGGAGCGCGGCCGAGGCGGCGAGCAACTGCGCCGCGTCGGCGGGTTCCGCCGCGGCCACCGCCCCGGCGAGCGCCCTCAGCGATTCGGCGACCCCGAGCCGGTCACCCATGCCGTGCCGCCGGCGCAGCGCGGACGCGTGACCCGCGATGCCCGCCCGCGACCGGCCGCGGGCCAGGTCGACGCAGGCCAGTCCGAAAGTGCTGTTCGCGACGGGGCGCGGACCCGCCGGGCCGCCGTGGAAGGTCAGCCCGGAGGCGAGATCGACGGCCGCCGCGTCCAGGTCCCCCCGCCGCAGCGCGACGAGGCCCCGGATGAACTCCGGGGACACCAGGCGCATCGGGTGCGGGAGCTCGGCCAGTTCGACCGAGCGGTCGGCGAGGGCCTCGGCGTCGGCCAGGTGCAGGCGCTCGAAGGCGTGCCAGGCCTGCGAGCACAGCACCCCGGCGATCTCGGCCGGCGCACCGAAGTCCTGCGCCACCACGAGCGCGCGGTCGAGTGCGGCGGCGCCGTCGTCCGCCCGTCCCCGGCGCAGCAGCGCCTCGCCGTGCAGCCGGAGCGCGTGGGCGAGCACCCGGCGGTTGACGAACTCCTCGGCCAGCGCGACCGCCTCGCCGGCGAGCTGCGTCGCCACCGCGACCTCGCCACGGAGGAGGGCCACCCAGCCCAGCTCGGCGAGCAGCAGTGGCCGGGCGGAGAGGTCGCCGATGCCCGTGGCCAGCTCGAGGGCGTCGCCGTACTCGTCCGCGGCGCGCTGGTAGTCGGCGAGCCACAGGTGCATCTCCGCCGACGACCCGAGCAGCTGGCGCAGCAATTGGTCGTCGCCGATCCGGCGGGCCGAGGCGATCGCCCGGTCCAGCAGCAGTTTCGCGGTGTCCTGGTCGCCCCGGCTGCCGGCGGCGACGGCCAGGCTGCGCAGGGCAGTGGCGACCGCGCGGTCGTCGCCGGCGCTCTCGGCCGAGACCAGCGACTGCTCCCAGAGCCGCTGCGACTCCGCCAGCCGCGACGCGCGGAACGCGATCACGCCGGCACCGGCCAGCGCGCGGGCGAGTGCCTGGTCGTCGTGCACGCGTTCGGCGACCGCCCGGGCCGCGGCGAACATCTCGTCGGCCTCCGCCAGGTCACCGCGCAGCAGCAGCAGCTGCCCGGCGGTGGCCAGGCCCCGAGCGCGCAACCGGTCGTCGTCCCCGGGCAGTGCCAGCACCGTCCGGAGACGCTCGATCGCCTCGGTCCAGTGCATCCCCGCCAGCCAGAACGGACCCATCGCCACGCACAGGCGCAGGCCCGTCGTCGCGTCGCCGTCGGCCACCGCGCCGTCGAGGGCGTGGCGCACGTTGTCGTGGTCGGCCGTCAGCTCGCGCAGGGCGGCGGGCCGGTCGGTGCGTCCGATGTCGGCGCTCAACGCCTCGGCGCGCGCGGCGAACCACGCGCGGTGCCGCTGGGGGGCCTCGGTGTCCCCGGCGGCGGTCAACTCCAGCGCGGCCAGTTCGCGCACCGACTCCAGCATCGTCCAGCGCCCGTCCACGTCTGCATGGGGCTGCAGGAGCGAGGCGCGCATCAGCCGGCGCACAGCGGCGGGCACCGAACCGGCGGGAACCGGCGCGCCTGCGCACACCTCGGCAGCGGCCTCGACGGTGCCCTGGCCGGCGAACACCGCCAGCCGGGCGAACACCCGCCGCTCGTCGGCCGACAGCAGGTCCAGGCTCCACTCCAGGGCGGCGCGCAGGGTCTGGTGCCGGCCGGGGGCCGTGCGCCTGCCCCGGCTGAGCAGGGCGAAGCGGTCGGTGAGGCCCTGGACCACCTCCGACAGCGGCCGGTCGACCAGCGCGGCGGCGGCGAGCTCGATCGCCAGCGGCATCCCGTCCAGGTGGGCGACCAGCCGCGCGACCGACGGCGCGGTCCCGTCGGTCAGCGCGAAGCCGGGACGCACCAGCGCCGCGCGCTGCGCGAACAGCTGGGCCGCCTCGACGGCGCCCACCCGTTCGGCGGTCAGCTCTCCGCTCAGGCTGACGGTCGGCAGCGGGGCCAGCCGCCAGACCACCTCCCCGTCGATGTCCAGGGGTTCCCGGCTGGTGACCAGGACGACCAGGTGGGGGCAGTGCCGGGAGAGTCGTTCCACGAGGACGGCGACCGCGTCCAGCAGGTGCTCGCAGTTGTCCAGCAGCAGCAGCATCGCCTTGGGCGCGAGCGCCTCCAGCAGCAGCTCCCCGACGTCGCGCCCGGGCTGCTCGGCCACCCCGACGACCCCGGCGACCGCGGCCGCGACCAGGGCGGGGTCGGTGACCGGGGCGAGCTCGACCAGCCAGGCGCCGTCCGCGTACTCGTCCATCACGTCGAACCCGACCTGGACCGCGAGCCGGGTCTTGCCCACGCCGCCGGGGCCGGTCACGGTCAGCACGCCGGTCGCGGGCAGCAGATCGCGCAACGCCGCCCGTTCGGCCTCCCGGCCCACGAAGCCCGCCCGCAGGAACGGGAGGTTGTGCGCGACCACGCCGAGCGCGCGGGGCGCCGGGAAGGTGCCGGGCAGATCGGGGTGCACGAGCTGGAACAGCCGCTCGGCCGCCGGGAAGCCGCGGAGCTGGAACGAGCCGAGCGCGGCCAGCGTGGCCCCCGCAGGGAGGCGCCCGGCGACCGCGGCCGCGGTGGCGTCCGACATCAGCACCTGGCCGCCGTGCGCGCTCGCCGAGATCCGGGCGGTCTGGTGCACCGCGAGGGAGACGTAGCCGTCACCGACCGGCGTGGCCGGGCCGGTGTGCAGCCCGATGCGGACGCGCACGTCGCCGCCCTCGGGCCACCGGTGGGCGGCGAGGGCGCGCTGGGCGTCCAGGGCCGCCGCGACGGCGTTGCCGGCGTCGGCGAAGGCGAGCAGCAGGGCGTCGCCCTCGGTCTCCACCTCGGCACCGTCGTGACGGGCGACCGCCTCGCGCAGCAGCTCACGATGCTCGGCCAGCAGCGGCAGGTAGTCGCTGCCGAACCGGTGGAAGAGCCGGGTGGACCCCTCGATGTCCGACATCAGGAAGGTGACCGTCCCCGCGGGGAGCGGCCGTCCGCGTCCCTCCGCCGGGGTGCGTGCCACGGCGGCACGCTACAACCGCGCCGTGGCGCGCCGGCAGGGAAATTACGCCGTCCGGCCCCGGTCGAGCAGAGCCCGGCAGACCGCCACCATGTCGACCACGCCGACCAGTTGCCCGTCGTCCATCACCGGCAGGTGCATCAGCGACAGCTCCAGCATCCGCTCGGCGGCCTCGGCGACCGACGTCTCCGGGGAGACCACGGCCGGCTGGTTCAGGTGCAGCTGGTTGATCCGGGTCTCGTTGAGGTCGCGGCCGTCGGCCACCGCCTGGCTCACGTCGGCGTCGGTGATCACGGCGATCGGCACACGCCCGTCGCCGCTGGTCACCACCAGGGCGCTGTCGTGTGCCCGCTTCATCAGGAAGGCGGCGGACGCGACGTGGGAGTCCGGCTCGATCGTCGTCGTGGCCGCGCGCATGAGTGCGCCGACGCTCGGCTGACTGTCGGACATGGCGACTCCTCGGGATGGTGCCCGGTGGCGGCGGGCCCATTGTGGTCCCGCGCGGTCCCGAGGGGTCGGGATCCGCCGCGACCTGCGCTGATCGACGGCCGGCGCTACGGTCCGATCATGGCGGCACCCGGACCATCCGGCACGACCACGATCGTCGTCATGGGTGTGAGCGGGTCCGGCAAGTCCACCGTCGCCGCCACGCTCGTCGACCGCCTGGGGTGGGAGTTCGCCGAGGGCGACGACTTCCACCCGGCGGCGAACGTCGAGAAGATGCGGGCCGGGCATCCGCTGGACGACGACGACCGCTGGCCGTGGTTGCGCAGCCTGGCCGCCTGGATCGGGGAGCACGAGAAGGCGGGGCGCAACGTCGTCGTCACCTGCTCGGCGCTCAAGCGAAGCTACCGCGAACTCCTCCGCGACGGGCACCCGTCTGTCTGGTTCGCGCACGTGACGGCCGCCCCCGAGCTGATCGGCGAACGGCTCGAGCACCGCACCGGCCACTACATGCCGGCTTCCCTGCTGCGGAGCCAGCTGGCCACCCTCGAGCCGCTCGAGGACGACGAGCCGGGTGCCCGCATCTCCGGTGCCGCCCCGCCGGCCGCGGTGGTCGACGAACTCCTCGCCGTGCTCGACGCCGAGCGCGGCCTCTCTCTCAGCGCTCCGGAGGCATCGTCATGAGTGTTCTCGCCGCCGTGGACCACACCCACAGCAGCCCGCTGCTGGTGATCGCCGCGCTGCTCGGCATCGCCGTCGTCGTCGTGCTCATCACCTGGCTGAAGGTGCATCCCTTCATCGCGCTGATCATCGGCTCCGCCGTGCTGGGCGTCGTCGCCGCGGTGAGCCCGGGCGACATCATCACCAGCTTCACCACCGGGTTCGGGGCGACCACGGGCAGCGTCGGACTGCTCATCGCGCTGGGCGCCATGATCGGCGGGCTGCTGACCCACTCGGGCGGCGCCGACCGGATCGTGAACACGATCGTCGACCGGGTCGGGCCGCGGGGGCTGCCGTGGGCGATGGGTGGGGTGGCGGCGCTGATCGGCATCCCGCTGTTCTTCGAGATCGGCGTGGTCCTGCTCATCCCGATCGTGCTGCTGGTGGCCCGGCGCAGCGACCAGCCGGTGCTGCGGGTGGGCATTCCCGCGCTGGCCGGGCTGTCGGTGCTGCACGGGTTCGTCCCGCCGCACCCCGGGCCGCTGGTCGCGATCGCCAACCTCAAGGCCGACCTGGGACTGGTGCTGCTGTTCGGCCTGATCGTGGCGATCCCGGCGGTGATCATCGCCGGGCCGCTGTTCGGCTCGTTCATCGCGCAGCGGGTCGCCATCGCCCATCCCGCGCCGCTGGTCGCGGCGGGGGTCGGTGGGCGCGAGACCGGGAGCACCGGGTCGGCCGGCCTCGGCCCCGACGACGACGGCGACCTCGACCTCGACCTCGGGCAGCCCCAGCAGACCGGGGCGGACGACCGCCCCCGCCGTCAGCCCGCCCTGGGACCGACGATCGCCACCATCCTGCTGCCGATCGTGCTCATGCTGATCCGCGCGGTCGTCGAGCTGACCGTCGATGACCCCAAGAACGGTCTGCAGCAGGTCACCGACGTGCTGGGCAACCCGACGGTCGCGCTGCTCATCGGCCTGATCGTCGCGATGTTCACCCTGGGCACGGCGGTCGGCTTCGGGCGCCAGCAGATCTCCGGCATCGCCGGCGGCGCGCTGCCCGCGATCGCCGGCATCCTGCTCATCGTCGCCGCCGGCGGCGGGTTCAAGCAGCTGCTGGTCGACTCCGGGGTCGGCGACCTGATCGCGAAGTGGGCCGAGGGCGCGCACTTCTCGCCGCTGGTGCTCGGCTGGCTGGTCGCCGTCGGCATCCGGCTGGCCACGGGGTCGGCCACGGTCGCGACCATCACCGCCGCCGGCATCGTCGCACCGCTGGCGGCCGACCTCGACCGGCCGACCGTCGCGCTGCTAGCACTGGCGGTCGGCGCCGGTTCGCTGTTCTTCTCCCACGTCAACGACGCCGGCTTCTGGCTGGTCAAGGAGTACTTCGGGATGACCGTCGGGCAGACCATCAAGAGCTGGTCGGTGATGGAGACGATCATCTCCGTCGTCGGACTGCTCGGTGTGCTGGTCCTCTCCGTCATCGTCTGACGACGTCACCCGTCCGGGGGGCGCTCGCGGTCCGGACGGGGTTGAGCGGGGACGCCCCTGGGAACGTGGTGTCGGCGGGGCACCGGGGGGTGCGCCGGAGCTGCGGTGAGGAGGCCGGCGTGGAGCAGCGGGGACGCCTGCTCAGCAATCGCTACGAGCTCCTCCTCCCGCTGGCCAGCGGTGGGATGGGGCGCGTCTGGCGTGCCCGGGACACACTGCTCGAGCGGCCCGTCGCGGTGAAGGTCCTGCGCGAGGAGCTGGCCGGCGACGCCGTGTTCCGCGCCCGCTTCCGCGCCGAGGCGCAGCACACCGCCGCGCTGCATCACCCGAACGTCGCCTCGGTCTTCGACTACGGCGAGCTCGAGGTCGACGGCGAGTGCCTCGCCTACCTCGTCATGGAACTGGTCGAGGGGGAGGCGCTGTCCAGCCTGCTCGAGCGCGAGCGCCGGCTCGACCCGGCCCGCACCCTCGACCTGCTCCGCCAGACGGCGGCAGCGCTCGCGGCGGCCCACTCTGCGGGGCTGGTGCACCGCGACGTCAAGCCCGGCAACGTGCTGGTCGGCAACGACGGAACCGTCAAGATCGCCGACTTCGGCATCGCCTGGTCGGCGTCCAGCGTGCCGTTGACCGGCACCGGGCAGGTGGTCGGCACCGCGCACTACCTGTCGCCCGAGCAGGCCGACGGCGCCAAGGCCACCCCGGCGAGCGATGTCTACGCCCTCGGCGCGGTCGCCTACGAGTGCCTCGCCGGGCGGCGGGCCTTCGACGGCGACAACGCCGTGCAGATCGCGCTCAAGCAGATCCGCGAGCAGCCCGCGCCGCTGCCGGCCGACGTCCCGCCCGGGATCCGCTCGGTCGTGGAGCGCGCGATGGCCAAGGACCCGGCGGTGAGATACGCCGACGGCGCGGCGCTGCGCCGGGCCGTGGAGGCCGTGGCGACGATCAGCCCGACCGAACCGGTCGCGGCGTCCGTCCCCGCACCCACCGCCTCCTTCCCCGCCCCGACCGGGGTCCTTCCGGTGGCGGCATCGGCTTCGACGGCGTCAGCGCCGGTCCCGGCGGCCCGGCGCACGGGGATCCGCGTGCTCGCCGGGATCGGCGCGGCCTTCGTCGTCGTCGCCGTCGTCGTGGCCGCCCTCGCGGGAGCGGGGGCCCCGAAGCCGGCCCGCGGCGCCGGCGGGACGTCCTCCCCCTCGTCCTCGGCGCCCCCCACTCCCGCTCCGGTCGACGTCGTGGCCGCCGACCTCGTCGGCCGGCCGCTCGAGCAGGTCCAGTCCGAGCTCGTGGGCAAGGGCCTGCAGGTGCAGACAGCGCCGGTGGAGACCGGACAGGTCGCGGCGGGGCTGGTCACCGCGGTCTCGCCCGAGGGTGCGCTCGCACCCGGGACCGTCGTCTCCCTGACGTACGCCATGGCGCCGGCCGTGGCCCCGGCCCCTGCGCCGGCCCCCGCTGCACCGGCCGGCAAGGGGAACGGCCACGGCAAGGGCAACGGCCACGGCAACAAGGACGAGTGACCCCGGCGGTCAGGCTGCGGCGAGCCGTGCCTCGCTCGGCGGCAGCATGGCGCGCAGCCTGTCCCGCAGGGCGCGCGGGCTGGTGCCGGCGAGGATCTCGCACACGCCTTCGAGGACGAGCTGCATCTGGTCCCGGCGCAGATCCGCGTTCCGGCGGATCTTCACGCTCATCGGCAACCAGATGAAGTTGGCCGACAGCACGCCCCAGAGCGTGGCGACGAACGCGCCCGCCACGTGCGGCCCCAGGACCGAAGGGTCCTCCAGGTTCTTGAGCACCTGGACCAGGCCGACGACGGTTCCGATGATGCCGATGGTCGGAGCGTAGCCGCCCATCTTGGCGAAGAAGCGGGAGGCCACCAGGTCGTCGTCGTGGGTCGCGTCGATCTCCCGCTCGAGCACGCGGCGCAGCTGCTCGACCGGGACGGCGTCGATGGCCAGCTGCAGTCCGCGGCGCAGGAACGGGTCCTCGACCGTCCGCGCCCGGTTCTCCAGCGGGAGCATGCCCTCCTTGCGCGCGAGGGTGGCGAGCTCGACGAGCTGGGCGATCAGCGAGGCGCCGGCGGCAGCCCGCTCGGGTCCGAAGATCATCCGCAACCACGGGCCGAGCCGGCGCAGGTCGGCCATCGCGGAGCCCGCGACGGCCGCGCCGAACGTCGCTCCGAAGACGAGGACGAGCGGCGGCAGCAGGACGATCGCGAGCGGGCTGGTGCCCTCGAGCACCATCATCACGAGCAGCGACCCGACGGCCACCCCCATGCCGACGATCGACGCCGGAATCACCGGTCAGTCCTCGTCGGAGCCCGGGGCGTTCTCGGGCGCTCGGTCTCGCGGGTCCCCGGGATGGTCCTCGTCCCGGCGGTACTGCCGGCGCTCGACACGGACCGAGCCACGGGCCACTTTCGCCGCGTGGTCGGCGAACTCGGCCACGCCACCGGCGAGGCGCTTCTGCGCGACGACCACGGCAGCCCGGTGGTCGCGGACGACCAGCAGGACCTCGTCGAACGTGAGCCCGACGACGTACTTCGTGCCGTCGACGAGGCGGATGACGGTGTCCGGGTCGGTCTCGACCCGCTCGATCTGCAGGGGGTCGACCGAGAAGTGCTCACCGTTGCGGCAGGTCACAGCGATCACGGAGCGGTCCTTCCGCTCGGGCGGGGTAGCGGACCCCGATGGCGCCGGTGAGGGCGTTCTCCCCATCGGCGCGCCGACGCCCGACCTGAAGCCGAACTGTGCCCGTGTCACTCCTGCGGGGTGCGATGTCTGCGCTGGTGAGGGGCTTCAGAAGCCGAACAGGAGACCGAGTCCGCCGAAGGTGAAAAGCACCATGACGACGACCAGAGGCAGCTGGTCGGAGGCCCGTGCCCGCCGCGCCGAGAGCAGCGCCCGTTCGTGTGCGAGGGTCACGCCGACCACGTGCCCGACGACGATGGCGCACACCTGCACGAGCGCGATGGTGCCGGCGCTGACCACGCTCAGGTCGACCACGTTGCGGTAGGTGCCGAACAGGTCGGTGCCCCGGGTGCCGAGCGGATTGCTGGCCAGGATCCAGGTCGTCTGGCCGTCGAGGACGAACAGGCTGAAGTAGTGCGCGACCGTGTACCCGAGCGCGATCGGGATGACGGTGGCGGCGTACCGGCCCGGCTGGACGGCCGCCGGCTGCCCCGCCAGGCGCCCGGAGAGCCGGGTGCCCACCAGGTACATCGCGGCGACCAGCGCGATCATCGCCAGCATCCCCAGGGTGCCGCTGGCGACGTCGTCCGAGGCGCCGGGGCCGCTCTGCCAGAACACCGTGCGCGACAGCCCGTCGAACGCGGTGGCGCCCAGCAACACGACGACCACGGCGGCCAGCCCCGGCCGCGCGGGCGTGCTGATGGCTCCGGTCATGGGACTACGGAGCACCAGCCGGCCGTCCTGCCGCCGTCCCCAGGGGGAGAGCCGGGCGATCAGCGACGAGTAGACCTCGAATCCGTCGCCGGCGGCGAACCACTGCTCGCCGAACCACAGCGCGAGCCCGACCTGGACGACGGCGTAGCCGATCAGGAACCAGCCGACGACGGCCGGATCCGACCGGTGCGGCGACACGAGCTCCAGCCACAGGAACACGAACAGCGACCCGGCGGCCGGCCACAGGCCGAGCGCGGGCAGCCGGGCGGCACCGGGCGGCCGGGGGACCGCCACGCGCAACCCACGGTGCACCAGCCGCAGCGGGTTGACCACCCGCCAGACCGGCCCGAGCAGCAGGCTCGCCGGCAGCAGGCCCACCCAGAAGGTCACGAAGAACACCCAGGGAGCCAGGTTGTGCGGCGTGTCGTCGGGCCCGGCGAAGGCGACGGCGACCACGAATGCGGCGACCGCGAGGACGACGGCCTGCAACCCGCGGCGCAGCGGCGCGCCGTCGAGCACCCGCTGCAGCCCCTCGGGCAGCGGCCGCCCGGCGTCGGCTCCGCCCAGCCGCGGCGTGCGCCAGAACAGCAGCAGGATCGCGAAGGTGAACAGGATCGCCGCGCCCGCGCCGAACAGCGCGAGGCCGACGGGGATCGGCAGGTCCAGCCGGGTGCCGACCCCGTGGGCCAGCACCGTCATGAGACCTGCAGGCGGAGAAGGACCGTGTCCGCCTCGTGCAGTTCCACCTCGAAGACGCCCGCGACCGTCGCGTCGAACTGCAGGGTGACCGGGGTGCCGGGCGTCAGGTCCTTCTCGAGGTCGTAGCCGTGCACGTGGATCTTGTCGGCGACGTCGCTGGTGACGACCAGGGTGACCCGCGTCCCCAGGGCGACCGGCACGCGACCGGTGTCGCCACTGGCCTCGCCGTTCGCGACGGTGACCTCGATGCGCTGCTCCGCGGAGGCGGACGACGTCGACGAGGCGCTCGCCGAGGCGGACCCGGACGTCGGAGTGGAGCCCGCGGAGTCGGCGGGCTTCCCCGCGCAGGCGGCGAGGGGCAGGGCGAGGACCAGCGGCAGCCCGATGAGGGCAGCACGCAGCCGGGGACGGGGGTGAGTCACGGGTGGCTCCGGAGGTGTTCGGGCGGGCGGGGGATCAGCGGCGGGTGAGGCCGCTCGTCGCACGCGGTTCCGCGTCGTCCGGCGCGGGTGGCGAGGGTCGGGCGAAGGGATCGCCCGCGCTCGCCCGCTGCGCGTAGCGGGCCACGCCCCAGCTGATCGCCGCGATCAGCGCGAGGGTGCAGGCCAGCACGACCAGGTTGGCCACCAGCCAGAGTCCACCACCGGACTTGGTCAGCTCGCGCTGCAGGATCCGGATCTCGGGGATGGCCTTGCGCGTCATGCCGTCGTCGGCCGTGATCTCGTCGGCCGGGATGGCCGCGTCGGCCGGCAGGTAGATGGGGATGGCGCTGAGCATCCGGCCGTCGTGCAGGCGCAGCAGCGCCTTCCAGTCGTCGTGGATCGGGATCGGCTGCGTCGTCCGGTACCGGCCCTCGCCGGTCTTCTGGAGCGGGTCGACGACCAGGCCCTGCCCCTGCCACGAGGTGATCTGCACCCAGGACGGGTCGTCGAGCGCGTTCGCCGGGTCCAGCTGCACGGTGATGTTCGCCGTCCGCGGGTCGTCGGTGGCGTCCTCGATGCCGAACGTCGCCTGGAGCTTGGGCACGGTGGCGATCAGGCCGTTGGTGACGCTGGCGGCCAGCGCGATCAGCGCGCCGACGACGACGGTGCGGGCCACGGCGGGGCGCGGCAGCCGCCGGCGCAGCCCCGCGGCGAGCAGTCCGCCGAGCAGGCCACCGGCCACACCGCCGACGACCGCCATGATCACGCCCTCGACCAGGATGTCGGTGCCCCAGGGCAGGGTCGCCCGGACGTGCGACCAGCCGTACTCGGTGGCGAACCCGACCGTGCCGATCAGGACGCCGGAGACCGAGCCGAAGGCCAGCGGACGGCGCAGCAGCGGCACCGAGAGCGCGACCAGCTCCACGAGGATCGCCGAGCCCAGGTACAGCGGGAAGGTGGGCGTGACCTCGCCCAGCAGCGGGCCGACGACGAGCGCGATGACGCCGCGGACGACGAGGAAGAACGCGACGGCGGCCAGCGCCCCGCCGCGGCCGATGAAGATGCGTGCCGCGACCAGGGCGAGGCCCGCCGCCGCGGCGATCATGAACGGGGACAGGACCAGGCGGAACTGCTCGACGTCGAAGTCGAACTCACCCTGGAACACCGACAGGCCCAGCAGCAGGCCACCCATCGCCGACGCCTGCCGGACGAAGCGGGTCAGCCGGCCCACCTTCTGGTCGCCGTCGTCGGTGGACAGGCCGCCGTGGCCCTCCTGCTCGAGGATCAGCAGCCCGATGATCGACAGGCCCGCGCCGGTGATGAGCATCAGGTGGGTGGGGCCCCAGAGCGTGACGTCCTGCCCGAACAGCCGGTGCCAGACGTCGTCCAGCGGGAAGCCCAGCAGCGCGTAGAACCCGGCGCCGGTGAGCAGCAGGCCGCCGACGGGCACGTCCCAGCCCTTGATGAAGCGCACGGCAGCGGGTCCCGGCTTCTCGCCCATGGGCATCGCGCAGGCGAAGATGCCCCCGGCGAAGACACCGAACAGGCCGAACAGGATGAAGTAGTGGGCCGGGTTGGCCAGCGGGCCGGGGTCGCGGCCGACGTCGATGTGCAGCGAGATGTCCCAGAGCATGCCGAACAGGGCGCAGAGCAGGGACGCCGTCGTCAGCACGGTGGGCAGGGCGACCCAGGGCGGCACCCCGGTCGCCTTGCCCAGCCGGGTGCCGGCCGTGGTGAGGATCTGCGACCGGCCGGACCGGTGCAGCCACACGAGGCCCAGCACCAGTGCGGTCAGTCCCACCCCGACGATCGACGCGATGATCACCTCGCCGATGGCGGCGCCTCCGGCGGGACGAGTGTCAGCAGCGAGCAGCAACGGAACCCCCTCTGGCCATGCCGGTCATGGAACACCCATGACCGTGACATCGCCAACTGACACATAGAACGAGCGGTTTACCGTGGGGTCACGATGACAAGGATGTGGTGGTGAGCACGCCGGACGAGTCCGCGCGACCGCTCGACGACGGCGACCACGAGCTGACGGTCGACGAACTGGCGGCGCGGGTGGGTGTCACGGTGCGCAACCTGCGCGCCTACTCCGCGCGCGGCCTGCTCCCGCCACCCCGCCTCGTGGGCCGTACCGGCTACTACGGCCGCGAGCACGTCGCCCGGCTGCTGCTGGTGCGCGAGATGCTCGCCGAGGGCTACTCGCTGGCGATGATCGAGCGCACCCTCGCGAGCGCTCCGCCCACCGCCAGCTCGGCCACGTTGGCGCTGCACCGCGCCCTGCTGGCGCCGTGGCTGCCCGCGGAACCGGAGACCCTCAGCGGGGCGGAGCTGGCCGCCCGCGCGGGGGTCCCCGAGGACTCGGCGGTGGTCGACCGGCTGGTCGACATCGGCCTGGTCGAGCGCGTCGGCGAGGGGACGCTGCGGGTGCTCGACCCGCCCCTGCTGACCGCGGGCCTGCAGGTCGTCGCGCTGGGCGTGCCGCCGGACGCGCTCATCGACGCGCAGACGCGGGTCAACGCGCTCGTCCGCGAGATCGCGCAGACCTACGTGCAGATGTTCCTCGACAGCGGTGAGCAGGCGTTCCTCGACGCCGGCGCCCCGCCGGAGCAGCTCCAGCGGGTCCAGGAGACGGTCGGCCGCCTGCAGCCGGCCGCGGCCCAGGCCCTGCTCGCCGCGTTCCGCACGGAGATGGCCGCGGCGGTCGAGCAGACGATCTCGGCCGTGCTCAGTCGGCTGGCGGAGGGATAGGGATCTCCTCCCGTGCCATGCCCTCGCGGCGGGCGTCCTCGGCCTCCTCGCGGGCGCTGATCCGCCGGTCGCGGACGACGGCGAAGACGACCAGGCCGATGAGGATCGCGGCCGGGACGAAGAACCCGAGCGTGGCCACGTAGTGACCGAGGTGGGCCTGCACGTCGATCGCGGACGGGCTGCTCGCGAAGGAAGGCACGGCCCCCATGTGACACCGGCCGATGACAGGGTGTCAAACGGAGGCTCAGGGCGCCTCGGTCGAGAGCTGCGCGGCCAAGTACTGCGGCACCCCGACGCGTTCGATCGCGCCCAACTGCGCCTCGAACCAGTCGGCGTGCTTCTCCTCGTCGTGGACCATCTCCTCGAAGACGGCCGCGGTGCCGTGGTCGCCGAGGTCGTGGCACTCCTTGGCGCCGGCGTTGAACTGCGCGACGGCGGCCTTCTCGCTGTCGAGGGCGAGGGCCAGCATCTCCTCCGCGGTCTCGCCGACCCGGATGGCACCCAGGCGCTGCAGGTTGGGGTGGCCGTCGAACAGCAGGATGCGCTGGATGAGGTCGTCGGCGTCGCGCATCTCGTCGATCGACAGGTCGTAGAAGACCTTGCCGAGCTTGGGCAGACCCCATGCGTCGAGCATCCGGGCGTTGAGGAAGTACGTGTTGGTGACGGTCAGCTCGAACGTCAGTGCGTCGTTGAGCAGTTCGACGACTCGAGGGCTAACGGGCTGCACCAGCGACTCCCAGTTCGGGCTCGGCGACGAACTGGGCCGCACCGGCGGCGTCCCGCTCGGCTCGGACGGTGCAATGCTGGCACACCAGGTCGCGCAGCGTGGAGACGCAGTTCCCGCAGGAGCGGCCGGCCCCGGTCTGGCGCGCGACATCGGCCACGCAGCGGGCGCCGTTCGCGATCGACTCGAGGACGTCGCCGTCGGTGACGACGGCGCAGTGGCAGACGTACATGGAGCGGATGCCTCACCGGTAGCTGGACGGGGCCGCGTGCCGGGCGGACCACCGGCGGCACAGCGCGAGGTTAGCCTGACCTAAGTGATCACGCCAGTGTGGTCCGTGCCACTGTCGCCGACGTGACCCCGCCGGGCCTAGGTTCGGTCCATGGCTGATCTCGCGACCCGCGCCCGCACCCTGCTCGACCTGCACTCCGCTCCGGAGATCCTCGTCCTGACCAACGTCTGGGACGTCGTCTCGGCGCAGGTCGTGGCGGCCACCGACGGTGTCCGCGCGCTGGCCACGGCCAGCCACTCGATCGCCTCGACGTTCGGCTACGAGGACGGCGAGAACATCCCGCTCGAGCTGCACCTGGACATGGTCGGCCGGATCGTCGACGCGGTGGACCTGCCGGTGACCATGGACTTCGAGGCCGGCTACGGCGACGCGGGGGAGACCACCCGCCGCGCGATCGGGCGCGGCGTCGTCGGCGGCAACCTGGAGGACCAGATGAAGCCGCTCGACGAGGCGGTCGCGGCGGTCGAGGCGGTGCTCGCGGCCGGGCGGGACGCCGGCATCGACTTCGTGCTCAACGCGCGGACCGACGCCTTCATCCGGGCTCCGAAGGATGCCGACCGCGGTGAGCTGGTGCAGGAGGCGATCCGGCGCGGCCGGGCGTTCCTCGAGGCCGGCGCGCCCGTGGTGTTCGTGCCCGGCGTGGTCGCGGCCGAGGAGATCGGCGCCCTCGTCGAGGGGCTCGGCCGGCGGAAGCTCAGCGTGATCAGCGTGCCGGGGCGGTCTCTGCCGACCAGCGAGCTGGAGGCACTGGGGGTGGCCCGGGTGTCGACCGGGCCGTTCACGCAGCGGGTCGCACTGACCGCCCTGCAGGACGCGGTCGTGGCCGTCGTCGGTGGGGGCGCCCTGCCGGAAGGGACCCGCGCGCTGAATTGAGCCTCAGGCGGCGGCGCGCGCCACCTCGCGCCGCGGTGCGACGCCGATCGGGACGGTCGCCGGTGCCGGCGGCGCGGCGGCGTGGTCCTTGGCCGGCAGCAGGCGGTCGCGCAGCCGCAGGACGGGCTTCTCCACCGCGACGGTCGCCAGCACGCCGAGCGTGATCGCGGCGCCGTACTTCACGACCTGGGCGGCCGCCGTCGTCGACTCCGGACCGACGCCGGGGAGCAGATCGAGCGCGACTGCCGCCGCGAAGACGTGCCAGATGTAGATGCCGTAGGAGTAGCGGCCGAGCAGAGCCACGGGGACGGCAACCACGCGCGCGCGGGGCACCCAACGGGCCCGGTAGACCAGCAGCAGCAGGGCCGCCGCCGTCAGGTAGGCGACCGTGAAGCCGAGCGTGCTCCCGACCGGTCCCTCCTTGCCCACGGCCGCGAGGTGGACGACGCCGGCGCCGAACACCGCGAACAGCAGCCAACGGCGACCCCGCAGCGCCTCGAACCGCTCGGGCCAGTGCACGCAGACCAGCGCGAGGAGGACGCCGGCGGCCAGCGAGTCGACGCGGAAGTGGGTGCGCCACTGCAGGCGGGTGTCGCTAACGCCGTGGGCCGCACCCCAGACCCGCAGGGCGAGGCCGGCCACGAGGATGCCGATGAGGACGATCGCGAGCAGCCGCGGGGAGCCCTTCCGCCGGGCGAAGATCGGGAAGAGCACGGCCAGTGCGAGGTAGAAGTGCTCCTCGACCGCCAGTGACCACAGGTGCGTGAGCGAGGTGCCGGCGTAGTTCTGCAGGTGCAGGGCGTTCTGCCACAGATACGACGTCCACGGCTCCGGGCCGGCCAACAGCTGCACGGCGAGGAACACGTAGAGGACCGGCCACAGCTTGAGCAGGCGTCGGGCGGTGAACCGCCGGCCGTCGAAGCGGCCCGTCCGCGACTGCTCGGTGAGCACCAGCCGGCCGAGCAGGAAGCCGCTCAGCACGAAGAACAGGTCCACACCCGCCCAGCCGAACTGCCGGCCGGGCCAGGTCAGCGCATCGACCAGGCGGTTGCCGGTGGGCGTGCCGCTGAAGTGCCAGCCGAGCGCCAGCACGATGGCCAGGCCGCGGACGACGTCGAGGTCCAGGCGGCGTCCCTCGCGGGAGCGGCTGCCGCCGGATGTCGGTCGGATGGCGATCGCCGCAGCAGTCATCGAGCCCACGTTATGGATTCGTGACCCGTTGCCGGGCAGTCGAAACCCGTCTCCTGATCACGCTGCGTGATCGGCGCTGCTGGGCAGGCGGTGGTTGTGGGTCAGTTCACACGGGTCGGGCACCGGATGAGCAGTCACCCGTTCGGGGAGGTCGCCGCAGCCGGCCGGCGGCTGGACTCAAGGCGATGCCCCCTCCTGCCGATCACCCGGTCAGGTGATGGACGGTCGCTGCCGTCCACGCCCCGGTAGCCGTGAGGAGGAGAGGTCGTGGCCGAACAGTCCGTGCTCGTCGTGGAAGACACCGACGAGATCCGTGAGCTGGTCACCACGGTGCTGCGGCGGGCCGGTTTCGACGTCCGTGAGGCGACGTCCGGGGCCGCTGCCCTGGAGGAGGTCCGCCGGGATGCACCTGACCTCATCGTGCTCGACCTGGGACTGCCGGACGCCGACGGCACCGAGATCTGCCGTCAGATCCGCGCCGAGACCCAGTGCTACGTCCTGATGCTCACCGCCCGCGCCGAGGAGGTCGATCTGCTGATCGGCCTGGCCGTCGGCGCCGACGGGTACATGGCCAAGCCGTTCTCCCCGCGCGAGCTCGTGGCGCGGGTGCAGGCGATGCTGCGCTTCCCGCGGACGGCGCAGCCTGCCGAGGCCACCGCGCCCGCCGAGGAGACGGTCCGCCGCCTGGCCGAGCTCGAGGTGGACGAGGAGAGCCGCGAGGTGCGGGTGGACGGCGTCGTCGTCGACCTCACCCGAACCGAATTCGACCTGCTCGCGGCGCTGGCCTCCCGGCCCGGCCGGGTGCTGCAGCGCGAGACGCTGCTGCGTGAGGTCTGGCAGACCGACTGGGAGGGGAACCTCCGGCTGGTCGAGGCCCACATGTCCAACCTGCGTCGCAAGCTCGTCGCGGCCGGGCTGAACTCACCGGAGATCCGCACCGTGCGCGGGGTCGGCTACCGGCTCGTCGCCGCCTGAAAGACAGGTCTCAGGCGGTCAGGACGCTGCCCGAGTCGATCCGCGCGCACACCTCGATCAGCGCCACGAGCCGGGTCCGGGAGACCGTGCCCCGCCGGGCGTCGCGGGCGATGGAGTTGCTCAGGAACGCGACCTCGGGGTGCCCCAGCCGGTCGCTCACCGCGGCGAGGCTCTGGGCGGCCAGGGCGACGCCGCCGGCGTCCCCGGCCTGAGCGCTGATCGCTATCGCCGACAACCGGTGCGGCAGCGAGCTCAGGAACATCTCGTGCGTCTGCGGATACGACTCGTCGGTCGGGCGGTCGGCGGGCTCGCTCCGGACCGGTGGCGCGGCGACCGCCGGGGCCAGGCCCCGCATCACGTCCACGAACAGGCGCGGATCGACCGGCTTGGCCAGGCAGGCCAGCGCGCCGGCGGACGAGGAGAGTGCCCGGCACTGCTGGGTGCGCCGGGCCGCGACCACGAGGAAGCGGGCGGTGGACCCCTGCTCCCGCAGCCGCCGCATCAGGGTCGCGCCGTGGCCGTTGCGCATGACCATCTCGGTCACCACGAGGTCGGGTTCGATCAGCGCGGCCAGCCGGAGCGCGTCGTCGGTGCCGACCGCCTGGTGCACGCGCCACCCGCCCAGGTGCAGGAGGGTGATGACCCGGGCCCGGGCGGCGAAGGAGTCGTCGACCACGAGCGCGGTCGGGACCGACGGCGTCCCACCGGGTAGCCCGTCCTGCGGGTCGTGCTGCATGGCGGCCTCGGTCTCTGGTGGGGGAAAGTTCGGTCAGCCCGCGAAGGCGAGTGCCTGCAGCTCGACGACCCGCGCGTGGGCCATCACGCCCCGGCGGGCGTCGGCGGCGATGGCCCGGCAGATCGAGGCCACCTCCGGATGACCCAGCTGGCCGCTGGTGCCGGCGAGCGTGTGCGCCGCCGAGACGACCCCCGGGGCGTCGCCGGTCGTGGTGCTCCGCGCGATGGCCGAGAGCCGGGCCGGCAGGGCGCTGACGTACATCTCCTGGAGCCGGTCCATCAGCTCGGCGTCCAGGTCGTCGTCGTGCAGGTCGTCCACCTCGTGGACGGCCCGGAGTTCACCCTGCGCAGCCGGCCCCGTGGTCCGGCTGCGCAGGAAGTCGAGAAGGATGCCGGCCTCGACCGGCTTGGCGAGGCACGCCATGGCTCCGGCCGCGAGGGACTCGGCCCGGACGTCGTCCGTGGGGTCGGAGGTGACCACCAGGAAGCGGGCGCGCGAGCCGTTGCGGCGCATCCGGCGGAGCATGGCCGGACCGTGCTCGCCGGGCATCGACACGTCGGTGACGACGAGGTCGAAGTCGCCGACGACCGCCTGCCGGAGCGCTTCCACGGCGTTGGCGGCCTCGCGGACCTGCCATCCGCCGAGGCGCAGCAGACCGGCGACGCGGCGGCGCGCGTCGGGTTCGTCGTCGACGACCAGGGCGGTCAGCACGTGATGAACCCGGTCAGCGCGGAGCGGGCGGTCCAGCCGTAGCTGGTCAGCGTCGTCACGGACAGCCGCGGCTGGTACACGAGGTTGTCGGCATCCACCGTCTGGCTGGTGGACAGCGTGCCGGCCGCCGTCTGGGCCATCGGGTAGACGGTGCCGTCGGCGAGGTGGGCGTTGACGAGGTAGCCGTTGACGCCGCGGGTGCCACTGGCCGTCCAGGAGGCGGTCACGGTCAGGTTGGTGTTCTTCGTCGTGGTGGTCGTCGTGACCTCGTTCGGACCGGGGCCGGCCACCGTGCTCGAGGAGGTGCTCTGGACGTTCGTCGAGCTGGTCGCGGAGGTGGTGGTGGAGCTGTAGGCGGTCTGGATCTGCTCGCCGGTGCCGGGGTTGGTGTACACGGTCCGCTTGACGACGGTCGTCGTGGTGGTGCAGGAGTCGTTGACCGTCACGGTGGCCGGTGCCGCCACCGTGAGGGTGGGGACCGTCGTGGTGATCGTGACGGTGTCGCCGAAGGCGGCCGAGGCGGGGAGGCCGGCGCCGGCGATGACGGCGACGGTGAGGAGGAGCAGGGTCAGGCTGCGACGGATGGCGGTCATGACCGGGTTCTCCTCTCGTGTCGTGTGGTGGTGTGCGGGCGGGATCAGGCCGAGGCGGATGCGGACGAGTCGTCGTCCGCCCCGTTCTCGTCGTCCCGGGCGGGGCGCCAGATGGTGAGCAGGAGCCAGCCGACCAGGAGGGTCGGGGCACCGTAGAGCAGGACCTGGGCGACGATCGGGGCCCGCAGGGCCTCGATGACGTGTCCGAGGACCGGGACGACCCCACGCACCTGGTAGGCCGTGTCGCCGTTCAGCGTGGCCTTCCACGGGTCGGCCGCCGGGTTGGCGTCGCCCTTGGTGCGGACGGTCACGGTGCCGTCCGCCGTCCTCTCCACCGAGATGACCCGGTGGGTGACGAGGCTGTGGTCCTCGATCGGGCGGTGGTAGGTGATCACCATGCCCTCGCGGACCTCGGAGACCGCGATCGGCGTGACGATGGTGACGTCACCCGGGTTGATCTCCGGCGCCATGCTCCCGGTGAGCATGGTCATGGTGCGGTAGCCGAGCACGTGCGGGCCGACGGCCAGGAAGGCGAACGTCAGGACGGCGAGTCCGATGAGTCCTCGGACCAGCCACGGGGCCACGAGGCCCACGGTGCGGCGGGCCGTGCCGGCGAGGCCGGCGGCGGAGCTCTTGTCCCCGGCCGGGGGCAGCTGGTCGGCTGCCCCCGGCTCCCGGACAGGGAGGACTGCGGTCATGACGTGATCTCCGTCAGCTCGTGGAGCGTGGCTCAGCGGGCCGAGCCGGTGCGCTGGGTGCCCGTGAAGGTCAGGCTCAGCGCGGCGGACTTGCCCTGGAAGGTGTTGTCGGCCGACGTCGGCAGCGAGATCGCGAACGTCAGGTAGTCCGTGGCACCGGCGGTCAGCGACGCGGGGTTGCTGAGCGTCACGTTGTTGACGACGGGGCCCGACGCGATCAGGCGCTCGGTGCCGGAGCAGGTGTAGGTGGCCGCCGAGGCGGTGCCGGCCTGCGTCCACGGGACGGAGCAGGACTTGACGGCCAGCTGGAGGCCGTTGGTCAGGTCCGTGGTCAGGACGCTCGGGGTCGCGACGGTCGAGTTGAGGGTGACCGAGCCGAGGTCCGAGCTGCCCTTGTTGATCAGGTTGACGGCCCGGGTGAGCGAGTCGCCGGGCACGAAGTTGCTCGTGGTGGCCGGGACGGTGAAGCCCTGCTGGGTCACGTCGATGTCGACGGTGCCCGAGGCGATGGTGGAGGCGATCGGGGTGCTGCTGTCGGTGAAGGTACCGAAGGTGCCGAGGCCGGCGACGGCAGCGGCCGCACCGAGGACGCCGAGCGAGCCGACGACCTTGCGAGCGGTGGGGCTCGAGGCGATGTTCTTGGCGTTCATGACTGGTTCTCCCTGTGTCCGGTGTTCGTGTCACCGGGGGATCCGGCGACAGGGAGAACTCTCCGAGGCCAACCGCAGGCCACCCGCCAGCGATCCGCAAGGAATCCGCAAGGGATACGCGCAGAACCCTCGAATCGCGCTGTTTCCGACCGGACGGTCTGCGCTGACGCCCCCTTCTCGACGCGAGAAGTGGGCCTCGGCGCACACGCGTGAGGAACGGGAGGTGGGGCTCAGGCGCGGGGGAGGGTGAGCGTGAACGTCGTGCCCGCGCCCTCGGCGCTGAGCAGGTCGAGCGTGCCGCCGTGCGCGGTGGTGATGGCCTTGGTGATGGCCAGGCCCAGCCCCACACCGGGGACGGCGTTCTTCTGGGCGGTGGTGGCCCGGAAGAAGCGGGTGAACATCTTCCCCTGCTCGGTCGCGGGGATGCCGATGCCGGTGTCGCTGACCGCCAGCTGCGCCACCGGGACGGCGTCCGGGCAGGCCGCCGCCACGACCTCGCCGTCGGGGAGCCGCCAGGCCTCCCGCAGCGACAGCGTCACCCGGCCGCCGGCGGGCGTGAACTTGACCGCGTTGGAGACCAGGTTGTCGCAGGCCTGACCCAGCCGGACCGCGTCCCCGGGCACCACGAGTCCCTCGGCGGGCACCTCGACGAGCACGTCGACGCCGGCATTCGCGGCCGTCACGCGCACGGACTCCTCCGCGGCGCGCACCACGGTCGCAAGGTCGACGTCCGCCGGCGTCAGCGTGAAGCGGCCTGCGTCGACCTGCGCGGTGAACAGCAGGTCGCCGACGAGGCGGAGCAGCCGGTCGGCGTTCCGCTCGACGGTGGTCAGGTAGGAGCGCTGTTCGTCGGTGAGGGGCTGGTCGTCGTCCTCCAGGACGAGTTCCAGGTACCCCAGGATCGAGGTCAGCGGCGTGCGCAGCTCGTGGCTGATCAGGCTCACGAACTGGTCCTTCATGCGCTCGGTGGCGCGGGCCTCGGTCATGTCGGTGCCGACGAAGTTCCAGCCGGCGTGGTTGCCCTGGTCGTCGGTGCGCGGGGTGATGGCGACCGAGACGGTGCGCTGCTCGCCGCTCGCGGCCACGTAGGTCCAGTCGCGGACGTCGCTGCCGTGTTCCTGCGCGGCACGCACCAGCGCCGCGAGACCGGTCGCGGCGTCGCCGTCCTCGAGTTCCTCCGGCAGGTGGAACTCCAGGATCGACCGCTTCCGGACGACGTCCGGGCGCGGCAGGCCGAGCATCTTCTCCGCGCCGGGGTTCCAGACGCGGATGATGCCGTCGACGTCGGTGCCGATGATCGACTGCTCGGTGACGGCGTCGATCACGCTGGTCATCGTCTGGGCGCGCGCGGCCAGCATGCGCGTGGCCAGGTCGAGCTCGTCGGCGCGGGTCTGCACCTGGGCCAGCAACTGGTCCCGCTCGGCCTCGAGCCGCTCGATCCGGGCCCCCTGGCTCGCGATCCGGCGGGTGGTCTCGTTGACCCCGAGCCCGCCCAGGCCCACCGCGAGCGGCGCGAGCAGCAGAGCGGCCGTCGGGGAGGAGCCGCTGGTCCCCAGTCCCGGCACGGTCAGCAGGGCCGCGGTGCCGACCGTCGCGAGGACGACGCCGCGGCGGCCGGGGCCGGCGACCAGGGTCATGACCGGCGCGGCCGCCAGCAGGAGCACCGCGGGGGAGGCGGTGCCCGCCGTCATCAGCCCGACGGCGACCAGATGCACCAGCGGCACGACGACCGCCACGTCGCCGGTGATCGCCGGCCGCCCGGCGAGCCGGGAGAGCAGCGTGCCGACGAACGCGGCGGTGAGGCCGGCGAGCACGAGTTCGCCGTCGACCACGGGCAGTGCCCCGGTCGCGAGCAGGACGGCGGTCGCGCCGAACAGCAGGGCAGAGGTCAGCGACCGGTCGAGGACGGCCCGGCGGCCGGAGAGCCGGCGGCGAGGCGCACCGCGGCCGAGGACCGCGGTGCCGGCCTGCACGGCGGTCATGCCGGTTGCCTCGCCGTGAGCGCATGCACCTGGTGCACGAGCCCGGAGATCTGGAACGGCTTGGCCAGGTAGGCGTCGGCGCCGGCGGCGAGGCCCGCGGCGACGTCCTCCAGCGAGGCGCCCGCCGAGAGCAGCAGGATGCGGATGCCGGCGGTCGCCGGGTCGGCACGCAGGGCGGCGCACACCTCGAGGCCGGTCGCCCCGGGCATGGAGACGTCGAGGACGGCGAGATCGGGCAGTTCGGCCCGCGCAGCGGCGAGCGCGGCACCGCCGTCGGCGACCGACGAGACGACCGTGCAGCCGGCCTTGGCCACGGCGAGCGCGACGAGGGTGCGGATGTCGTCCTCGTCGTCGGCCACCAGCACGCGCACGCCAGTTCCGTCCACGAACAGGACAACGGCCTGTTCAGGCGGGCCCTGCAGGGTGCCGGGAGCGGCTCTCACCCCTCGGGGTGACCCGGACGGCGCTGCGCCCCGCCGGAGAACCGGCGGGGCGCAGCGGTGGAGCGGTCGGTCCGGGGACCCGGGGTGTCAGGACCCGGTCTGGCTCTGGACCCGCTGCTTGGACTGCTCGGCCTGGCCCTGCACGTCCTGCACCGCGGACTGGCCCTCGTCCTTGACGGTCGCGGCGGCGTCCTGGGCGGTGGACTTGACCGACTCGACGGCGTCCTGGGCGGCGGGCTTGAGCTGCTCGCCGATCTCCTGTGCTGCCTGCTTCGCGGGCTCGAGCAGGGCGTCCTTGTGCTCGCGGACGGCGCTCTCGGCCTGCTGGGCCAGCTGCTTCTCCTTCTCCGACGCCGGCAGCAGGCTCGAGACGAGCCAGCCGACGCCGAACGCGATCAGCCCGGCGGCCATGGGATTGCCCTGGGTCTGGCGGACGACGGCGTCCGGCGCGTTCTGGACGGCCTCGGCCGCCGACGACGCGGCGTCCTGCACCGATCCGGCGGCGTTGGACGCCATGCCGTGGGCCGACGCGGTCGTGTCCTGGGCGCTGCCCATGACCTTCTCCTTCAGGTTCGTCATACGGCCCTTCGCCGCGCTGACGCGACGGTCGACGACGCGGGCTGGGTTGACCTTCTCGTTGAGGGCGTCGACGTCGTAGCTGAGCTCGCGTCGGGTGTCCTCGATCTGCCGGCGGATGACTTCCGGGTCACTCGTGGTCATGTCTGTGGCTCCGATCGATGAAAGAGAGTCAGGGTCAGTTGGGCTTCAGGGCGCCGGGCACCTGCTGGAGGGTCTCCACGGTGCGCTCGGGCTTCGGGTTGACCTGCTGGAACTTCTTGCGGCCCAGCACGAAGGCCACGGCGCCGATGACGCCCCAGATCACCGCGACGATCAGCGCGGCGAGGCCGGCGTCCATGACGTTCTCCAGCGCCCACCAGAGGGCGATGGACAGGAAGAGCAGGACCATGTAGCCCGCGAAGCCGGCGGCGCCGAACATCCCGGCGCCCTGGCCCGCCTTCTTGGCCTCCACCTTGAGCTCGGCCTTGGCCAGCTCGAGCTCCTGGCGCATCAGCGTGGAGAGGTCCTTGCTCACCTCGCCGAGCAGCTGGCCGACCGAGGTGCCCTCGACGTCGGGGCGCCCGGCCTCGGTGGTCGGCGTCCCGATGCTGCCGCTGTAGTCGGCGGCGTAGTTCTGCTCGGGCGCGGCGGTCTGGCCGACCGTCGGGATGCTCTGCGTCGTGCCTGCGGATGTCGCGCCGGAGTAGGGGGTGCTCATGGGTCAGCCCACCCCACCCGGACGCCGGGCCGGGTCGTCCCAGCCGGCCGGGGCCGCCGGCGGGACGATGCTGCCCTCGGGCGGCACGGTGCCGTACGGCGGCGGGGGCAGCGGGGCGGAGCCTGCGGTGGAGTAGCTCGCGCTCGTGCCCGTGTAGGTGCTGGTGGTGTCGGCGTACGACGGCGTCGGGTCGACGTAGTTCGACGCCGGGTAGCCGGTGGTGCCGCTGGACGACGGCCCCGAGTCGCTGTGCGCGGCGGTGACGCCGCGGGTCAGGCGGCCGGCGAGCACACCGGCCGCCGCGGCGCCGAGGAGGAACAGACCCGGCTTGCGGCGGGCGAAGCTGCGCACCTCGTCGAGCAGCTCGGCCGGCTCGCGGTTCTGCAGCTTGCTGGCGAAGTTCTCGACCATGCCCGCGCCCTGCTGGAGCAGGTCACGCGCCGGGCCGGGGGCGCCGGAGCTGGTGCCGTCGGCGAGCCCACGCAGTTCCTGGGCCAGCGACGACAGGCTCTGGCCGGCCTTCTGCTGCTGGGTGATGGCCTGCTCGCGGACCTGGGTGCGGCCCTGGTCGAGCAGGTCCTTGGCCTGGCGCTGGGTCTCCTGCGCGACCTGCTTGGCCTGGTCGGCCGCGGTGGAGGCGACCTGGCTGCCCGCCTGCACGGCGGTGTCCTGCACCTTCTTGGCCTCGCCCTTCGCGACGTCGGTCGTCGACGGCGACTCGGTGGCCCCGGCGTTCGTGGTCATGGGGGCGGGGGGCGGGAACGGCGTATCGATGGAGTGAGTCATCGGTCCTCCTCGGCAAGGGTGTTTCGGGGATCGGGAAGGCGCTCCGGGGCCGCCGTCGACCCGGCGCATCCGTGCGCCGTAGGTGTGAGCGGGCCTGCGGTGATGACGCGGCGGCCGCCGCGTCGTGTCCCCGGCTTCTTCAGGGAGCGCCGCAGCGACCTGGTACCCCGGCCAAGCCAGGGTCGAAACAGGTTCGCCCCGGTCAGTCCGACCAGGGGAAGCAGGGAGGGCGCCGTTCGGCGAAGGCGGAGACGCCCTCGGCGAGCTCCCCGCTGGTGATCGTCTCGCGGTACCAGCCGCTCACCTCGGCCTCGCCGTCGGTACCCGCGACGAGGGCGGCGATCACCTGCTTGGTGGCGCGCTGGGACAGCGCCGAGCGGCTCGCCAGCACGTCGGCGAACCGGTCCACCTCGGCGGCGAGCTCCCCGGGCGGGACGAGCCGGTCGACCAGTCCTGCGCGCAGCGCCGTCGGGGCGTCGATCAGCTCCCCGCTGAACAGCAGGTACTTGGTCATGGCCGGCCCGACCAGGTCGATGAGGGCCTTCGTGGACGACGGCGTGTAGACGACGCCGACCTTCGCGGGCGTCACCCCGAACACCGCCGTCGGATCGGCGAACCGGAGGTCGCAGCAGGCGGCGAGCTCCACCCCGCCGCCGATGCAGTGGCCGCGGATCATCGCGACCGTCGGCTTCGGGAACTCCCGCAGCGCGGCCTGGGCGGCGAGGTTGTCCCGGCGGACGGCGGCCATGGGGTCGGCCGGGTCCGGGCCGCTCAGCAGGTCGGCGATGTCGGCGCCCGCGCAGAAGCTGGGGCCGGCGCCGGTCACGACCAGGACCCGGACGTCGTGGTCCCCGGCCAGCCCGTCGAGCACGCCCGGCAGGCCGGCCCACATGGCCGCGGTCATCGCGTTGCGCTTGTCGGGGCGGTCGATCGTCAGCCGGGCGATGTGCCCGTCCCGCGTGACGACGAGGTTCGGCTGCGCCGTCATCCCAGCCGTCATCCGAGGTCGTTCGTGCCGAAGGTGTCGCACTGGTTCGGGTCACCGCTCTGGTAGCCGGTGCTGAACCACTTCTCCCGCTGCGCCGAGGTGCCGTGCGTGAAGCTGTTCTGGTCGACCCGGCCGTTGCCCAGGTTCTTCTGGATGAAGTCGTCGCCGATCCGCGACGCCGCGTCCAGCGCCCGGTTCACGTCGTCCTGGGTGATCTCGGTGATCAGCGGCTGGCCGGATGCGTCCGGCACGGTCGTGGCGTGGTGGGCCCAGGTGCCGGCGTAGCAGTCGGCCTGCAGTTCGAGGCGCACGCTGCCGCTGGTCGGACCGGTGTCGCCCGGGGTGACCTGGTCGCTGGTGCCGAGGATGTCCTGCACGTGGTGGCCGTACTCGTGGGCGAGCACGTAGGCGTCGACGAATGCGCCACCCTGGGCGCCGAACTGCGACTTCAGCTGGTCGAAGAAGCTGAGGTCGACGTAGACCAGCCCGTCGCCCGGGCAGTAGAACGGCCCGGACCCGCTGGAGGCCGCGCCGCAGCTGGTCTGCGTCGAGCCGTTGAAGAACACGGTGTCGGTCTCGGTGTAGCGGCCGCCGAGCGCCTGACCCCAGTACTCCTGGATCGAGTCGATCTCCGCGACGACAGCGCACTCCTCCGACGCGTTGGCGTCCCCGACCTCCTGGCAGCGCTGGTCGAGCTGGCTGTTGTCGGCCTGCTCGCCGCTGCCGAGGCCCGCCAGGCCGCCGAAGCCCGAGCCCCCGGCCCCGCCCCCGCCTCCGCCGGCCAGCTGGAGGATCACGACGATGATCACCCCGACGAGCCCGAGGCCGCCGCCGCCGACGGCGATCCCGCGGCCACCGCCCATGCCCCGCCGGTCGCTGACCCCCGACGTGTCCAGCCGGCCGCCTTCGCGGAACCTCATCCTCGGAAGACCTCCTGATCGGGTTCGGACATCGTGAAGCGCACCTCGACCGAGCCGTGCACCTCCTGCCGGGCCGGCACGAGGTCCAGGTGCGGTTCGCCCTCGAACCGTGCCATCGAGGCCATGGCCCCCGCGACTCGGAACCCCCCGCCGCCCACGCCGGTGTCGCTCACCTCGACCAGCGCGGTGAGGCTCGCGCCGAAGGCGGCGGCGTACTGCCGGGCCCGGCGGACGGCGTCCTGTACGGCGGCCAGCCGGGCCTGCTCGACGGCACCGCTGTCGGGGCGCAGCGCCCAGTGGGGACCCGAGACCTCCACGTCGTCGAGCCGGCCGAGGGCGACCACCAGCTCCCCGACGGCGTCCAGCCGGCCCAGCGTCAGTCGGGTGTGCAGCGAGGCCACCGGCTCACCCGGAGCGCGGCGGTCGCGCACCTCCAGGTACACCGACACCCCGGTGGTCTCGCGGACCTCGACCGCGTCCCCGGCGGCGGCCACCACAGCGGCGACCTCGTCCTGGCGGGCGCTGCACCGCTCGAGTGCGGTCTCCCGGTCCCGTGCCCGGACCCGGACGGTGACGTCGACGTCGGCGATCTCGGGTTCGACCACCAGCACCGCCTCGCCGCGGACGGTCACCTGGGGCGCGGGCACGTTCGGGCTGCTCATGCGGGCAGTCTCGCGCACCCGCCGCGGGTCAGCGCCGCCGCCGGCGGGTGCCGAAGAGACCGCGGCTGATCTCGCGGCCCAGCGCGGAGGCCGCCGACCGGGTGAAGGCGCGGAAGGCCGACGACCCGAGGACCGCGCCGACGACCCCGCCGTCCTGCGGCTCCGGCGCCTTCCGCCCGCGGGCGGGAGCCGGCCGGGGCGGGGGAGCGGGGACGGGCTTCCGGTGCGCCGCGGGGGGCGGGGCGAGCCGGGCCGCGAGCCGCTCGTACGCGGAGTCCCGGTCGACCGGGGCGCCGTACTTCGTCTGGAGCGGGGACGCCGCCACGACGCCCGCGCGCACGGGCTCCTCGACGGCTCCCATCGACGACCGGGGTGCCCGCAGCAACGTCGCGGCCACCGGGGTCGGCGCGCCCCGCTCGGACAGCACGGTGACGGCGGCCTCACCGGTGCCGAGGCCGGTCAGCATCGCCTCGAGGTCGTAGTCGTCGCTCTTGGGGAACGTCCGCACGGTCTTGCGCAGCGCGTCGGCGTCCTCCGGCGTGAAGGTGCGCAGCGCGTGCTGCACCCGGTTGCCGAGCTGGCCGAGGACGGCGCTCGGGACGTCGGTGGGGTTCTGGGTCACGAAGAAGACGCCCACACCCTTGGACCGGATCAGCCGCACGGTCTGCGTGACCGCCTCGAGGAACGCCTTGCTGGCGCCGGTGAACAGCAGGTGGGCCTCGTCGAGGAAGAACACCAGCTTCGGCCGGTCGAGGTCACCAACTTCGGGGAGCTCCTCGAAGAGTTCGGCGAGCAGCCACATCAGGAAGGTGGAGAACAGCGCCGGTCGGTCCTGCACCGCCATGAGCTCGACCGCGCTGATGACGCCGCGGCCGTCGGCGGCCTGCCGCAGCAGGTCGGCCGGCTCCCAGGCAGGCTCGCCGAAGAAGACGTCGCCGCCGAGGTCCTCCAGTGCGATGAGCTCGCGGAGGATGACGCCCGCCGTGGCGGGGGAGAGGCCGCCGAGGCCCTTCAGGTCTGCCTTGCCCTCGTCGCTGGTCAGCCAGGTGAGCACGGCGCGCAGGTCCTTGAGGTCCAGCAGCGGTAGCCCGGCGCCGTCGGCGTAGTGGAAGACCAGGCCCAGCGAGCTCTCCTGCGTCTCGTTGAGGTCGAGGATCTTCGACAGGAGCACGGGGCCGAAGTCGGTGATGGTGGCCCGGACGGGCACTCCGGTTCCCAGCCCGCCGAGCGCGAGGTAGTCGACCGGGAAGCCGCTGGGCGCCCACTGGTCACCGGTGTCGGCCGCGCGGCGGGCGATGCGCTCGCCGGCCTCGCCCGGCCGCACCAGCCCGGCGAGGTCGCCCTTCAGGTCGGCCAGCACGACGGGGACGCCGGCACCCGACAGCTGCTCGGCGATCAGCTGCAGGGTCTTGGTCTTCCCCGTGCCGGTGGCGCCGGCGATGAGCCCGTGCCGGTTCAGCATCGACAGCGGGACCCGGACCCGGGCGTCGGGATGCGGACTGCCGCCCAGCACCACGGAGCCGAGCTCGATGGCCGGCCCGTCGGTCGCATAGCCCGTGGCGATCCGCGTCGCCGCGGCAGCCAGGTCGGGAGGGTCGCTCTGATCCGTCACGCCGGAACCGTAACGGTGGCCCGGGCCGCCCGACCTATTGTTCTCGACGACGACCGGACCGAGGAGGGCACAGATGGCGGTCTCCAACCGCGTCCGCGCGGCCCTCACCACCACCGTGCTGACCACCGCCGCCACCGGGTTCATGGCCGGCTGCGGCGTCGGCGGCGAGGAGGAACAGGTCGCGTACTGCACCGACCAGGACGGGAAGATCGTCGACGACTCGTACTGCGACGACGGCTACCACGGCCCCGGCGCAGGCTTGTTCTTCCTCTACCTGGGCGCGTTCGGCCGGGGTCTGCCGGTCGGCACCGTGCTGCCGTCGGGCGGCACCCGCGTCAGCCCGACGGACACCACCGCCCGGCGCAACGCGGGCCTGCCGAGCACCGGGAAGGTCAGCGCGGGCACCCGGGTGAGCGGGGGCATCGGCAGCGGGATCGGTCACCGCGCCGGCACCGGCGCCGGCAGCTGAGTTGCGCCGGATCGAGGGCGGCGTCGTCCGTCCGGGCTGGGACGCCGAGATCGAGGCGCAGGGACTGGTCTACAACCGCACCTCCCTGCCCGGCGGCGAGGTCCGCAGCTACTGGCGCGAAGGACCCTTCTACGACTTCTCGATGGCGGAGATACGACGGCTGGAGGGCGCGGCGGCGCAGCTGTTCGAGATGTGCGTGGCGGCCGGCGACCACGTGGTCGACAACGACCTGTTCGACCGGATGCGCATCCCGCCGATCGCCCGCCCCCAGATCCGCAGCACCTGGGCCAGCGAGCCACCGAGCGTCTACGGCCGGTTCGACCTGCGGTACGACGGCGAGGGTCCACCGAAGCTGCTGGAGTTCAACGCCGACACCCCGACCGGCCTGGTCGAGTCCGCCGTCACCCAGTGGAACTGGCACCTGTTCACCGGGCAGGGCACCGACCAGTGGAACGCCCTGCACGACACGCTCGTCGCCGCCTGGCAGCGCAACCTGCTCAAGTGGGAGCGGCGCACCGGCGTGCGCCCGCGGGTGCACCTGGCCTGGACCAGCGAGGAGTCCTCCGGTGAGGACCGGATGACCGTCGCCTACCTGATGGACACCGTGGTGCAGGCCGGGTACGAGGCGATCGAGCTGATCGTCGAGGACATCGTGCTCGACGACGGCGACGGCCGGTTCTACGACCAGCAGGGCCGTCACCTCGACGTCGTCTTCAAGCTCTATCCCTGGGAGTGGCTGATCGAGGACGAGTTCGGTCCGGCCGTGCTCGCCGACGGCGCGCGCCCCGGCGGGACGACGTGGGTGGAGCCGGCCTACAAGATGCTGTGGAGCACCAAGGCCCTGCTGCCGGTGCTGTGGCAGCTGTTCGGCAGCGACCCTGTGCTCGGCCGGTACCTGCTGCCGGCCTACTTCGCCGACGAGATGCCGTCGTCCTGGCGGGACTACGTGCGCAAGCCGATCTGGGGGCGGGAGGGCGCCAACGTGGCGATCGTCCGCGGCGGGATGGTGGCCGAGGAGCAGCCCGGTCGCTACGGCACCGAGGGGTTCGTCGTCCAGGAGCTGGCACCGCTGCCCGACTTCGCGGGTGTCGACGGGCCGCACCATCCGGTGCTCGGCGTCTGGATGGTGGACGGCGAGCCGGCGGGCATGGGCATCCGCGAGAGCGACGGCCTGATCACCGACAACCTCAGCTACTTCGTGCCGCACACGATCGACTTCGCGGCTCCCCGTGCCGGACGGCGGCCGGCGTCCTAGGTTCGGTGCATGCCGCTCGAAGGGAAGTACGAACCGAGTCCGCAGCAGTGGGTCCGCGACCAGGTGGAGCTGTACGAGCGCACCGGCGGCGCGGAGGGCAACACCCTGCGCGACCGCGGCCTGCCCGTCGTCATCTTCAGCACCCGCGGGGCGAAGAGCGGCAAGGTCCGCAAGCAACCGCTGATGAAGGTGGAGCACGACGGCGCGTACCTGATGGTGGGCTCCCAGGGCGGCGCTCCCTCGGACCCGGCCTGGGTCTCCAACCTGCGGAAGGCGCCCGACCAGGTCACGGTGCAGGACGGGCCGGAACCCTGGGACGGCGTCGCCCGCGAGCTGACCGGCGAGGAGAAGGCGCAGTGGTGGGAGCGGGCCGTCGCCGCGTTCCCCGACTACGCCGACTACCAGAAGAAGACCGACCGCGAGATCCCGGTCTTCCTGGTCGAGCGCCGCGGCTAACCTGAGCGCGCCAGCGACTGCTCCAGCTCGGCTGCGTCCTCGTGGACGCTGGCGTGCGGCTGCGGCATGAGGACCAGCGCGATCATCGACACGACGGCGCAGCCGACGATGTACCAGGAGATCCAGGTCGAGGATCCGGTGCGCGCCAGGATCGCGGTCGCGATGAGCGGCGCGGGACCGCCGGCGATCACCGAGGCGAGCTGGTAGCCCAGCCCTGCCCCGCTGTAGCGCACGCCGGTGCCGAAGGTCTCCGAGATCAGCGCCGCCTGCGGGCCGTACATGATGTCGTGCAGGATCAGCGACACCACGATGCCGAGCAGGATCAGGCCGCTCTCCTTGGAGTTCAGCAGCCCGTAGTACGGGAACGCGAAGACGCCGACCAGCACGATGCCGGCCCCGTAGACGATCCGTCGGCCGAGCAGGTCGGAGAGGAAGCCGAAGAACGGCACGCTGACGAACCCGATCGCGGCCGCGATCAACGTGTCGTTGAGCAGGTCGTTGCGGTTCAGCCCGAGGTGTTTCTCGCCGTAGGCGAGCACGAACGTGATGAACAGGTAGAAGGGGGCCTGCTCGGCCATCCGGACAAAGGCGGACGTGAGGACCGCCCGCGGCTGGGTGCGGAGCACCTCCAGCACCGGAGCCTTGACGACGGCCTTCTCCTTGCGCAGCCGGGCGAAGGTGGGCGTCTCCAGGATGGCCAGCCGCACGTAGAAGCCGATCGCGACCAGGACGATGCTGATCAGGAACGGGATCCGCCAGCCCCAGCTCTCGAAGGAGTGCTCGCTCGTCGATCCCGACACGATCCGCACCGCGAGGGTGGACAGCAGCAGCCCGATCGGCACACCCAGCTGGGGCAGGCTCGCCATGAACCCGCGTCGCTTGTTCGAGCCCCACTCCATCGACATGAGGATCGAGCCGCCCCACTCGCCGCCGACCCCGATGCCCTGGACGATGCGCAGGACGACGAGCAGGATCGGCGCCCACACGCCGATGGTGGCGTAGCCGGGCAGCAAGCCCATGAGCACGGTCGCCGCGCCCATGAGGCTCAAGGTGGCGATCAGCGCCGCCTTGCGGCCGATGCGGTCGCCGTAGTGGCCGAAGATGGCCGCGCCGACCGGCCGGGCGGCGAATCCGACGAACTGTGTCGCGAACGCCTCCAGCGTGCCGGCGAGATGCGACGACCCGGGAAAGAAGACGGCCGGGAAGACCAGCGCCGCCGCTGTCCCGTAGAGGAAGAAGTCGTACCACTCGATCGTCGTCCCGATGGTGCTGGCGACCGAGGCCTTGATCCGCTGCGAGCGGACCGTCGTGGATACGTCGGTGGTCATCCTGACTCCCCAACCGCGCCGCCACCCGTTCGCCGGGCGGTCACCTGCGCGGACTGCTGTTCCCTATGCCTCCGAACGCGACTCCTCAAACGAGTGCAGTGGACGTGACAACCGATCGCCTCGGTCCCGCGTCTGAGGGGTGGTCGGTGTCCGCGGGTGGGCTGGGCGAGGGGTGGCAGATCATGCTGGTCGCGCTCGGAGCGGGAGAGGCGGGTGGCGTGGACCAGCAGGTCGCGGTCGGTGCGGAGTGGGACGACGCCCTGGTCGACCTCTACCGCGTCCAGCGCCTGCCGCTGCTGCGCCTGGCGGTGCTGCTCACCGACGACCGGGCCACGGCCGAGGACGTCGTCCAGGACGCGTTCCTCGCGCTGCAGCGCCGGTGGCACGCGGTCGATCCCGCGGCCGCGGCGGGCTATCTGCGGACGTCGGTGCTCAACGGGGTGCGCAGCCTCCATCGGCGCCGCGTCGTCGCCCGCCGGCACCTGCACGCGGTGCGCGCCGAGGACGTGCCGCCGGCCGACCTCGCCCTGCTGCTCACCGAGGACCAGCGGGAGGTGGTCGCGGCACTGCGCACCCTGCCTCGCCGCCAACGGGAGGTCCTCGTGCTCCGCTACTGGTCCGAGCTCAGCGAGGCCGAGATCGCCGACGCACTCGGCGTGGCCCGCGGCACCGTGAAGTCGAGCGCATCGCGGGCTCTGGCGTCGCTGCAGAAGTCGTTGGGAGACCGCCGTGTCCGATGACCTGGAACGAAGGCTCCGGGAGTCGCTGCGCGCGTACGCCGACGTGGTCGACCCGCCCGACGACGACGCACTGCCGACCCCGCCCGCGGCCGCGCGACCGGTGGTGCGGCGGTGGCGGGGCGCCGTCCTCGCGGCGGCCGCCGTGGCAGCGGTCGTGACCGGCGCCCTGGTGGTCGTCGACCTCCGCGACACGGGCTCCGACACGACGGCGCAGTCCTCGGTCGCGGCCGCGGACGACGGCCGCGGGGCGGCGGCGGAGAGCGCGAGTGGCACCGCGTCGGACCAGGCCCTGTCGGCTCCGGCCGACGGCTCCGCCCTGGCCGGCGCGGCGCAGCCGGGCGCCGGCGTCCCCGTCGACCTGTACACCCGCTGCGGGGTGCTCGGGATCGACATCGGCGGGGTCTGGTTCGCCGCGGACCCGCCGCTGGTCGCGGCCGGTGGCAACCCGCCGACCGGCTGGGGCAACCCCGATCAGCCCGGCACGGTCACGATGTCGTCCGCGACCGAGGCCGTGTTCCGCGACGACCTGGGCCACCAGGTCCGGCTGCACGCCGACGAGTCCGCCCGCCCGCCGCTCTGCCGGTGACTAGGGCAGCCGGGCCGCTGCATCGACGATGTCCGCCTCCACCGACGCCGGTAACGAGGTGAACGGGGTGGAGGTGACGGTCCGCTTCGCCCCGCGGCCGGTCCACTGCCAGGTGCCGACCACCTGCCCGCCGAGGACGACGGTCGGCCGGAACATGCCGTTGTTGCCCGGGACGATGCGGTCGGCGAACTCCGGCGCGAGGATCGTCGACCGGTCGCGGTAGCCGAGCACGAACTCGTCGAAGCCGGGCAGCAGGACGACGGCCTCGGCCTCGTCGCGGCAGGCCGCCAGGCGGTCGGGTGTCGCCGGGTCCATCAGGTGCTCGACCCCGTCGACGTCCAGGGTGGCGAGGTGCGGGCGGGCGGTCGCCAGCCCCGCGCGGACGTCGCGCAGCGGCAGCCCGGCCCAGCGTGCGAGGTCGGGCACGGTCGCCGGGCCGTGCCCGACGAAGAACCGCAGCGCGAGCTCCCCGAGGGCCTCGTCGCGCGTCCGCGCGCGGGCCGCCGGCACCCACTCGTCGATCAGCACGAACACTTGCTCGCCCGCGCCGTCCGTGGGCCCCAGGCACAGCGTTCCGGTGCGGGCGAGGTAGCCGAGCAGGTGGTAGCCGCGCTGCCCGGTGGTGGCGACGCCGCCCTCGTCGATGGCCGTGAGCAGGTCGGCCCGCCGCATCCGGCCGCCGCCCACCAGCGCCGAGGAGACCAGCTCCCGCGCCCGCTCGGCCTCGGATTCGGTCAGGCCGAGCTGCGCCCAGCGGGCCGTCAGCGGCGTCAGCGCGCGGGAGGCGAGCAGCTCGAGCATCCAGCGCAGGTCGTCGGCGGCCAGCAGGTGCAGGGTGCCCCGCATGGGCCAGCTGCGGACGATCTCGCCGTCGTCCAGGGCGACCTCGACGTCCTTCCGCCGGCGGGCCGCCGTGCGCAGCGCGACCGACGTGACCGCGCCCGGGAAGTCCTGCGCCTGCACGGCCCCGAGCCGGCGGACCGCCTCGATCGGGCTCGCCGCCCCGGGCCCGGCGAGCCACTGGGCGGCCAGCCGCAGCAGGGCGACCTCCCGCTGCGATGTCATGAGCCCACCGTGGCAGGCGGGTACGACAGACTCCACCTCATGCGGGCGCAGGAGTGGGACGAGCGGTACGCCGCGCAGCAGCAGTGGTCGGCCGAGCCGAACGCCCTGATCGCCGAGCTGCTGTCCGGCCTGCCCGCCGGCGACGCCGTCGACCTCGCGGCGGGGGAGGGCCGGCACGCGCTCTGGCTGGCCGGGCTCGGCTGGCACGTCACCGCCGTCGACTTCTCCGACGCGGGCCTCGGGCGCGGTCGAGCGCAGCCCGGCGCCGACCGGGTCACCTGGGTGACCGCCGACGTGACCACGTGGACCGCGGAGCCGGGGTCCCTCGACCTGGTGCTCGTCGCCTACCTGCACCTGCTCGAGGAGGACACCACGGCGCTGTTCCGGCGGGCGGTCGGGTGGCTCCGGCCGGGCGGCCGGCTGCTCGTCCTCGGGCACGACGTCGACAACCTCACAGCCGGGGTCGGCGGCCCCCAGGAGGCGGCGATCCTGCACAGCGTCGACCGGCTGGCACCGGTGGCCGAACTGCTCGAGGTCGACCGGCTGGAGCAGGTCCGGCGGGTGACCCCGGCCGGCACCGCGCTGGACACCCTGCTGTGGGGCCGCAGACGGGGTTGAGCTGCCGGATTCCGGCGGTAGCCTCCCGCCCATGAGTCGACTCGAGCGGGAACGACGCACACGCATGGTCGCGACGGTCATCGTCTTCGCGATGGTGCTCGCGGTGGGTGCGACGCTGCTGTCGATCCTCCTGAACTGAGGATTGCGGGATGACCGACGCCGCCGAGGTCTGGTTCGCCGCCGCGGGCGACCGCGCGGAGGAGTTGCGGCGCGTTGACGACCTCGTGATGGCGGCCGCGCCGGGGATCGACCGGCAGCTGGTGCGCATGGGCACGGGCGCCATGCTCGGGTACGGGCTGATGCCCTACCGGCCGCGGTCGGCGAAGGAGACGACGACGTGGCCGCTGATCGCGCTCGCCGCGCAGAAGCGGCACCTGTCCCTGTACGTGTGCGCGGTCGTCGACGGCGCCTACCTCCCCGAGCAGCGTGCCGACCGACTCGGGAAGGTGTCCTGCGGCAAGAGCTGCATCCGGTTCACCTCGCTGGACCGGGTCGACACGGACGAGCTGGCCGCGCTGGTCCGCGACGCGGTCGAGGCGACGGCGACCGGCGCGAACGCGTACGCGTACGCCGCGACCTGAGTCAGCCGGTGCTCCGGGCGCGCAGGAGCAGCTCGATCACCTCGTCGTCCCGGGTCGGGCGGAAGTCGTCGTAGAACTGGCCCACTGCCGAGAAGTTGCGCGGGCACTGCAGGCACACCACCTCGTCCGCCTCCGACGTCAGACTCCGCGCGCTCTCGCGCGAACACACCGGTGCCGCCAGCACCACTCGGACCGCACCCTGAGCCCGCGCCACCGAGCAGGCGGCGCGGGCGGTCGAGCCGGTGGCGACCCCGTCGTCGACGAGCAGCGCGACCCGGCCGGTGAGCGGCAGGGGCGGCCGGCCACCCCGGAAACGCTGCACGCGATCGTCGACCTCGTCGAGCTCCCGCCGGGCGGCCCGCCCGAACTCCTCGCGCGGGACGGCCGCCAGCCGCAGCACCCGCTCGTCGGCCACCTCGACGCCGCCCTCGCCGACGGCGCCCATCGCCAGCTCGCGCTGGCCCGGCACCCCGACCTTGCGGACGACGATCACGTCGAGCGGCGCACCCAGCGCCGCGGCCACCTCCGCGGCCACCGGGACGCCACCACGGGGCAGTCCCAGCACGACCACGTCGGGGGCGCGCAGCGGCGCCAGGCGCTCGGCCAGCCGGCGCCCGGCGTCCCTCCGGTCACGGAACCGCACGGGGGGATGGTCGTCCCCCGACGGCCGCTCCGACAGGTGCCGGTCGACCGCGGATGTGGGCGACACGCCGCCGTCGCCGTCCTCCGGGGACCTTGGTCCCTGGCCCGGAACTGTTCCGTCCCCGATCGTCTGTGTCTACCGAGACCACAGTTGCTGCTGCGGCGGCACGCGCACCGAAGGACCGTCCATGGCGTTGGCAGTTCTGCCCTCCGTCCCCGACACCTCCGTCCGTTCCGCCGCCACCCGCCTCGCCCAGGAGTTCCCGCAGCTCAGTTCCCGATCCATCGTCCTGGTGGTGCGCACCTGCCGCGAGGAGCTGCGTGGGTCGCCGAACGACGCGCTGCCGGAGCTGGTCGAGCGGCTGGCCCGTCAGCGGCTGCGGGTCTCCCTGGGCTGACCGCCCGCGGAACCCGGTTGCCCCGTCCCGGAGGATGGGGGCGTGGGTTACGTGGACGTGAGCGGGGTCCGGCACACCCTTCCCGACGGCCGGGTGCTCCTCGACGATGTCGCCTTCCGCATCGGCGAGGGTGCCCGGGCCGCGTTGGTCGGGGAGAACGGAGCGGGCAAGACGACGCTGCTGCGCATCATCTCCGGCGACCTCGTCCCGGAGGCGGGAGCGGTCGCCCGCACGGGCGGGCTCGGCGTCATGCGCCAGTTCATCGGCTCGGTCCGCGACGACACCACCGTGCAACGCTTCCTCGTCGACCTGTCGCCGCCCGCCGTCCGCGAGGCGTGGGACGCGATGGAGGCCGCGGAGCTCTCGCTGATGGAGACCGACGACGAACGAGGGCAGATGGCCTACGCCCACGCGCTCTCGCACTGGGGCGACGTCGGCGGCTACGACGCCGAGGTCACCTGGGACACCGTCACGGTGGCCGCCCTGGGCGTCCCCTACGACGGCTGCAAGTACCGGGAGCTGTCGAGCCTGTCCGGCGGTGAGCAGAAGCGGCTCGCGCTCGAGGCGCTGTTGCGCGGGCCGGACGAGGTGCTGCTGCTCGACGAGCCGGACAACTACCTCGACGTCCCGGGCAAGCGCTGGCTCGAGGAACGTCTGCTCGACACCCGGAAGACCGTCCTGTTCGTCAGCCACGACCGGGAGCTGCTCGCCCGCGTGGCGGACCGTGTCGTGACGGTCGAGGGCGGCTCCGCGTGGGTGCACGGCGGTGGGTTCGTCAGCTACCACGAGGCCCGGGCGGCGCGGCACGACCGGATGGCCGAGGTGCGGCGCCGGTGGGACGAGGAGCACCAGCGGCTGATCGATCTCGTGCGCACCCTGCAGCAGCAGGCGGCCAACTCACCCGACATGGCCAACCGCTATCACGCGATGCAGACCCGGCTGGCCAAGTTCGAGGCCGCCGGGCCGCCGCCGGAGCGGCCGCCCGAGCAGAAGGTGGCCATGCGGCTGCGCGGCGGGCGCACCGGCGTGCGGGCGGTGACCGTGGAGCAGCTGGAGCTGACCGGGCTGATGAAGCCGTTCGACGCCGAGATCTTCTACGGCGACCGCGTCGGGGTGCTGGGCGCCAACGGGGCGGGCAAGTCCCACTTCCTGCGGCTGCTCGCCGGCCAGCACGTCGCGCACACCGGCGAGTGCCGGCTGGGGGCCCGCGTCGTCCCCGGGTTCTTCGCGCAGACGCACGCCCATCCCGAGTGGCAGGACCGGACGCCGGTCGACCTGCTCTGGCACGGCGAACCGGGCCGGCCGGGGGTCGACCGCGGCCGGGCGATGGCCGCGCTGCGCCGCTACGGGCTGGCCGATCAGGGTGACCAGTTGTTCCGCACGCTGTCCGGCGGGCAGCAGGCGCGGTTCCAGATCCTGCTGCTGGAGCTCTCCGGGTCGACGTTGCTGCTGCTCGACGAGCCCACCGACAACCTCGACGTGCTGTCGGCGGAGTCGCTGGAGGAGGCCCTCGGCGCGTTCGACGGAACCGTCCTCGCCGTCACCCACGACCGGTGGTTCGCCCGCTCGTTCGACCGGTTCCTGGTGTTCGGCGCTGACGGGAACGTCTACGAGTCCGCGGAGCCGGTGTTCGACGAGACGCGGGTCCAGCGCGCTCGCTAACCCCAGGCCCTGCCCTCGCCGCGGTAGGTTGGCCACGCCCCGGTCAGCCGCTCGCCGGTCAGCGTGTGCAGCTCGTTCACGTGCTCGCAGAGCTCGCCGGCCTTCGCGTGTCGGAACCACACGCGGTCGCCGACCCGCAGCGCCGCCGTCCCGGGGCCGCGCAGCGGGGTCTGCACCTCACCGGCGCCCTCCGTGCCGAGCCACGAGAGCCCGGCCGGGTAGGTCGGCACGGGCAGCCGGTCCTTGCCCGGCGGCCCCGAGGCGCTCCATCCGCCGCCGGCGACGGTGACCACACCGGGCGCGGGGACCCGCGTGACCGGCACGGCGAACAGCGCCGCCGGCCGTGCCGCGAACGCCCGGTAGCCGTCGAACAGCACCGGGCAGAACAACCCCGACCCGGCCGCGACCTCCGTGACGGCGTCCTCGGCCGCGGTCCGTTCGACGCTGCCCGTGCCGCCACCGTTGACGAACTCCAGCGGTGCCACCGCGGAGACGGCGGCGACGACCTCCGCCCGTCGGCCGGCCAGCTCGCGCGCCGAGAGGCGCTGCATCCTGCGGACGGCGAGCCCGCGCAGCGGCCGGCCGGCGGGGGAGTCCTGCACCCCGGCGATCTGCGCCTCGTAGGCCATCAGCCCCACCAGCGCGAAGCCGCGCCGCTCGGCCACCCGGCGCGCGAGCTCGGCCGCATCGGTGGGCGAGTGCACCGGCGAACGGCGCACTCCCACGTGGACGAGGCCTCCGACCGAGCGGAGGGACGCGTCGACGTCCAGGCAGACCCGCAACCGCGGCCGCTGGTCGACCGGGACGACGGAGTCGACGAGGTCGAGCTGCTCCACCGAGTCCACCATCAGCGTCACCCGGGCCGCCGCGGCCGGGTCGGCGGCGAGGCGCCGCAGGGCCGAGCGGTCCGCCGAGGGATAGCCCACGACCACGTCGGTGCTGACCGGGTCGTCGCCGCCGCACAGCCAGAGGGCCTCCGGGAGCGAGTAGGCGAGGACGCCGCCGAAGCCCGGGCGGGCCAGCACGCGGCGGAGCACACTGCGGTTGCGGACCGACTTGCTGGCCACCCGCACCGGCTTGCCCGACGCCCGGCGCACCAGATCGGCGGCGTTGGCGTCGAGCGCGTCGAGGTCGAGGACGGCGAGCGGTGGGTCGAGGTCGGCGGTCGCCTCGTCCAGCCGGGCCCGGGCGCGCTCGCTCAGTGGGTCGGGGACGGGCTCGGGGAGGCTCATCGCCGGGAAGCGTGCCCGTCACGCGACCGGCGGGTCAACCCGGCACAACCGTTGACCTGCGCACTCGCGGGCAGGAGAGTGCTGGGCGCCGGGGGCGCGGAAGCAGGGGCACCGATCGAGGAGGACGCGTGACCGAAGCTCCGGCTCCCGCCGCGAGTCGCGTGCGCTGGCGCAACTGGGCCGGCAACGAGCGCGCCGACACCGAGGTGGTGCAGCCCGGCTCCGCCGACGACGTTGCCGCCGTCCTCGTAGCGGCCGCGGCGGCCGGGCGCCGGGTGCGGCCGATCGGCAGCGGCCACTCGTTCACCGGCATCGGGCGCCCGGAGGATCTCCAGCTGGTCTGCTCGCGCCTCGCCGGGATCGGTGAGGTCGCCGACGACGGGCTGGTCACCGTGGACGCCGGGGTGCCGCTGCACCGGCTGAACGCCGAACTGGTCCGGCGGGGCTGGTCGCTGACCAACCTCGGCGACATCGACCGCCAGACCGTCGCGGGTGCCATCGCCACCGGCACGCACGGCACCGGGGCCGCGTTCGGAGGGCTGGCGACGCAGGTGCGTGGGCTGACCCTCGTGACACCGTCCGGCGAGGTGCTCGAGTGCGACCACGCCCGCGAGCCCGAGGTGTTCGCGGCGGCGCGGATCGGGCTGGGTGCGCTGGGGGTCGTCACCGCCGTGACCCTGCAGGCGGTGCCGGCCTTCGCGCTGCGCGCCATCGAGGGGCCGGGCACCCTCACCGCGGCGATCGACGGTTTCGACGAGCTGATGACCAGCACCGACCACGTCGAGTTCTACTGGTTCCCGCACACCGACGTGACCCTGCTGAAGTGCAACACCCGGGTGCCGCTGGAGCAGGGGCTCGCGCCGCTGCCGCGCTGGCGTGCGGTGTGGGACGACGAGATCCTCGCCAACGGGGCCTTCGCGGGGGTGGTCGCCGCCGGACGCCGGATGCCGGCGCTGGTCCCGCCGCTGGCGCGGATGTCGGCGAAGGCACTGGGCGCCCGCACCTGGACCGATCACTCCTACCGCGTCTTCGTGAGCCGGCGCCGGGTCCGGTTCCTCGAGATGGAGTACGCGATCCCGCGGACCGAGGCGGCCGCCGTGCTCGCGGAGCTGCGGCGGGTGCACGAGGCCAATGACTGGCGCGCGGCGTTCCCCGTCGAGGTGCGCGTGGCCGCTGCCGACGACATCCCGCTGTCCACCGCATCCGGCCGGGACACCGCCTACATCGCCGCCCACGTTCCCGCGGGAACGGATCCCGGGCCGTGGTTCGCCGCGCTGGAGAGCATCGCGGGCGAGGTCGGGGGACGGCCGCACTGGGGCAAGCTGCACGGTCTCGACGCCGACGTCCTGCGCACCCGTTATCCCCGGTTCGGCGAGTTCGTCGCGCTGCGGGACCGGCTCGACCCCGCCGGCGTCCTCTCCAACGGCTATCTGGACCGGGTGCTCGGGACGCGGGCCGGGCGCGCCTGAGGTGGCGGCCGCCTCGCGCGACGCGCTCTCCCGCGCGACACCGGTCGCGCCGGTCGGGCGGGGCTGGACGGCGCGTTTCGCGCTGATCTGGCTGGGACTGTGGGCCGCGCAGCTCGCGCCGGTGCAGCTGCTGCTGCCGCTCCAGCTGGCCGACGTCGACCCCGTGCACAAGGTGCGCGACTTCGGGCTGGTCAACGGCCTGGCCGGGGTGGCCGCCCTGGTGGCGCTGCCGGTGTTCGGCGCCCTCTGCGACCGCACCCGCAGCCGCTGGGGACGGCGCCGCATCTGGGTGGCCGGCGGCGTGGCGGGCTACGTCGCCGGCCTGCTGCTGACGGGAGCCGCAGGATCCTGGCCGGCGGTCGCCGGGGCGTGGCTGGTGGCTCAGCTCGGCATGTACGCCGCGATGGCCGGCCTGACCGCCACGGTGGCCGACGACGTGCCGCCGGACCAGCGCGGCGCCGTCTCGGCCGCGATCTACGGACCGCAGGCCCTCGGCATCGTCGTCGGCCTGGGCCTGGTGACGGCGCTCGACGGCTCCGCGGTCAGCGGTTACGCGGCGCTGGCCGTCGTCCTACTGCTCGCCGCCCTCCCGTGGGTGCTGCGCACCCGCGAGGCCGAGCCGGGCGACGGCGAGCGGCCACGGTCGCTGCGGACGGCGCTCCGCTCGACCTGGGCCGCCCCGGGGCGCTCGCCGGACTACGCGTGGGCCTTCGCGGGGCGGCTGCTGGTCAACCTCGGCAACGCGCTCGGCACCACCTATCTCCTGTACTTCCTCACCGACGGCCTGCGGGTGGCCGACCCGGAGGGTTCGCTGCTGGTCCTCACGCTCGTCTACCTGGTCGCCACCGTGGCGGCGACCTGGGGCGGGGGAGTGCTGTCCGACCGCACCGGCCGGCGCCGCATCTTCGTGGCCGGGGCCGCGGCGCTGCAGGCGCTTGCCTGCGCCGTCCTGGTGGTCGCGCCGACCTGGCCCAGCGCGCTGCTCGCCGGGCTGCTGCTCGGTGCCGGGTACGGCTGCTACACGTCGGTGGACCAGGCGCTGGTCACCCAGGTGCTGCCCGACCCGGACGCGGTGGCCGGCGAGCTCGGCGTCATGAACGTCGCCGCCGTCGCCCCGCAGGCCCTGGCGCCGCTGATGGCCGCGCTGGTGATCGCGGAGCTGGGCGGTTACGGCGTCCTGTTCACCGTGGCCGGGCTGTTCACCGTGCTCGGCGCGGCGTCAGTGGCGCGCATTCGTTCGGTGCCTTGACCTCGGCCCTCGTCCAGGGGCCCGCGCTGAGCTTGCGAGGCGTGGGGAGGACGGGGGTCCTCTTTCAGAGTTCTGGGTTCAGCTCGCCGGTGCCGCCGATCTCGTCGAGTTCCTTCAGCTCGACCGGGCCGAGCACCCGCGCGGCGGACTCCAGGTTCTCCTCCAGGTGCGCGACGGAGGACGTCCCGGGGATCAGCAGCAGGTTCGGCGAGCGCGCGAGCAGCCAGGCCAGCGCCACCTCCATGGGCGTCGTCTCCAGGCGGCGGGCCACCGCCTCCAGCGCCGCGGACTGCAGGGGCGTGAAGCCACCGAGCGGGAAGAACGGCACGTAGGCGATGCCCTCGCGTGCCAGGGCGTCGATGAGGGGGTCGTCGTCCCGGTGCACCAGGTTGTAGTGGTTCTGCACGCAGACGACGCGGCCGATGGACTGCGCCTCGGCGAACATCTGGGTGGTCACGTTGCTGATGCCCAGATGACGGATGAGCCCCTCGGACTGCATCTCCACCAGCGCCTCGAACGGCTCGGCGAGCGAGCGCTCGACGGGCTCGGCGAAGCCCGGCAACCGCAGGTTCACGACGTCGAGGACGTCGACCCCCAGGTGGTCGAGGTTGTCCTGGACGGCCGAGCGCAGCTCCGCGGGGGTCAGTGCCTCCGGCCACTCGCCCTCCGGGGTCCGCCGGGCGCCGACCTTGGTGACGATCGTCAGCTCGTCCGGGTACGGGTGCAGCGCCTCGCGGATGATCTCGTTCGTGACGTGGGGGCCGTAGTAGTCGCTGGTGTCGATGTGGTCGACGCCGAGCTCGACCGCGCGCCGCAGAACGGCGACGGCCGCGGCCCGGTCGGCCGGTGGGCCCATCACGTGCGGTCCGGCCAGCTGCATCGCCCCGTAGCCGAGGCGGTTCACCGAGCGGTCGCCGAGGGGGTAGCTGCCGGAGTTCTCCGCGGTGGTCGTCATGCCCTCCTCTCTACGCCTCCGCGGTCACGGCTGCAGGAGGACCTTGACCGTGCCCTCCTTCTTCTCCCGGAAGTTCATGTACGCCTGCGGTGCGTCGGCCAGGGGCACGTGGTGGGTGGCGAAGTCGTCGACGCCGAGCGGGTCCGCGTCGGTGAGCAGCGGCAGGATGTCGGGGATCCAGCGCCAGACGTTGGCCTGGCCCATGCGGAGCTGGATCTGCTTGTCGAACATCCGCATGAGCGGCATCGGGTCGGTCGCACCGCCGTAGACGCCGGACAGCGAGATGGTGCCGCCGCGGCGGACGGCCTCGATGGCGGTGTTCAGTGCGGCGAGACGGTCGATGCCGGCGACCTGCATGACCTTCTCCATGATCGCGTCGGGCACGACAGCGGTGGCCTTCTGCGCGAGCGTCGCCAGGGGCGAACCGTGCGCCTCCATGCCGACGGCGTCGATCACCGCGTCCGGTCCCCGGCCGTCGGTGGCGTCCCGGACCCGGCCGACGACGTCGTCCTGCTCGGTCGTGTCGATGACCGTGACTCCACGCGCGCGCGCCCGCGCGAGCCGCTCCGGGACGACGTCCGCGGCGAACACCTGGCCCGCCCCCTGCTGGAGTGCGATCCGGGCCGCCATGTCGCCGATCGGGCCCAGCCCGAGCACGAGGACGCTGCCCCCGTTCGGGATGCCGGCGTACTGCACCGCCTGCCAGGCCGTGGGGAGCACGTCGGAGAGGTAGACGAACCGGTCGTCGGCCGGCCCCTCGGGCACCTTGATCGGCAGGGTGTTGCCGAACGGGACCCGCAGGTACTCGGCCTGGCCGCCGGGCACCTGGCCGTAGAGCTTCGTGTAGCCGAACAGCGAGGCGCCGAAGCCCTGCTCGCGGTTCTGCGTCGTCTCGCACTGCGACTGCAGACCCTGGTTGCACATCCAGCAGGTGCCGCACGAGATGTTGAAGGGGACGACGACCCGGTCACCGGCCTTCAGTTCGGTGACGTCGGAACCGACCTCCCGGACGACGCCCATCGGCTCGTGGCCCATCACGTCGCCCACCGACATGAAGGGCGCCATGACCTCGATCAGGTGGAGGTCCGAGCCGCAGATCCCGGAGCTCGTCACCTCGATGATGACGTCGGTGGGCTCCTGGATGACCGGGTCGGGGACCGTGTCGACTCGCACGTCCGCTCGGCCGTGCCAGGTGACTGCGCGCATGTCTGGTTCTCCCTCGGTAGGGCGGTGATTCGGGGGGTTCCAGGGTCTTTTGCCCCGGCGTGACCCGGATCGCTCCAGTTTCCGGAGATCCCTGCGAGTCCCTCACGCTCTGTGCATCTGCGGTCACTCATTAAGGAATGACAGCGATGAAGCTTTGTGGTCCGCACCACAAAACCGCAGGTGAATACCCCATATCGCAGATCACGAACTGGTCACGGCATGTTTACATGGGTCCCGCTCCTCTCCCCGGGAGTGCGTGTGGAATGCCGTCCAACGGAAGTCAGGTGCATGAGTTCGCTCCACCAGGACCACCTCCTCGTCGAGGGGCAGGAGCCCGCCGCGGGCTCTCCCGCTCGGCGCACCGCACCCCGCGGAACGTCTCGCCGGGTCGCCGAGGAGAAGGCCCCCAGCACGGTCCCGTCGCAGCGGCAGGGGAAGTCGCAGCGCTCCGGGGCCACCCCGGCCACCCCGGCTGCCGCGCCGAGGGCCACCGGTCGCAAGGCTGCCGCGACTGCCGGCAACCTGGCGGCCCGCGCGAAGGTCGCGGCGGCGTCGAAGGCGACGGCGACGACGAAGGCTGCTTCCGCGAAGGCGGCGACGGCCAAGGCCGCCACCGTGAAGGCAGCGACCGCGAAGGCGGCGTCGGCGAAGGCCGCGACCGTGAAGGTGGCGACGGCCAAGGCAGCGACGGCGAAGGTCGCGACCACCAAGGCGGCTGCTGCCGCGCGCAAGGCTGCCGCCGGGAAGGTGTCGGCGCGCACCGCGCCCGCGAAGAACACGGCCGTGAAGACCCCGGCGGCGCCCAAGCCCGCGACTGCTGCGAAGACCAGCCCGGCAATCCGGCCGGCGGCCGTCAAGACCCCGGCCGCGCCCAAGACTCCGGCCGCGTCCAAGACCCCGGCCGCGCCGACGGCTTCGGTGCCGGCGAAGGCTCCGGCGGCCCGGACGAGCTCCGCGGCCACGACCTCCTCCTCTGCGCGGAAGCAGGCTGCGACCAAGGCGACCCGGACCGCGGCACCGACCGCGAAGGCCAAGCCCACGCCCCGGCCCAAGGCGGCCCCTGCCGCCCGCGCCACCACCGTCCGGCCGACGCCGTACAAGCGCACCCCTGCGCCGGCCGAGCCGATTGCGGCGACGCCGGGCGTTGAGATCCCCGCGACGGACGCGCCCGCCACCGAGGTCGTCGCCACCGAGGTCATCGCCACGATGGCGGCGGGCCGCCGTGGGCGTCACCGCGTCAACCGCCCGCCGACGATCCGCCGCCGGCCGGCGCTCTACCTGGCGGCGGCCCTGGTCGGCGCCATCGGCGTCAGCGGCTTCAGCAGCGTCGACCCGAGGGCCCAGGCCACCGACAACGTCAGCCACTCGGTGAGCATCGCCCAGGAGCTCGGCATCCCCTCCACCCCGTCGACCCGGATCACCGACACCCACGCCGCGCAGCGGCTCGGGGAGCTGGCCGTGAGCCGCGCCGAGCGGGGGGCCGAGCAGGCCGCCGCCGCGCAGGCCCAGGCCGCCGCCGACCAGTCGGCGGTCGAGGCGGCCCGCCCGACGGCCGTCCTCCCGGTCAGCGGGGGGCGCCTCACCAGCACCTACGGCATGCGCTGGGGCACCCTGCACGCCGGCATCGACCTGGCCGCGCCCATGCGCACCCCGGAGATGGCCGCCGTCGACGGCATCGTCCTGAAGGCGGGGCCGGCCAGCGGCTTCGGCCTCGCGGTGTACATCCAGCACGCGAACGGCGACGTGACCGTCTACGGCCACATGGACCAGATCCTCGTCACCGACGGCCAGGTCGTGAAGGCCGGCGACGTGATCGCGCTGCTCGGCAACCGCGGTCAGACCACTGGCCCCCACCTGCACTTCGAGGTGCACGTGGGCGGCATCGACGGGCAGAAGATCGACCCGCTCCCGTGGCTGCGCGAGCGCGGCGTCGCCATCTGAGTCGGACCCGGCGCTGAGCGACGCCCCCCGCCGGACACGTTCCGACGGGGGGCGTCGCTCGTGGGGGACACTTTCGCCGTGCGGCAGCCGGCAGGGAGGTAGGGGATGGGACACGACCATCGCCACACCCCCGGAACCGCCGGTGGTGCACACAGCGGCCGCCTCGTCGTCGTCCTGGGGCTCACGCTGGCCGTGCTGGTGGCCGAGGTCGTCGGGGCCGGCCTGTCCGGCTCCCTCGCGCTGCTCGCCGACGCCGGCCACATGGCCACGGACGCCGCGGGACTCGCCCTGGCGCTGGCCGCCGTCCGCCTGGCCCAGCGCCCGGCGAGCGGACGGCGCACCTTCGGCTGGCAGCGCGTCGAGATCCTCGCCGCGGTGGCGAACGGGCTGTTGCTGCTGGTCGTCGCCGGATACGTCTTGGTGGAGGCGATCCGGCGGATCGGCCAGCCCCCCGAGATCAGCGCCGGGCTCATGCTCGTGGTCGCCTCGGCGGGCCTGGTGGTCAACCTGGGCTCGATGGCCCTGCTGCATCGGGGGCGCTCGGAGTCGCTGAACGTGCGCGGCGCCTACCTCGAGGTCCTGGCCGACGCGCTCGGCTCGGTCGCCGTCATCGTCGCGGCCGTCGTCATCGCGACGACGGGCTGGACGCCGGCCGACATCGTCGCCTCTGCCGTGATCGGCTTCCTGGTCGTCCCCCGGGCCTGGAGCCTGCTGCGGGAGGCCTTGGACGTGTTGCTGGAGGCGGCTCCGCGTGGAGTCGACCTCGAGCAGGTCCGCGCCCACATCCTCGGTGTCGACGGCGTCCTCGACGTGCACGACCTGCATGCCTGGACGATCACGTCGGGGTCGCCGGTGCTGTCGGCGCACGTCGTCGTCACCGACGAGGCGCTCGCCGCCGGCCACGGCGGACGGGTGCTCGACGCGCTCTGCTCCTGCCTGGGTGAGCACTTCGACATGGGGCACTGCACGTTCCAGCTGGAGGCCGAGGCCCACGCCGGCCACGAAGCGCCCGTTCACGACTGAATGAGGACACCCGTCGCCGGTCCCGGTCGGGTGGGACAGTGGACAGCGGCAACGGTCAGCTCAGGGAGGCGCAGCAGTGGAGCACGGGCAGCACTCCGGCATGTGGGTGCCCGACGAGCCGCCCACCTGGGGGCGGATGTTCCTGCCGCACCTCGACGCGACCTCGGTGGTGGCGGTGCTCGGCATCGTGGCCCTGCTGGTCTACCTGGGTGCCGTGGTACGTCTGCGGCACTCCGGCGTCAGCTGGCCGTGGTGGCGCGTCGTCGCGTGGGTCGCCGGCACCGTCTCGCTGTTCGCCGTGACCGGTACCTGGATCAACGGCTACTCGATGGTGCTGTTCAGCGTGCACATGACGCAGCACATGGTCCTGTCGTTGATCACGCCGCTGCTGCTGCTCATCGGCTCACCGGTGACGCTCGCACTGCGCACGCTGCCGCGCGGCCAGGGTGCCGTCGGCGCGCCGCGTGCCCTGCTGCTCGACCTGCTGCACAGCCGTTTCGCCCGGTTCGTGGCGAGCCCGTTCTTCACGATCCCGCTGTTCATCGCGAGCCTCTACGGGATCTACTTCACGCCGCTGTTCGACGCGTTGATGGGCAACCCGGTCGGGCACCAGTTCATGCTCGCCCACTTCGTCGTGGTCGGGTTGCTCTTCTTCGGGCCGATCGTGGCCCAGGACCCGTGGCCCCGGACGGTGAGCCACCCAGGGCGGCTGCTGGAGTTGTTCCTGCCGGTGCCGTTCCACGCCTTCTTCGGCATCGCGATCATGATGGCCGAGAGCCTGCTGGTCACGACGTTCGCGCATCCGCCCGCCGGGTGGGGCATCGACGTCATGGCCGACCAGAACGACGCCGGTGGCATCGTCTGGGGCTTCGGCGAACTGCCGACCGTCCTGGTGTTCGCCGTCGTGTTCTTCTCGTGGGCGGGCTCCGAGGAGCGGCGCGGACGCGCCATCGACCGCGCGGCCGACCGCACCTCCGACGCCGAACTCATCGCCTACAACGCCCGGCTGAAGAAGCTCGCCGAGCAGCAGTGACACCGCGGGTTCAGCCCGCGTGCACCACTGCCTCGTCGGGCAGGTCCTCCTTGGTCGCGGTGATCAGCACCCCGGACACGACGGCACCCAGAACCAGCAGCACCGACGCCCACGTGAAGGCGGTCGTGTAGCCCTCCACCTGCGCCTGGAGCCCCACGAGCGGGTTGCGAGGATCGCCGCCCGAGGCGACCACGTCGCTCACGTAGTTCGTGATCGCACCGACCGACAGCGTGGCCAGCAGGGCCGTGCCGATGGAGGCCCCGACCTGCTGGGTGGCGTTCAGCATCGCGCTGGCCGCCCCGGCGTCGTGTACGCCGGCCCCGATGAGCGCCAGGTTGGACAGCGGCACGAAGGTGAAGCCGAGACCCAGTCCGAGCAGCAGCTGGCCGGGGAACGGGATCGACCAGAAGCCGCTGTCGACGGTGAGGAACGACATCGTGAAGAGGCCGCCCGCAGCGAGGAGGCCACCGAGCACCATGAGCGGCCGCGGACCCAGTTTCGGCACCAGCGCGCTGGCGGCCCCGGCGGACACGAGCACGCCCAGCGTGGTCGGGAGCGACGCGAAGCCCGCCTCGACCGGCTTGTAGCCGAGCACCTGCTGGAAGTAGAGGCTCAGGAAGAAGAAGGCCCCGATCAGGCCGGCCCCGACCAGCGTCGAGGTCAGGTAGGCCCCGCCGCGGTTGCGGTCGAGCACGATCCGCATCGGCAGCAGCGGGTTGCGGGTGCGCAGCTCCAGCACGACGAATGCGATGACGAGCAGCGCACCGACGCCGATGAACAGCAGCGCCCAGGGCTCTGCCCACGCGTTGTCGGAATTGCCCGCGGCGGCGTTCTCCTGGGCGTTCTGGGCGACTCGGGTGAAGCCGTAGACGAACGAGGCCAGCCCGAGGGTGATCAGGGCCGCCCCCGGGACGTCGTAGCTCGTGTCACCGGGCGCCTTGCTCTCCGGCACGATCGGGATGGCGAGGACGATCGCGACGACCGCGACCGGCAGGTTGACCCAGAAGCACCAACGCCAGTCGGCGTACTCGGTCAGCACGCCGCCGAGCAGCAGGCCGACGGCGGACCCGCCACCGGCGATGGCGCCGTAGACCGCGAACGCCTTGGCCCGCTCCTTCGTGTCGGTGAACAGCACGGTGAGCAGCGCCAGCGAGGCCGGGGCCAGCAGGGCCCCGAAGGCGCCCTGCAGGGCGCGGGCGCCGAAGAGCATCGCCTCGTTCTGGGCCAGGCCGCCGATGGCGGAGGCCACGGCGAAGCCGCCCGCCCCGACCAGGTAGGTGCGCTTGCGTCCCCAGAAGTCGGCGATGCGCCCGCCGAGCAGGAGGAACCCACCGAACGTGAGCGTGTAGGCGGTGACGATCCACTGCTGGGTCGCGGCGCTGATCTGCAGATCGACCGAGACGGCCGGCAGCGCGATGTTGACGATCGTCGCGTCGAGGATCACCAGCAGCACGGTCAGCGCGATGACGCCGAGGGCGAGCCAGCGGCGCTCGTACGGCTCATCGGCGGTGTGCTCGGCGCCGGTGGCCGCGGAGGGAGTGGCGGGGTCGGTCACAGGAAGTCCTCGGGGTGCGATACGGATGCGGGCCGGATCCTCGGCCGGGGCAAAGCTATCGGCCTGGGAGCATGTCGTCGTGCCTGTTTCGCTGGTGTTGACCTCCGACACCCACGTTCCTCATCGGGCACGTGACCTACCTCATTCCCTCTGGGCAGCGATCGAGGCCGCGGACGTCGTGGTGCACGCGGGGGACTGGGTCGACCCGGCACTCTTGGACCTTTTCGAGGCGCGCTCCCGGCGGTTGGTCGGCGTGTACGGCAACAACGACCACGGACCGCTCCGTGAGCGGCTGCCCGAGGTGGCCCGGGCCGAGATCGAGGGTGTTCGTATCGCCGTCGTACACGAGACGGGTGACAAGAACGGGCGCGAGGACCGCTGCGCCGTCCGCTTCCCCGACGTCGACGTCCTGGTGTTCGGGCACAGCCACATCCCGTGGGACACCACGGCGCGCAGCGGGCTGCGGCTGCTCAACCCCGGGTCGCCGACCGACCGCCGCCGCCAGCCGCACGGCACCTACGTCACCGCGACGGCGGCCGACGGCGAGCTGCGCGACGTGACCTTCCACGCCGTCCCGGCCCGCGCGTGAGCACCGCCCCTCCGCTGGATCCCCGCGCCGTCGCGGCGCTGGCCTGCCCGGTGTGCGCGGCGTCGCTGTCCGTGGACGCCGACGGCCTGGCCTGCACCTCCGGCCACCGGTTCGACCGCGCCCGCCAGGGCCACGTGACCCTGCTCCCGCCCGGACACCGCGCGCCGTCGGGGGACTCGGCCGAGATGGTCGCCGACCGCGCAGCGTTCCTCGGCGCCGGCCACTACGACGCCGTGACCCGGGCGCTGACCGACGCCGTGGGGCAGTCGGCCGGCACGGTGCTCGATCTCGGTGGCGGCACCGGCCACCATCTCGCCGGCGTCCTCGAGGGATTGCCCGACGCCGTGGGGATCGTGTTGGACTCCTCGCCGTACGCCGCTCGCCGGGCGGCCCGGATCCACCCGCGGGCGATGGCCGTGGTGGCCGACACCTGGGCGCGCCTGCCGGTGGCCGACGGAGCCGTCGACCGGGTCCTGGTCGTGTTCGCGCCGCGCAACGGGCCGGAGATCGCCCGCGTCCTGGGCCCGGACGGCCGCCTCGTCGTCGTCACGCCGGAGACCGACCACCTGCACGAACTGGTCGGACCGCTCGGTCTGCTGCGCGTCGACCCGGACAAGACGGCCCGGCTGGCTGCCTCCCTGGAACCGCATCTGGAGCGGCTCGGCGTCGCGCAGCAGCGGGCTGCGCTGTCGCTCGACCGGCAGGCGGTCGCGACGCTGGTCGGGATGGGGCCCCACGCCCGGCACCTCTCGCGGGACGACGTCCGCACGGAGCTCGCCGCCCTGCCGGAGCCACTCCACGTCACCGTCTCGGTGCAGATCGCCACCTATCGACGGGCAGCGTGACGGAGCGTTCGCGGCCGCGTGGCATGCGTCACCGGCGTGCCCCCTCCCACCCGCGAAGATGCCGGGGAGGCAACGTCTAAGCTCCGGAACGTGACGATTGCACCGGCGCCCATCGTGAGTCGGCCGAGTCCGGTTCGTGTGGCGGAGAAGGGTTCGCGGCTGTCCAACCTGCTGCGGACCACCGACCACAAGACCATCGGCCTGATGTACCTGACCACATCGTTCACGTTCTTCATGATCGGTGGGCTGATGGCGATGCTCATGCGCGCCGAACTGGCGCGCCCGGGCATGCAGTTCCTGTCGCCGGAGCAGTACAACCAGCTGTTCACGATGCACGGCACGCTGATGCTGCTGATGTTCGCGACGCCGCTGTTCTTCGCGTTCGGCAACCTGATCATGCCGCTGCAGATCGGCGCGCCCGACGTGGCGTTCCCGCGGCTGAACGCGCTCTCGTACTGGTTGTTCCTGTTCGGCAGCATCATCGTGCTGTCGGGCATCATCACCCCCGGTGGGGCCCCCGACTTCGGCTGGACCGCCTACACGCCGCTGTCGGACATCACGAACTCCCCCGGAGTGAGCGGCAACCTGTGGATCGGCGGCCTCGCCGTCAGCGGCCTGGGCACGATCCTGGGTGGGGTCAACTTCATCAGCACCATCGTCTGCCTGCGGGCGCCGGGCATGACGATGTTCCGGATGCCGATCTTCACCTGGAACACGCTGGTCACCAGCCTGCTGATCCTGCTGGTCTTCCCGATCCTGACCGCAGCCCTGTTCGCGCTGCTGGCCGACCGGAACCTGGGTGCGCTGATCTACTCCCGCGAGAACGGCGGGCCGATGCTGTGGCAGCACCTGTTCTGGTTCTTCGGGCACCCCGAGGTGTACATCATCGCGTTGCCGTTCTTCGGCATCGTCACCGAGATCATCCCGGTGTTCAGCCGCAAGCCGCTGTTCGGCTACAAGGGCATGATCGCGGCCACGCTGTCCATCGGCTTCCTGTCGCTGGCCGTCTGGGCGCACCACATGTTCGCCACCGGCGCCATCCTGCTGCCGTTCTTCGCCTTCCTCACCTACCTCATCGCCGTGCCGACCGGGCTGAAGTTCTTCAACTGGATCGGCACGATGTGGCGCGGCCAGATGACGTTCGAGACGCCGATGCTGTGGTCGATCGGCTTCATGGTCACGTTCCTCTTCGGCGGCCTGACCGGTGTGCTGCTGGCCAGCCCGCCGCTGGACTGGCACGTGCACGACTCCTACTTCGTGGTGGCGCACTTCCACTACGTCGTGTTCGGCACCGTGGTGTTCGCGGCGAACGCCGGTATCGCGTTCTGGTTCCCGAAGATGTGCGGCCGGATGCTCGACGAGAAGCTCGGCAAGCTGCAGTTCTGGATGACGTTCATCGGCTTCCACGGCACGTTCCTGATCCAGCACTGGCTGGGCAACGAGGGCATGGCCCGCCGCTACGCCGACTACCTGCCCAGTGACGGGTTCACCACGCTGAACACCATCTCGACGATCTTCAGCTTCGTGCTGGGTGCCTCGATGATCCCGTTCCTGTTCAACGTGGTGAAGTCGTGGAAGTACGGGCAGCTGGCGCTGCGCGACGACCCCTGGGGCCACGGCAACTCGCTGGAGTGGGCGACCTCGTCGCCGCCGCCGCGGCACAAC